>NZ_JACFSO010000007.1:0-1389 GCF_016100385.1 Bartonella sp. W8151
AATAATTGTCCCTTCGGATTAGAATTTAACAGGGACATGCTGGCCAACCAGCGGGTGACAGAGCGGCTTCATGCCTATCAGTTTTACCGGTATTCTTTTAAAATACCTCACTAACCTGTCACACCTTATATATATGTTATAATGGTTTAAATGTAAATATACTTTATAAAAAACAATATATATTTTACTTTTATTTATATTTTAAATTTATCATTATGATTTTATTATATTTTTTAGAAAAATGATAATGTTTTAGTTAGTCGGCTTATGTTTTTATTTTCGCTACATGCTGCAATAAATATAAAATGGCAATAAAAAAGGCCGCGTCGGAAACGCGGCCTTTTACATTAATGAAGCAACTCCGGTTGCAGATGCAACCGGAAGAGCATGATTGCCATTACTGACGGAACAGCGACAAGATGTTCTGGCTGTTCTGGTTAGCAATTGACAAAGCCTGAATGCCCAATTGCTGTTGAACCTGTAAAGAAGCAAGGCGGGCAGATTCTGCATTCATATCGGCATCAACCAGTGAACCGACACCTTTATCAACGGCATCCATCAACTTGCTGACATAGTCGATCTGGCCTGTAACCTGTGCTTTCGCAGCACCAAGTGTTGCACCGGCAGTAACAACATTAGACGTTGCAGTCGTGACTTTACTCTGAACAGCCTTTAAGACCTGTTCCATTGTCGACGAAGAAATACCGGAAAAATTCGTGTTCACGAAGTCCATAACAGTCATTTTTCCAGCAGCTTCAACAATAGGTTTCAAAGCATTGTCTACAGCGCTTTTTGTCGATGTTACATTACCTTGTGCAGTTGTAACGGCATCTTGAAGGCTGGTATCGCTCGGATTTGCAGCTGCAGCTGCTTTAGCAGCAGTCAGGTCTGACTGGGCTTGAGCATACTTAGCCTGAGCACTAACCAATGTTGCATCCAAGGCTTTAAGACCAGCGGGGTCATCGGCAGCAGGAGTAGCAGGAGCAGAATTCTCTTCCTGAGCACCCGGATTGGTGGGAGCACTTGCTGCAAAGCCAGTGCCAAAAACAGATTGCAAAACACCCTTTGACAAATCAAAGGTGCCATCAGCTTTTTTTGTTGCAAAGTTAAGGTCGGCACCGCCAACGTCGATCATATCAACATAAACATTCGAGCCTTCACGACGATAAGAACCGGCAATACGAACTGACTCGCCACTATTACCAAGAATGTTCTTTTCAGCCAAAGATGCAGAATAAACAGATGACTGAATATCATTCATATTGGCTTTGATATCAGCCTGAATCTTTGCAACATCGCCTGAACCTTTTTCATAGGCAGTGGTCAAAGATTTCTGGATGTTATCAAGATAATCTTTCGATTTATCAATGGTTGCGTTAGCAACATCAA
>NZ_JACFSO010000008.1:0-1168 GCF_016100385.1 Bartonella sp. W8151
CAAATATGAACGTACGAAGCCGCATGTAAACATCGGCACGATTGGTCACGTTGACCATGGTAAAACAACGCTGACAGCAGCGATTACAAAGTATTTTGGCGAGTTCAAGGCGTATGACCAGATTGATGCTGCGCCGGAAGAACGCGCTCGTGGTATTACGATTTCTACAGCACACGTAGAATACGAGACAGAGAAGCGTCACTACGCACACGTTGATTGCCCGGGACACGCTGACTATGTCAAGAACATGATCACCGGTGCTGCGCAGATGGATGGTGCTATTCTTGTTGTTTCGGCAGCTGATGGCCCGATGCCTCAAACACGTGAGCACATTCTGCTTGCCCGTCAGGTTGGTGTTCCTGCAATTGTTGTTTTCCTGAACAAAGTTGATCAGGTCGATGACGAAGAGCTTCTCGAGCTCGTTGAACTCGAAGTTCGTGAACTTCTTTCGAAATACGATTTCCCCGGTGACGAGATTCCGATCGTTAAGGGTTCTGCTTTGGCAGCTCTTGAAGGCACCAATAAGGAAATCGGTGAAGATGCTGTTCGTTTGTTGATGCACGAAGTTGATGAATATATCCCGACTCCGAAGCGTCCGATTGATCAGCCTTTCTTGATGCCGATTGAAGATGTGTTCTCGATTTCCGGTCGTGGTACAGTTGTTACCGGTCGTGTTGAACGCGGTGTTGTCAAGGTTGGTGACGAAGTTGAAATCGTTGGTATTCGTCCGACGACGAAGACAACAGTTACCGGCGTTGAAATGTTCCGCAAACTTCTTGATGAAGGTGAAGCAGGCGACAACATTGGTGCACTTCTTCGTGGTATTGAACGTGAAGGTGTTGAACGTGGTCAGGTATTGGCAAAGCCCGGTACAGTTACTCCGCACACCAAGTTCAAGGCGGAAGCTTACATTCTGACAAAGGATGAGGGTGGACGTCACACACCATTTTTCACCAACTATCGTCCTCAGTTCTATTTCCGTACGACAGACGTTACCGGCATTGTAACATTGCCGGAAGGTACAGAGATGGTTATGCCGGGTGATAACGTAACGATGGATGTCACACTGATTGTTCCGGTCGCTATGGAAGAGAAGCTCCGCTTCGCTATCCGTGAAGGTGGCCACACTGTTGGTGCCGGTATCGTTTCTAAAATCATTGAATAATCT
>NZ_JACFSO010000009.1:0-483 GCF_016100385.1 Bartonella sp. W8151
GCTCAGCTGGGAGAGCACCTGCTTTGCAAGCAGGGGGTCGTCGGTTCGATCCCGTCTGGCTCCACCAAGACTTTTGGTTGGGAAAAACGGGAAGACACATCATCTTAAGAAGAAACAAGTTTGCGGACTGTTCTTTAATAAAAAAAGAAAAGTCTGCCTGTTCTATTGAAATCGTAAAGAGAAGATATATTCGGACAATTGCTCTGATGCTTTTAAGGAAGTTATCGGCGTGTCGAGCGATTTTTGAGATTACCTAAAGTCTTGGAAATTTAGCTGATATGAAAAGAAGTGATTTGTGTCGCAGAGGAAAGCTCAAAGCCTCTGTAATTGATTGGAAGCTTAACCGCGCCATCGGATATATCTCGAGAAGCTGGTCTTTCTGCTGATATTTATAGCGGTGTTTTGCACAAGACATTGCAAGAAGATGAATATTGGCAATGAGAACGATCAAGTGTCTTAAGGGCATTTAGTGGATGCCTTGGC
>NZ_JACFSO010000010.1:0-436 GCF_016100385.1 Bartonella sp. W8151
CTTGCTGACATAGTCGATCTGGCCTGTAACCTGTGCTTTCGCAGCACCAAGTGTTGCACCGGCAGTAACAACATTAGACGTTGCACTCGTGACTTTGCCCTGAACAGATTTCAAAATCCGTTCCATCGTTGCCGACGAAACTTTACTGAAATCGGCATCAACAAAATCCTTGACTGTCATATTCTTGACAGCATCATCCAACTTGTTTTGAGCTTCCGTTACCGCGCTCTTCTGCTGATCAGTGGCACTCTCACCTGCATCTGTAAGAGCTTTCTGAGCCTGTTGAAGTTTATCGTCCAAATCCGCAAAATCCGGTTTGGTTGTTGCTTGCCCAAAAATATCCTTCAGTTGGCCTTTGGTTAAATCAAATGTGCCATCAGCGCCCTTGGTTGCAAAGTTAAGATCAGCACCGCCAACGTCGATCATATCGACATAA
>NZ_JACFSO010000011.1:0-431 GCF_016100385.1 Bartonella sp. W8151
ATTTCTTTCATATTTAACGAGCTATTCATCTGGCAAAAGAGATACCTGATAACGCCCAGTTTTAAGGAAAATATCTATACCTAAATCATGTAATATATCTTCAACTTGGCGAAAGCAGAGTTGGAATTTTGAGTAATACATCACAAAAAAATGAATTAATTTTTGGTATAATTTTTAAATATTATAATGTATTTTTCTAATTCATTTTGTAAATGATATTAGTAATAATCATATTAAAAAGTTAACCGGTTAATTAAATATCATTGAAACACGATTAAAATACAATTTTAATATTAATAATATTATAGAGTCACTTGATTATTAAAAAATGATATTGTAGAAGCCAAAAAAATTAACAAATGAATTCTTTTATTTTTTAGGGGTGTAAAATGAAGAACTTGACCTTAACGGGCTTACTGTTATGTGGAGTT
>NZ_JACFSO010000012.1:0-413 GCF_016100385.1 Bartonella sp. W8151
GCAGCAAGACACCGAGGCAGCACAAGCAACCTTGGCGTGTTCAACATGAAGTGTAACCTGAAAGTTTATATTCATGGTCACAACGCAACTTATGTCAAACATAGACGCTACAGCAATTATGCATAAGCATAAACTGGTACATTCCTCTAAGAGGATTGTTTTTTCATGGCGAAAAGTCCTATTCTTCCATCATCGACCATAACATGTTTTTGTCAAAGTCAAGCACTTTATGCCAAGGCCAAGCCGACCAAATGAAAATCCGTATAGCTGTTCGGGAGTCATAAGTATTCACAGCGAATGTATCAATGATCAAGCTTAACATATCTCTTGAGCACGGAAATACCGAGCAGCAAGACACCGAGGCAGCACAAGCAACCTTGGCGTGTTCAACATGAAGTGTAACCTGAAAGTTT
>NZ_JACFSO010000013.1:0-338 GCF_016100385.1 Bartonella sp. W8151
GACAAAGTACCATCAGCGCAGGAGCGTTTCACGGCCGAGTTCGGAATGGGATCGGGTGCAGCCGCTCCGCTATAACCACCAGGTCAGCAAAGCGCAACAATTTTTCAAGAAGCCGAATATCTTTCTGTTGGTATTGTTCTTTTACTCTTACTTTCAAGCCTTGGCTTTAAAGCGCGACTGCGCGTCGACCAGTTTTGGCCGCGCCAGCGGAAAGCTGCACCTCAAGAGTGCAGTAAAGTAAACTTTGCACAGCAAAGATGAACATTTGTAATGGGAACGATCAAGTCAATCGAACGATTAGTATCAGTAAGCTCCATGTGTCACCACACTTCCACACC
>NZ_JACFSO010000001.1:0-721296 GCF_016100385.1 Bartonella sp. W8151
TTAATCTATCCGTTCTTTCCAAGAGCGCAACTCACTGTCGCCAGCGGCGTACCGCCCTCGTTGTGGCGCTCATATAGACCTCACTTTCTCCCAGAGTCAACAGACAATTTTCATTTTTTTTCATTTTTTTTCATTTTTTCCAAAACACCGTTGAAAAGAACCGGTTTGCCGGCAAAATTTCTTCCTACCGGTTTCCAGCAGTTGATAACTGAAGATTTTTTGGTCAAAAACTGGCCGCATTCGTTCTTTAGTAGAAAACCATACTCTGCTGGAACTGTTTTCGAGCAGTATGTTGTTGTCCTGAATTACAGCTCTCAATCTATAGAGTGCTCATATCAGTGGCAGCAGATAATCTGATGCCTTTTCTTTTGCCAATCCGTGTGGCAGAATTCTTCTTTCTATTGATGTTATAACTTCTTTCAGTTTTAGGCATGAAAGAAACCGGAAAAAGAATATTGCCAATTTTGTTCTTGGAAACCATTTGTTGAATTTATGTTAGAAGATCGACGTTTTACCAATGATCCGGGAGAAGATCCTGCGCTCGTCGCCGACGGGCGTCGGCAACCTGATCGTCGACAAATTTCTATCCGTTGGCTTGCCGGTACGATTTTGACCGGTGTTACTTCATGTACGTTAATGGGGGTTGCTCTGTTTGTAGCGCTCGATGGACGTGAGCAACTGGCAACGCCCCCCGAACTGATGACGCAGGCAGAACTTCCGACAATCGAGGCAGAAGAATCGGAAGAGAAAAAAGTTGATCGAATCGCCCAGGTGGTACCGCGGAAGAATTTTGATGACCGGCGCCATTTCGATCTGTCTATCATGCAAAAGCAGGGTGAAAAGGAAGTCATCCGCACTCAACCTTTTGAACTTGTGCGCATGGCGCTTGCAGAAGACCGGCCAAGCAATTTGAAATATCCACCTTTTAATGCCTTGACGATTTTTACCGACCAGTCAGTCAAACAAGGGGACAAGCCGGAAAACAATCTTCAAATTTATGGCACCAAGGTCGAAACGGAAATTACGCTTCATAGCGTTGACTTTGATGTCAATACGGCAACCTTTGATGATTCTGATACACTGACGTCAGAACAGGCCGAACAGAATATTCGCGCTGCGGGATTTGTCCTTGGCGACAATATTACACGAGTCGCCGCCCTCCATTATCTGGATCCTGCGCAATTGGGTCATTTCGGTTCCATCAAATTTTCCGAAATGCCGGATGTAAAAATCATTCAGGAAAATGTGAGTATTTCCCCACGTGCAACGCAAGCCGACAATTCTGCCGAATATGCCGAAGACATCATTCCGTTCAGAAAAGCCCAGACGATTATCAACGCTTTGAATGACGCCAATTATGAAGGTGATGATGCCGACCGGCTGGCCGAGGCACTCGCCCGTTTCAACGGCTCCGACACACTTCGCGCCGGCAGCGTTCTACGAATCGGAATAGAAACCGATTCGAAAGATGATGACCATCTCGTACGTGCCAGCATTTATCATGGCATGCACCATATATTGTCCATTTCGTTAAACGACAAAAACGAATTTATAAGAAGCGATGAACCGGAAATGACTCCGGTTTTAAAAACCGCGTTTGAAGGCGGCGTACCGCTCACCCATATCAATGCGTCGAATTTACCGACAATCTATGATGCAATTTATCGGTCGGTTTTAAGTTATGACATGCCGTTAACGACGGCACGCCAACTCATTCGCGTCATGGCCAATGATGTTGACCTTGAAGATCAGGTATCTCCAAATGATACGCTCGAAGTATTTTATGCAACGCCGAATAAGGACGAAGCAGAAAGTTCGGAACCTGAAATTCGTTTTGTCAGCGCCACACTTGGCGGTGTAACACGCAAATATTATCGTTTCCGTTCAAATGACGGAACGATTGACTATTATGATTCGCAAGGTCGCAGTTCAAAACAGTTTCTGTTGCGCAAGCCTGTGCCCAACGCTATTTTCCGTTCGCCATTCGGCCCCAGAAGACATCCCGTTCTTGGCTATGTTCGCATGCATACCGGTGTTGATTGGAGTGCACCGAGAGGATCGCCGATCGTCGCTGCGGGCGACGGGGTCGTTACAAAAGCCGGACCTGTGCGCGGTTACGGCAATCAGACAGAAATTCGCCACGCAAATGGCTATGTGACCTCCTATGCTCACCAGAACAGTTTTGCTCCCGGCATTAAAGCTGGTGCAAAGGTTCATCAGGGGCAAATTATCGGTTATGTCGGCTCGAGCGGTCTCGCGACAGGTCCTCACTGTCACTTCGAAGTTTCCGTCAACAATACCAAAGTTGACCCGATGCGCATTCGTCTTCCCGATGCAAAATCATTGCATGGAAAAGATCTCGAAGCTTTCAAACGTGATCGGAACAAACTGGAAGCACTTATCAACGGACAGGATGACCAGAAACTTGCAGCAACTGTCAACACGGATGACAAGGGCCGCAATCCACGGTCGGATATTTGACCATTATTTCAAGTTATTATTTCAAGCCGGCCGGTCTGTTTTAACATTTTTGACAGATATTCCGGTATTGTTGCCAATAACAATGCGTTCCTGGCACATAACCGCGACAAAGCTTCAAAAACAACAGACCTCGTGAACTCTCGAACTTGATATTGAAGTTTGACAACACATCATTCTCAAAGGCTGAAAATGACAAGACACTAATCTTAGACTTATCGTAATTATCCGATTTAGCGGGGATTGGTGAATGAACGCATAGTTGTGGAAGCTGAATCGGCATCGGGACCATAGTCGGATTGCCCGTTGACGCCCAATAATTCCTGTAAACGGGTGCGGGCACGGCTGACACGACTTTTGATTGTCCCCACAGCGCATCCGCAAATTTCGGCTGTATCTTCATAGGAAAAACCGGAAGCACCGATGAGGATAATTGCTTCTTTCTGATCATCGGGTAATTGATCAAGCGCTTTTCTGAAATCCTGCAAATCAAGGGAACCGTATTGGGACGGATGAACGGCAAGATTTTCTGTGAATACCCCTTCACTATCCTGCACTTCACGCCCCTTTTTGCGCATTTGACTGAAAAATTCGTTCCTCAGGATTGTGAACAACCAGGCTTTCATGTTCGTGCCAATCTCGAAGCTATTCTGTTTTGCCCAAGCTTTCATGATTGTGTCCTGAACGAGATCATCCGCCTTGTCGTGCTGTCCGCTCAACGAAACAGCAAAAGCACGCAAAGATGGTAAAATTGAAAGAAGTTCACGTTTGAAATCAGGATTATGTGGGCTCATGGGTTTTACTTTCCCATATTAATTTTGGTTCTCTTGTTCGGCTTTATCGAGTTTTTCGAGAAGATCGAGAAACTTTTCGGGGATTTCTTCGTCCTGAATTGCCGTGTAGAATTGCCGCAGTTTAATCGCTATTTCACTATTGGATCCAAGCAGATCATCTTGCGGATCGGTAAACGCGGATCCGTTTTTTTCCTTGCTGTCATCCATCTTCAGTCCCTTAAAAATGACGCTATCGGTTAATGCATAACAGTGTGTATAAAAACACGCATTGAGTAAAGAATATAGAAGCAAGTAAAAAGTTCCAAGGGGCTGGAACTTTTTTATTATTCGTGAATTAATCTTTCACAGGTAGCCGTCATGGCCACCCTTTCAGGGGCAGAAGGAGTTTATTACATGACCTTATCAACACGCATCGCGCCGCATCTACCTTATTTGAGAAGATTTGCTCGTGCCGTTACCGGATCACAAACGTCAGGTGATGCTTATGTTGCTGCAATGCTTGAAGCTTTGATCGCCGATACATCGATTTTTCCGGAATCGTCTTCGGATCGTATCAGCGTTTATCGGCTTTTCTGTCAATTGTTCGACCAAACGACACCGAATGTTGCCGATCCCTTGCCTCAATTCGGTATTGAACAAAAAGCCAAGGCTAAACTTTCCTATCTTACTCCGAAAGCACGTCAGGCATTTCTTCTTATTGCTGTCGAGGGCTTTAATGATAAAGAAGCCACCGAAATTATGGATGTCGACGCCGATGAATTCAGAGCCTTGCTGAACGACGCTTCGCGCGACATTTCCGAACAGGTGGCAACACGTATACTTATTATCGAAGACGAGCCTTTGATAGCCATGGATATCGAGCAGCTTGTCGAATCACTCGGCCATCAAGTGGTCGGCATTGCGAGAACGCGCAGCGAAGCTGTTGCCATGGCAGAGAAGGAAAATCCCGGAATGATCCTTGCCGATATCCAACTTGCCGATAACAGTTCCGGTATTGATGCTGTTAACGACATTATCAAGACTCATGAAGTTCCGGTCATCTTTATTACCGCATTTCCGGAACGGCTACTTACAGGCGAGCGGCCGGAGCCGACTTTTCTTGTCACCAAGCCGTTCAATCCCGATATGGTCAAGGCACTCATTTCACAGGCGCTCTTCTTTCAGGAAAATGCGTCAAAGAAATAATACGTTTTATCTTGAAAACAGAAAAGAAGAGAAGGTCTCAAAATCCTTATGACATCGGCATCCAAATCAGCTCTTGCGGTTGAGAAAACGCGTGTGAATGCCTTGGTGCAGGCTATTCACGGCGCCGATGTTTTTGTTCTTTTTGAGACGCCTGATCTCATTTATCGCTGGGCAGAAAATCTGCCTCAACTGTTTGCAGAAAAATGGCGCATCGGGTGTTCTGACAGCGATTTTCTACCAGAACCGCTCACCAATCAGCTTAAATCCATCAAATCAAAGGTGCTCAAGACAGGCAAAATGGAAACCATTGAAGCCCGTTTCGAAAATAAGTCGCACCGTATTTCATGGTATAGATTTACTATTGACTGCCACCGTGACGATGAAGGCGAAATTATTGGCCTTTTGACAACCGGCGTGAATATCACCGAACTTCAACGGCGCGAACAAGTTCTCAAAGCATTATTGCGGGAATTAAGCCATCGTTCGAAAAACCTTCTGGCTATTATCCAAAGTGTTGCGGGCCAGACTGCGCGCTATACCGATTCGCTGCAAACTTTTTTAAGAAAATTCCAGGGGCGTATTCAATCCCTTTCGCATTCTCAGGATATCGTTACAGATTCCAATTGGCGTGGCGCCCATTTTCGTGAGCTTTTTATCAGTCAGGCATCAAGCTACCTTGGAAAGGAACAAAAAAGGTTTACGGTCGAGGGAGAAGATCCTTATCTGTTTCCCGGCGCAGCCTTGCATATCGGTTTGGCGTTTCACGAACTTATCGTCAATTCTCTTTCCTACGGTGCCCTTTCAAAGCCTGAAGGACTGGTCCGTGTGACAAGTGAAATCAGAAGAGACGAAGGGCGTCCCTCGCAACTTTATATTTCATGGTATGAAGTGTTTGCGCCGGGCCATACGCCGGATGATGACCGCAAGGCTTGTTTTGGCAGCGCTGTGTTGGAAAAGATTGTTCCGATTTCCGTAGGCGGAACCGCAAGTCTGGAATTTACTGGCGATGGCGTTGTCTATCACCTTGCTTTGCCAGACACATATTTCGATTTTTACAATTGATTACGGCTCGTCTGTTTTTAAATTTTACGGTGATTATTGCTGCAAAATTCAACTTAATTCAGACATAATAAAACCACTTTCCACCAAAAGTGTTTTGTTCCGGAACAAATCGCTTCGACAACCGTTATATTTGTATAAAAAGATAAAATCATCCACTTGTTAAAGTTTTTCCTGAAGGGGTCGATCATGAATTCCGTCATCGCCGTAATGTTGCTTGTTTCCTGCACAGATGGTTTCTCGGCCTGCAATGCTGCCGACGACATGGTCAAAGTGTACCCCACGCATGAAGCATGTGAAGCGGAGTTATTGCCGTCGGTCAATCACATCGGCAAAACCAATGAAATGGTTTTTGGACAATGTATCAAAGCTGATCCGGATTTCATCAATGGTGACTTGAGCATTTACTGGAGAGTCGATGAGAACGGCGATCTCATCGTCGAGCTGACCAATGATGACAGTGACAACGAAGAGTTGACCGTACCTCTTAGAAAAATAGACAAACCGATTGCCTCGAATGATAAAGTCGCCACCAAGCCGGCAGCGTAATGAGGAGTAAATAGAATTACTCTGACGTAAAGTTTAAGTGAAGAAATGTTTTTGTTAAATTAGCAAACTGTTCACCAAAGCTTAAAAAATTTATTTTCCATTGAAAGATGACCGCGAAACTCGTAAATGCGGGGCACTATCAATGGAGAATTTTCTATGCGCGATGATTATCAGTCCGGTTTTGAGGATATGGATTATCAGGATCCGTATAACCAACAGCTTGCGCAGCCACAAACCCAATTGGACCCTGCCGTCGAAAGAGTAAGACGCAAGCTTATGCGTTTGATGATTGTTTCAATCGCCATAACAATCATTCTGATTTTAATTATTTTGGCAGCAGTCATCTACAAGGTAACTTCCTCGTCATCTGACAAAACACCTGCTGAAGTCACAAAAACAGAGGCAAATCCGGTTCCCGGTGCAGAGACTGCCAATAATGCAGCAAGTGACGCAAAAACACCGGCACCCGCTGTTCCTGAATTCATCAAACGTTCGATTGCTTTGCCACAAGGAACTCGTATCCTCTCGCAAAGCCTTTCGAACGATATGATTGCGCTTGAAACATTGACACCTGAAGGCAACACGGAACTTGTTATCTACGATTATCGTAAAGGTCATCTTGTCGCCGGTATCACGGTCGACACCTCGCCGGTTGCCAAACAGCCGGTCGAAGAACCGGTAGCAACGCCTGCCCAATAAAGAAAATCAAAGTTCAACCTAAAGAAAAGGCCACTTGTGAAAAGTGGCCTTTTTTCATGAGCCTAAGCTATTATTTCTTGGGCTTATTTTGTTTTGCATCGGATTTCTTTTTGTCGTCTTTGTTATCCGTGCTTTCGGCTTCCTTTTCTTCCACCTTCGATTCATCAACAGGATGAGCCGGAGTTGGCGTAAAAATCAGACGATCGGAAGCACGTGAAATATTGACTGTAGAGCCGTCAAGAATATCACCGATCAGCAACCTTTCGGCAAGTGGATCCTGAACTTCTCTCTGGATAACCCGTTTAAGAGGCCGTGCACCATAAGCAGGGTCGTAACCCTTGTCGGCAAGGAATTCACGAGCACTATCGTCAATAACAAGTTTGATCTTCCGATCCGACAATAATGATTGCAAACGCTGCAACTGGATATCGACAATGGCTCCCATTTCTTTCCGGTGCAACCGGTGAAACAGGATGATTTCATCGACACGGTTGAGGAATTCCGGCCTGAAAGCAGCTTTCACAACAGCCATAACATCGTCACGGGCTTTTTCAGCTTCTTCATTATCGTCAAGCGCTGTCAAATATTCCGCACCGAGATTTGATGTCATAATGATAAGCGTATTGCGGAAGTCAACAGTGCGACCCTGCCCATCGGTCAAGCGCCCGTCATCAAGCACCTGCAACAGAACGTTGAAAACATCCGGATGGGCTTTTTCAATTTCATCAAACAGGATGACCTGATAGGGCCGACGACGAACCGCTTCTGTCAAAGCGCCGCCTTCTTCATAACCGACATATCCCGGAGGAGCGCCGATCAAACGGGCAACCGAATGCTTTTCCATATATTCCGACATATCGATACGAACCATTGCGGTCTCGTCCTGGAACAGGAATTTTGCCAGAGCCTTGGTGAGCTCGGTTTTACCAACACCTGTTGGACCTAGGAAAATGAACGAACCAATCGGCCTATTCGGGTCTTGCAAGCCCGCACGTGCACGGCGTACCGCCCGCGAAACAGCCTGAATCGCTTCTCCTTGTCCGACAACACGTTTGGCAAGCTCGTCTTCCATTCTAAGAAGTTTCTCACGCTCGCCTTCCAGCATGCTATCAACCGGAATACCGGTCCAGCGCGATACCACTTGTGCAATGTGATCGGGTGTGACGGTTTCCTCCAGAATTGAACCGTGATTTTCCTGGCTTTCAGCCTCTTCCAATTGTTTAGCCAATTGCGGAATGATGCTGTAGGAAAGCTCGCCGGCTTTCTGATATTCACCGTTACGCTGGGCAATAGCCAAATTATTGCGTGCTGCTTCCAATTGTTTCTTCAACTCGGCAGCATGACCCAATTTCTGTTTTTCCGATTGCCATTTTGCCGTGATTTCATGCGATTGTTCTTCAAGCTCGACCAATTCATCTTCGAGTTTTTCCAAACGGTCTTTCGATGCAGGATCGGTTTCGGCTTTCAAAGCTTCCCGCTCGATCTTCAACTGCATGACACGACGATCAATTTCGTCAAGTTCTTCCGGCTTGGAATCAACCTGCATACGCAGCCTTGAAGCCGCTTCATCAATAAGGTCAATCGCTTTATCCGGCAAAAACCGGTCTGTAATATACCGGTTGGACAAAGTTGCAGCCGCAACAAGGGCTGAATCCGAAATACGGACTTTATGGTGTTGCTCGTATTTTTCCTTAATACCACGAAGAATCGAAATGGTGTCTTCGACACTGGGCTCATCAACAAAAACCGGTTGGAAACGACGGGCAAGAGCCGCATCTTTTTCAACATATTTGCGATATTCTTCAAGTGTCGTTGCACCAACACAATGAAGTTCGCCACGGGCAAGGGCGGGTTTCAACAGGTTGGATGCGTCCATAGCGCCATCGGATTTACCGGCACCAACCAAAGTATGCATTTCATCAATAAACAGAATGATCTCGCCGTTTGCTGCCTGAACTTCTGTCAAAACAGCTTTCAAACGCTCTTCGAACTCGCCGCGATATTTTGCACCGGCAATCAATGCTCCCATATCAAGGGCCAAAAGCGATTTGTCACGCAAAGTTTCAGGAACATCGCCGTTCACAATACGCAAAGCAAGTCCTTCGACAATTGCCGTTTTACCAACGCCCGGTTCACCAATCAGCACCGGATTGTTTTTGGTGCGCCGCGACAATACCTGAATTGTCCGGCGGATTTCTTCATCACGGCCGATAACAGGATCAAGTTTCCCCTCGCGCGCATCTTTTGTCAGATCGCGTGCATATTTTTTCAATGCGTCATACTGTGCTTCGGCATTAGCCGAATCAGCTGTGCGTCCTTTTCTCATTTCATTGATCGCCTTATTTAACGCCGTTGGCGTGATCCCGCTTTTGGAAAGAATGTCTGCTGTTTTTGCGTTCGGTTCCATCAGGAGCGCTTGCAAAAGGCGCTCGACTGTCACAAAGCTGTCACCGGCTTTTTCAGCTAATTCTTCAGCCCGGTTAAAAACCTTTGCCATCGGTTCGGACATATAAAGCTGTCCATTGCCGCCACTGACTTTAGGCAATGCTGCTAGCGCTGTTGCCAAAGCATCTTTTGCTGCTTTTACATTGCCACCCGCCTTCTCGATCAATGATGCACATAGGCCTTCATTATCGTCCAGCAATACCTTTAACAGATGTTCCGGTACAAACTGCTGATTGTCTGATGATAAGGCAAAGTTTTGTGCAGATTGTAGGAACCCCTGCACCCGCTCGGTATATTTTTCTAAATTCATCCTCGTCTCCTTTTCCCATAATCCATAAAACGGCATTACGGGGTTGAAGTGACAAGCTCCCTTCTAGGCAAGCCGTACTCGTCACCTGATATGGGAGTTGCATTCAAATTCGACAAGATCAAAAACAGTCTGAAAAACGACAAAATGCGCAAGCCCGCAAGAATCACGGTAACGCTCTTTAATCGGGGAAAATTGCTTTTAAGGAAAATTGCGGTTGTCTCTAACAACTTCCAAAGGAATGTTGACATCAAGCTTATGCAACATATTTTCGAAATCGCGCAGCCGATATTCGGCACTTTCGGTTACAAGCCCCTGAATAAAGCCGCTTCCTTCATCACTTTTATCAAGTTTTGCAATGATGCTTTCCGCCGGATCAAGAAAACAGCATTGTGGCGCCGCTTTTTCAAAGAAGTTTTTAAGCCAAGGTAGATGGGTACTTGAAAGTGTGCATGTATCAACCGAAGGATATCGTGCAAGCAAGTCTTCCATGAAACGGTTGACTTCTGCTTGTGTCTTTTCCGGATCAAACAAGAAAGTCCCGCTTTCGACCAGTTCAACCATCGCCGAAGCATTGACGAGAGCGACATTGTCCGGATTTTTACTGTGATTTTTGACAAATGCCTTCCCCATCTCGCTTTTCACCATCGAGGCTACACCCATAATTGCCACGTGACCACTCCGGCTTTTTCTTTCCGCTTCTTCAAGCGGCGGAAATACTCCATAAAGCGGCACGGAGCAGCTATCTTTGACGCGATCAAACACCATGATAGAAGGTGCATTCGAAGCCATAATAATAGCCGACGGGTCATAGCGCATCAATCGTTCGAACGTCTGTTTGACAATTCCGACAAGCTCGTCAGCTGTCTTTTTTCCATATGGGAAATGCGCCCGATCGGCAAAATAGAGGATATCGCGCTTCGGCTGCCTTTTATGTAACAGATCCACAATGGCATAAGAGCCGATACCGGCGTCGAAAATGGCAACGGGCTTTACGAGTTTCATTCTTGCTCATCCGCATTGTTAAAGGGCTTACCCGGTAAAACATAAGCGCCTTTGAGCCACCGGTTAAGGTCAATTGCGCGACAACGGTCAGAACAAAATGGATAAGCTTCGCGGGTTGAAGGTTTGCCACATTCCGGACACGGCCTTGGCGGGCGCAGCGGATATACTTTAGCGGTTGCCCGGGATTGGTCTTTATCCGATGTAGCCATTTTCAGACCTCATCTTTCTGCCAACGTTCAAACACGGGATAATTCTGCGTCGTCAACAATTCTACTGTTTCAGCGAGCGGCAAGCCTACAATCCCGCTATAGGAACCGCTAATTTGCAAGGCAAAACAACCGGCCCGCCCCTGAATGGCGTAACCTCCGGCCTTACCCTGCCATTCGCCCGACAGAAGATAGGCTTCTATAACTTCGCGTCCAAGACGCTCGAAACGCACTCTGCTCTCTACAAGCTTATGACGGCTTTTGCCCTTCGCATTGATAAGACAAACACCCGTATAAACCTTATGGGTACGTCCCGACAAAAGGCGCAAACATTCGCGTGCTTCGTCTTCGTCGGCGGGTTTGGGAAGAATTCTGCGCCCGACAGCAACCACCGTATCGGCAGCAAGAACGAGAGCCTCTTCCAATCCCGGTAGAACGCGGACGAGCTTGGCACCCCTTTCAGCTTTTTCTTTTGCCAGACGCCGTGCCAGAAAACGTGGATGTTCAAGAAGGTGTGGCGTTTCATCAATATCGGCAGGATGCAAATGATCGGGGAAAACACCGATCTGACGGAGCAATGCCAAACGCCTCGGAGAAGCCGAAGCAAGAACAAGCTTGGTTTTTGCCAACGTATCTTCTTCCGGCATAACAGAATCTGTCATCATTTTATTTGTAACGGTAAGTAATCCTACCCTTTGTCAGGTCATAAGGTGTCATTTCCACCATAACCTTATCGCCTGCAAGTACTCTGATACGGTTTTTGCGCATGCGTCCTGCCGTGTGGGCGATGATTTCGTGATCATTATCGAGTTTTACGCGAAACATCGCATTGGGTAAAAGCTCTGTAATCACGCCGGAAAATTCCAAGACTTCTTCTTTGGCCATAAATTACCTGTTTCTAGACTGTTTATTTTGATCAAAATCCGACAGGCAGCTTGAACTGCCCATCCAACGGCGGCAAACCTACCCTATTCTCGGCCATTTGTGAACATCTGAATCAAAAGGCCATCATAGTTTATGCCGGTTTTTTAAGTGTATGGGCGTTATTTACTGCCAAATCGTTCAGATATCCTTTTCTTCAAATTTTTCCTGATATCACGATAAGCATCAAGAATTTGCTCGCGCGAACCCGTTGCAAGTGCCGGATCAGGTGTCGGCCAATATTCGACATCGACCGAAAAACCCCGCATACGTTCAAGAACCGCATGATGGGCTTGCGGGGTAAGAGTGATGACAAGATCAAAAAATCCGTCCGACAATTCCTCCAATCCGCGCGGGTTATGGTCTTCCATGGAAAGCCCGTCTTCGGCAATAACCGCGGCTGCAAAAGGATCACGATTGCCTTTTACAACGCCTGCAGAAGCAACATAAATGTCGGGAAACATTTTACGCGTCAATGCTTCCGCAATTGGCGAGCGTATAGAATTCTGCCCGCAGACATAAAGAACAGATGAGGGATGCTTGCTCGCCGGAAACTGGTTGTCAGACATTGTCACCCTTTCCAATATAAAACGCAAAGGAGGGTGAAAAGGCGCCGTGCAGTTTTCAAATCCATATCTATTTTACCGCGTAAACGTTCCTGCAGGGTTGTTGAACCTTCGTTATGCAAGCCCCGACGCCCCATATCGATGGCTTCGATTTTTGACAAAGAAGCAGAGCGTATAGCCTCGTAATAGCTGTCACAAATAAGGTAGTAATCCTTGACAATGCGGCGGAATGGTCCAAGCGACAGAATGTGGGTGGCAACCTGGTCGCCATTTTCACGAAAAATGTCAAAAACCAGCCTTCTGTCAACCAATGATAATTTCAGTTTATAGGGGCCGCTTCCTGTGTCACCCACAGGCATGAAACTATTTTCCTCAATAAGATCGAAAATAGCGACCGCACGTTCATGTTCGATCTCCGGCGTCGAGCGCCCGATGGTTTCATCAAGTTCGACATCAATGAGCCGCGCCTTCTCCACACTCCCCCTCCCCGACAAGCTATAGATTCAACCTTATTGCAACGGACCGTCCATGTGCTTCCAGCCCTTCGGCATTGGCAAGTTCTATTGCCGACGGCCCGAGTTTGCGCAATTCATTTGCACCAAGTTTCAGAATGGAGCTTCGTTTCATATAGTCAAGGACGGAAAGGCCCGATGAAAATCTTGCCGAACGGGCGGTTGGCAAAACGTGGTTGGAACCGCCAACATAATCGCCAATTACTTCCGGTGTATAGCGCCCCACAAAAATGGCTCCGGCATTACGAACGAGAGGTAAATACCGATCAGGATTTTCAACTGCCAGTTCAAGGTGTTCCGGTGCGATGCGATTGGCAAGCGGAAAGGCGTTTTCAAGATCGTTGACAAGAATAACCGCACCAAAATCCTGCCAGCTTGAAGAAGCGGTTTTGCCGCGTTTCAATGTCTTCAATTGCGTTTGAACCGCTTTCATGACCTCGTTTGCAAAAGCTTCATCATCGGTCATGAGAATTGACTGGGCAGCCGTATCATGTTCGGCTTGTGCCAGAAGATCAGCGGCAATCCAGTCGGCATCGTTAAGTTTATCAGCAATCACCAGCACTTCGGAAGGCCCGGCAATCATATCTATGCCGACTTTTCCGAACACCTGCCTTTTTGCGGCAGCAACAAAAGCGTTACCAGGCCCGACAATTTTTGCCACCGGCTTTATGGTTTTTGTACCATAGGCAAGGGCTGCGACAGCTTGTGCCCCGCCAACACGATAAATCTCGCTCACACCACCAAGTTTTGCAGCAGCAAGAACCAGTGGATTAAGATGGCCATCCGGTGTCGGCACCACCATAACAATGCGCTCGACACCCGCGACTTTAGCGGGAACAGCGTTCATCAGCACCGAACTTGGATAGCTTGCTGTGCCGCCTGGCACATAAAGCCCGACCGATTGGACTGCGGTCCACCGCCAACCGAGTTCGACACCGAGATGATCAACAAAACGTTCATCTTTTGGCAATTGTTTCTGGTGGTAAACAACGATGCGATCATGGGCAAGCTTCAAAGCGTCAAGTGTCTTTGGTGAAACGCGCTTCATCGCTTCATCAATTTCATTCTCGCTGATTTTCAAACCTTTTTCTTTAAGGTCTACGCGATCGAATTTAGCCGATAAGTCGATCAAAGCCTGATCACCATGTTCGCGAACCGTTTTGATAATGTCGCGCACAGTGTCATCAACACTTTGGGAAACTTCACGTTTTGAATCAAGGAATTTTCGAAATTCGTTTTCGAAATTTGCCGATGATTGACGAAGAATTTGAGCCATTCTTTTTCCTGTCGAAAAAACTATCTGTGATGGGGATTGGCCTTGGCTTGCCAAACGGGACCAAGGTCGGTCAATTGCGCTTCAATACATTCCACTTCAAGGCGGATTGCCGCTTCACCGGAAAAAATCAGCGTTACAATACCGGCGGGGGCTGTTGTCGGTTGGAATTGCATTGTTAGAAGTGACAAAACATTGTCTTTTTTCTCGCGATCGAACCCGCGGGTTTTGACACTTAAAACACGATCGAAACGCAGAGCCGTGCGATGGCGCTCGCCGGTTTTCGCACGCGAAAACAGCCCGCCCTTCATCTGTTCTTCCCAGGCAAAACGGTTAAGTGCCGCAATAAAACGCTTTTCACCACAACGCCAATCAAGATCGGCAACCTTGGCCACCGCATCCTGCAAATGCGCTGACAAGATCTCGAGATCTTCATCATCCATGGCTATCAATTTCAAAAGCGGCATCCTACAACCCCATTCTGTTTTATATTATCCTTCTTCATACAGGAAAGATATTGGCATTATCCACTGATGCGTTCAATCTGCGCACCACAATTTGAAAGCTTCTCTTCAAGCCGTTCAAAACCGCGATCAAGATGGTAGACACGGTTGACTGTTGTAACCCCCTCGGCGGCAAGCCCCGCAATAACGAGAGAAACCGAAGCGCGCAAATCGGTTGCCATAACCTGTGCGCCTAACAGCCGTTCAACGCCTTCAACCGTTGCGGTCTGCCCTGATAGCGAAATATGGGCGCCAAGCCGTGCCAGTTCCTGAACATGCATGAACCGGTTTTCAAAAATTGTCTCGGTAATGTGGGAAACACCTTTTGCACGTGTCATCAACCCCATAAATTGCGCCTGCAAATCTGTCGGAAAACCGGGGAAAGGCTGTGTTTCAATATCGGTCGGAACAATATCAAGACCATTTCTTGCAACACGGATGCCCTCGTCGCTTTCTTTGATTTCAAGGCCGGTCTTGGCAAGCGTATCAAGCACCGAACGCAAGTAATCAGGACGTGCATCCTTGAGCATCACATCACCGCCGGTCATGGCAACAGCCATTGCATAGGTGCCGGCCTCAATACGATCGGAAATTACCTTGATGCGGGCGCCCGAAAGCCCGTCTACACCTTTGATATAGATAGTCGGTGTACCGGCACCCTTTATTTTTGCTCCCATTGCGTTGAGACATTCTGCAAGGTTGACCACCTCCGGCTCGCAAGCAGCATTGTGAAGAACGGTTTCGCCTTTTGCCAAACTTGCTGCCATCAGCATGGTATGGGTGCCACCAACTGTCACTTTTGGAAAAGTAAATTCCGTTCCGCTCAATCCTTTCGGTGCCTTGGCATGGACATAACCATTCTCGATATTGATTTCTGCACCCAGTGCTTCAAGTCCCTGCAGGATAAAGTCGACCGGACGCGTTCCGATTGCGCAGCCACCGGGGAGCGAGACACAAGCTTCCCCCATACGTGCGAGCAATGGTGCAATTACCCAGAAGCTTGCACGCATTTTTGATACAAGCTCATAGGGCGCGCGCGTTGTAACAATCTGGCGTGCGGTAAAATGAACCGTGCGGGAATAGGCGCCATCCTGATGTTGCCGACGACCATTCACCGAATAGTCGACACCGTGATTGCCGAGAATTCTGATCAGTTGTTCGACATCGGCAAGGTGGGGAACGTTATCCAGCGTCAATGTATCATCAGTAAGCAAAGAGGCAATCATCAACGGTAATGCTGCATTTTTTGCACCTGAAATGGGTATCACACCATTCAAACGGTTCCCGCCGATAATTTTGATACGATCCATACCGAAAGACCTTTCCTGAGGTTTCAATTAGTGATTATTGTCGGTTTATCCAATTAGCCTTTAGTAACAAAACGTGGCGTAAACTGGACTCGATACACATTTATCCGAAAACGGTTTCTATAATATTTAAAATAGGATCAAACCGGACAGAAAGCGGTCGATCAACAAGGCGTTTCAAACTTATTTTGCCGATGAATGTCGGGGTTCGTCCGTTTTTTCGTGGTGTTCAACTTCATTTGCCCCGTCGCGTTCCCGTGCCTGTTGCTTGCGTCGCAAAAGATTGGCGCGCAATTGTTGTGCCAGCCGCATTTGTCGACGTTGCTGCGCGATTGAATCTGCCATCCTTCAAACCTGTTGAATATTCAAAAAAACGGTTCCGGTCATAACACCATGTTTAAAAAATTGCCAGCCAAAGAATATTGCCTTGATTTTTCTTATAAGAAAAGTGAATGTCCGCTTGCCTATTTCTTTACAATGTGGCAGAACGCCGCCCGAAAACTATTTTTCTTAGCTGCGGTAGCTCAGTGGTAGAGCACTCCCTTGGTAAGGGAGAGGTCGAGAGTTCAATCCTCTCTCGCAGCACCAGAATTTCCTGCACTCCTTCAGGCCTGAATTCCTCTTCACCGGTATTTTTGTTCACCAGTATTGTTATTCAATTGTCGTCATTAGAGCGATATCGGCATGAACCGGAAAGAACCATGCCTGACAAAAGCCAAATCCTTTACATAGAACGACGATTTACCGGCTAAGATCACTTCAGTTTTTCAAATGGCTTTTAAAAACCGTTCATGGTTCAAAACAAAGCGTGAAACATAAAAAATGTTACCGGTCAGGGACCGATGCATTTTGCTTTAAACAAAATTCACGCTTTTCTTCCAGAAATACATTTTACCTTTTGAACGGCCTATTGATAAAAACGCAATCAATTAAAATAATTTAACGGAAAGAGCATAAAACTTGCCTTTTTCCTGCCGTCAAATTGGTCTAGAAATGCCAATTCGTCTGATCAACCGGGTTTTGCCAGTATAGGTTCGTGCGGTTTTTATGTTGCATATGTCTTCCATTTCTTCCCACATGTCTTCAGTTTCCTACCTGACGATCGTTGTCTTCCTGACGTCGACGGCATCCGCTTTTTCAAGTGGCGCACAAAGAAACGAAACAATAGAACTGGCGCAACTTTATGACCCTGCCGATTTACCCCGTCACCATCAACAATTGCGCATTTATCAGGACCAATATGGAAGACGTATTTATGTTGATGAAAATGGACGGGTCGTAAGGGTAGAAGAACCGCAGAATTATCCGCAAGGTGTTACACCACCGCCTTATGGGACCAATAATCAGGGACCAATGGAAGGCGGTGCCCCTTATGATGATCGGGATGTTCCGGAAGCACCCGACGCGAAGCCCTATCATGACAACGGACAAGATAATCCGCGTTCCTACAGAAAAAATCCTCCTCGCTATCAGGCTGGCGAAATGCCGTCCGAACATACGCCGGCAATCAACGTGCCGAAGGGACGTGAAACAGTTGCGGCCGTACAAATTCTGATGGACCGCCTCGGGTCCTCTCCGGGAGCAATTGATGGCCTGGCGGGAAGCAATTTCGACAAGGCGGCAGCAGCGGCCAGCGAAATCAGTGGTCGTTTTATCGACCCGAATGACAAACAACGCCTTGATTCGGCCCTGCAAGCAACCGGCGGTCCGGCTTTTACCCAATATACGATTACCGAAGCCGATATAAACCGGCAATATGTTTCTTCGATTCCTGCCGATTACGCGATGAAGGCACAAATGCCTGCCATGGCTTACACATCCGTAAGAGAAATGTTGGCCGAACGCTTCCATATTGATGAGAGTTTTTTACAAGAGCTCAATCCGCAGGCGCATTTTTCCCATGCCGGAGAAACCATCAAGGTACCGAATCTGGAATTGCCGAAACGGCAAAGTGTAGACCGGATTGTCGCCGACAAGGCGCGCAAACAGGTACGCGGCTATAATGCGGAAGGTCGGCTTGTTGTGGCATATCCGGCAACAATCGGTTCGACCGATAATCCATCCCCATCAGGAACGGTACAGGTTGAACGCATCGCCTTCAACCCGAATTACACTTATAATCCGAAAGTCAATTTCAAGCAGGGAAGCAACAATGAAATTCTGACCATTCCACCGGGGCCAAACGGACCGGTTGGAACAGTCTGGATAGCGCTATCGAAGCCGACTTATGGCATTCATGGCACACCCGATCCCTCACGAATCGGAAAGACCTCCAGTCACGGTTGCATCCGTTTGACGAATTGGGATGCAGAAGAGCTGGCAAAACTGGTTAAACCCGGTGTTGTTGTGCACTTTACCGATTGATACTTGAAGCATCAATCAAGGCTATCCATACGCAAAATAAAAAGCTGTTATTTGCGGCTGAATGGCCAAAAGTTGAAAAACCGCTTTTTGGCAAGTGCATCGCTGCTCGACTTGATATCTGTCAACACTTCATCATACCGGACGAGTGCTTTCTTATCATTATTATCGTGTGCTTGTTCTTTCAGTTCACCAATCAGCTTTGAAGCTTTTTCAAGCAGTGGACGGGCTTGTGTTGCCGGTAATTTTTGTGCCCGGTCTTTCAACATCAAAGCGTAATTGATTTTTATATTTGCAAGCTTGCCATGTTTGCTTTCCATTAGAGGCGAGACAAGCAATTCCTCGTAAATTGCTTGTGATTTCTCAAAAGCATCAAGCACGCCGCCAAAAGATCCCAAGCGCCACAAAATGAGCGCCTGATGGGAACGGGCCTCCAATTTCTCGTCATCGTTATTGGAAGCTCCGTCAGAGACAAGTTGAAAAGCCGTTTCAACAGCAATATTGGCAGATTTCAACAAATCAACCGGTATTTCGGAATCTTTCCGTCTGGCCATAGAATAGAGAACGTGAGACAGATTGCTATAAAGCCGGAAAAGATCACTTTTATCCTTTTCAAGGTCAAGCTTGGAAATTGCCAGACGGAAATCGAGTTCCGCCTGTTTTAACCAGATCAAACCCTGACGACTTTTTTCATCTTCACCAAGTCGGGCGCGTGCCAGCGCGCGCCACTGCAAAATCCGGTTGACGAGTTTGTCATTCTTTTGACCTTTGATCGTCTCGAGAACTTCATTATAAAACTTGACCGCTTCCCGCAGCAATTGCCCACGTTTTTCCGGCACTTCGACATTCGCGGCCGCCTGAAGGGCTGCTCCCAACTCGATAAAGAAGGAAAGCCAGTCAAGCGGACGGGCAAGTTTTATTTCTTTGCCGATTGCATTTCGCAAAGCGGAAATTGCTTCATATCTTTTTTCAAGTTCCACTGAAGGTGAAGCAGCCAGATTCGCCAATTGCGTTAGATCTTTTCCCAAATTGCCGTAAGCAATGGCAAGCCCTAAAGCTTCGTTCTGGTCTTTGATCAAAGCTATATTCGACCGATAGAGTGAAGCCGATTTTTCCAAAAGCACAATTGCATTCTCTCGATCTTTTTGCTGGGCAAGAAGTGAAAGCGCCAATGCTGTTTCACTTTGAAGCCGAAAGAGAGCCTGAGTTCCACTATCTTCGTTCAATGCGTCACTCGCTTTGTCAAAGGCTATCAGTGTTTTTTCCAAAAGGTCTACGTTTGCGGGGCTATTTATTGTTGCAAGCTGCATCAATGTCCGCCCCATTTCGAAATAAACATAGGAAAGGTCTTGCGGCGCATCGTCCCCGCTAAAAAATACCAGTGCTGTCTCGAATCGTTCGATTGCAAGTTCCAGATAGCCACGAACCTTTTCAGCGGGCTCAATCCGTGCCAATTCTGCTGCAACCAGCGCACTTGCAGAAACGGCGAGCGACCAATAATGGAAATTTTCTTTTTCCCGTAAAATAGTAATGGCTTCATCAAATGCTGCCATTGCCAATTTCAGTCTTTCTGCACGAGGTCTTGCCAAATCAATATCGGACAAAGCACGATAGACATGGCCTTTTTCCGTTAAAATGAGTGCCCGATCAAAGGCGCCTTTCTTCTTCGGCAAAGCTTTATAGACCTGGTCGAGTAAAGAAAGTCCGCGTTTCAACCGCAAAACAGCAATTTCGCCACCTTCACGCAAAGAATAGTTACGTAAACACCTCACATAGGAAACAACAATGCCTCCCCAACGGGTGAAATTGCTTTTGCGGGTAAAAACCTGTAAAGCTTTTTCAAAACCGGATGCAGCTTCGCTATAATGGGTTAACGCATCGTCTTCATTTTCTTCTGCATCGGCCAGTGCCAATAGCGCTTCGGAAAGCTCAATCTGGGCTTCAGCCCATGACGTATCGTTTTTGGCACGTTGTTTGAGTGACAATGCCAAATCTGCATCCTCAACCTTCTGGCGGAGTGTTTTTTTGCTATCACTATCCAAGGCCAAGTGAACGATTCCTTTTATTTAAAAACCCTTGTAGCATATGCATTGTTTATTAAACAGAAATACCCTTGTCACGAACGAGTAACAAATGAATAAATCACCCAATATTGTCATTTTAACAGGTGCCGGTATATCCGCAGAATCCGGCTTGGAAACCTTTCGTGGCAGCGATGGCACGTGGAACAAATATAAGGTCGAAGATGTCGCGACACCTGAAGCTTTTGCACGATCACCGCGTCTCGTCAATGATTTCTATAACGAACGCCGCCGCGATGCGGCGAAAGCGCGCCCCAACAAAGCTCATCTGGCACTTGCAACACTCGAAAAGCATTTTCCCGATTCTTTCCTGCTTGTTACACAGAATGTAGACAATCTGCATGAAAAAGCAGGATCACGAAATGTTCTGCACATGCATGGCACCCTCGACCACGTTTTATGCCTTTCCTGTCATGAAAGAGCAGAATGGAAAGGGGATGTGACAGAAGAAAGCATCTGTCCCCATTGTCATGCCAAGGCAAAGCTAAGACCCGATATTGTCTGGTTCGGTGAAATTCCCTTTCATATGGAACAAATCGAAAAGGCATTGGCTGAAGCCGACATTTTTGCTGCAATCGGCACGTCAGGTGTCGTTTATCCGGCCGCCGGTTTTGTAGTGCTTGCACAACAGGCGGGTGCCGAATGTTTCGAACTCAACCTTGCGGCCAACCCGAATTCCTATTCATTATTTGATGAAATCATTTCCGGACCGGCAACAAAAACAGTGCCGGATTTTGCAAATATGCTGCTTAAAAAATATGGGAAATGACAGGCTTTTTAAATTTTAAAGAAAACGTTATCGTTTCAATAAAAAAATATTTATGATTTTGCGATTGCATTCAAATGTTTGATATCTCTTCTTCGCTATAAAATTACAATTACATTATTAAATTATAGAATATTCAAATATAGAATATCCAAAATATTACATGAATTTTTCATGTTTGAATTCCGAATATTGATATTCGATAATTTTTATTGCGAATGTACTAAAAATCATATTTGCAGCAATAAAGTTGGCAGCGATAAAGAAAGCCCTCATGAGCTTTCTTTATCTTTTAAAAAAAATCTTTTTTTCGAAAAATTCAGTCTTCAGGCAAAATTAGAAGGTTTGTTACTGTTTCTGCCGGACGGCACAGTTGAACACCTTTGGCGCAAACAACAATCGGCCGGTTGATGAGTTCGGGATGATCGTGCATTTTTTTGGCAATCACATTATCCGGCAATGTTTCATCGTCCAGGCCTTGCTTTTTATAAGCAGGCTCTTTTGTCCTTAAAAAATCGCGGATGGAAACATTGGCGCGGCTAGCGAGCCAAAGGAGCATTTCCGGTGTCGGCGGCGTCTTCAAATATTCAATAATATGGGGTTCATAACCCATGGCACGCACAAGACCAACTACATTGCGTGAGGTTGCACAACGCGGGTTATGATAAATAATGACATCGGTATTTTGCATGAATTGGCCCTTTGCTGATTTTAATATTTCACCAATAGCTTTAACATGGACTAAGGAGATTTGGTGAAGATATTCTTTTTCAATTTTTTAGGTGAAACCGGCTCGTGGTTTCATTTGCACCATTTGAGGCATCGAAAGTTATGTTTTCAACATGCTTTTTCATCAAAACCGGTCGGTTGGACGAAAATAATAGGGAAAAAATAAACCGGATATTCCGTAATTAACCTGAAAGTACAAAGAAATGCGGATCATCGGTGATTCCGTTTTAACAGATAGACAGGTAGCAAATAGACCGGATAGCTCGAAGCGTAAACATCTGTTTTCTTGGCACAGATAAAATTATTAACAACCCGGTAGTTATAAATAAGAAATTTGTTTCGAGGAACTTTCCAAAAAACACCGCTAAAGAAGGAATAAAAGAAAATATAAAGGAGAAGGAAAGTTCAAATGGTGCGGGTGGTCGGAATCGAACCGACACTCCTTTTGGGAACCAGATTTTGAGTCTGGCGCGTCTACCAGTTCCACCACACCCGCATCGATGAAGTGAGGACACAAACCATGTGTCACGGATTTGTTGAGTTATATTAAGAACCGAGGTCTCGTCAACTGCCTTACACACAATTATCTTAAAAAATTTGTTCAAGCTACTGGATTAACGCTTTAACCCCCATTAGAGGTAACGTCATTGACAAGGAATGAAAAATGCTCAAAAAGCTTGGAGACTGGACATTATCTCTAGCAGGACGCCGCTCGGCCGAATACTGGCTGGCATTTATCGCTTTTGTAGAAAGTTCTGTCTTTCTCATTCCGGCTGACGTCCTTTTTATCCCGATGTCGCTTATCAATAAAGAAAAGACCTATCGTTATGCGTTTATCGCTTCGCTCTTTTCAGTCCTTGGCGGAATAGCCGGTTGGCTGATCGGCCATTTTGCCTATGAAGCTATAGCAAAACCGGTTCTTGAATTTTACGGAAAATTCGAGACTTTCGAAGCATTGCGCAGCAATACCAGCATGGAAATTATTCTACTGTTGCTCATTACTTCGGGAATATCACACCTTCCACCAATCAAGGTAGTTACAATTCTCGCCGGTGTCGTGGGCATGAATATATGGATTTTCATCCTGTCCGCAATTATCACTCGCAGTGCACGGTTCTATGCTCTCGCCTGGTTGATAAGCCGTTATGGTGCGACGGTGCTCGAATATCTCTTGCCGAGATTGAAATGGGTTATCGCCATTGCTTGCACTATCCTGATAATTGCCTATATTTTCTATAAAATACTGGTCTAGGGGGATTTTGTGTGATTACTTTTGCTTCACCCATTCATCTATCCGGAAAACTTCAAACTATCCTGTCGTGTTTGATGCTAATCTTTATGGTGATCGCTATCGGAACCGCACTCGGCTTCGAACATATTGGCGGCTTTATGCCGTGCAAATTATGCCTCGAAGAACGCATCCCCTATTATACCGGCATTCCTTTGATGATTGTAACATTTGCCCTGTCTTTAAAGGGGAAGCCCGGTCTTCTCATCCGTGCGCTGTTTCTAATCACCGCGCTTCTGATGCTTTATAATTTCGGGTTATCTGTCTATCACGCCGGTGCAGAATATAAATTCTGGCCAGGACCGACCGACTGCTCGGCTGCCGCTACTGCAATTACTACTGATGCAAATGATCTGCTTGCCAATTTGAACAGCAAACGCCCTCCTTCATGTGATAAAGCATTAGGATATTTTCTCGGGCTTTCCTTTGCCGGATGGAATGGTGTTGCAAGTCTCTTTCTGACTATTTTGGGATTTGCCGGCGCATTTTGTGCTTTCAGGAAAAGTGGTGAACGTTAAATCGATAAGGTTACGTTTCGCCCCTAGTCCCAATGGATATCTGCATCTGGGGCACGCCTATTCTGGACTTGTCAACCGGCAGATTGCCCGAAGACTGAATGGCGAACTCGTTTTGCGCATGGAAAACATTGATATAACCCGTTGCAAAACAGAATTTGAAGATGCAATTGTTGAAGACCTTTCATGGCTGGGATTTGAATTTCAAACGCCCTTCCGCCGACAATCGGAACATTTTTCAGATTATCAGAAAGCACTGGATAAACTTGAACAACTCGGCCTTGTCTATCCCGCATTTTTAACGCGGGGAGAAGTAAAAGAAAAAATTGTTACGGCCGAACGACAGGGAAAGAATTGGCCGCGTGACCCTGATGGCACTCCACTTTATCCGACTGATGAACGTTCGCTTTCAAAAACAAAAGCACGCGAGATGATTGCCGCTGGTATGCCTTTTTCCTGGCGGCTCAATATGGACCTTGCAATCGATTTTGCAGGCGGTCATCTTTTTTGGTACGAATTTCATGGCAATCAAACAAAGAAGATTATAGCCCGTCCGGAACTTTGGGGCGACGTTATCATCGCGCGCAAAGACATCCCCACAAGTTATCATTTATCGGTGGTTGTTGATGATGCTCTTCAGAAGATCACCCATGTCGTAAGAGGAGCCGATCTTTTTCAAGCAACTTCGGTTCATCGGTTGTTGCAGATGATTCTCGGCTATAAACCGCCGCTTTATTACCATCACCCGCTCGTTCTTGGTGATGACGGGCACAAATTATCAAAATCCAACAAGGATACAAGTTTGCGCTCATTACGCGAACAGGGGTTTACGCCTAAAGATATCATTTCTCTGTTGCCGGAATTTTAGTGGTTGCAATGCCTCCCCCTCTTCCCACGCTTTTAAAAAGCGATTAGGGTTTGAAATCATAATATTCGTTGGATTTTAAAAATGATTACCATAAGACCGGCAGAAGAACGTGATCTTGAAGCCATCAAAGATATTTATAACGATGCGGTAAAGAATACCCTTGCTATCTGGAATGAGAAAACTGTCGATCTTGATAACCGTCGGGAATGGCTGAAAACAAGAAATGCCGCAGGATATCCTGTTCTCGTTGCAGAAGATAATGGCAAAACAGTTGGCTATGCGAGCTATGGCCCGTTCAGACCATTCGAAGGATATCGTTATTCTGCTGAAATATCCATTTATATTGAAAAAACCGAACGTGGCAAAGGTATTGGCAAAAAACTGCTTGGCGCTTTGATTACCCATGCCGAACAAAACCATATCCATGTGCTTGTTGCCGGCATTGAAGCGGGAAACAAGGCATCCGTTGCCATCCATAAAGCCTTCGGTTTTACAATCACTGGACATATGCCCGAGGTCGGCAGAAAAGCCGGACAATGGCTAAATCTCGTGTTGATGCAGAGAATTTTATAAAAACGTTAGTCGGTCAAGTTGTAATTGTTGTAGATATAAAAGTTCGTCGCCGGTTCGAACAGATTTTTTGTTCCGTGTATTCATTCCACCGCTCATGGCCTTGAAAACCACTTTTGTTTTCCACACTCTAGACAGTTACCAGATAATATTCACCTCGTTCCTGCACTTAACAAAAAATGGTTTTGGTACCTATTCTTTCGCATATTCCTGGAATATGGCGGCAACTAGTTGCCTGCATATATGGCTGCATCTGCGTGCCTGACGGGCTTATAAAATAATCCGGAATAGTTTTTTGAAATTTAGAAGGTGACTTTTCCTGTCATTTTTGTAACAACCGGATGCAACGGGAATTCCAGCCAAAAGAGGCTAGAAAAGATAAGGGTAACAAAACTTATCAAAACGAATGATTGGCAGAAAATGAGGAGGCTATCCGGATTAATTATCACAGTACCAAGATAGAAACGCGCAACGTTTTCGCTCCACTCTTTCAAAATCGCCTGTCATCACAAACAATATGGATCGGTGATTTTGAAAATCTAAACCAATTCACGTTCAAGTGCATGATATATTTTTGCAATTGAATTTTCCTACAACTTTATTAATTTAGAATAATTCTAAATTATAGGTCTCCCATGTTTTCAAAACTTTTTGCATCATCCTATCGGAAACCGTTTTCTTCGCTTAGCGAAAAGGAAATTCTTGCCCTTGCCATTTCTTCAGAGGAAGACGACGAGCGCATCTATCTCAACTATGCCGACGGTTTGCGTGACGAGTTTCCAGCAACGGCCAAGATTTTCGAAAAAATGGCCGATGAGGAACATAGCCACCGCGATAGGCTTATAAAGATTTTTGAAAAACGCTTTGGCAAAATGATTCCGCTTATCCGGCGTGAACATGTCAGCGGCTTTTATGATCGCAAACCGGATTGGTTGGTTCGCCCGCTCGGAATCGATAAAGTGCGTGATTCGGTTGCACAAATGGAAGACCAATCGGCGCGCTTTTATGAACAGGCTGCAGACCATGCCAAGGATGCAGAAATCCGCAAACTCTTAGGCGATCTTGCTCTTGAAGAAAAGCACCATGAAGATGTGGCAATCGAGCTTGAAAAAAAATACACGCCGAAATCTGTCGCAGATCAGGAACGGGCGAAAGAACGTAAGCAAACACTTCTCACATGGATCCAGCCTGGTCTTGCCGGCTTGATGGATGGCTCTGTTTCAACTCTTGCACCAATTTTTGCGGCTGCTTTTGCTACCGGTGACACAAGACAGACTTTTCTCGTCGGTTTATCGGCTTCACTCGGCGCCGGTATATCAATGGGCTTTACAGAAGCTGCCCATGATGACGGAAAACTATCCGGCCGCGGCTCGCCCATCAAACGCGGCATTGCCAATGGTGTTATGACGTCTCTGGGTGGCCTCGGCCACGCGCTGCCGTTTCTCATTCCCGATTTTCATATTGCGATTGCCATTGCATTTGCGGTTGTGTTCTTTGAGTTATGGGCGATTGCATGGATCCAGAACAAGTTCATGGAAACGCCGTTCTGGCGTGCGGCATTGCAGGTGGTGGTCGGTGGGGCATTGGTTTTTGCTACCGGTATTCTTATCGGTAGTGCCTGAAAAAGACCGGCTTCAAGGGAACTTGTAACTTTCGGCCATCCTCTTTAAAAAGATTTTAAATAATTATTTCGTTTTGAAGGCTCTTCATGTCGCATAAAGATTGCCCTGTAACACTTGCTATCCATCGGCTCCCTCATTCTGAAGGGCTGAAATTGCCTGCCTATGAAACTGCTGGCTCGACCGGAATGGATTTGAGGGCGGCATTGGAAGAGGGAACAGAAATTGTTCTTTCTCCCGGTGAACGTGCGCTCGTCCCTACCGGTTTGATATTCGAATTACCAGAAGGTTACGAAGCGCAAATTCGCCCTCGCTCCGGTCTTGCTTTCAAAAATGGGATTACCTGTTTGAATACACCCGGCACAATCGACAGCGATTATCGCGGGGAAATAAAAGTTTTACTCATCAATCTCGGGCAAGAACCATTCAAAATTACCCGCGGTATGCGGATCGCGCAAACTGTCATTTCTCCGGCGCCTCAAATTGCCATCGTGGAAACCACAACCCTTTCCGAAACAATTCGTGGCACAAAAGGGTTCGGTTCGACCGGACACAACTAGAGAACCGAAATCCATCAAGATTTTTTAAGATAATAATTGTGAAGAAAAGTGCAACCGACTGATTCGCTTTAGCTCCTGAGCTCCTTTTAATCACACTTTTGCCATTACCGATATTGCGTTTGCATCATCAACGGATAAACAACGCAAAAAAATAAAACCGCAATGTTTTTCCAAACATTGCGGTTAAATTTATTGAAGCTTTAAAATAAAGCTTAGCGGTCTTTAATACGGTTTGCGCGCAAAAGCGCAATATACCATTTGCGATGGTGAGCCCATGCAAAGCCGCCTGAAATTTTGCCCTTAATCATTGCTCCGATCGAACCGGCAACCCAATAGCCTGCATAAACATGGAAAATCCACACAGCGATAATGCATGCGGCAACCAGTGAATGGGTGAGCAGTGCATAACGCTGCCACTCAATAGGAACAAAAGGTGCAAAATAAGCCTGCCAAACCATAAAGCCGCTCACAATCAATATGATGAGTCCTATAGACATCGACCAGAAAATACATTTTTGACCAAAATTATATTTTCCGATCATAGGCAGTCTTTCTTCATCGCCTTCAAGAACATCCTTGATATCGACAATCCATTTCAAATCGGAATTTTCCCAGATATTGAGGCGCCAGAAGCGGAAGAAAAGTCCGGCAAAACTGATAACCATGACAACACCGATATAAGGATGAATGGTACGCACCACCTGCCCGCCTCCAATGAGATTTGCAAGCGGGAAAAGCGGTGGCCAATACATCATCAGACCGGTAAACGCCAAAAGAATCATCGAAATGGCACCAATCCAGTGGTTGATACGTGCGCCTTTTGTATAGCGGTCGACTATAATCGGGTCACCTTTATGGACATAATCGTATTTTTCATAAAGCTTATGCGTCATGGTCGATATCCTTCAAGGTTTTCTCGGCACGTTCTTCATCGTGCTTGGTTACTCTTGTACGTCCGATAAAGATACCATGTGCAGCTGCTCCGAGGATAGCAGCAGCAATAGCACCAAGCCCGAAATATTTGGAAATGCCCTTCCACGTTTTGACAATCGGTGAAATATGCGGGTCTTCCGGCAGGTTTGCATAAATGCTCGGCTGATCGGCATGGTGAAGAACATACATGACGTGTGTTCCACCAACGCCTTGCGGGTCATAGAGACCGGCATTCTTGTAACCACGGGCTTTCAGATCGGCAATGCGTTCCTTGGCGTGCTCTTTAAGCTCGGCCTTTGTTCCGAACATAATCGCTTCGGTCGGGCAGGTTTTCGCACAAGCAGGTTTTTGCCCGACAGCAACACGGTCAGAGCACAAAGTGCATTTATAGGCTCTGTGGGTAACTTGCGAAACCCGAGGAATATTGAACGGACAACCTTTTATGCAATAACCGCAACCGATGCATTTATCATGGATAAAATCCACAATACCATTTGAATATTGCACAATCGCACCGGGTGACGGGCAAGCAGCAAGACATCCCGGCTCCGAACAATGCATGCAGCCATCCTTGCGGATAAGCCATTCAAGTGTATCGGTCTCGGGATTAACCCATTCCGTAAACCGCATGATTGTGAACGCATCTGGAGAAAGATCCCGCGGGTTATCATAAACGCCGACATTGTCGCCAATTTCAGGGCTCAACTCATTCCATTCGGAGCACGCCGACTGGCACGCTTTGCAACCGATGCAGCGTGAAACATCAATCAGCTTGGCGATTTCTTCCAATTTGCGCTTCGGCTTCGGCGCTGGCGAGGCAGAAATCCGGATGTAGTCATCCGGACCAATCTGCGGTTCGATTTTGTCCTGGGTTGGAGGATTGATATTAATCATTGTTCCGCCTTTCCATTCTCATCGACCGGTGCCTTCGATTTTTCCATATTCACCAGAAATGCCTTGAATTCAGGCGTCTGGGAATTGGCATCGCCAACAAATGGTGTGAGCGAGTTAGGCCCAAAACCTTTCTTCGCCTCACCGATAAAGCCCCAATGCAGTGGAATGCCAATGACATGAACAGGCTTTCCATCACAAATGATCGGACGGATACGTTTGGTAACCAGCGCTTTGGCAAAAACCTGCCCGCGTTTGTTCCAGACTCTGACCCAATCACCTTTTACAACGCCTTTTTCAGCAGCCAGTTCTTCCGAAATCTCGACAAAGAATTGCGGCTGCAAAGCAGCGTTGATCCGGTTGTTCTTCGTCCAATAGTGGAAGTGCTCGGTCAAGCGATAAGAGGTTGCAGCATAAGGGAATTCATCACTTGTTCCCAATTGTGCAAGATCTTCATCAAAGATACGAGCAGCCGGATTACCACGGATATTCGGAGCAATCGGGTTGACGATCGGCGATTCGAACGGTTCGTAGTGAACCGGGAACGGACCGTCACGAAGTCCGGCAAGCGTGAAGAGCCGGCCAGTGCCTTCCGCATTCATGATAAACGGACCGACAGCGTGCGGATCGGATGCCGGCGGAATATCCGGAACATCAAATCCCGTCCATTTCTCGCCATTCCATTCGATAACCTTACGCTCCGGATCCCAAGCCTTACCGTCAAAATCGGCTGATGCGCGATTATAGAGAATACGACGGTTTGCAGGCCATGCGAATGTCCACTTCGGATAAAGTCCGGCACCATCATAGTCGGTGTTATCACGCCGTGCCATCATGTTTCCGTCTTCGGTAAAGCTGCCTGAATAAATCCAGCAGCCCGAAGCAGTGCTTCCGTCGGCTTTCAACGAAGCAAAGCCTGGAACCTGTTTGCCCTTTTCAAGGATTTTCTTGGTCGGGTCTTTCGGATCATAAAGATCTTCAACAGCATAACCGTTCATTTCCTTGGCGAGTTCTGCCGGCTGAGGTTCGCTTGCATCCTTATATGGCCAATGAAGATTGACGATAGGATCAGGGAACACACCACCTTCTTTTTCATAAAGCTTCTTCAGCCTTAACCAAAGTTGCGCCATGATCCATGTGTCGTGCTTTGCGTCACCCGGCGGATTTTGCCCTGCCCAGTGCCACTGCAACCAGCGACCCGAATTGACAACAGCTCCTTCATCTTCTGCAAAGCAGCTTGTCGGCAATTGGAAAACTTCCGTTTTGATTTCGGATGTATTGACATCATTGAAATCACCGTGGTTTTCCCAGAACCGTGCAGTCTCTGTTTCCAACGGATCCATCACGACAAGGAATTTCAACTTGCTCAAGCCACGCTCGACCTTTTTACGGTTCGGGAAAGCAAGAACAGGATTGAACCCTTGGCAGAAATAGCCGTTCATCTGGTTATGATCCATCATGTCGACAGCTTTAAGAATATCGTAATTGGCGATATCAAGCTTCGGCAGATAATCATAGGCGAAGTCGTTTTCTTTTGTTGCGGCTTTGCCCCACATTGCCTTCATAAACGAGATGAAGAACTTATCATAATTCTGCCAGTAGCTGACCTGATTCGGTCGCGTTGGCGTGAACTTGCGTTTCGAGAGATAAGTCTTGAGATTTGTCTCGTTTTCCATCGGAATATTCATGTAGCCCGGAATGAGGTTGGACATCAGTCCGACATCTGTAAGGCCTTGAATGTTGGAGTGGCCACGCAGTGCATTCACACCGCCACCACGTACACCGATATCACCGAGAATAAGCTGCAACATGCACATTGTGCGAATGTTCTGCGCACCCTTGGAGTGTTGTGTCCAACCGAGAGCATACATGGATGTCATCGCCTTTGTCGGGCTCGAACATTCTGCAATCATCTCGCAGATTTTGAGGAACTTATCCTTTGGAGTGCCGCAAATTCTTTCAACCATTTCAGGCGTGTAAACCGAAACATGTTTTTTAAGAAGCTGCCAGACACAACGCGGATGCGTCAAAGTCTCGTCAATCTTGGCATAACCGTTCTCGTCCATTTCATAGGACCAGGTCGAGCGGTCATAATCACGTTTGGCTTCATCATATCCGGTAAACAGACCATCCTTGAAACCGAAACCTTCATTGACGATCAAACCGGCATTGGTGAAATGTTTGACATATTCATACTGAACTTTGTCATGCGTTATGCAGTAGTTAATGACACCGGACAAAAAGGCAATATCGGTTCCCTGACGGATCGGTGCATAAAAATCGGCAACCGAAGCCGAACGGGTAAAGCGCGGATCAACAACGATCAGCTTTGCACCGCGATGCTCTTTTGCATAAGTAACCCATTTGAAGCCACAAGGATGTGCTTCGGCAGCATTACCACCCATGATAATGACGAGATCCGTTGACCGAATATCCGTCCATGGATTTGTCATCGCGCCACGACCAAATGTTGGGCCCAGACTGGACACCGTGGGGCCGTGTCAAACGCGTGCTTGGTTATCGAATGCCAACATACCGCATGAACGTACGACCTTGTAAGTCGCAAAGGCGGTTTCGTTTGTTGCTGCAGAGGCTGCAAGAAATCCTGTTGTCAACCAGCGATTGACTGTCTGGCCTTTTTCGTTTTTCTGGACGAAATTGGCGTCGCGGTCATCTTTCATGTAGCGGGCAATTTTATCAAGTGCCTCGTCCCATGTGATTTCTTCAAAGTGATCGGAACCGGGGCGACGAACCTTCGGTTTCGTCAAACGGTTTTTTGAATGGATTGTATCAAGAAGGGCTGCACCTTTCGGGCACAGAGTACCATGATTGGTCGGGTGATCAACATCCCCTTCAACGTGGATAACTTTCGCAGTGCCGTCTTTCATTGATCCTTTCGAATAAAGGATAATGCCACAAGCAACCGAACAATAAGTACAGGTCTGTCGGGTCTGGGTTGTTGAAGCTAACCTGAAAGGTTTTATAGCCGAAACAACTGTTGCTTCGGCCTCACTAAAACCGAGCGCACCCAATGCTGTTGCGCCGACACCCGCACCAGCACCCTTTAAAAAGGCGCGACGCGATATCTCTATATTCATACGGGCATTCCTCTTGTATTTTTGATCGTCCCACACGCTGTTTATTTTAGATCAACAATCGTTCCATAGCAACCAATCAAGCTTCAAACAAGTCTGCTTGATGCCCTGTTGTTACAAAAGCGGATTCTATTGATCGGGGAAGATCATTCGCAGCTTTTTCATATGGATCCTGAAAGACAATAATGCAATCGCTTTCCCGATGGCGTTGACGTTTTTGTGAACACAGGCGAATGATCGTGATAAAAATGAGCTACATTGCACGTATGTTTGACAAATGCTAATATTGTCAAATTGTTGGATATCTTTGATACCCACACAAAATTGAATATTTAAAAAGGAAACTTCGATGACACCCTTCCGTTTGACAAGTCTTGCTCACGGTGGGGGTTGCGGTTGTAAACTGGCACCCTCCGTTTTGCAGAAAATGCTGAAAAACCAGCCGGAGTATGGACCATTTGAACATCTATTGGTAGGAACCGAAACAAGTGACGACGCTGCTATTTATGAGCTTGACGACGGTACTTGTGTTATTGCTACCACAGACTTTTTCATGCCGATGGTGGATGATCCCGTCACATTTGGCCAAATTGCTGCGACCAATGCTATTTCCGACGTTTATGCTATGGGCGGAAAGCCTATCATGTCGCTCGCAATCCTTGGCATGCCGGTTGATAAAATCGATCCGGCAATTGTCGGTGAGATTTTAAAAGGCGGGCGACAAAAAGCGGCCGAAGCCGGAATTGCTGTAGCCGGTGGCCATTCGATCGACAATCCCGAACCGGTCTATGGTTTGGCGGTTATCGGCATTTGCAAAAAAGACGAGATCAAATTGAATGCCCGCGCCCATGCGGGCGACAAACTGGTACTTATGAAAGGTATCGGTGTCGGCGTTTATTCGCATGCATTCAAAACCGGAAAACTTTCTGACAAAGCCTATCAGGAAATGATTGCGTCAATGACGCTTCTTAATAAAATCGGCACAGAACTCGGAAAGAATCCGGATGTTCACGCGTTAACCGATGTAACCGGCTTCGGGATTTTGGGGCATAGCCTTGAAATGGCACAAGGCTCCAATGTCGAGATTGCCATAAATTATTCGAAAATTCCCTTTCTCACCGAGGCCGAAGCCCTTGCCAAAGACGGTTGCTTTACCGGTGCTTCACGTCGCAATTGGGATAGCTATGGCCAACACATTGTATTGCCGGAAAATTATCCTGATTATAAACGCTTTTTGTTGACCGATCCGCAAACGTCCGGTGGCCTTCTTGTGTCAATCTCGCCTGAGAAAGCACAGTCGATCGTTGCCTATGCCAAAAGCCAGGGCTATCCGCTTTCCACCATTATCGGCGAAGTGCGCAGTGGCACTCCAAAGGTTGTGATCGAAGAGTGATTCGAGTGGTTTTTCACAAACGGGCGGGTTGGCAATTGTCAATTCCCGCCCGAATGATCGTTAATTCGATGATGTGAACAAATTTCACAAACGAATTTCCCTTTTCATTTGAATAAGATGATGATTTTTTAAAAAAATACTTGGCAATTCGGTTGAAGAACGCTAATTTGCCGGATATCAAATAAATCGTCGTGGAACATAGCTGTTGGAGTCGTTTCCATAGGCTTTTTGAGATTTTCAAAAAATTGATTTGAGCTTGATGGCTTGTCAACAAGCATAATCAAAACGGATATTGGCGCGAACGCCATAATATTCTTGTCTGAAAATCAACTGAATAAAATTAGATAAAACATATTCTTAAAGAGATCATTATGAGGCCACAACAAAATAGGCGCATCCGTGGACGCAACAATAATAATAATCGTCGCGGTCCAAATCCTCTTTCACGCAATTATGAAAGCAACGGACCGGATGTAAAAATTCGTGGTAATGCACAACATATAGCAGATAAATATACCGCTCTGGCACGGGATGCTCAGGCTGCCGGTGACAGAGTTATGGCAGAAAATTACCTTCAACATGCCGAACACTATGTTCGCATTATTCTGGCGGCCCAAGCACAAATGCCTCAGCCGATCCAGCGTGAAGAACTGATTGATGACGATGAAGAGGATGAGAACTCCCCGGTTGTGTCTTTGGAATTGAATGAGGAACATGAAGCTGCGGGAAGTGGCCCGCAACCGGAAATTCAGGGGGTCCCTGCCGAAGTCGCTCTTTCGGAAGATACCGGGGAAGTCGGGAAAGTCGTTGAACTCAAGAAAACCCGTCGTGCACCGCGTCGTCGCAGTGCTCCAGTAAATCGTTCTGATGATGCTGGCGAAAACGAAGCCGCAGAGGAAGCAAAAGAAAAAGCGAAGGCTCCTGAAGCATCGGTTGAAAAGACGGTTGAAGCCGAAGAGGTTGTTGAAAAGAAGCCGCGTCGTAGACGCACTACAAAGCCTAAAGTGGAAAAGGCTGAAGAGGAAGCCTGAGCCACTCTATGATGTTCATTAAAAAGACGGGTCATTGCCCGTCTTTTTTGTTTTCTCGTGCTCTTTGCTTATTGCCTGCTTTTTGGTTGTGGCTTAACCTTCTCTACTTTCCTGTTGCTGGCAAACCGGTTTTCCTGTTTTAGTTTCGAGAATTTTGCAGACGCACACTCCGCCGATTTCAAATACTCTAATGATGGATACTGCTTTGCAGATGACGAACTTGGCCGAACACGTTTCTAACGTTCGTTGTTTTTCTTTTTTTCCGAAGCTCAATAGCTTATGCCTTTCCTGACGCTTGATGTGTCACGGCAATAAAAACAATCCGGAAACAGTAATGACAAGCAATGTGCGTCAACTGAACGTCATTCAATTGAAAATAATTGGCGGAAGAGCATGGGAGTCGAACCCATAAAAGACCGTCTCACGGCCCCTTACGGCTTTGAAGGCCGCATCCATCACCGGATGAAAAGCCCTTCCGATTGTCTTATGCTGCTTTTAGGCAAAAACTGCAAGTCTAACTATCGGCAAACAGGTCAAGCCGATGCGGATTTAACCGCCTGATATCGCCTTTTCTGATTGTCACGCCATGGCGGTCAAAAAATTCCAGCAGAAAAATGGAAACCTTGCGGCCATTATTCAGCCGGTCACGCAAATCGGCCGCGACGAATTCGTGCTTTTCCTTTTTTTCGGCAATATCCCGCATAATCATAATAATTTCAGCCAGCACTTCGCGCGGGAAGAAATAATCTTGCGCCACTTCATAGACACGTCCCATCCGTGCGCACGACTTCAGGATTTGTCGCATATGATTTTCGTCAATTCCAAGTTCTTGCGCAAAATCGCGCGTGCGCGGCGGGCGGAAACGTTCCTCACCCTTTAAAACTTTATAGACACGTTGCCAGATTGCTTCATCTTCAGGCGATAATTTGGCTTCATGACCGGCAAGACCAACCCAGGCGCCGCGAATTTTCAGCCGACCTTTATCAATTTCGTTCTGTAACAGATCACGAAAATAAGGGGCACGGATTTCGCGAGCAACGTCACGACGCAATTTTTCAAGACCAACGCCGAAGAGATCAGGCTCGTTTTTATGAAATTCGACAAGATAATCGACAATTGCTTTTTGCAGGCGCTGTTCCTGCTGTTGTTCCATAACAAACCGTTCTTGACCATGTTCAAGAACGACAAAATGACCGCTCGAAAGAAGTTTGCCCGCCTCGACTTCAGACAGGTTACGCGCGCGGCAAAAATAAAGCCAGTCAATGCCATAGGGCGGCAATGCCAGAATTGCCGATAATGCCTGAAGGTTATCTTCCTTTTCCATAGCGGCAAGAAATTTGAACCGCTCCGGCGCGCGGCGGTGCCGTTCGGGTGCTAGTGGATCAAGAATAATACCACCACCAATTGTGCGGCTTGCCGATGTATCACGAATAACGAAGCGGTCGCCAGTTGCCGCAATCACAGCTTTATCGGAAATAATCTGCACGTAAGCGGTTTCACCGGCCTTCATTGTGTCTTGCGACAAAAATACAAGGCGGGCATTGGTTTCTAAAGAACCATGGTGCAAGTGAACAGGAAACCATTGTTTCAAAGGCTTTGGTTCAGATGGAAGAATCGTTAGACGAACATCGAACCTTTGACTCGGCTTATCAAGAAACGGGTCAATGACCATCATTCCCCGTTTGACTGTATCCTTGTTGATAGCGTCGCCCACAATATTGAGTGCTGCCCTGTCGCCCGTTCTTGCTTTATTAGAAGCCTCATCCTGTACATGGATCGAACGTAACCGTGCTGTCAGATGATCGGGTGCAATGACCATAAGATCATTGGTGGATGCTTCGCCAGAAAGCACAGTTCCCGTCACCACGGTGCCGGCACCGGAAAGCACAAAACACCGGTCAATCGCATGGCGAAACCGCCCATAGGAAACACGTTTTTTCAAATGCAAAGCGGCGTTTTCTATCTCTTCCCGAAGGGCCGGTATGCCCTCGCCGGTCAATGACGACACAGGAAATATAGGTGCATTTTCCAGAAATGAACCTTTAAGAAATTCGTGTAATTCCGCTTTCAATGCTTCAACACGCTCTTTATCAACAAGGTCGATGCGGGTAATGACAACAACCCCGTGTTTTAACCCCATAAGCTTCAATATTTCGAAATGTTCACGCGTTTGGGGCATAATGCCGTCATCGGCCGCGACGACCAGCATGATATAATCAATGCTACCGGCACCTGTCAGCATAGTATGAATGAGTTTTTCGTGCCCCGGAACATCAACAAAACCGATCCGTTCGCCGTTTTTCAATGTCTGATAGGCAAAACCCAATTCAATAGTGATACCACGTTGTTTTTCCTGTGGCAGACGATCTGTATCAATGCCCGTCAGTGCTCTGACGAGAGCTGTTTTTCCATGGTCAATATGACCGGATGTACCAATAATCATGATAGTTTTTCGAGATTGTTAACAAAACCGTTTGTATCATCAAGACAACGCAAATCAAAAACCAGCCGGTTGGCATGCATGCGTCCGATAACGGGCTTTGGCAATTGGCGCAAACGATAAGCCAATTCTGTCAACGAAACTGCCGGATCAACCGGGCTTATTGATATGCCATAGCTTGGCAAAGTTTCCATTGGCATAGCGCCCGAGCCAACCTGACTGTTACAGGAACAAATTTCCACGCGATAAGCAGGTTGAAAAAAATCGCTAATTTTGGCGCATAAATCGGCTGCCTGATGGGCAATATCACTTTGGCTTCGCGAAAGATAACGCAAGGTCGGAATAGTTGCATTCCGTTTTTCTTCGTTCCGATAGGCGCGCAAAACCGCTTCCAGAGCGGCAAGGCGTACCTTGTCGACACGCAACGAACGTTTCATGGGGTTTTTATTGACCCGTGCAACAAATTCCTGCTTGCCGATAATAAAACCGGCCTGAACACCGCCCAATAATTTGTCGCCGGAAAAAGTGACAATATCCGCACCGGCTTTAATAACGTCCTGAACGGTCGGCTCATAGGGAAGACCGAAAGCAACGAGATTGACGAGCGTTCCCGAACCAAGATCCTCCATGAAAGGTACATGTTTCGTTGCAGCCAATGCCGCAAGCTCTTTTGTGGTAACTGACGAAGAAAATCCTTCGATACGATAGTTCGATGTGTGCACTTTCAATAAAAGCGCGGTTTCCTCATTGATTGCTTTTTCATAATCGGCAAGGTGTGTGCGATTGGTTGTTCCCACTTCTATCAACTTGCAACCGGCACTTTCCATAATGTCCGGCATACGGAAAGCACCGCCAATTTCGATGAGTTCGCCACGCGAAATAATGCTTTCACCCTGTTTACCAGCAAGCGTATTCAACACCAGAAGAACAGCGGCCGCATTATTGTTGACGAGGGTTGCATCTTCCGCACCGGTAAGCTCGCAAATCAATTCGCGCAAATGGTCGTCACGTTCTCCCCTCTCGCCACTTTCCAGATCATATTCCAGCGAAACGGCGTTGCGCATAGCATTAACAGCATTCTGGATTGCAACTTCCGGCAGTTGCGCACGTCCGAAATTGGTATGCAATATCGTGCCGGTGAGGTTGAACACGGCACGCATGGTCGACTGGGCATCCACCTCCAGCCGTTCAAGCGCCATCATTGCAAGCACAGCACTCGTTCGCGGCGTGCGTCCTGCTTTAATGAGAATGCGCTCGTCGGCAAGGGTTGCCCTGATGGCATCAACCGTTGCACTATGACCGAATTTGGCTTCCGCTTCTCTTGCCGCTTGTTCGGCAAGAATTGCGTTGACCGGAGGTAGAAGGGAAAAATCCGCGACCATCAATAACCCGCCAGAAATGGATTGAATGCACCCCTTTTAAACGTTCCGTCCTCTTTCATCAAAAGATCAAGTGCCAGTGAGCCTATATCATCGGCAAATACATCGAAATGGCTGTCTTTTTGATGATTCATCTGTTTGCAATAGCGTTTGCAGGTATCACATGTCTCGGCAAGAATCGTTCCCGGCCCCTCATCAATCTCGCGGAAACTGATTCCCTTGGTTTCTTCACAAAACGTGCATTTGATGCGTACATAGCGCCACATGGATCCGCAATAAAGGCATGAACAGAACCTGATGCCTTCCGATGATGGCCAACCGACAATCATTGAAGCCGAATGGGTACCACCGCAACAGGGGCAAAGATTGCCTTCTATAGGCTGTAATTTTTTAGGATCGAGTTTTGCAGCAGCCAGTGTCAATGCAATCTGCAAAGCACCGGTCACATAGATATGCTGGGCGAGGTTTTCCTGCGGCAATTTATGCGCAATAATGTCGGACGCCCAGTTTTCCCATTTTGTCTCGTTGGCTCGTGTATCCTCAAGGGCAACGAGACTTGAACCTTTCAGCTTTCTTTTGCCAAGAACCTTGAAAAAACTATTGGCAATCTCTCCAAAGACAGGGGCCGATATAATTGCCTGCCGGTCGATCGGCGGCATTGTGAATTTTTGCGCCTGATCCTGATCGGCTGTCGGAATATCACTTGCAGCAAATTCGTTACAGACAAATTGCTGCGCTCCGGTAAATTCTGTCATGAAATCGATATAATCTTTAACCGGACTTGTAGGAGCAAGCTCTTCAAAACGTTTGCTCCGTTCCTCGAATAACGTATTGATATCGGGAAGCCGGACGAAAGGAGGTGTGCGCATATGGCCAACTTCGGTCATATCTCCTTCGAATTTTTTATTGCGCGGCATATTTGATTGAACTCCATTTTCTAATCTAGCCAATTCTATAACCGGAAAATGGGTCTTGTCCAACGGGCTCGCTATAAAAGTCGCGATCAACTCTTTATAAAATTATAAAAGTCGCAATACACGGCCTTAAAAATAGGTCAGGAATTAAATTCAGCCGCCTTTCACCAAAAAGCTTCTGCTGTAAAGCTGGTATATAACTTCGATAACTCGAAAATAAAACGCACTTGAAGCCAATCCAAGCTTCAAGTGCGAGCGTTCAATGCGATGTTTCTTGATAGCGTCGTTACTGTGCTGCCGGCGCTTTTTCCAAACCGACAAGACCTATTTTTGTATAGCCGGCCGCGCGCAATTCGTTAAGAAGGGCCACAATGCCGCTATATTCCACACCTGCGTCACCCCGAATGAAGATTTTTTCTTCATGATTGTTTGAAGTGAGCCGATCAAGCGTTTCTTTAAGATTTTCCAGTGACGCTTTTTCTTCACCGACATAAAGTGATTTATCCTGCTGCAATGTTATATAGACCGGTTTATCCGGCTTTGGTTGCGCAGGTGTCGAGGATGTCGGCAGTTGCACCGGAATATCGCTTGTTGCCAGAGGTGCAGCAACCATGAAAATGATGAGCAAAACCAGAATAACATCAATAAACGGTGTCACATTGATTTCATGGCTGACATCAAGTTCATCATTGTCAAGATCTGAAAGCTTTGTCGCCATCTCGTCCTACTCCGCGGCAATCGACAGATTCGGTCTTGTTGCTGTTTCACGCTTGACCTTACGGAAGTCGAGATCACGGCTTACCAGACGTTCAATCCCTGCAGAAACATCGATGAGTTGTTGACGATAGCCGGTGATCAAACGGGCAAAGACATTATAGATGATGACGGCAGGTACGGCTGCGACAAGTCCGATAGCCGTTGCAAGAAGTGCTTCGGCAATACCCGGAGCCACAACAGCAAGATTGGTTGTTTGCGCTTGGGAAATACCGATAAAAGAATTCATGATGCCCCATACAGTTCCGAAAAGTCCGACAAACGGGCCGATGGCGCCGATTGTTGCCAAAACACCGGTTCCGAATGCAACATGACGACCGGAAGCAGAAATAATGCGCGAGAGAACCGAACCCAGTCTTTCTTTCAAGCCATCGGTTCCTGCCGAATCCACAGCTGCCAGCGACGCTTCCACTTCATTTTGTGCAGCCTGTACCAAGCGTGAGCCGACGCCTTTGTCATTTTTGACTGCCAAGGCAAGTTCGGAAAGACTTCCCGCACGATTAACCTGCTGCATAGCTGCTCTTGCACGTCTTTTAACAGCCGATACTTCAATGAGTTTGACAATAAAAATAACCCACGTTGCAACCGAGGCGAGTGCCAGACCGACCATGACCACTTTAACGACCCAGTCTGCGTTCAGGAACATACCGATGGGCGAGAGGTCGTGGGGAATGGAGGCTGCAAAGTGGTCAGCTGCCTGCTTGGCTGTATCGATCGTTGCTTGAGCCGCATTCGAACTCTGCGAAGCTGCCGAATGCAATGCTTGTTCGCCTGCTTTCAAAGCATTTTCACTAGTTTGAGCGGCACTTGCGGCAGGTTGCGACACATTTCCGCCGGTTTGCAAGGCCTGGTCACCAGCTTGCAATAGCTGCCCATTATTCGTCCCGGTCACTTCAGTTTGTGCTGATGCGTAGCCGCCGACCAAACATAGAAATGTTACAGTCATTGCGAGGCTTCTAAAAAATCTCGTCATCGCTCTCGTTCCTGAACTTCAATTCGATGGCGATTAATTAACAAAATTTAATATGATAAATCAAGTCATGTTTAAACAAATATCAAACATATTTTCTCGCGGAACAAAATTTTCATGTAACGCTCGAACCGTTTTGTCAAAACTACCGGACAAGAATTGCGCGAAAGTCATTAACATTGGTTCCTGTCGGGCCTGTCTCAAGAAGATCGCCAAGAATATTGAATGCGGTCCATGCATCGTGTTTTGAAAGAAAAATCGCAGGGTCAACGCTTTTCTGTTTGAGACGCACAACTGTGTTAGCATCACAAAAAGCTCCGGCATTGAATTCGCTCCCGTCACGACCATCCGTATCGGCAGCAAGTGCTGTAATTTCGTGTCTACCTTCTATTGCCATAGCAAATGACAGCAGAAATTCACTGTTTCTTCCGCCCTTGCCGTGGTCATCTTTAATTGTAACAGACGTTTCACCGCCCGAAAGCAGGACAACTGGTTTTTCGAAAGGCCGGTTTTTCAAAGCAACCTCACGGGCAATTGCAGCATGCATCAGGGCGATATCTTTTGCTTCACCTTCTATCGAATCGGAGAGAATAGCGGCATTCAATCCTGCTTTGCGCGCGTAATTTGCGGCAGCTTCGAGCGATGTCGCAGCCGATGCAACAATATAGGCTGCATTTCTTTCAAAAGCCGGATTATCAGGTGTCGGGGCATCAGAAAACTTGCTATTCAAAACTTCAATAGCTTTTTGCGGCAACACAATATGGTACTGGTTTATAAATTTGAGTGCGTCCTCTCGTGTTGACCAATCGGCAACTGTCGGTCCTGAAGCAACTTGCGAGGCAATGTCACCGGGAATATCCGACACAATAAAACTTATGACACCGGCGGGGGCTGCATAAAGTGCAAGCCGCCCCCCCTTGATTTGTGACAAATGCTTCCTGATGGTATTCATTGCACCGATAGGAGCACCACTTTTCAACAATGCCTCATTGATCCCGATTTCGTCGGCAAGCGTCAAAGGTTCAAGCGGCAGCGGCAGCAGGGCCGAGCCACCACCACAAATAAGAGCAATCACAAGGTCGTCGGATGATAATCCTTGAACAAGTTTGACCAGCTTTTTTGCAGCCCTTAGCCCGTTTTCATCCGGCAGGGGATGAGAGGCCTCCATAACTTCTATTGAACGAAGCTCCACACCACAACCGTAGCAGGTAACAACTGCACCTTCGAGCTTGCCATAACCGGCCTTGGCCCATAGTTTTTCAAGTGCCAAAGCCATTTGGGCCGCGCCTTTTCCAGCTCCGACAACAATTGTCCTGCCCTTCGGCTTTTTCGGCAAAAATTTTTCCATCAAATATTCGGGATTGGCGGCAGCGACTGCACAATCAAAAAGTTCGCGCAATAATTTGCGATCGTCGGTATTTGTCAATTATTGCCTCCCGAAAAATAGTTCTCCGCCTCTTTTTTCTCAGATTTTTATTTTCGTTTACAGTTTATTCTTGCCCGAATTTGCAAAAAAAGTGGAAAAAACCAACGCAATAACTATGTAATTAAAGTACATCGTCCGAAAAATCTCGCACGATCATCCATTCTTAAAAGCAGGAGAAAACAATATGCCTAAAGAAAATGCGACACCAGCCGAAAAAAGTCTTCAAGAACAATTCGAGCAATTGAAGAAAGAGGTTTCCAATATCCATTCCTCATTGAATGACTTGGGTTCCGAAAAAATGACCGCGGCCAAAGGAAAGGCCGAAAAACTTTACGCATCGGCCAAAGAAAATGGTGAAGAAGCTATCTCGCAGGCGAAAGAAAAGATTGGCGACGTGCAAGGACAATTGTGCAATTGTATACGTGAAAAACCGATTGCAAGCCTCGCTGCAGCAGCCGGTGTCGGCTTTATTCTTGCTCTCTTGATGCGGCGTTAAAATATGTTGCGGCTTATCGCGCCGCTTATTGGCGGTTTGGCAAATGGCAGCGTGAAAACAGCAGTCAAATCGACGCGTAATCAGGCAATTTGCTATTTTCTGATCGGATTGTCGCTGTTTTTTGCAGTGACATTCCTTTGCGTTATAGCATTTATTGCACTGAGTTGGGTTGTCTCGCCTATCTTATCGGCTACTATTATTTTTGCCTTCTGGCTCATCGTTGCGCTCGTTGTATTTTTAGTCGGGCGTTCCATCGCTGCCAAAAGACGCAAAGTCTATGACGAGCAGATGAATGACGAGCGTTTCAACCTTGTGGCTGCATCTCTTGTCGCTGCCGTTCCTGCCATATTGAAAAACAAAAAAACGCTTGCGCTTGCAGTTCCAATTATCGGATTGGCAGCATTGATGTTCCGGAATAAAGATAAAGACCGGAAATCATAAAATTATAATAGAAAATGATTTTTAAAAAACCGGTTGTACAACAGCCGGTTTTTTTGACCAATTCTCCGGTCACCTAATTGAAAGCATATCTTATACCCACTTTTACATCGTGGGATGTCAGATGATCAAGCTTGAGAGAACCGCTTCCGGAAATATCTTGAGTTTTTGCGTCGCCCAAATCGCTATAGCTATATCCGATATCGAAAATAACACGACGGGAAAGTTTGATACCGACGCCGGCATGAACTGCAAAAGCAAGATCCCATTCGGTATTTGATGCTGCTTGATAGTTTTGCCTAGAAGTATCCACTTCGAAGTTGCTCACCCGATTGGCACTTGCCCCAAGGCCTGCCCCGATATAAGGCGTAACATTATGATAAGTTACAAGGTCGACATAAGCATTTGCCATCAACACGGTTGAGGCCACATCACCTTCATATTTTCTTGTCGTATCAAAATCGCGGTCACGTGCTGTCGTTGTATTTTTGGCGCGATATTCGACTGTGCCGTCAACGCGAACAATATCATTAAGACGATAACCCAAACCGACCCCGCCAAGAAAAGCGTTATCCATATCACCTTTATTTTTCCAGTGATAATTGCTGCTTGCTTCGCCCGAATCGAATTTATCGACTTTATTGATATCGGCCATACTTACGCCGGCATATGCTTTCACATAGAAGGGAATGGTTTCAGCTGTAATGGCAACTTCGGGAACCTTGTCAAGGTCGATATCCGCAGCCTGCACCTGAGTTGAACCAAGTACCGACAATGCTCCAATAAGCGCAAAGCAAAATTTCATTTTCAAGCCTCAAAACAAGACGCAAGTGCCTTTATCTTCTCATGAGGCTTTTTAAACATGATTGGTTAAGACGTTCTTAACCATAATTTTTAACCATCTATTTTCCATAAATAAGATGCATATGAAGGCTCAAAAAAGCATAAAAAAAAGCAGCCATTTTAAGGCTGCTTTTTCAAAATTCGCAAATGTCGAAGGTTTTCTCGGCGCTTCACAAACCCGTCAGGCGGCGTCTCTCACCTTCTTTAGCGCATCCACAATCTCGTCAACCGCATTACCGATCAGACGTTCATCATCACCTTCGGCCATAACACGGATGAGCGGCTCGGTTCCCGACGGACGGATAACCAGACGACCGTTTTTCCCCAAACGCTTTTCGACGTTTTTAATAACGTCTTTGACATGAGCTTCTTCAAGGGGCTTACCTTCAGAAACACGAACATTCTTCAAGACTTGCGGAACCGGCTCGAAGCGATGGCAAAGCTCGCTCATCGGTTTTTGAGATTCTTTCGCACATCCCAGTATTTGTAGCGATGTCACCAAACCATCTCCGGTTGTGCCGTAATCGGATAGCACGATATGACCCGATTGTTCACCACCAACATTAAAACCATGCTGGCGCATATATTCAACAACGTAACGGTCGCCAACCTTGGTCCTTGCCATGGTCAACCCTTTTTTGGCGAGAAACCTTTCAAGTCCGAGATTGGACATCACTGTTGCAACGATGCCGCCCCCTCTTAACAGACCATTTTCCAGCCAACGTTCGGCAACGACTGCCATCAACTGGTCTCCGTCGATAATGGCACCGGTTTCATCAACCATCACCACGCGGTCGCCATCACCATCAAGTGCGATACCCGCATCTGCCCTGACTTCATGAACTTTACGCATCAAAGCAATCGGGTGGGTCGAACCGCAATCTTCATTGATATTTGTACCTGTCGGCTTATCGCTTAGTGTCACAACTTCCGCACCAAGTTCCCACAAAGCAAGCGGCGCTGCTTTATAGGCCGCACCATTGGCACAATCGACAACAATCCGCATACCGTCCAGCCGGACATCGCGCGGCAACGTACGTTTGGCAAATTCGATATAGCGATAAATGTCACCTTCAACACGTTTTGCCCGACCGATTTGCGATTGGCCGGCAAGTTCGTTGGTCATATCGGTTTCAATAAGTTTCTCGATCTTCAACTCGATTTCGTCGGAAAGCTTGAAACCGTCGGGACCAAATAATTTTATACCATTATCGAAAAAAGGATTGTGTGAAGCTGAAATCATAACACCAACATCGGCACGCAGCGAACGGCAAAGCATTGCGACGGCAGGTGTGGGAATTGGCCCCAGAAGAAACACTTCCATGCCACTTGCTGTAAAGCCTGCAACCATTGCATTTTCCAGCATATAGCCCGAAAGACGTGTATCTTTCCCGATCACGACTCTTCCCGGCCGCCCTTGGCTGCGAAAAAGAATACCCACCGCCATACCGACTTTCATAGCCACATCCGCGGTCATCGGAAATGTATTGGCTTTCCCCCTTATTCCATCGGTACCGAAATATTTAAACGCCATTATATTTTCCTTTTTCGACAAAATTCCAAGTTCAATAAAATTCTGTCAGCCACTCATACACCAGTCTCTTTTGTTCCGATTAACAATTTTTAGTAAGAAAACCAATCATTGCTTCACCAAACAAAGGTTATAAAGGCCGGAATTATCAAGACACGGTTAACATAACAGCGCTTGAACAAAATAAAAGCGACTTGAGGTTATCAAGCCGCTTCAAAGTTTTTAAAATAAAGTTCAGGCCTTTTTGTCATCCGGATTGTCGGTGTCCGTTTCTGTTTCAGCCGATTTGTTTGATGGCTTTTCAGCTTTTTTTACCGTTTTTTCGGACTTTAGAGACTTTGACGTTTTTGACGTTTTCGTCATCTTTCTGGTCCTTGTCGACTTTTTCTCAACCGCAGTTTTTGCTGTTTCGGACTTGTCGGAAGCCTCTCGCTTTTCATCGACCTTGTCGGCCTCATTGGAAACAGTTTTTGCCCTTACAACAACCGACTTTGAATGATCGGCTTTGGGTTTTTCAGGTGTTTTTCCGGCTTTCGGAACACTTGACACATGCGGGGTTGGAGAATCCTTGCCCATATCGCGTGATGGCGGTTTGCCATTGATGACTTCCTGAATTTCCGATCCTGTAAGGGTCTCGTATTCAAGCAAACCTTCGGCAAGAGCAACCCATTGTTTCTTCTTCGACGTCAAGGTTTGTTTTGCTGTCTGATAGGCTTCGTCAATAAGACGACGAATTTCAGAATCAATAACTCTTGCTGTCTCTTCCGAAACCTGTTGGTTACGGCCACCACCTTGAAGATACATATCTTCCTGACTTTCGCCATAGGTAACCTTACCGAGTTCGTCGGAAAAGCCCCAGCGTGTGACCATCGCACGGGCAAGCTTTGTTGCCTGTTCAATGTCGGAGGAAGCTCCGGAAGTGATGTTATCCTTGCCGAATTTCAATTCTTCGGCAACACGGCCACCCATCATGATTGCCAGACGCGAAATCATGTAGCGGTAACTCATCGAATATTTGTCACCTTCCGGCAATTGCATAACCATACCAAGTGCACGACCACGCGGGACAATCGTTGCTTTGTGCACCGGATCGGCTGCCGGCATATTGATTGCGATAATGGCGTGTCCGGCTTCGTGAAAAGCTGTCAGCTCTTTTTCTGCCGGTGTCATGGCGGAATGGCGTTCCGCTCCCATCATGACTTTATCTTTAGCATCCTCGAATTCCTGCATGGTGACCAAACGTTTGTCACGCCGTGCTGCCATAAGTGCGGCTTCGTTGACAAGATTCATCAAATCGGCACCGGAAAATCCCGGTGTACCGCGCGCCACAATCTTCAAATCGACATTCGGCGCCAAAGGCACATTGCGAACATGGACTTTGAGAATTTCCTCGCGCCCTGCAACATCGGGGTTGGGAACAACCACCTGCCGGTCAAAACGCCCCGGACGCAACAATGCCGGATCAAGCACATCAGGACGGTTGGTTGCGGCAATAAGAATAATGCTTTCATTCGGCTCGAACCCGTCCATTTCGACAAGAAGCTGGTTCAGCGTCTGTTCGCGTTCATCATTGCCACCGCCAAAACCGGCACCGCGATGACGGCCGACGGCATCAATTTCATCAATGAAAATGATACATGGCGCATTCTTTTTTGCCTGTTCGAACATGTCGCGAACACGGCTTGCACCAACGCCGACAAACATTTCAACAAAATCCGAACCGGAAATTGTGAAAAACGGCACATTGGCTTCACCGGCGACCGAACGGGCAAGCAATGTTTTACCTGTTCCGGGCGGGCCAACAAGCAGGACACCCCGCGGGATACGACCACCAAGACGCTGGAATTTTTGCGGTTCACGCAGAAATTCGACAATTTCCTGCAGATCCTGTTTTGCTTCATCGACACCCGCAACATCCTTGAATGTTACGCGGCCATGCGCCTCAGTGAGCAGTTTTGCCTTGGATTTGCCGAACCCCATCGCTCCGCGCGATCCGCCTTGCATCTGGCGCATGAAGAAAATCCATACGCCGATCAGGATGACAACCGGCAAAAGCGAGAAAAGCAAATTCATAAACGTGCTGTTTCCTGTGCTTTCAGGTTGCGCCCTGACATTGACGTTCTTGCTTTCAAGACGTTCGACAAGACCGGGATCATTAGGAGCGAAAGAAAGAACTGTTCTGTTATCGGTTGTAACAGCGGTCAACCGTTGTCCCTGCATGGTAACGGTTTTGATTTCTTTATTATCAACCCGCTTCAGAAAGTCTGAATACGTTATCTCTCCTGCGCCAGCTTGCTGACTATTGCCGTTAAAAAACGAAAATAAAGTAATCAGCAAGAGTGCAATGATCCCCCATATCAGGAAGGAACGATAATTTGGATTCATATTAGGTCCACTCGATCTATTACGCTCTATTGGATAATTTTAATGTAACATATGTGCTTGAAGTTGCCTTGCCAAGGCTGAAGATGAGCTTTCATGATGTTTCATCCAGCTTTTTGGTCATTTTCTTGCGATGTCGACAAGGTAATTTCGAAAAAACGGCTCAATATTTTAAAAAGCGGATAATCATCCGACGAGATGAGCCAACCAAAAGGACGCATAAATCTTTTACAGGTGAGATTTTCTGCATGAACAAGTTTTCCGGTAAGAGCCGGAATATCAATTCCCGACCGGCTGAAAATCGCTAGCGCTGTCTGTAGCGAGAGAAAATGGATCGACCGATTGTTGATATTTTGTTCTTGAGCCACCGCTTTTATATCACAAAGTGAAGGAACATTCACCCGTATAGCATTATCCGACCGGTTATCAATTCGATAGCGACCATCCCAGATGATCGAAGAATGGGCACCGGCAACACTTGCTGTCTGATTTCTTGCCTCACGCCACAATCTGATATTTTTACCGTTGAGCTCGATGACTGTTCCAAGCAACGTGAAATGATAAAGAGATGTGCGTTTCTTCGAGAACTGGTTTTTCAGAAAATCGACTTGTGAATCACTTGCAAGAACTTGCGAGCCGCCGATGATTGACGCAAGAACACCCATAACAAAAGGAAATTGCGGATCATTCAACTGTTCGTCCGACACTTCGCTTATCGTACATAAGGCATGCTGCATTGTTATGCCGAGTTTATCAACAAGCCGAGCGGCAGCTTTACTTTGAGCGCGCCTGAAAGTTGCCGCCTCTTCGACTTTTTTCGCAATAGCGTCGACATCCTCATCCTTCAAACGTTTACGGATGCGCACCCGTTCATAATGCGGGTTTTCATTCGTCGGATCGTCAATCCAACCCTGGTTGATCGAGCGCAAATATTCCCGTAATGCTTGTCTCTTCACTCCCAAAAGTGGCCGGATCAAGCGTATTTTGCGCATAAGAAGTGATTCACGCGGCATACAGGCAAGACCGCGATGACTACCGCGATGCAATCGCATTTCATATGTCTCGGCCTGATCATTCAAAGTGTGGCCGGTCATGATAACGCTTGCCCCGACTTTCTCGGCAACAGAAAAGAGTAAGCCATAACGGGCGATCCGTGCTTCATGAGACAAGGCGGTTTGCGGCTTTGCATCTGCCCAGCAAACGGTCTCATGTTTCACGTTAAGACGCTCACACAGTTTTCCGACTTCTTCGGCCTCGGCCGCAGATTCGGGACGCAGACGATGATCGACTGTGACAGCGATGAGTTCGGGCGGATTTTCCAGTTCTTTCAAATAATCGCGCAGAAGAAATAAAAGAGAAGTCGAATCCCCGCCACCTGAAACAGCGGCAATGACAATTTTGCAGTTTTCGAAATCTGATGGCTGAAAGAGTTTTTTGAAATCTATTATTGACACTTGTTGCGACTTTGCTCGTCCTTGACACGTTTCAGAACTGCCGGATCTACAGTTTTGTAACGTTTTGTCACTTCGGCAAAGGTTGCGCAAGCCACTTTCTGTTCATCAAGATGAGCCATGCTCATTCCAAGTTTTAAAAGGTTTTCGGGCCCGCGTGGAGAATCTTTGTAATTACGCTGCACATCAATATAAGCTTGTGCCGCTTCGCGATAGCGCTTCTGTCCAAAAAGAGATTCACCAAGCCAGAAACTTGCATCGGCAATTTGCGGATCGGTCGGATAACGCTCCTGAAAAGCTCGAAAATCTGCTTCAGCAGCACGATAATCGCCGGATAGAATATTTTTATAACCAATGTCATAAAGTTCTTTTGCGCTTGTTGTTTGTGGTGCAGTTGGCAAAGCCGAGCCACTCTGTGCGGCTTGCCCTTGGCCTCCCGTTGCTACCGCATTCTGGTTGACACTCCCGTTAAGGATATTGCCATTTTTGTCAAATTCGATTGACCCCAAATCTTTCGGCGCTTCTTCAGCATTTATATTCTTTTGTTCGGCGTTTTTTTCTGCCCCCACACCCGGAAGTGCCGGTGCACTTTGAGTTGTGCTTGCCGCCCGTGGCATTTCCTGTTTGGCACCGGTTTCACTTGCGGGCGATTGCGGTTCCACCGCCTGTGACTGTTTTTTCGGTTCTTGTGCCGGTTGCTGGGCAGGGGCTGCTGCCCCGCCACCTTGCTGCAATTGGCGCAACTGTTCCTGCATTTGCAAAACCATGAAATTCAGTTCTTCAACTTTTCCGGTAAGTTCACGCACCTGTTGTTGAAGATCGGTTACACGGCTATCCGGCTGGGGCGACATCTGCACTGTCTGGCTTTCGACAGTTTTTTTCTTGCCGAATGGAAAAAGCCCGTTTGCAAAAGACGATCCACCCTGATCGGCAGATGCACTATAGCAGGGAGAGAGTACGGCAAATGACAATGCCGGTACAAAAGCTGCTGTGATAACCAGACGTTTTACCGAACATGTCAATAAACGGGGGGAAGAAAGAAAACCCATTGTGCTGTCCTTTTATTTATGTTCGCGTCTTCAACACCGTTAGCAGCCAACTTCGGCGGAAATTTGTCACAAAAAAACGGCCCTTTTAAAGAGCCGTTTTCAAATGTGAATAAAACTTTAAATCAGCGTGCGTTGTTCAGGACTGTAACAGCACGACGGTTCTGGTTCCAGCACTGCGGAGCATCGCAAACTGCAACCGGACGTTCCTTACCATAAGAAATGGTCCGCATACGGTTGGCGGCAACACCCTGTGAAATCAAATAATCACGTGCGGCAACAGCACGGCGCTGGCCAAGTGCGATATTGTATTCGCGTGTACCACGTTCGTCGGCATGACCTTCAACGGTAATGGTGTATTGCGGATAACGCTGCAACCATTGTGCCTGACGGGTCAATGTCTGCTGGGCATCTGCACGAATGCTGGATGAATCAAGATCAAAGAATACGCGGTCACCAACGTTGACTGTAAAGTCCTGCGCTGATCCCGGTTTTGCGTTGTTCAGTCCCAGCGCATTGGGATCATTCAGGCCGTGTTTGGCGCAGCCAGCGAGAGTTAGCGATAAGACAAATGCTATAGCAAGCGGATTGCGAGCAAGTTTTTGGAAACGGCCCATGTGCCGAGACTCCTTAAAAGTTAGCGGTTGATTTTCAAGGCTTTTAGCTTGATTTGCTTAAAAAGCTCTCAACACGCATGGTTAATGAATACTTACGCATCACTTTTTATAAAAAATACAAATCCACCGGTTGCTCGCTGATTGAGGCGGAAAGACGGCAGATGTGTTTTTCCTTAGCGCGAAATGAGTAAAAAGTCCAATAGCAAGTTAAACGGAAAAGCCGTTAAATAAAAACGCCGCTTTAAAACTTTCAAAGCGGCGTTGAAACCAATTTCTTTTCTTGTTCAGGCTAACAAGGTCAATCAGCCGAAAAACTCCGAATTATAAAACCTTGAAGCTCTTTTTAGATAGATAGCAGTATTCCTGCTAGTCAAGAAGCGGCGACCAGGCCGGATCGGAGGCTCCATTGGGGGTAGGTAAAGCACGTTCATTGCGTCCGGTAATATCTATTGTATAAAGCTTTGGTTGCTGTCCCTGATTTTGCCGGAAGAACATGATAACGCGACCATTCGGCGCCCATGTCGGGCCTTCATTATGAAAGCCCGATGTCAACAAGCGTTCACCCTGCCCGTCAGGCTTCATGACACCGATTGAAAACTGCCCCTGCGACTGTTTGGTGAAGGCAATATAATCGCCACGAGGTGACCAGACCGGTGTCGAATAGCTGCCATCGCCGAATGAAATACGGTGCTGGTTACTGCCATCGGTATTCATAACATAGATTTGCGGTTTTCCTCCGCGATCGGATTCAAAAACAATCTGCGTACCATCGGGCGAATAGGAAGCCGATGTATCAATGGCCGGTGTTGTCGTGAGGCGAGTTGTCGAACGGGAGCGCAAATCCATGGTGTAAAGATTGGCACTGCCATTATCCTGCAAGAGGCTCATGATCACTTTTTGACCATCAGGTGAAAAACGTGGTGCAATGGTCATATTCGGGAAAGTACCGACAAGTTCACGCTGGCCAGTTTCGATCTGTTGCAAATAAACCTTCGGGACATTGTTACCGGCATAAGCCATATAGGTAATTTCCTGACGGCTTGGTGAAAAACGCGGCGTTAAAACGAGTTCACGGCCGTTCGAGATATAAGTGAGGTTTGCTCCATCCTGATCCATAATGGCAAGACGTTTGACACGTGCATTTGCTGCACCTGTTTCATCAACGAATACGATGCGCGTATCAAAATACCCCTTTTCACCGGTCATTTTGGTATAAATAGCATCGGCGATAATATGGGCAACGCGGCGCCAGGTTTGGGGCGTTGCATAGAACTGGCGGCCTTCAAGTTGTTTGCCACCATAGACATCCCACAAGCGGAATTCTACGCGCAGTCGTCCATCTGCTTCTTTTGTCACACGGCCGGTTACCAGACCCTGTGCGTTGATTTGTTGCCAATCGGGAAACCGCGGTTGTACATCCGGATTGGAAATACGTTCCAGAAATGACGATTTGTCAATCGGCTTGAAAAGCCCTGAACGTTCAAGATCGGCGGTCACCACTGAAGAAATTTGCACCCCCATCTGGTCACCCGCGATAAAATCGGTAACCGCAATGGGGATTGGATTGAAATCGGCTGACGAGACAGTTCCCTTCAATTGCGCAAAAGCGGTATGCCAGCTTAAAAATGGCAAAACCATTGACACAAAAACAAAAATATAAAGGCGCTTATTTTTCTTAATCATCGAAGAAACCATTTTCTTTCCGTTGCCTTGAAGCATTCCACGTTACGTCTTTTTCGTATCGGAATAGTAAAAATTCCGATGTTTATTCCAATTGCATGAACCGCTTTTCAATCATGACAAGACTTTTTTGAAAAACCGGTTCCAAGCCTTTTTGCATCAGATTGTTACCAACTGCCCGATATCTTCAAACCATTTTCGAGCAACGCCTTGTCCTCTGCCACTATCATCATTGCCGTGAGATAATTTTGTTAGGCCGGAAACCGGATGTGCAACCGAAAACAACATGAACATCGAAACTGTCTTACGCCATCATGAAGAAATTATTTCATCAACACCATTGGTGAATAGCAAAGTCGGTCATCTCCCCTAAAGTTTTTTACCTTCTTTAATCCCGTCACAAAATACGTCGACACAATCAGAACGAATTGAACGGGTCGATTTTCAAATCAAATCCCTGACCCCATTTGTCGTATTGGTCACGTGGCAAATCCTCGAACGGCTGACAGGCAAATATGGCCGCACGTGTCTGGTTGATCAGCAAGTCCACTTTATTGGGGTTACCACTCATTCCGGTAATAATCGGTTCACCGACAACTTTGCCCTCGATGCTCAAATTAAACTTGGCTTCTGCAACCGGATTTTCTCCGGCAACTCCGCCGCCAAGAGCCGCCAATTTCAAGTTTTTGGTGATACAACTTGTTGCCGCATTAACGAGTGTCTGTCCAACATCCTGACCATTGCCGATATTTTTCTTGGCGCCAAACCCCGCAGGCCCTTGCGAACGGGCAGCACCACCGCCCGATGTGCGCGTTTTATCTATCAAGGCCTTTTCATTCATTGCCAGAATATCATCGACACTCTCACCTTTGGCTTTTACAGCAGGCTTTGGTTCTGCCGGTTTCGGTTTTGCCGTCGGCAAAGGTGCCTTTTCAGGCAGATTCGGGAAAGGATCCTTCTTCGGCTCACTTGCAGGCTCACTCGCATCAGCTGATTCTTGCGGCTTCGGCTCTGCCTGATCCGGTTTTGAACTTTCTTCCGGCTTTTGTTCTTCTACCTTCGGTTTTTCTTCAGGTTTTGGCGTATTATCCGGTTTTGTTTCCGGTGTTTTTGTAGGTGGAACAGGATTCGGATCCGCGTCGGGTGTGCCTGAAGGCGGCGGTGTTGCATCCACATCGCGATCCTTTTCCTTGGGCTTTAATGGTGCTTCATTATCAACTTTGCCATCACCGACATGCTCGGCGTCAGGCTTTTCAACCGGTTTTGTGGTCGGCTTCGGCGCGGCTTTATTCTCTTTGGATGCAGTCAACTCGCCTTTTTGTATCGAAGTTGTTTCGACAATCGGCACCAGAGAAACCGGCAAAGCTTCGGTTACCTCCGCATTAAAATCGGCTGGCGAGGAAAGGCTGATAAGCCCCCAGGTAAGAATCAGGGCATGTGCCGCTACCGATGTTGCCAGACCTGCTTTCATAATATCAGTCTATCGCCAATTTTACTGTTGTGGCAGACTTGCCAATGCAACATTGGTAAAGCCCGCTTTCTGAATGATTGCAAGAAGGTCAAGAACCTTCTGGTATTCTACTGTTTTTGCCCCGCGAACAAAAATACGTTGCTTGGAAGCGTCGCCGCCTGATTCTGTCACAGCTTTCAATTTTGCGACAACCTCATCGGGCGTATCATAATATTCTTCGTTAACAGCAAGGCGCCCCTGATCGTTAATGGAAACTGTCAAAGGTTTTGTTTCGGTATTGACGGGGCCGGCTTGCGTCTTTGGCAAATCAAGCGGCACACCATTGACAAGCAATGGTGCCGAAACCATGAAAATAATCAACAGAACCAGCATCACATCGACAAATGGTGTAACGTTGATTTCGCTCATCAAGCCACGACGCGGTGCGCCGCCACGGCGACCACGCCGTCTTGAACCACCGGAACTTCCTACAGCCATACCCATCTCAGAATTCCTTTTAGTAAGACTGGCGAGAAGTCAATTTCTCATCGATTTGACGGGAAAGAATGGCTGAAAATTCATCGGCAAAGCCTTCAAGACGTCCGGTGATTTTCCCCGCGTCTCCCGACAATTTATTGAATGCAATAACTGCCGGAATAGCCGCAAGAAGGCCAATGGCCGTTGCCAGCAAGGCTTCCGCAATACCGGGTGCAACAACGGCAAGAGAGGTATTTTTCGATGCAGCAATGGACTGGAAAGAACTCATAATACCGACAACCGTTCCGAACAAGCCGATAAATGGCCCTGCCGAACCGACTGTTGCGAGAAACCCCAAACGCGATTCCATTCTGTCACTCTCGCGGGCGAGTGCAACATCCATGGCTTTATCAATGCGGCTTTGCAAGCCCATAGGTGAACGTGCACCCTTTTCAAGCGACTTCTTCCATTCCCGCATGGCAGCCATAAAAATGGCTCCCATTCCGAAAACCCGTCGGTCATTCAGATTTCTGTAAAGATCTTCAAGCGATTGTCCGGACCAGAAAATCTGTTCGAAACGGTTCATCGCATGGCGAATGCGACTATAGGCAATCAATTTATCAATAATAATTGCCCAGCTCCAGATAGATGCCAATAGCAAGCCGATCATGACAGCTTTTACAACCCAATTGGCCTGCATGAACAGGCTCCAGATTCCTACCGACGCTGGACTTGCTAATTCTATTCCCGGCATAATGTGTTAATCCCTGAATCCAAACGCCCGGCATCTTTTACCGGGCGGCCTTTAGCAAAACTCTTCAATTCCTGTCTAAACGCCCGAAGCATTCAAAAAAATTCTATTAATAATGCTTCACGACATTTCTATGACGTTTAAATTTGGTGAAACAAAGGCCAAGACTGGAAGATTCCGGTGCCTCCGCTTCCTCGCTATAGATAGACAAAGATGGTTAATTTTTGGTAATTTTTCTTGTCCCAATGCGAATTCGATAATGCTATAAATATTACAGATTTACTTTTTTGCATTGTCATATTGGCAGGATCGGATAGCTATTCCTCATGCTGATATTCAAATATTGTAAAAATATCGCAAAAAAATAAAACTGGCCGGTGAAAATTATTAATTCAATCGGCTTGCTCAATCGTATTTCTCAACAGTTAATGAGCTCAAAGAATTTTAATTGTTTTTATTCCGATCAAGCTAATTGTTGACTTTTACTGATTTTTTCGGCTTTCCCGTTTCAATTACCTTTCCAGAACGAGATTGATAATTTTTATTATCCGATTCACGTCGACATAAATTTTTCAAAAAACAAGCATTTATTCCAAAAAAATAAAACCAGTAATACAAGAATAAACAAAACCCGCAATTTTTCAAATTGCGGGTCATTCAAAACAATCAAACTTCTGATAACTCAGACATCTTTAAACGTGGCATCCTTTTATCCGACATCATTTTATTGTGTCACATGCCAAGACCCTACTTTTGCGTTCATTCATTGCTCAAGCAAGTTAAACAGCAAATAAACCTGTACAATTTTTCAGAGCCTATTTGTCGTCGCGGTTATCACCTGTCTGGTCGTCAGTATTACTTTTGAGAGATGAAAGTTTGGCAAAAACCTTGTCGGCATCCAGCTCTTCATCCTTATTTTCATTGACTTCGAGATTTTCGGTTGCCGATGCAGGTAACAAAGTACCGTCTTCAGGTGTAACAGCCGGACGGTTTTTGGCAGCCTTATCAACTTCAATGTCGAGTTCGATTTGCGAGCAAAGCCCCAATGTTACCGGATCCATCGGAGTCAAGTTTGCGGAATTCCAATGGGTACGATTACGGATTTGTTCAATTGTCGACTTGGTTGTGCCAATCAGACGGGAAATCTGCGCATCTTTCAGTTCGGGATGATTGCGCACCAGCCACAAAATGGCATTCGGACGATCCTGACGCTTTGAAAGCGGGGTATAGCGCGGTCCTTTACGCTTGTTTTCCGGAAGGCGAACCTTGGGTTCGGAAATTTTCAGACGGTAATCGTTATTCTTTTCGCCGCGCTCAATTTCATCACGCGTCAACTGGCCGGTAATAATCGGATCGAGCCCTTTGATGCCTTGTGCTGATTCTCCATCGGCAATCGCTTTGACTTCCAATGGATGCAACTTGCAAAAAGCGGCAATCTGGTCAAAAGAAAGCGCCGTATTATCAACCAGCCAAACAGCTGTGGCTTTGGGCATCAATAGTTGTGTTGCCATAACATTATCCTCTCGTTCGCCCGCTCCGGTGAGGCGGGACGTGGAATAGACCACATTTTCCGGGAATTCGCCAAGCCTTATAAACCGAATTTTATAAAACGACAAGACATCAGGTAAAACTCGGCAGCCGATCAATCAATTTCGAGAATTATTTTGCCAATATGGGTGCTCGATTCGATGCGTTCATGGGCTTTTGCTGCCTCTTCAAGCGAAAAAACCTTATCAATAACCGGATGAACTTTTTGTGCTTCAAGAAGCGGCCAGACTTTTTCTTGCAATTGGACGGCAATGGCAGCTTTGAAGGCTGTGTCACGTGCCCGCAGGGTCGAGCCGGTATGAATAAGCCGCTTTACATAAATGTAGTTGAGATTGACGGTTGCCATAGAGCCGGAAAGATTGGCAATCTGGACAATGCGTCCCTCAGGTGCAGCGATTTTGTAATTCTTATTGGCATAGTCTCCTCCGACCATATCAAGGATTACGTTGACACCTTTTTTATTGGTAAATTCCTGAGCCTTGCTCACAAAGTCCTCGTTTTTATAATTGATTGCAAGATCGGCCCCGAGTTTCAAACAGGCTTCGCATTTATCATCGGTCCCCGCTGTTGTAATCACCTTGGCACCGAAAGCTTTTGCCAATTGGATAGCTGTCGTTCCGATGCCGGAAGTACCACCATGAACAAGAAAAACTTCGCCCGATTTTAAATGGGCGCGATCAAACACATTGCTCCAAACTGTAAAGAAAGTTTCAGGCAATGCCGCTGCTTTGATAAAATCATAGCCTTCCGGAACAGGCAAAGCATTATCGAAAGCAACTGCTGCATATTCCGCATAACCGCCACCGGCAAGCAAAGCCGTTACTTTGTCACCAATTTTCCACTTTTTAACCTGAGAGCCAAGTTTGACAATTTCACCGGCAATTTCCAAGCCCGGAAGTGGCGAGGCTCCTTCCGGCGGCGGATAACTTCCCTGCCTTTGGAAAACATCCGGACGGTTCACACCGGCGGCATGAACACGCACAAGAATTTCATTATCTTTGATATCGGGGACATTGACTTCAACCAGTTTGAGAACTTCAGGCCCGCCCTTACCGGCAATTTCAATAGCCCTCATTGTCTTTTTAGAGAAAGTCATCGTGTTCCCTTTCTTTGAATTGATTGCGCTTTTTGCCAATTTTCGGGCGTTTGCTTTAGCTTTCGGCAATGCCCTTCATCACATCTATTTCCGATGAGTGAGATTTATACCGGAATATCCAATTTTTTTAAAAAGCTTCCCTATCTTTGATGCGATACGGCGTTGGACTTTCAACTGTGCACATTTTGTAATGTAAAATAGCACGTTGAAACATGCTTTTTACCTTTATTGACGCCACCCTGATCATCCCTCGAATCGGGTGATTTGTGAAATTTTTCAAGACCCTCGGCTTGGCAATTGGAAAATATCGTTCAACTTTAAAAAAATCGAACATGTTTCAAGTCCATGCTTCGGCCTATGCCGTTTGTTTCAGGCATATCTTGTTCGTGCCCCGTTAGAGAAAAGCCAATAATGGAGCTTACAAATTTTTCAGCTTTTCAATTTCGTCTTTAAGTGCAAGCTTCTTGCGCTTGAGTTCGTTGATAGCAAGATCATCGGCAGAAGGCGAAGCCATGGCTTTGTCAATTTCGCTTTCAAGCTGCTGGTGTTTGCGTTCCAAAGATTCCAGATGTGCTTCAGTTGCCATAACCATGCTCCTTATTCTTTGATATTAACTTCATATTTCTTGCGAAACCTTTTTCAATCGGCAAAAAACAACTTGACATCTTTAAGATTAATTGTCGACTTCAAAATCAATTGCCACAGATTTTGACAATTAAACATTTCCGCAACTTTCCTTTCGTGGTATAGGCAAAAAAATTGATGGAAAGCTTTAAAGACTGCCCGATGAACAAGCTCCATGCCAAAATAGGACGGCCATAGAATGTCAGAACAGGAACAGGTTGATGTCAAGTTGGCCGTTGCCAAACTGAAGCAGGAACATGCTGATTATGATGCAGCTATTGATGCAATGGTAAAAGCAGGCTGTGACCAATTGCAAATCCAGCGGATGAAAAAGAAAAAACTGGCAATTAAAGATCAGCTGCAAAAACTTGAAGATCGTATTATTCCCGATATCATCGCATAAAATAAAGTAACAGGAAAAGCCATGAGCGCGAAACAACATGATGTAGCCATTATTATGGGTAGCCAATCCGATTGGGAGACAATGCATCATGCAGCTGATACACTAAAAAGTCTCGATATTGGCTATGAAGCAAGAATTGTTTCGGCGCACCGCACTCCCGATCGTTTGTTCAATTTTGCCAAAAGCGCCAAAAAAGCCGGTTTCAAGATTATTATTGCCGGAGCCGGTGGAGCTGCCCACTTGCCGGGAATGACTGCAGCAATGACAAGTCTGCCGGTATTTGGCGTTCCTGTTCAATCGCGTGCATTATCAGGGCAGGATTCGCTCCTTTCAATTGTGCAAATGCCAGCAGGAATACCTGTCGGAACACTCGCCATTGGCAAAGCCGGTGCCATTAATGCGGCACTCCTTGCCGCCTCGGTGTTGGCCTTGAGTGACAAAGCACTCGCCGAACGGCTTGACGAATGGCGTGCCAATCAGACAGCAAATGTTCCGGAATTTCCAGTCGATGAGGTAAAAAAATGAAAAGTCTTGAACCAGGGGATACAATCGGCATCATCGGTGGTGGTCAGCTCGGGCGGATGATGGCGAGTGCTGCTGCACGGCTTGGATTTCATACGATTATTCTTGAACCCACGCCGGATTGTCCTGCAGCCCAGACGGCCAATCGTCAAATCGTTGCACCTTATGACGACGAAAAAGCTTTGGATGAACTCGCCAAGCTATGCGATGTCATTACTTACGAATTTGAAAATGTTCCGGCTCGCGCCCTCGACCGGCTGGCAAAAAAAACAGTTATTTTACCTCAACCGGCGGCGCTCGAAGTTTCTCAGGATCGTTTTACCGAAAAGAAATTTTTGAATGAAAGCGGCATTAAAACCGCCCCTTGGTTTCTCGTTGATAATCGGCAAATGCTGATTGCCGGTCTTGGCAATGTCGGCGGCAAAGGCATTCTGAAATCACGCCGATTCGGTTATGATGGCAAGGGACAGGTACGGCTTGATAATCCAACCGAGGAAGAAATTGATAAAGCCCTTGCCGATATCGGCAATGCGCCTGCCATTCTTGAAGGATTCGTTCCATTCAAAAAAGAAATATCGGTTATTGCAGCACGTGATTTCAACGGACACGTTGCCTTTTATGATTGCCCTGAAAATGTTCACCGTGATGGAATTTTAAGGACATCCACCGTTCCCGCTTCTATTGACAAAAAAACCGCTGACGCGGCGCAAAAGGCAGCAAAAACGATTCTTCACGAACTTGATTATATCGGTGTGATCGGGGTGGAATTTTTTGTTCTCAAAGATGGCTCGGTCATAGCCAATGAATTGGCACCGCGTGTTCACAATTCCGGCCATTGGACAGAGGCTGCCTGCCTTGTCTCGCAATTCGAGCAGCATATACGGGCGGTCACCGGTCTTCCCTTGGGGAAAACAACGCGGCATAGCAATTGTGTTATGGAAAATCTGATTGGCGAAGATGTGAAACGCTTGCCCGATTTATTAGCCGAACCGCAAACCTTCATCGACCTTTATGGTAAAGCGGAGGTAAGAAGCGGAAGGAAAATGGGCCATATCGTCCGACTGACCGGTCGTGCCTGATAATGGATAAAAGGCACGCATAAACGCGCCAAAAGCTTAATTCTTGATAGAGTTTGACGCTAGAAACACTATTTTTGCGTGATTTGCAGTTGACAAACCCTCTATCGTCAGGCTATTTGACCGACGAAATTCAAGCCCTGTCAAGGGTCCAATCCTTTTACCCGGCGACGGGTTATACAAACGGTGATTGAAATGAAAATTAAAAATTCGCTCAGAGCGCTTAAGGGTCGTCACCGCGACAACCGCATGGTTCGCCGCAAAGGTCGTATTTACATCATTAATAAGACCAACCCGCGCTTTAAAGCCCGTCAGGGTTGATTATTTGATATATTGTTTAAAAAGGGCTCCTTTCGGGAGCCTTTTTTATTACGCTCGATTTTTCAAGCATTGCTTCGATTCTTTCCTCCATATAAGATCGCAGCCAGATATAGTTGCAGACCTTGATATTGCTGCAAACTTTCTATGGCAAAATCATATGCCACGGGTTTCATGCAACCTGGAAAGAAACGGCTGCGACAGAGGAAATGATGTTGAACAGATTGAAAATTCGTTTTTTCATTATGTCGCTATCAATCGCGATTTCTTTGTCGCCTTCTTTCGCTTTTTCCCAAGGTCTGCCGGAACTGCCGCCACAAGAAGACCCTGATTCTCCACCTTTGTCACCGGAGGATATGATTCCCGAAAAGCCGTCTCAGGAAGAAGCATTGCCTGATCTTGGGAAAGATCAGAACGCGGCACAAAAAAAACAGGCCGAGCTTGACCATTTGCTTGCTGTTTTGAAACGAACCCCCAATTACAAGGAAGCGGCAAAGTTAAGCCGCCAGATTCAGGGCCTATGGGCGCAATCGGGAAGTGATACGATTGATCTTCTGATGCAATGGGCGGAAGATGCAATTAACGAACAAGATTACGCCATGGCGCTTGATTTTCTTGATAATGTGGTTGCCTTGAAGCCCGATTATGCCGAAGGATGGGCGCGTCGTGCGGCAGTTCATGTACAATTGAATGACCTGAAACTCGCAATGAGTGATTTACAACGGTCACTTGCACTGGAACCCCGAAATTACAACGCTCTGTTTCTTATCGGATCGATTCTGGAAATGACCGGACGCAATAAACTTGCGCTTCACGCTTATGAAGATGCCTTGAAAATTTATCCGCAAATGCAACGCGCACAAAAACATGTCGCCGATATTCTTGAAGACCAGACAGGACAAGCCATCTGATTTTTCCGTCAAATCAGGCAAGGTGAAGAAGCGAATGAAAATTACTCTTTAAAAACCTCATAGCAGACTGGTAACAAGCATTGACTTGACCTATATTGGCCGAGGCGTTCTGCTCTTCTCGACAGGAATAACTGCATCCCTGGGGCCTTATTGATCTCTAAGGGAGCTGTCCCTGATTAGGCTCGTGGGCCTTTTCATATGGCACCCACCTACGTTGTAGGTTTCCCGGGATCAAATACATTCCACCGGTTGCTGCGGATCGCCACTTTCTTCTTTCAAATTGCTCTCCTTACAAGCAATCATTCGTTTGCCCTCATAGGTTCTTTCCCGTTTCAGGTTCCGTAAGTTTTCTTCTATCCGCTCACTTGAACCTTGATGTTTTCCATAGGCACTTTATGTAACTGGCTGTTCCGTCCTGTCATCATTATCCATTGCCGTAATTATCCATCGAATTGCCAATTTTCCGATTATTTCCTTGTCGATATTTCTTGAAAGAATTCCGACAATTCCGAAATTTATGAAAAAACATTCAAAGCAATAAACAAACTTCCCTTTTATGTTTGTCGAAACAAATAATTCGAGTGTCGTTTAAAAATTACTATTTTACCAAATGATGGAATATTATGCGGCTTGCTGCCAGACGGTTGTCCGCTTTATGGCACCATCGTAATGTCCAGAACATCTGCCAATTAACAATGTTGTATGACCAATCATTCGATGAGCTTTGGCGATTTCCACTGTTCTCTTGGCAAGATTTTGTAAAACCGCTTTGACAAAACCGGATGATCGTCCATTATCGTTAACGTTAAACCGAATTTTGACCTGCAAATCATCCGGCAGGATTTGAAAAAATCGTCATAAATGCAAATAGTTTCTGGAAATATGACAATCAGCAAAAAAACACTTCGACAGGAAGCTTTGGCAAGACGCGACCGGATGCGGCAAGAACAACGCACTATCATTTCACAAAAACTCGTCGATGGACTCCAAAAGCTACTTGACTGTTTGAAAGGGAAAACAGTTGCCGGATTTTGGCCGATCAAAAGCGAAATCGACCCGCGTCCGATCATGTTGGCGCTAAAAGAACATGGCATTACACTGGCTTTACCTGCGATTATTGATAAAACAACAATGGTTTTCAGAATTTTCGATGATGGCGGAAAACTCGTTGATATGGGCTTTGGTACGGTGGGACCGTCTGAGAAAGCAAAAATCGTCGAGCCTGAAACACTTCTCGTTCCGCTTTCCGCTTTTGATAGCGAAGGAAACAGGATTGGTTATGGTGCCGGTTACTATGATCGGGCAATTGCAAGCATGAGAGAAAACGGGCATAACCCTTTATTGATAGGACTTGCTTTTGATTGTCAGGAAGTTTCGTCAATTCCGGCCGAGCCACACGATCAAAAATTGGCAATGATACTCACCGAAAGTGGTTTAAGATCGTTTTAAGAGATGTTTAGAGTTAAATTATGAGATTTTTATTTTTAGGTGACATGGTTGGTAAATCCGGCCGCACGGCAGTGTTCCAGAAGCTCCCAGGCCTGATATCCAGTCTTAAACTCGACTTTGTTGTCGTCAACGGAGAAAACGCTGCTTCCGGTTTTGGCATTACCGAAAAAATCTATAATGAAACACTGGAAGCTGGTGCAAATGTTGTTACCACCGGTAACCATGCTTTCGACCAGAAAGAAACTTTAAATTATGCCGATCATGCCGACCGGTTTTTAAGACCCGCAAATTTCCCGAAAGGGACTGCAGGCAAAGGTTCAGGTGTCTATATTGCCAAAAACGGTGCGCGTGTGCTTGTTGCCAATGTTATGGGGCGGGTATTCATGCATCCTGATCTTGATGACCCGTTCGAGGCAGCCGAACGCATTGTCGGCGAATGTCCGCTCGGCGAGCAGGCCGATGCCGTGATTTTTGATTTCCATGCCGAAGCCACAAGCGAAAAACAATGTTTTGGCCATTTTCTTGATGGCCGCGCCAGTGTGGTGGTGGGCACTCATACCCATGTTCCGACAGCCGATTATCAGATTTTTAACGGCGGTACGGCGTTTATGTCGGATGCCGGTATGTGTGGTGATTATGATTCGTCACTTGGTATGGATAAAGAAGAGCCGCTCAACCGTTTTGTTACCAAAATATCGCGTGGCCGCTATGAACCGGCAAGCGGGCCTGCAACCATTTGTGGGCTTGCGGTTGAAATTTCCGACCGTACAGGGCTTGCAGAAAAAGTATCCGCCTTGCGTCTTGGACCGCGATTGGAAGAATGCTTGCCGGATTTTTGGTGAAAGATGCGCAACTCTTTACCTTTTCACTCGTTTTCCGTATAAGGCGCTCATTCAGATTTTTATTAGAACATTGTCCGACAGGATACTTCGATCATTCCAAGGCTCGCTGTCGGTGAAAACCGAAAGGTGATCTATGTCAGGCCATTCACAGTTTAAGAATATTATGCATCGCAAAGGTCGTCAGGATGCGATGCGCTCGAAGATGTTTTCCAAACTCGCCCGCGAAATTACAGTTGCGGCCAAGCTTGGTGTGCCGGATCCTGCGATGAACGCCCGTTTACGCTTGGCTGTGCAAAATGCGAGAGCCCAGTCCATGCCGAAAGATAATATCGAACGGGCGATTAAAAAGGCTGCCGGTAATGATGGTGAAAATTATGAAGAAGTCCGCTACGAGGGTTACGGCCCGGCCGGCGTTGCTGTTATTGTCGAAGCTTTGACAGATAATCGCAACCGTACAGCCTCCAATGTTCGTGCCGCTTTCACCAAAGCAGGTGGTGCGTTGGGTGAAACAGGTTCGGTCGGCTTCATGTTCAATCGCGTTGGCGAAATTGTTTATAAACCGGAAGCCGGTGACGCGGATAAAGTTATGGAAGCCGCTATTGAAGCCGGTGCCGATGATGTCCAGTCTGATGAAGATGGCCACGTCATTACCTGTGCTTTTGAAAATGTCGGCGAAGTTTCCAAAGCACTTGAAGCCGCACTTGGCGAAGCCGAATCGGTCAAAGTTGTCTGGAAGCCGACAACAACAACGCCGATTGATGAAGAAAAAGCCGAATCGGTTCTTCGTCTGATTTCCACTTTGGAAGAAGATGATGACGTTCAAAACGTCTATGCCAATTTCGAAGTCAGTGACGAAGTCATGGCAAAGCTTGCCGCCGAATAAATTTATTCTTCAAGTTTTTCAAACTGAATTGTACCGGCTTTCGGGTGGTTTTTAAACTCCCGCAAGCCGGTTTTTTATTGAGGCGCCGGATTTATCTCCCGTTCACAGGATTTTATTGAGGCGGTGAATTTATCTTCCAATCGCCGGATTTATCTTCTGCTCAAAAGTCGGTTGCTTTTTAAAAAGTAGCTTCTTTTCGAGGCCAGGTTTTTACCTCAAGATAGTTATAATTTTTCTCGACCTTTAGCTTCTTGTCTGCGGTGACAACCAAGTCTTTCAACATCCGTTTCAGATGTGCAGTTAGACAATACCGTAACTATCAGAATAACTGTGATGTTTAAAAAAATAAAAAACCCGCCGGATTGGCGGGTTTTAAAGGGAAATAGAAACTTATTAAAGGCCGAGATTGCCAAAACGGTTTTTGAACTTGGAAACACGACCACCGCGATCAACGAGAGTCTGTGAACCACCAGTCCATGCCGGATGTGTTCTCGGATCAATATCAAGATTCATAGTATCACCCTCTTTGCCCCATGTGGAGCGGGTGAAATACTCGGTGCCATCTGTCATCACAACCTTGATGGTGTGGTAATCGGGATGAATATCAGCTTTCATGACGCGAACTTCCTGCTTCTAACGGTAACGAACGGTTACATGGTGTATTTTCATGATGCCATCCGTTCTTCAATTTGGTAAACAAAGCCCGGGCGTGGCCGGACTTCGATAAAAATCTGGTGTTGCCTATACAACAGCACGAACGATAGCACAAGGGCACAATAGAATATGGATAAGAAGAACAGCATGGAAAATGGCGAAAAAAGACTATCTGCCCCGAAAAAACATAGTTTGCGTCCATTATCAGCACTGCAACCTTATGTATTCCGCTATAAAAAACTTGCCTTTTCGGCTGCTGTTTCTTTGATTGTTGCTGCCCTTGTCATGCTGGCGCTTCCCATTGCAATCCGCCGTATGCTCGATCATGGCTTTAGTTTAAGCAACGGAACCATGATCAATTCCTATTTTGCGGTGCTGTTTTTGCTTGCTGCAATTCTGGCTCTTGCTTCAGCCGGACGTTATTATTCGGTGATTACTTTGGGAGAACATGTGGTGGCGGATCTCCGGCGTGATGTTTTTTCCCATATTATCAGTCTGTCACCGGAATTTTTTGATAAATCCCGTTCAGGTGAAATTATCTCGCGCTTGTCGGCTGATACAACGCAAGTAAAATCGGCTGTCGGTGCTACAGCTTCGGTTTTCTTACGCAATATTATCATGGCTGTTGGCGCCATTATCATGATGATTGTAACCAGTCCGAAACTGTCAGCAATGGTGCTTGTGGCAATTCCCATTGTTGTTATTCCGCTCATTGTTTTCGGTCGCAAAGTGCGCAAAAGAACCCGCCTCGCACAAGACCGTCTTGCCGACGCGACAGCACTTGCTTCCGAACAGGTAAGCGCTATCCGCACCATTCAGGCTTTTACGGCTGAACAAAATGTCAATAAACGGTTTTCCCAATTGATTGAACGAGCTTTCCAATCGGCACGCGGGTCGATTTTATCGCGTGCATTTTTAACGGCTTTTGCTATTTTTCTTGTCTTTGGTAGTGTTGTAGCCGTGTTGTGGATTGGCTCGAATGATGTTCTGGACAAAACCATGACTGCCGGAACATTAGGGCAATTCGTTCTTTATGCGGTTTTCGGTGCAAGTGCATTCGGTCAGTTATCGGAAGTTGGTGCGGAGCTCGCACAGGCGACAGGTGCGGCAGAAAGACTTGCCGAATTGCTTGTTGAAAAAACTACAATTACTGTTCCCGCCGCCCCGTTGAAACTGCCGGAACCGGCACGGGGTGCGATCGACTTCAATCATGTCGATTTTGCCTATCCGACCAGAAAATCCCAACCTGTCTTACACAATTTGACATTTTCCATCAAAGCCGGAGAGACGGTAGCTTTTGTTGGCCCGTCCGGCGGCGGCAAAAGTACAATTTTTTCATTGATCTTGCGCTTTTATGACCCTGATAGCGGCAATGTTACTTTTGATGGTACAGAAATTTCCAAAGTCAAGCTTGAGGATTTACGCTCACGCATTGCCTATGTACCGCAGGATGTCGCCATTTTTGATGGAACGTTGCGGGAAAATATCGCTTTTGGTAATCCTTTGGCCGATAATAAAGCTATCGAAGAAGCGGCAGAGGCTGCCCATGCACTCGACTTCATCCACAATTTGAAAGATGGTTTTGACACGCAAGTTGGCGAGCGAGGCATTACCCTTTCAGGCGGACAAAAACAACGCATAGCCATTGCACGTGCAATTTTGCGCAATGCACCACTTCTTTTGCTTGACGAAGCAACATCCGCACTCGACGCGGAAAACGAAATGCTTGTACAAAGAGCACTTGAAGGCTTAATGAAAAATCGCACAACGCTGGTTATTGCCCACCGTTTGGCAACAGTTTTAAAAGCTGACAGAATTGTTGTTCTTGATAAAGGTGCTATTGTCGAAGAAGGCACGCATGACGAACTGGTTGCTCAAAACGGCCTTTATGCGCGCTTGGCGAAACTCCAATTCTCGCATTGACGACAATTACCGGAAAAGAAAATACAGGAATTTAAAAACAGCCCAGACTATGGTTCAGATTCGCGTGGAGCCGAAAATCGACGGCGTTTCAGGTTGGTTTGCCACATCGCCCGATCATGAAATAACGATTGGCAAAAATTTTGAAGAAAATAAAGACTTTGATTTTGTGATTATCGGAGCAGGCTTTATCGGCCTTTCATTGGCTCATCGGCTCTCCGAACGGCAACCGGACGCAAAGATTGCCGTCATTGATGCACTCAGAATCGGCGAAGGAACTTCGGGACGAAATGCCGGCTTTATCATTGATGTTCCACACAATGTGGATGGCGGCAAAACAACCCCCGATCATGACCGGCGGCTTTATGCATTGAATAAATTTGCCATAAAGCGTTTGCGTGATTTTAAAGACCATTATGCCATTTCCTGTGATTGGCAAGAGAGCGGTAAATATATGGCCGCCCATGAAACAAGCAACCTCGGCAATCTTGACCATTTTGAAAACCAACTCAAAAATGACGGGTTCGACTATCAAGATATTGCCGGAGACGATTTGTCGAAACGATTGGGAACTACCTATTATCAACGGGCAATCTATACACCGGGCAATGTTCTTGTTAATCCTGCCGCACTTGTCCGCGGTATTGCCAAAGCCTTGCCACCTTCTGTCAGCCTTTATGAACAAACGCCCGTTACAGAAATCACTTATGGTTCCAAGCATGTGATTAGAACCACCCGCGGGCCTATTACGGCAAAATTTATCTTTGAGGCAGGCAATATTTTCAACAGTGAATTCGGCTATGAAAAGCACCGTCTTGCGCCCGTTTATACTTATGCCAGCCTGACAAAACCGCTTTCTGCCAACGATTTGGAACAGCATTTTTCCAATGTAAAACCGTGGGGCATTACCTCGGCTCATCCGGCAGGTACAACAGTGCGCTATACTCCCGACCACCGCATTTTTATTCGTAATATATTGCGTTTTGCCCCGACATTGACGACTTCAAAAGATGATCTCAACTCCGCCTTGACCGACCACAGGCATTCGTTCGAGAGCCGTTTTCCCGCGCTAACCCATATTCCGTTTGAATACACATGGGGCGGAATGATTGCCGTTACGCTTAACCAGAATTATGTTTTCCATAAACCTGCCGAAAACATCATGGTTTTGAATGGTTGTAACGGCGTTGGCGTGGCAAAAGGTACATATCTCGGTGTTTGCACGGCGGACTTTGTTTCTGGTGATGATAATGAAGAAATCCGCTTCATCCGCGAGAACAATCATCCGAGCTTTATTATTCCTGATCCGATACGTTCGCTTGTTGCCCGATACTGTTTGAAAAAAGAACAGGCCGCTGCCGGCGGTGATTTATGAGGTGGGCGTAACTTGCAAGAAATTAAGTGTGCGCAGGATTTAGCTTAAAAAAATTCCCGCTTTCAAAAAAGCGGGAATAGAAGTTGATAGAATTTTTTAACAATCCCTACCGGTTCAAATCGGTTTTTTGATCGTCTTCATCAGTGCTTTATGAATAAGCTCGTTTCCGGCAACGATATTCTTTTTCCCGAAGATATTCTGCCCGCCATCCTTGTCACTGACAAAGCCACCGGCTTCCCGAACCATCAAAAGGCCAGCCGCCATATCCCATGGCTGGAGGTTATCTTCCCAAAAACCGTCAAGACGACCGGCTGCGACATAGGCAAGATCGACTGCAGCTGCACCCATGCGCCGGATACCTGCCACTTCGGCCATCACATTGCGTAATTCAACAAGGTATTCACCGTGGTGGCCACGACCAAGATGGGGAATACCTGTTCCGATAACACAATCCTCAAGCTTGCGACGATTGGCAACACGCATGCGTCTGTCATTTAAAAACACGCCACCACCGCGTTCGGCAGTGAAAAGTTCGTCCAATGCCGGATTATAAATCACACCGGCAACAATCTGCCCCTGACGCTCTAATGCGATCGAAACGCCAAAGAAAGGAATACCGTGAAGAAAATTGGTTGTTCCGTCAAGCGGATCGACAATAAAACGATGTTGGGAGTCGCTACCGTTAATCTCGCCCGATTCTTCCATAAGAAAACAATAATCCGGACGCGCTTTCAAAAGCTCTGTCCTGACAATATCTTCGGCGCGCCGATCGGCCTGGCTCACATAATCGGCCGGGCCTTTCAAAGACACCTGAAGATTTTGTACCTCACCATAGTCACGGGCAAGCGACCGCCCCGCTTTCATTGCCGCTTGTACCATGACATTCATTATCGCTGAACGCGCCATCAGACCAATCCTTAATCTGCACGACGCAGATAACTAAGCTCGTTTGTATCGACAACCACCTTCTCGCCTGCCGAAATAAACGGAGGAACAAGAATACGGATGCCATTTTCCAGAACGGCCGGCTTATAGGAAGAAGCAGCTGTCTGCCCCTTAACGACCGGATCGGCATCGGTAATCGTCAATGTAACCTGATCGGGCAAATCAATGCCGATCGGCTTTTCTTCATAAAGTTCAACCGTGACCTTCATACCATCCTGAAGGAATGCTGCACGCTCGCCAACAAAATCTTTCTGCAATTCAAGTTGCTCGAAAGTTTCCGAATCCATGAAAACAAGTGCGTCACCCTGCTCGTAAAGGAAAGTATAGTCCTTCTGTTCGAGTCTTACTTTTTCAACAGTTTCAGCCGCGCGGAAACGCTCATTCAATTTTGTCCCATCAAGCAGGTTCTTCAATTCGACCTGATTGAATGCACCACCTTTTCCCGGTTTGACTGCATTGCATTTGACTGCAACCCAGAGGCTGCCATTATGTTCAATCACATTGCCCGGGCGAATTTCATTGCCATTAATCTTCATATTTTTCATCCAACATTAGATCATTGTGGAATAAGGACATTTGAAAATGCCCTCAATTAACGTGTTCAAGACCATAAAAAAAGTCTTTAAGCAAGGGGCAGCTTCAAATTTAAGGACATGCCTGAAATTTAAAGTGTCGGCATAAGCTGTTCAGCTTTTTGGCGGGCTGTTGCCAATTGCTCATCTGACATGCCTTCCAACATAGTTTCGAGATCGGGGGCTTCCATTTTAGCCCGTTTGGCTACCATATACCAAGCTGCGGCTTTTACAATATCTCCTTCGGTTCCGATCCCGTCGCGATAGAGCCTTGCAAGATTGATCTGGGCCGGCGCAATCATCCTGCTTGCGTCCATAAGCAACAAGTTGAATGCACCCTCATAATCTTGCGGACCACCGCGTCCTTCAACCATCCATTTGGCCAATGTAATTTGTGCGGGAACATGATCCTTTGCCGAAGCTGTTTCCAGCAATTTGCGCGCACTATTATCATCACGCGGGCGTTTCGGTGTACCTCGTGCGAGAATCTGGCTCGCTGCGAAAGCAGAATCCGGATCACCGCGTGAAGCCCCTTTCAGGAAATAACCGAGGCTTGTTTCCAGAGCATCATCGTCTTGGGATTTGTTCAACAATAATTGGCCGTAATAAAAATAGGATTCCGGTACACCGGCATCAACCGCGCGTTTGATATATTCTTCGCCTGTTGACGGGTCTTTCGGAACATAAGTTCCGTTAAAAAGCAAAAGCCCGTAACGCAATTCTGCCTGCGGGTCGCCCTGTTTGGCAGCTCTTCCAAACCATAATGCCGCCCGTGCCCCGTCAATTGCAACGGCATAACCTTCCATATACATCCGCCCCAGAAGAGTTTGAGCGGTAGCGTCGCCTTCTTCACCCCTTTTCAAGGCTTCCAGAAATGCTGTTTTATAATTTCCCGCCATATAATTATCATAAGCACTGTCATACTGGCCGGCTTTAAGATAATCCTCGCCTGTCTGTTTGGGTAAAACGGGTTTTGCCCCCTTATCGGACCGTGCTTCCTGAGCTTCTGCCAATTGGAAACCGGCCAAAGACGCCAACAAAACAAGCCCGAGGAGTTTACTTGCAAATAACTTCATTCAACAAGCTCCCCGTCGAAGCCGCCACTTTCTTCGATCAGACGGGTAATCTCGCGTAAGATATGTTGTGGGTTGTCATGGCCGAAAATCATCTCTTCCACCGCAATAAATTCTGCTTTCGTTGCAAGAACTTCAGGAAAAGTGGCAATGTCGGAACCGGCCTGGACAATAGCCGGAATTTCCATAACTTCCGCCCACCAGGATGAAAGTGTGATGTTACGCGGATGGGGCGCCGGTTTTTTATCGGCACCGAGTTTGCCGAACATCAGATAATCAGGCTCGCATTCACCACTTGTCATTGCTGTGTGCTTGTCGCGCAAATTCCCAAAGCCGACAATCATCGAATCATGACGGCGATCAAGGAGGGAGCGGAGTTCTTCAACCTTGCCTTCAAGATGGATACCATCAGCATGAATACGTCCAGCAATCCGGCTATCATTCGCGACAAGAAAAGCGACAGATTTTGCTTCAATCCTATCAACAAGCAATTCTGCCTGTTGTTGCAAAAATGTAGGGTCATTTTGCGAATCATAAACAATGAGACTGGCAAAATCGCCATTATCCAGAACATCCATGAGAAAATCCGCTTTTATATTGCGGCGCATATCAAGCGTCATCACAAGTCTAGGAAATAGGCGATTTGTATCTTTACTCATGGCAACATCGTTTAGGTCTATAAAAAGGACGAATTAGGGCGATTGTAACATTTTCCCCCTAACCATTTCTTACAATGATTTCAGTCTGGAAAGAAATGTGATTGTGCTTTCCTCAATTTCGACTCCAATTTGGCTACAAATCAGATAATGACGCAGAAACGTTTTTTATCTGATTAATCGTAATAAACAGGGATTTCAATTCCATGGCGCAAATGACAACGTCTAAAAGAGACACCCGTATCGATGTGTTTCGCGCATTGGCGTTGTTAACGATTTTTATAAATCATGTGCCTGGTACGATCTATGAATGGCTCACCCATAAACATTTCGGCTTTTCCGATTCTGCTGAAGCCTTTGTCCTGATTTCTGGGATTTCGGTTGCTCTCGCCTATGGCAGCAAATTTTTTGGCCAAAATCGCCTTCTTATTTCGTTTAAGCTCCTACGACGTTCGGCAACGCTCTATTCCGCCCATATTCTGACAACTCTGGTCAGTCTGTCCATTTTCGTCAGTGCGGCTACATTTTTCCATCGGCCGGAATTTTTAAATGTCAACAATATACCATCCTTGTTGAAAGATCCTGCACAGTCATTGCTGGGGCTCGTAACACTTGGTCACCAACTAGGTTATAATAATATTCTGTCGCTCTATCTGGTTTTAATTCTCGCGACACCTTTCATACTCTATCTTGCCAATAAATCACTCAAATCATTGATAATTTTGTCTGTTGCAATCTATATTATTGCAGGCGTTTACGGCATTTCACCACATAATTACCCGACAAAAGGTGTATGGTTTTTGAACCCGCTTTCGTGGCAATTATTATTTGTTATCGGTTTTTCGGTGACGCTTTATGTCAAAAGGGGTGGATATTTGCCCCGGCACCCTTTGTTTTTAATAATTGCAGCTGCTTATCTTGTCATTTCATGTCTATGGGTGCGCCTTGACTGGTGGTGGATTAATCCGACAATAGGACTTCCCTCAACGCTTACCGGTTTCAGTAAAACTTTTCTTTCTCTACCTCGTCTTTTTCATATTCTCGCTCTCGCCTATCTTATTGTTGCCATTTATCCGTTGAACCGGATAGCAAAAGTGGATGCCAACCATCCGCTTGCCATACTCGGCAAACATAGCCTTGCGGTTTTTGTAACCGGTACAGTTCTTGCAATGGCCGGTCAGGTTTTGAAAGTCGTCAATCCTGGCGGCCTTTTCTATGACACACTGTTGTTGACCACCGGCATTGTTATCCAGTTCGCAGTTGCCTATTATTTCGAATGGATAAAATTTGCGACAAAACGTCTCGAAGTCGTTTCTTCCACTCCCGCTGGCGTGAAAGCACCTGGCATAGCCGAGCCCGCAAATCTTATAAACGCGAACATCACCGGAAACGATTGGCAAAAAGCTTGAAAATGATTGCCCGAATATTTTCCTGAGCAAGATGATTTTGCTGAAACAATACGGGTAAAAATTGCCCTTCAAAAAAGTGCCCGATAAAAACATCAGGTAATGGGTAACCGAACACCCACAAAATAAACTTGGGTGCCGGTCATTAAAGCCGATAGATGCCCAAAAGCCCGACATGGTTCGGATAAATCTTTCAAACATCCGTCTTAACTATAGCTTTGTGCTTGTTAACCTTGCATTAAGGATTTCGTTGCGAAAACGCCAATAAAAGTGCAATTTTCCGTTGCTGCAAAAACCGGATGGAACAATGGGCTGAAAAGATCTTTAATCTGCTATTGTATCCATTGATTAAGAAAAGTCGGAGTAAGTGGGTTGCAACCGCAAAATTCTCATAACGACAACATGATTGTCATGTTCGAGCATGGAGCATTCGATAATGCATTTTCCCACCTTTATGATGAGGGAATGTCATTAATCGAACAAACAGCTGCCTATATCGACGGCGAAGGTAAAATCGCTTCACGCACTCTCTCAGGCGAGGCTTCATCACTTTATGCAGCCGAAGCCATGCGCATGAGCACACGCCTTATGCAGGTGGCTTCCTGGTTGTTATTGTTTCGGGCAGCACGCGAAAAAGAAATGTCCAAAGAACAGATTGCACAGGAAAAAGCAAAAGTCTGTCTCGACACTCCTTCGCTGATCGGAGAAAATGCACATTTTCAAGAACTTCCGGAAAAATTCAAGAAGCTGGTAGAACTGTCATTACGCATAGAAGAACGTGTGCGCCATATGGACCACGATGTTGAAGGCGTTATGAGCGGACAGAATGGCTCCACCAATCCGGTGAGCAAACAGATCGACCGGATCAAAGCGGCCTTTCAGCATAATTAACCAGCTTTTCATTTTGTTTCCTTTTTGTTCACATTCTGCTACAAAAATGAAGTGAAAACTTTTATGCATTGGCTATGGCAGAAGCGATTCGTATTATTGGTATAGATCCCGGTCTAAGACGGACAGGATATGGCGTCATAGAAACTGCGGGAAACAGTTTGAAGTTTATCACATCCGGCACAATCCGGTCGGATGACAGGTTGAGCTTGGCAGCAAGATTATCGACGCTTTATGACGGGCTCTCGGAAATTATCCATTCCTATATGCCCGAAGAAGCAGCTGTCGAGCAAACTTTTGTCAACAAGGACGCGACGGCCACATTGAAACTCGGGCAAGCCCGTGGCATTGCATTATTAGCGCCGGCACAGGCTGGTTTGCCGGTTGCCGAATATGCGCCGAATTCGATAAAAAAAGCTGTTATCGGTGTGGGGCACGGCGAAAAACAGCAAATCCATATGATGGTGAAAGTTTTGATGCCGCGAGCCAATTTCGATTCAAGTGACGCAGCTGACGCTCTCGCTATTGCAATTTGCCACGCCCATAATCGCAACAGCCTTGAAAACCGTTTGAAAGCATTGGCATGATTGGAAAACTGAAAGGCATAGTTGACGAAATCAACACTGATCATCTGATCGTCGATGTGAATGGCGTCGGCTATATTGTCTTCGCAAGTCCCCGCGTTCTGGGAAGCCTACCTAAAATTGGCGAGCCCGTGACACTCTTTATTGAAACACAAGTGCGGGAAGATGCCATCAAGCTTTTCGGCTTTACAACAAAAGCCGAAAAACAATGGTTTGCACTTTTACAAACAGTTCAGGGTGTTGGTGCAAAGGTCGCGCTTGCACTGGTTGGTACATTGTCACCGGCTGAAATCGGCAATGCAATTGCGCTCAAAGACATTGCAATGATCTGCCGCGCACCGGGGATTGGTAAGAAAGTTGCCGAACGCATTGTCAGTGAACTTAAGAACAAGGTTCCCGAATTCAGCGGCAATGACAAGAACATAGCACTGAAACAGGAAATTGGCGAAGGAAGCGCCTCTCAAGCAATATCGGATGCGGTGTCGGCATTGGAAAATCTTGGCTATTCGCGCGATCAGGCTGCAAATGCAATTGCGAGCGCGTTACGTGAGGCTGGCAACGATGCCGATTCAGCCAAACTGATACGGCTTGGTTTAAAAGAACTTTCAAGGTAAACTGGCGGAATGGAAAACAACGAACGCCTGATTACGGCGGATAAACGCGATGAAGATGGTGATGTTTCGCTACGCCCGCAATGTCTTGATGATTTTGTCGGTCAGGAAGTTGCACGGGCAAATCTGAAAGTCTTTATCGAAGCAGCAAAAAGTCGTAATGAAGCTTTGGATCACGTTCTGTTCGTCGGCCCCCCCGGCCTCGGGAAAACAACGCTTGCGCAAATTATGGCCAAAGAACTTGGTGTCAATTTCCATTCGACTTCTGGGCCGGTTATTGCCAAGGCTGGCGACCTTGCCGCGCTTTTAACAAATCTTGAGGAACGCGATGTTCTTTTTATCGATGAAATTCATCGGTTAAGTCCCGCCGTTGAAGAAATCCTCTATCCTGCCATGGAAGATTTCCAGCTTGATCTTATTATCGGTGAAGGGCCTGCCGCACGTTCTGTCAAAATTGATCTTTCAAAATTTACCCTTGTTGCAGCGACGACGAGACTTGGATTGCTGACAACACCCTTGCGTGATCGTTTCGGTATTCCGATCAGGCTCAATTTTTACACGGTCGAAGAGCTTGAGCATATTGTCAAACGCAACGCCCATATTTTGCAAATGCCTATTGCCGAAGATGGTGCAAGAGAAATTGCACGTCGTGCACGCGGGACACCGCGCATTGCCGGCCGTCTTTTGCGTCGCGTCAGGGATTTTGCCTCTGTTGCGGGAGCAAGCACAATAGACAGAGACATTGCCAACAAGGCTTTGTTGCGTCTGGAAGTCGACCAGCTCGGCCTCGACCAGCTCGACAGGCGCTATCTTGGCATGATTGCCGAAAATTTCGGCGGCGGACCGGTCGGAATTGAAACAATAGCTGCCGGCTTATCCGAACCTCGTGATGCGATCGAAGATATCATTGAACCTTATCTGATCCAGCAAGGTTTTATTCAACGAACACCGAGGGGAAGAATAATGACAGCAAAAGCGTGGACGCATATGGGGTTAAATCCTCCGAAGTCTGCAGACCAAATGCAAGCAAACCTTTTTGGCGAATCTGATGATTGAGAATGTTCCTTTTTGTGGCGAATTTATCGGTAATGTACACCATCTTTTCGCCCGTGTTTATTATGCTGATACCGATTTTACCGGTGTCGTCTACCATGCCCGTTATCTGGAATTTTTTGAACGTGGAAGATCGGAATTTATAAGATTGAGCAGGGCTCAACACCAAAAACCGCACAACACCGAAGAAAACGAAAAATTAGGTTGGGTTGTACATAAAATAGCCGTCAACTACCATAAATCTGCCCGCTTTGACGACATACTTGATATACGGACGAAGATAATAAAAGTGACAGGCGCACGAATTGTCATGGCGCAGGAAATTATTCGCAACGACTTATTACTTGTCTCTGCAGATGTTCAATTGGCTTTGGTCAATTCCGAAGGTCGGCCGACGCGCATACCGGACGAGTTTATCGAAAGTTGGGAAAACACCACAATGGACAAATAATTTTAATCGGGACATAACATTTAGCGTGTGATAAGGACATTGAACCGGTTTCAGGATGCGAGCAAGGCGTTTTAAAGTGTTAGTTTTTTAAGGGTATAAGTATAATCTTAATGTTTGTTGATGTAGAGTTTTGTTCGTTTCCGTTTCTATACTGTGAAACTTTAATGTTGAAAAATTCTTTAGAAGCAAAGGCGTACTTTTCGAACACTTTAGATAGATTCGTGAATGAGGGGGTGACTAATGATTATCAAATTTATGTTTAAAGTTGTCATTTTATTGGCAACTTTAAGCTTTGTGAGGCTTGCGCAAGCTCAGGAAATCCGATTTGCAACTGATAATAATCATATTCCTTTCAGCTTTATGCAAGATGGAAAACTTGTAGGTTTCGATGTTGAACTCTGGCAAGCTATAGCGAATGACATGGGTGTCAAATACAAAATTACGCCTATGGATTTCTCGACAATTATGTCGGATGTGCACATCGGGCAGATTGATGTCGCCATGGCAGGGCTTACTATTACCAGAACACGCTCGAACGTTGTCGATTTTTCCAAACCATATTATGAAGGCGGCCTGATGTTATTGGTTCGCGATGACAGCAATATCAAATCTATTGAAGATTTGAAAGGAAAGACCCTTGCCATAAAAATGGGGACAAGCGCTTTTCCTTATGCGATCGAGCATTTGCCAAACACCCAACGCCGGTTGTTTCCTGAAATAGACGGAGCATATGAAGATCTTGCCGAAGGCAATGTCGATGCTGTGTTATTTGATACGCCGGCTGTATTGCATTATGCCGCGACCACGGGCAAAGGCAAAGTAAAAACCGTTGGCACAGATATTGAAGAACAAACGTATGGAGCGGCTTTCCCCCAAGGAAGTCAACTGCTTGAACGTTACAATCTTTCACTTAAACATCTGAAAGACAATGGCACCTATGCGACGATTTATAAAAAATGGTTCGGCATTGATCCGCATTGAAATCCTGAATTACTGAATTCGGTTTGGTATCAGTTTTTATTAGACATTCATCGGCGTGAGTTTCCCTACTCTGACCGACGTTTTTTATGTTCCCTAAAAATTAGGTTCATGCGGTTAAGGCTCTTTCATGAAAACAGGTCCACACTCATGCGCCCCTTTACACCTCTCCCGAATGCCAATATTTCTCCGAAGGTTAATGTCTTGCGGTGCACGATCGTAAAAAAAATTGAACTATGTGTTCTTCAAACCGGCAACAAAGGCGTTATTTCATTTTGTCAGCCATTATTATGAGAAGTGTTCTACAGCCGGCAGTTTGCAGTTGAAATCCCGTTCAATTCGGAACATTCAATAAACCAGCTTATCAGCTGGCAATTTTATTGCTCGCTCGATTCAAATATCGGGATAGGCAAATATTCCAAAGATATTTTCGTTCCAATCGCTTTTGAACGAATGCCGTTATTTTGAAAATTCTTGATGAGCGAGTTTAAAAACAAATGACAGCTCTTTTGTTGTGAAAACCATTATTCCCGATGAGCTTATCGGTTTAAAATATAATGTTGATCGTCAATAGTATTTGCATTGATCTTATTGATATTGGGTCGTCAGTTATAACAAACACGCATAACCACATATGTTAACTTCAGTTATTGCTGCTAAAAGTTGTCAAACTCTACTTTCTCCTCTAGCTCTTTTTATGAAAATAACAATCAGGATAAAACAAAATAACGAAACAGAATGCCAAGGTTGAAATACCGACTGCATTGGTCTTCGCCCGTCATACCTGTCGCCTGATAACCGGGCATCAAGCAAAATCATTCATCTTGAATAAAAAAGCCCCTTTCGGGGCTTTTTATCAAAACGTTTCGAATAATCAGAAATCACGCTGGATCCGGATAGCTCCACCAATAGCATCCTGATCATGCAAATCGGAATGGACATCGTTCCATTTACGATAGTTGACTTCCGGCATAACCGTAAGACCGGGAAGCATTTCGTAAGCAACATTGGCAGCCGTGTAGGTGTTGCCTACGCCTTCATAAGTCAACTGCAAGTTACCTGTTGTTTTCGGCGTGAATTTATAAGACGCGCCGAGCCAACCAACCCATTTGCCACCCCATGTACCATAGAAACTGTCAACCGCACGAATACCACGATGACCATCACGGATGATCGAATCCTTATCTTCGATATCGTCATAGTAGGTGTCTTTGAGGTCCTTATATGCACCCATCACCCATAGATTAAATGCATCGGTAATCTTCAGATTGACTTTGGCCTTGCCAATCCAGGCTTCATTGACAGCATCATAGGCACCGGCACCTGTGATTGATCCCCAACCTTGTTCGAACTTCAAACCGGCAATAACGTCCGGCGTATAATCCTTTATCGTTCCATTAAAGTCGGTATCTTCATCGCCGCCCTGTTCAATCGAAACCAATGCAGTCAAACCGTTGGCAAATGAATGTTGATACTGGATCATATTGGTACGATAGGCACCGCCCAGAACAACATCATCATTGATGAAGTCACCATAATAATCGAAGAACGTATTCAATGCCGATTCATCAACACCGATATGCAAACCACCGAGTTCAATATAACCGAAACGCAATTCGGAAGAGGATGCATCCGACCCATCATCAAAATCCGAACGCAATTCGATATGGGTTTTCAAGGTTCCAAGCTCGGTTTCGGATGCTGTTGCAACCAGCAAATGGGCACGCACTTCATCGCGCCATGTTTTCATATCGCGATCTTTGCGCGAGCGGGCATAGACATCATCTCCGCCTTTTGCCTGCGCATAGACAAAACCACCAAGTTTCAAACATGTATCTGTTCCGGGGATATAGAAATACCCCTCCCCGTAGGCATCACAAACACGCACATATTCAACCGGTTCTGCTTCAGGCAGGGTGACATCTGCTGCCTTTGCCACTGTTGTTTCAATTCCGATAGTTGCTGATGTTACCAATAACACTTGAAAAATTTTTTTCATAACTGCCCCGAAAATTTGCTTATCGACTGCGATCCATCGTGAATCCACTGATTGATATGGACATTTCTGTTCCCTCGCCCGTCATGTCCATGCAAATTGCAACGGGCAAATCTATAACGTTGTGCATCTATACAAACTTGAACAAATTATTCAAGTTTTTAATCGTCATTATAAGCTGTATCGGCTTTTTAAAAAACAATCTGTAACAAATATGATACACTTAATCGGATAAAAGCCCGAAACAGCAACTTCGGGCTTTTATAGAACGTTCTAAAATAAGGTTTTAAGAAAATCAGGCAGCCTTTTCGTCTTTTGGTGTCCATTTCCCGAGTGCTGCCAAATAATTCATCTTTGCACGATGGGCAAAAGCACGTTGACCGGCTGCAACATTCTGCTTTTTGCCGCCCCAAGCCTCGATAGCTGCAGCCTGAAGAGCGCGCCCGTAAGAAAATGTAACTTTCCAAGGAAGATTGCCAATTGCGTTGATTGCCGAAAGATGGGCTGTTGCTTCTTCATCCGACTGGCCTCCGGAAAGGAATGCAATTCCGGGAACCGAAGCGGGAACTGTCGTTTTCAGAACACGAACGGTTTTTTCCGCCACTTCTTCAACCGAAGCTTTACGGGCTTTTTTGCCGTCAATCACCATATTGGGTTTCAAAATCATGCCTTCCATCTTGACGCGGGCGGCAAACAGCTCATCAAAAACTGTCCTCAAGACATGTTCTGTCACTTCATAACAGCGATCGATAGAATGGTCGCCGGGCTTGCCATCCATAAGGATTTCCGGTTCGACGATCGGCACAATCTGTGCTTCCTGACAAAGTGCGGCATAGCGAGCCAAAGCCTGGGCGTTCTGACGAACTGCACCCCAGCTCGGCAATTTGCTCTTATCAATAGAGATGACACCGCGCCATTTTGCAAAACGGGCACCCAATTCATAATATTCTTTCAAACGCCCGCGTAAGCCATCAAGCCCTTCTGTAATTGTCTCGTCGGGGAAGCCTGCAAGCGGCTTTGCTCCTTCATCGACTTTGATGCCGGGAATTGAACCGGCAGCTTTGATGATATCGGTCAACATGCGGCCATCAGAGGCCTTCTGGCGGATTGTCTCGTCAAAAAGAATGACGCCGGAAATATATTTCTCCATGGCTTCTTTGGTCGTAAACAGCATTTCGCGATAATCGCGACGGTTTTCTTCGGTCGATTCCAGTTTGATCGTGTCAAAGCGTTTTTTAATAGTACTGGTGCTTTCATCAGCAGCAAGCAGACCTTTTCCTCCTGCCGTCATAGCAATTGCAATATCCTCAATACGTTCACTCATTGGGGTGGCTCCTCTTTTTTAATAGCCAGACAATAATAACATTACATGCAAAGTGAAACGGTGACCCCCGTTTCGAATATTCTGGTGTGCAGGCGGAAAATTCCTCATGAAAAGAACCCCCGCTCTCTCGACCTATTTTTCCAGTGCGACAATTCCGGGCAATGGCTTGCCTTCCATCCATTCGAGGAAGGCACCACCTGCCGTCGAAATATAGGTAAAATCGGAAGCAACACCGGCGTGATGAAGAGCTGAAACAGTATCACCACCACCGGCAATAGAAATGAGCTTCTTTTGTTTTGTGCGTGCAGCAACACGCTTGGCAACAGCAACGGTACCGGCATCAAAAGGATGCAGTTCGAAAGCTCCGAGCGGTCCATTCCAGACCAGTGTTGCAGCATCGTCAATGGCTGCATTGATGCGTTCGATAGACTTTTCGCCAATATCAAGAATCATTCCATCGGCGGGAATTGAATCAACACCATAAGAGTGGTTGGGAGAATTTGCTTCAAAACTTTCGGCAACAATGGCATCAACCGGCAAAATGATTGAACAGTTTTCGGTTTTTGCTTTGGTTAGAATAGAACGGGCAGTTTCACCAAGTTCATGTTCACAAAGCGATTTGCCTACCCCTGTTCCTTTGGCTGCGAGAAATGTATTGGCCATACCGCCACCGATAATCAGTGCATCTACTTTTTCGATCAGATTGTTCAGAAGATCGATTTTCGTCGAAACTTTGGCGCCACCAACAATGGCGACAACCGGATGAGCCGGATGACCAAGGCCTTTTTCCAGTGCCTCGAGTTCCATTTGCATTGAACGACCGGCATAGGCTGGCAAAACATGCGCAAGCCCCTCGGTCGACGCATGGGCACGGTGGGCAGCCGAAAATGCATCATTAACGTAAATATCGCCATTTTCAGCCAATGCTTTGACAAATGCCGGATCGTTCTTTTCTTCGCCTTCATGAAAGCGCGTATTTTCCAAAAGAACAATATCGCCATCTTTCAGGGCATCAACAGCAGCCTTGGCCTTTTCGCCGATACAATCTTCAGCAAAAGCAACCGGTTTGCCCAATACCTTTTCCACAGTCGGAACGATCTGCTTCAACGAAAATTCGGCAACAATCTTGCCCTTCGGGCGCCCGAAATGGGCAAGCAAAATAACTTTAGCACCTTTTCTACTCAATTCAGTGATGGTTGGTCTTACCCGTTCGATACGGGTGGTATCGGTTACTTTTCCGTCCGCGACCGGCACATTGAGATCGACCCGCAAGAGAACGCGTTTCGATTTTACATCAACATCATCAAGGGTGCGAAAAGCCATATTTTTCTCCAGATTTTTCCAAGAAACGACCGTTCTTCTTCACAAACAGTCCGCTCATTTACTTTTCATAGCAAGGCTAAAAACAAGTGCTCGGCAAAGCCTCGCATTTCAAACGAATTCGGGGGCTTCACGCCCCCGAATTGCTTTCATCAGATGGTCTTTGCAAATGCGACAGCTACATCCGCCATACGGTTAGAGAAGCCCCATTCGTTGTCATACCATGAAAGAATGCGAACGAAGGTTCCATCCATAACCCTTGTTTGCTCGGTATGGAAAATCGAAGAGTGTGGATCATGGTTGAAATCATGGCTGACAAGCTTTTCATCGGTATAGCCGAGGATGCCCTTCATGGGACCATTTGCAGCAACACGGATTTCTTCATTGATTTCTTCCGGCGTAACCGGACGCTTTGCAATAAAGGTAAAGTCGACAACCGAAACATTCGGGGTGGGAACGCGGATAGCAACGCCATCAAGCTTGCCGGCAAGTTCCGGCAGGACCAGACCGACAGCCTTGGCAGCACCGGTCGATGTCGGAATCATCGACAAAGCTGCAGCGCGTGCGCGGTAGAGGTCTTTGTGCAATTTATCCAGTGTCGGTTGATCGCCGGTATAAGAGTGAATAGTTGTCATGAAGCCCTTTTCAATGCCAACAGTTTTGTTGAGGACATGGGCAACCGGAGCAAGGCAATTGGTGGTGCAGGATCCGTTCGAAATGACCTTGTGCTCTTTGGTCAACTTGTCATGGTTGACGCCATAGACAACCGTCAGGTCAGCACCTTTTGACGGTGCGGAAACGATAACACGCTTGGCACCTGCATCAAGATGGGCAGCAGCTTTTTCGCGGGATGTAAAAATGCCGGTGCATTCCATCGCAATATCAATGCCAAGTTCTTTCCATGGCAATTGTTCAGGATCACGAGCAGCCGTAACTTTGATCGGCCCGCGGCCGGCATCAATGGTATCACCCGATACCTTTACTTCATGAGGGAAACGTCCATGGACTGAATCATAGCGCAACAGATGGGCATTTGTTTCAACAGGCCCCAAATCGTTAACTGCAACGATGTCAATATCTTTGCGACCGCTTTCAATGATTGCGCGCACAACATTACGCCCAATACGTCCAAATCCGTTGATTGCTACACGTACTGCCATATTATCTCTCCCTTTAATTGAGATATTTGAATATTAAAGCTTTGCTTCCGCCGCTGCAACGACGGCTTCGGCTGTAATCCCGAAATGTTGGTAAAGTGCGCCGATAGGACCACTCGCACCAAAACCATGCATACCTATAAATAGGCCATCTGATCCGATAAAACGATCCCATCCTTGACGAATAGCTGCTTCAATAGCAATTTTTACCGGCGCAGTTCCTATCAATGCCGTTCTATAGGACTCTACTTGGCGCTCGAACAGTTCAAAACAAGGGACCGATACAACTCTTGTCGGAATGCCTTTATTTTCAAGCGTTTCACGAGCTTTTACAGCAATTTCAACTTCCGAACCCGAAGCAAAGATCGTGACTTTCGCTTCGTCACTGGCTGTCATCAACTCATAAGCACCCAATGCACAAAGATTATCTTCTTCATAATTTTTACGCAAGGTCGGTAACCCTTGGCGGGTCAGAGCCAAAGTCGATGGTGTTGTTTTGGATTTTAGCGCCAACTGCCAGCATTCGGCTGTTTCAACGACATCGGCGGGACGAAAAACAAGATGATTGGGAATTGCCCTTAAACTTGCCAGATGTTCCACCGGCTGGTGGGTCGGACCGTCTTCACCCAATCCGATTGAGTCATGTGTCATGACATAGATGACACGGATGCCCATCAATGAGGAAAGCCGCATTGCCGGACGGGCGTAGTCGGAAAAGCACAAGAACGTTCCCGAATAAGGAATAATGCCGCCATAAAGCGACAAACCGTTCATAATGGCGCCCATGGCATGTTCGCGAATTCCGTAATGGATATAGCGGCCGGAAAAGTCATCCGGCGTAATATCATTGGTCTGGCTGGTTCTGGTGTTATTCGAACCTGTCAAATCGGCGGAACCGCCAATTGTTTCATTGACAGCACCATTGATCACTTCAAGTGCCATTTGGGAGGCGACACGCGTTGCCACTTTCGGTTGATCGGCAGCAAGCTTCTTTTTGTAATCGTTGATAACACTATCAAAATTTCCCGGCAGGTCGCCACGCATCAAACGCTCGAATTCGGCACGTTTCTGCGGATCAAGGGCTTCGAATTTTTTATCCCATTCCTGACGTTTTTTTGCAGCATTAAGGCCGGCAAGACGCCAGTTATCAAGAATTTCGGCAGGAACAACAAAAGGCTCGCTTTCCCACCCGAGCGCTTTACGTGTCTCGGCAACTTCCTCCTTGCCAAGAGGTGAACCGTGAGCCTTGTTGGTACCGGCTTTATGAGGTGAACCGAAGCCGATCGTAGTCCGGCAGGAAATAAGCGTCGGTTTATCAGAAGTTTTTGCTTTTTCGATTGCCTTGGCAATTGCGTCCTGATCGTGACCGTCCACTTTGATTGTGTTCCACTGACACGCTTCAAAGCGTGCGCATTGGTCGGTATTGTCGGATATCGTAATCGCACCGTCTATCGAGATATGGTTATTATCCCAGAAGACAATAAGTTTGTTGAGTTTCATATGGCCGGCAAAAGCGATTGCTTCCTGAGAGATACCTTCCATCAGACAACCGTCGCCGACAAGTGCATAAGTATAATGGTCGACCAGATCGCCCCAACGCGCATTCATGATCCGTTCGCCAAGTGCCATTCCGACGGCATTGGCTATGCCCTGTCCCAGCGGACCCGTTGTTGTTTCTACACCATTGATATGCCGGTATTCCGGATGACCGGCTGTTTTCGCACCGAGCTGACGAAAGTTCTTTATCTCGTCGATTGTGACATCCTCATATCCGGAAAGATACATGGCCGAATAAAGCAGCATGGAACCATGGCCTGCCGAAAGAACAAACCGGTCCCGATTGGGCCAATTCGGCTTCTTCGGATCATGGGCGAGAAATTTGGTATAAAGAACTGTTGCAATGTCGGCAGCACCCATCGGAAGACCGGGATGACCGGAATTTGCTTTCTCGATTGCATCAATGGAAAGAAAACGGATAGCATTGGCCATCTGGTTTTGCTTGTCGGTATTTTTCATGAGAATTGGCTACTCTTTGATCGGTAAAAAATTCGGTCTAATGCTTCTTTTGACAAATATCACTTAAACTGTGCGAGTCAATAAAATCCCACTGTCACCAGCTTTGATGCGGTGGATTTCTTGCCACAAGGCCGGAAGACATTTAAGAATGACAAATACAGGATAAAATTTGCCGGAATGATTCGTTTTTGAATTTATCTTTTATAAAAGGATCTGGAACTCGATGCCACAAGATACATCAATTCTCGATCAAGCGATCAATCGTCTGGAAAACGCTCTTAAAACGCTTGAAAATGCTGTTGTCAATGACAATAAAGATTCATACGACACCAGCGAACTCGAGGAAGAAATCCAGCGCATGAATGCAGATCGCAGCCGTCTGGCACAAGCACTTGATACATCTGAATCGCGCGCTGAACGTCTTGAACAAGCCAATAAGGAAGTATCTCGCCGCCTTATCACTGCAATGGAAACGATACGAACAGTGGTTGACCGGTAAAGGGCAAATAATATGGCAACTGTATCAGTCACGATCGATGGAAAAACCTACCGCATGGCCTGCGATGAAGGCGAAGAAGACCATCTTGCCGGTCTTGCCCATCAGCTTGACCAATACATCAGCCATTTGAAATCGAATTTCGGCGAGATCGGTGATCATCGTCTTTCTGTTATGGCAGGCATCATGGTTATGGACGAGCTTGACGAAGCGCGGCGTCAGCTAAAAAGCCTGAAGCAGGAGAATGAAGCTTTAGAGCAGGAAAATGCACAATTGACAGATGCTTGCGAACGCTATGAAACCGTTGCTGCCAAAGCGATTGATCGTGCAGCCAGTCATATTGATGCGCTTGCCCGCCAACTCGTAAAAAACCAGTAACGGTATCAATTTGGCTAAAAACCGCTTATCCGGAGAAACACGTTTGTCGATTGTTTTTACAATCAGAAGCGTTCAAAATTTGTGAACTTCATAAATCTAGCGGGTTTCAAATCCGTATATAAAAGTAAAACACGTTTTCCTTGAGAGGTCACCGGAATTCAAGGTGTCAATGAAATTTATCTAACTCTCGGGATCAATAAACATGGCTTCTTAATGCGGGCTGCGAGCAGAAATCACTTTATTGGCAAAACAACATGCGGCAATCTGCTATTGTCCCGAATGTTGCGACTTATAGTAACTGTTTTGACATTTATCGAGTGTTTCGGCCCATATATTTGGCCGGTGTTACATGGGGTCAAGAAATACATCAAGGAACCAGCGCTTGACCGCCGGCCTTTCAGACAGGTTCAAAAATATTTGAAACGTTTTTCTTGAATGCAAAGCGGTTCAAGGCATGTTCCGGCGGAACATGATGAATCTGTTCCGCCGTTGAACCATTATTTTTAAAACTGGAATGATCCGGTTCAACGCCTATTATCTGCGCTTGCCGTCTTCCTTTTCCACATAGGCAATGCGCAACATATTGGTTGCACCAGGTGTTCCAAGCGGCACACCGGCCGTTACGATAATTCTGTCTCCGGGAACGCTATAGCCTTCGCGCAGTGCAATGGCTGCGGCTCTTTCGACCATATCGTCAAGATTGTGAGCGTCGTCTGTGACAACACAATGAAGTCCCCAGACAAGGGCAAGGCGCCGTGCTGTTTCGGTAATCGGAGAAAGCGCAATAATTGATGGCATCGGCCGCTCACGAGATGCACGAATACCCGTTGCGCCAGAGGCCGTATAAGCAACAATGGCAGAAAGATTGAGCGTTTCGGCAATCTGCCTTGCTGCAAGTGAAATTGCATCGGCACCGGTTGGTTCGGGATCCGGATGTTGGGCATCAATCATCGGTTCATAATTGGAATCCCGTTCGATCTTGCAAGCAATTTTATCCATCGTGCGCACTGCTTCTTCCGGATAGGCGCCGGCAGCCGATTCAGCCGAAAGCATAATGGCATCAGCCCCTTCATAAACTGCTGTTGCAACATCGGAAACCTCTGCACGGGTAGGAACCGGCGACGAGATCATAGATTCAAGCATCTGGGTTGCGACAACAACCGGCTTTCCTGCACGCCGACACAATTTGATAATATCCATCTGGATACCGGGCACTGTTTCCAACGGCATCTCGACACCAAGATCACCACGTGCCACCATAACAGCGTCGGATAAATCAACAATTTCGTTAATTCTGCGAACCGCTTGTGGCTTTTCAATTTTTGAAAGGATCGCCACTTTACCCTTGGCGATTTTGCGGGCTTCGGCAATATCTTCAGGACGCTGGATAAAGGAAAGCGCAATCCAGTCAATCGGCTGTTCAAGAACGGCGAGCAGGTCTTTGTGATCTTTTTCTGTCATTGCACCGACCCCAAGCAGCGTGTCGGGCAGGCTTACGCCCTTACGATCGGAAATGTGCGTTCCCGCAACAACCTTGCATTCAATAGCGGTATGCGAGCATTTCTGTGCCAGAAGCTCCAATTTGCCATCATCAATGAGCAGCCGTTCTCCCGGCTTGACCGCATCGAAAATTTCCTTATGCGGCAAGTAAACACGCGTATTGTCGCCCGGAACATCTTTATTGTCGAGCGTAAAAGTCTGACCAGCTACAAGATCGACTTTACCATTTGCAAATTCCCCTACACGTAACTTCGGTCCCTGCAAATCGGCAAGAATACCGATCGGCCGCCCCTGCTTTTTTTCGATATTACGAATAATTTTTACGAGATTACGCATCGTGTCATGGTCGGCATGGCTCATATTGATGCGAAAAACGTCGACGCCCGCTAGAAAAAGTTTTTCGATCATTTTTTCGTCAGACGAAGCAGGCCCGAGCGTAGCAACAATCTTTACTTTACGGTTACGTTTCATTTTGTAGGAGCTCCTGTAACAAGCGGCGTATTCAACGCCGGATTATTGGATACCGGTTCCGTAAGCTGCACCATCCAGCTTGTCTGGGTACCTGTATCGATTTCTTGAAAACCGGCTTTTTGAAAGCCGCGTGCAAAACAGTCGTTCACGCCATTAATCGTAAATTCGGAATCTTTCACACACATATTGATAGGCCCATCCCAACGCCCGTGATTTTTGGCATCTTCCGCATGAAGATAATAAAAGCGCGATGCCAGAGCCCCATCAATAATCGTCTTGCAACGCGTGGGACCGACGACCCACCAGCCTTCGGAAACCCAGCCGGTTTTCGCACGATATCCGATAGAGACACCAATAACTTCCTGAGTCGTGTTGCAGACACGAAAATCCGCTTTCGTTGCGTTTTGAAAGGTGAACGCAAACACACCACCGAAGAGAACAATCAGAATCTTTTTCAACAACATTTCTGGCACCTTCGGTTTATTTCGTTGCGACCGTTCATCTTTTGCACTTGAATTGTGTTTTGTTTAGTTTCGTAAATTTTGTCAATGTCAGAGACTTTCAAATCAGCTCATATTATAAAGTGATGATAGAAAAATGAAACAGAAAGAAAATTTCTATTCCTTTGAAGAAATCCCCGGCAATATGGAGACGGGTCTTGCATTAATCTGTGATCACGCAAGCAATTTTCTGCCGGCTGAATACGGTTCACTCGGGCTCGACCCGGCCGAGTTCAAACGCCACATCGCTTATGATATAGGTGCGGAGCTACTTACCCGTGAATTGGCAAGACGCCTTGATGCACCGGCAGTTATCAGCCATTTTTCACGACTTTTGATTGACCCTAACAGGGGTGAAGATGACCCGACACTTATCATGCAATTATCCGACGGCGCGGTGATTGCACAAAATTATCCGATGAGCGAAAATGAAAGACAACGCCGCATTGACAATTATTACAAGCCCTATGACACGGCAATCGGCAAGCTCATTGCCAATGTCGGGCAAGCAAGCGGAAAAAGCCCTTTTGTGGTTTCTGTCCATTCTTTCACACCGGTTTGGCGCGGCAAAGCCCGCCCATGGCATATCGGCCTTTTATGGGATAGCGACAGACGCGTATTCGATCCGCTTTTTGAAGGATTGAACAGGATTGGACATATCAAGGTCGGTGATAATGAACCTTATGATGGTGCGCTGAAAGGCGATACAATGTATCGCCATTGTACAAAAAAAGGCATTGCGCATATTCTGATTGAAGTCAGGCAGGATTTGATCGGGAATGAAAAAGGTGTGACCGAATGGGCTGACTATCTGGAACCCCTGTTTCGTAAAATAAATGCAGCGCCGATGATTCACATGAAACAGGTTTTTCCCTCGCGTGCGGACAAGTAATTTTACTTCATCACACTTAAAGCGCGATATTGACGCTGCAAGACGGATGCGAAAAATTAAAGCCGCCATCTTGACTCCGAGGGCAGGACTCGGACATCAACAGGAAACTGGACGATCGACTAAACGACTCGTTCGAACACGATTTATCTGGAGGCCATTTCCATGAGTGAAGTGACAGACGAAAAACAAGCAGTGGCTGTTGGCCAGTTGCGTTCTTTCATCGAGCGTATTGAACGCCTTGAAGAAGAAAAGAAAACAATTTCCGACGACATCAAAGAGGTTTATGCCGAGCTTAAAGGAAGTGGCTTCGACAGCAAGGCCGTACGCACGATTATCCGTTTGCGTAAAAAGGAAGACCATGAGCGTCAGGAAGAAGAGGCCATGATCCAGCTCTATAAAGATGCGCTTGGCATGAGCTGATTTCTAAATTTCCAAAAACTCGAAAGCCTTCCATTTCCGGAAGGCTTTTTGTTATCTATTGCTGATTACCGGTATTATATGGCACTTAAAACCACTATCTGTATTTTACGGTTCAACCCATTTATCAATGCCAAATAATTCGCGTTGAAGCTCACCCTATAGCTTTAAAAAATAAAGCTATTTTTCGAGTTCTTCTTTCAGCATTTCAAGCTCCAGCCACTCGTTTTCCTTTGTTTCAAGGTCTTTGCGTTTTTGTTCGAGAAGGCGCGAAAGTTCATCGAACCTTTTGGCATCCTTGGAATAAAGATCAGGATCGGAAAATTCGTGTTCCATCTTTGCAATCTCCTGATGCAGCGCATCAATTTCCGATGGCAATTTTTCCAAAGCATATTTCTGTTTATAGGATAGCTTCTGTTTTGTTTCCCGTTTGCCCCGTTCAGCTGTGCCTGATGTTTGCGGCGAAGACGATTTCACAAGTTTTTTCTGTTCGATTTCCCGACCTTTTCGTTGTGCAATCATATCGCTATAGCCACCGGCATATTCGAGCCAACGACCATTACCTTCAGGAGCGATAATACTGGTAACCGTACGATCAAGAAAATCACGATCATGGCTGACAAGCAAAACAGTTCCCGGAAAATTGCTTACAAGTTCCTGCAAAAGATCAAGCGTTTCCATATCAAGATCATTTGTAGGCTCGTCGAGTATCAACAGGTTTGCAGGACGCGATAATACGCGCGCCAGCATCAACCGCGCACGTTCACCACCTGACAATTCTTTGATCGGTGTGCGCGCTTGTTCAGGCGAAAACAGAAAATCCTTCATATAAGAAACAACATGACGTTGTTCGCCATTGACGATAACACTGTCGCCTCGCCCATCAGTCAAATAATGGGCAAGCGTTTCACTTTCATCAAGCGAGCGTTTTTGATCAAGCGTGGCGATTTCAAGATTGACGCCAAGTTTCACTGTTCCGCTATCGGGTGTCAAAACCCCGCTCAACATGGATAACAATGTCGTCTTGCCAATGCCATTGGGACCAACCAGTCCCACCCGATCACCACGATGGATACGGGTTGAAAAATGATCGACAAGCACATGTTCGCCATAAGCTTTGCTGATATTTTTGGCTTCGATCACCAGTTTTCCGGATTCCTGTGAATCGCTTAACTCCATGACAGCATTGCCTTGCGGCCCACGATAACTCTTGTATTTCTGCCGCAATTTCTGCAATTCATCAAGACGACGCACATTGCGTTTGCGCCGGGCTGTCACGCCGTAACGCAACCAATGCTCTTCACGCACAATCTGGCGGCCGAGTTTTTGTTGCTCCATTTCTTCTTCTTCAAGAAGTTTGTCACGCCATTCCTCGAAAAAAGCAAATCCTTTACCAAGACGCTTTGTTTCCCCCCGATCAAGCCAGATTGTCGATTGCGAGACGTTTTCCAGAAAACGGCGATCATGCGAAATCAACACGATGCTTGAACGTATTGTTTTGAGTTCACCTTCGAGCCATTCGATTGTCGTGAGATCAAGGTGATTGGTGGGTTCGTCAAGAAGCAGAATGTCGGGAACGGGTGCAATAACGCGCGCCAATGCGGCGCGGCGCGCTTCACCACCGGAAAGCTGGTCGGGCTTTTCTTCTCCCGTCAAACCCAGATGATCAAGCATATAGCTCACACGGTGGACATCATCCAAAGGCCCGAGGCCCGCTTCGACATAGGCACGCACATTTTTAAAACCCTCAAGATCGGGTGTTTGCGGCAAATAACGGATTGTTGCCGAGGGATGCCGGAAAATCTCGCCATCTGTCGGTTCGACAAGTCCGGCTGCAATTTTAAGAAGTGTTGATTTACCCGAACCATTACGACCAACAAGCGCAATACGATCGCCATTCGATACGGATAGTGCGGCGTCGGTGAGCAATGGTGTACCACCAAAGGTGAGTGAAATATGATCAAGACGTAAAAGAGGAGGCGCCATTATGATTCCATGTAGCTATTGATCGGTTTAATAGCAAAATATAACTTTAAAACACATAAAAATAAAAAAGGGCCAGCAGAACCGACCCCTTCATTTTTCAGGTCTTTAAAACCTTATTGGTATTGATTGCAAGGTGCCTGATACATCTGACCATAAGCATCGCGATAATTACAATACTGGACGCCATTGCGTTTTGTTGCAACGCCAACCAGTGTCCCTGCAGCTGCACCGATTGCAGCCCCCCTCAAAGCACCCTTGCCATTCCCCTTGATAGCACCGCCTGCAAGTGCACCCAAGGCTGCACCACCAACGCCATATCCGGCAGTACGCTGTTCATTCGGCGAACAGGCAACGGTCGCCAAACCCAAAGCCGAAACCATGGCAATTACAGAAATTCGTTTAAACATGTCCTCACTCTTTCTCTTATGATTTTCCCGGTACTGTGTCGTAATAATAAGGCGAAACCAAGATAAGGCGGAAACCGACACTCGACCCCATCCTTACTATTACATATGGATATAGAAAATTATTTTCACAAAGCTACCCTTGAATGTCTTCTAAAGCCCGTCAATGAGCATTGAATTGAGCAACGAGAATTGCTCGTCCCGAGGAAAGAGTTAAATGCAATTGACCAACGACTTCATTGGAAAGTGTCAATGAAGAGCCGAAGGGCACGTTTTTGCGACAAAGTGGCCACTTTGCCCCTTCGATTGTCAAGCCGCCAAGGTCATCGAAACCGATGATACTGAAAATTGTGCCTGCAGGAAAATCGAATGAATGGTGGCCCGGAAGAATAGCATATCCTTCCTCGTTACCACTTGTGAGTAGCACATCAATGTCGTTCTGTTTCATCGCCAAAGCGTGTACGAAATGGAAAAATGCATGATCGGACCGTTTTCCCCCCAATGCACCGCATAAAATAATACGGCTTGCCCCTCTTTCCAAAGCGAAGTCGATTGCAAGTTCACCATCGGTTTTATCTTTGGCAACAGGAAAAGACCGCCGCTCAATATTCTGATATTTTACCATCAGCGCCGGATCGGCCGAATCAAAATCCCCGACCCATAATTCGGGTGTTACACCAAGGGGCCCGACATAACGTATCGCACCATCAGCAACAATGACATTGCTTTTTCTTATCTCTGCCAAAAGCCGCGGGGTTACCTGAAGATCACCGTCAAGAAGAATAGTGTAGGTTTTCATGACCACCCCGAATTTGCTTTTTTACGTAAATAGCCCATTTTAATTTTTAATCGGTATCTATTTGATTGTTCTGTGATCATTGATATGTCACAACAACTCGCTTCTGTTCGTTCTATTATAGGGGAAATTTTGAAAAAGCTTGTTATTTTCAAAGTTTTTCAGCCTTATAGTACGGGATTATTTTTTGCCACAATGAGGATCAAACATCGGTCGCGATGAGTAAATGCAAAAAAATGGCCATTTCAGACCTGCATTCAGTGCCACATGTTTCCAAGCGTGTGGTCAAAACGACGGGTTTTACCATTTTTTTAAGCTTTATTTTTTCCGGCTTAACAGCTTGCCAGCTTGTCGATTATAATAAGCCCGATGGAGGCCTTATGCCTTCCGGTGCACCGGTCACTGTCGACAAGGTGAGCAAAGGGGATTCTCTTGCACAATTGGGTGCGTCCCAGCATCCGCGAATTTTACAAACCTATGGCGGCGAATATAGTGATCCGAAGCTTGAACGCATGGTTGCCAAAATTGTCGGAAGGCTCACAGCGGTTTCGGTTAACCCCGCCCAGACCTATAGGATTACGATTTTAAACTCGCCCAATGTAAACGCTTTCGCACTTCCCGGTGGCTACGTTTATGTAACGCGCGGGCTTCTTGCGCTCGCCAATGATTCGTCCGAAGTGGCGGCTGTTCTTGCTCATGAAATGGCACACGTCACAGCCAATCACGGTATTTTGCGTCAACAGAAAGAGGCCGAGGTAGAACTTACAAATCAGGTTGTTAGCGAAGTTCTGGAAGACCATTCGGCCGAGCGGGAAACAGCTATTCGCGGTAAACTGCGTCTTGCCCAATTTTCGCGCAATCAGGAATTGCAGGCGGATGCAATCGGCATAAAAATGTTGGGACAGGCGGGGTATGACCCGTTCGCCTCGCCACGCTTTTTACAATCAATGGAAGCTTATGCGTCCTATCGCAATGTTTCAGGAGCAACCGATGCAACCCTGGACTTTCTGGCCAGCCATCCTTCCACGCCGCAGCGGATCCAGCTCGCAACCGATCAGGCACGTAAAGTGGGAGCTCCGGGTGTAGGAAAGACCGACCGCGATGATTTTCTCAACGGTATTGACGGAATGATTTTTGGTGATACAGCCGACGAAGGTTACATTCGTGGTAACCAGTTCATTCACCCAAAACTCGGGATTACTTTTTCTGTTCCGCAGAATTTCACAATCGATAATTCGTCAAATGCTGTTATTGCAAGCGGCAATAATGACATTGCTGTGCGCTTCGACGGTGTGGCACTTCCCCGCGGACTAACTCCGGTCGACTACATCAAAAGCGGCTGGGTAAGTGGACTTGACCAAACTTCGATTGTGCCTGTCACTATCAACGGCCTTCAAGCTGCACGTGCCCATGCTGCCAATGATCGTTGGCAATTCGATGTTGTGGTTATTTTTGTTAAAGACCGTGTCTTCAGATTTTTAACAGCAGCCCCCAAAAATTCGAACGAACTTGATGCTGTGTCGAATGCAACAACCTCGTCATTTAAAACATTATCGTCGCGCGAGATTTCTTCTCTCAAACCTTTGCGCATTCGCGTTGTCAATGTTCGCTCGGGCGATACTGTCGCATCACTTGCTCTACGGATGCAAGGCACCAACGTAAAAGAAAAACTGTTGCGTATCATCAATGCCTTGCCACCAACCGCAAATTTATCGGCAGGTGACAGAATCAAGATTATCTCGGAATAGCCTGATCGGGATAACGTAATGAGGTCGATTAAAACGCCCAATGCGGACTTGATGTGAAAGAAACAGTGAGCCACCGATCCGGCCCTGCGTGGCCTATTCGGTCACCAATTTCGGTGCGGATTTTATCAAGCTCCTCGACCTCGGCAATTTTGTAATGTTCCGGCAAAATGAGATGAATTTCAATCATTGTGGAGCGGCCGACCCTTGCAAGATAGTTTTGGGAACCGACAAAGCCGTATTTTTCGACAATTTCGTCAACTACACCATTGACATGTTCGTCCAAATCAACGGGCGTTATCATCAGAATATCCCGCATGGCATGCAGAACCGTTTTTACCGGCATTGGCAACATGATTATCGCAATAAAAGCCAAAACAACCGGATCGATATAAGGCAAAACCCATTCATAAATTGTACCTTCAATGAGGGTGGCAAAACTGAAAGCGCATAAGAGAGCCAATCCTATTCCGCCCGATACGATCCAGCTTTTCGCATCAATGGTAATAAAGGCCGATTTTATACGGCGATTGAAATAATGCTCGTAAAACGCCATCCCGAAACACAGGATGACTGCGAAAACCGAAAACCAGATTGCAGCATCAAAATGCGGAAGTTTGCCGCCGTTCAAAATTTTTCCTACAGCCTCGAACAACGCATAGATAACGGCAATCATCAGGGATAACCCGTTGATTGCCAAAAGCATCGGTTCGAGATGCCAGAAACCGTATTGAAAACGCTCGACAAATTTCGGTGCTTTGCGGCTTCGCCGGTTGACGTCGATTTCGATCAGTCGAACAACAAGAAGCGCTGCAATGCTGAAGACACAATCAATCGATGAATACATTCCGTCGAAAATAATAGATGATGCACCTGTCAGAATTCCGGTAATAATACCTGCAACAGCCAGAACGATTGTAGCCAGAATTGAATATGCAAGTACTTTTTGTTCGATATGTGCGTTTCTATCAAACGGTGACAAACAACTTCTCCAGGCCGGTTCTCGTGGCCAATTTTTCGGGGCAAGCCTTTTAGGTATTGGTTTTAGCTACCGGCATGACCGCCCGAAAAAACGAAACGCAATCGTCACATATTCCCTTGGCGATTAAACCTGATAAGCATCGACACTATTAACAGAAAGAAGATAATTTCGCAATTTTTCCATGGCACGTGCTTCGATCTGGCGTACACGTTCCTTGGAAATTCCCATTTTTTCTCCCAATGCTTCAAGAGTAGCCCCGTTATCATTCAAACGACGGCAACGAATAATTTGGAGCTCTCTGTCGTTCAATATTTGAAGCGCATCATGCAACCACTTCGAACGGCGATTTCCGTCGATTTCATCTTCGACAAGCGTGTCTTGAAGAGGATGATCGTCGACCAGCGTATCCATTTTACTGCCCGAACTCTCGTCATCGGCAATCATCGGAGCACTCAAGGAATTATCACTCGTCGAAAAACGGAAATCCATTGTTTCGACATCAGAAACAGAGACACCAAGTTTTTCCGAAATGCTGCGGAATATATCCTGCTTGCTCATATTTCTGTCTTCGCTGGCAAGCTTTGCACGCAACCGTCTCAAATTGAAGAAAAGCGCTTTCTGTGCCGAACTGGTACCACCACGTACGATTGACCAGTTGCGCAAAATATAGTCCTGTATGGAAGCCCTGATCCACCATGTCGCATAGGTAGAAAAACGCACCTCGCGCTCGGGATCAAAGCGTGCTGCCGCTTCTAGGAGTCCGACATAGCCTTCCTGAACAAGATCGCTCAGCGGTAGTTTGAAATGTTTGAATCGCCCCGCGATTGAAATGACCAGCCGCATGTGTGCAACTGCAATCTGATGCATTGCCACACTATCTTTTTTGTCTCTCCAGCGCAGTGCCAGATCGTGTTCGTCATTGCGCTCGAGATAGGGTGCCTTCATTGCTGAACGCATCATATTACGGCCAAGTGTGTTGTCCGTGCCGGCATTGAAATTTGTCGTTAACTGCGTTGACGTCGGTATGCTGGCCATGATCTGCCCCCTCGATGAGAAACTCGTTAATCTTAAAGAGCAACACCTATGTTGCTTTCAGATTGGGAAACGCACATCGCGAAGGTTGGTTCCGCAAAAAAACAACTAAAAGTTTTATTTTTTCAACTTTTGATATATTTTTTAACGACCATCTTTGACCTGATTGATAAATGTATAGTGTCAGAAAACAAAAACCCGCTATAAAAGCGGGCTTTTGAAAAAAGGGATTAACAAATAAAATCCGGTTTGTTTACTTTAATCAAGCAGCAACGTTTTCGCTGTCTTCGCCATCAACATCACTTTCGATTTCGCTATCCCCTTCAGCATCACTTTTAACGCTCCGCTTGGGGCTTTTGGCAAGATTGATCTCGATCGCACGGACAGCCTCGGTTTCCGAAATTTTATTAACAACAGCAATTTCACGTGCCATCCGGTCAAGCGCAGCCTCATAAAGCTGACGTTCCGAATAAGATTGCTCCGGCTGATTTTCAGCGCGGAAAAGATCACGAACGACTTCTGCAATAGAAATCAAATCGCCCGAATTGATTTTTGCATCATATTCCTGAGCCCGACGCGACCACATTGTCCGCTTGATACGAGCCCGACCTTGTAAAACTTTCAAGGCACGTTCGACAAAATCTGTCTCTGACAATTTGCGCATACCAATAGAAATAGCCTTGGCAACCGGCACTTTGACGTGCATCTTGTCTTTTTCGAAATGGATAACAAACAGCTCGAGTTTTACGCCGGCCACTTCCTGTTCTTCAATAGCAACAATCTGGCCAACACCGTGAGCGGGATAAACGATGTATTCTTGAGCCTTGAACCCCTGCCGAGCCGGGGATTTTTTCTTGGGGGATGACATATTCTTAACCAACTCCATTTGTGCTCGGCACTGTTGCCGACAAACACAGGTTGAAAGCTCTGCAAACAGAGAGCCTTATCCGATTTCCGGAAGAAAGGACGTTACTTTTGATTCAAGGTGCAGAAGAGGACTTCACCTATCCGCAAATGCAAAGCAAATGCGATAATAAATCCGCAAACCTCGACATAATTCAATTGGACGCAATAAAGCCGTCCACTATTCGACACGAATTACGTCAGATTAAGACACCTTTCGATGAGAAAAAGAAACGCCAATGACATCCGGTTATCGGTTTAACGGAAAAACCATAACACAAAAAACCAACGAAATCAATCATTGGCCAGTCAAGTTCAACTGTTTATATGGCTAGTCACCGGTTCCCGGCTTGGGAGAAAAGTATTTCTCAAGTTTTCCCGTCACGCCATCCATTTCGGTTGCTTCGGGAAGCTGATCCTTCTTGACCGTTATATTTGGCCATTTGGCCGAATATTCCATGTTAAGTTCAAGCCACTTTTCAAGTCCGGGTTCAGTATCAGGCTTAATTGCTTCAGCCGGACATTCCGGCTCACAGACACCACAATCAATGCATTCATCGGGGTGGATAACAAGCATGTTCTCCCCCTCATAGAAACAGTCAACCGGGCAAACTTCAACGCAGTCAGTGTATTTGCAGCGAATGCAATTGTCGGTCACAACATAGGTCATTGTTCAATCTCCAGTGTTCACGTCAAGCGCATTCCGACAAAAGCCTGTCACACTTTTAAACGGAAATGAAACGATAACAGCAATGAGTTAACGTTTTTGACGGGCGGTTTCAACCCCGCATTTGAACCAATTTGTTCACATTTCCTGTTTTAAAAAATGCATTAATTGCCGTCTGTCGCGTTTTGTCGGTCGAGGTCCCGATGAAATGATGTTCTGCCTGTCTGTTACAACTTCGTACGGAGTCAAATCTTCATAAAGCAATCGGGCTTCAGCTGCCGGCCCCCGACGCACGCCAAATCCAGCTACCTTATAAACAACGACTGACCGTTCCAGCCGGATAGTCAGAACATCTCCGACTTTTATCGGATAGCTCGACTTGTCAATCTTCACACGATTAACTCTGACCTTGCTGCCCTCGACGAGTTTGGCAGCAAGGCTACGCGTTTTGACCGTTCGCGAAAAAAACAGCCACTTGTCCAGACGCTGTCTCGAAACGGTCTCTTCGCTCATTTTTTCAATTGGTCGCGCAAAGCAGCGAGCTTTGCAAAAGGCGAATCAGGATCAATCGGCTTCGGTTGCGACTTCGATTTATGCTGTCTGTAAGACGCATCCGCTTTCGGATTGTTGAAAGACGAATTTTTACGCGGACGCTGCTTGTCTCGCCGTGGTTCGCCCGATTTATCAGTTCGTTCACCTGATTTTTCAAACCGCTGTGCGGAACGCTTCTTCCTGTCACCATTCAACTTTGACTGACGGTAATCGTGACGCCCCTGATAATGCCAAAGCAAAACGGGTTTTTCCTCTTCTTCCGTCGTCTTTTTGGTAAAATGAGGCCCGACCGGTTCTGCATCCGGTGTTTTTACTTCTTCCGTTGCCGCGGCTTCTTCAACCACCGACGTAGTTGCAAAATCACCTACCGGTTCGGCCGGACGTTCGACGACTGCAGCAGGCTTTGCTTCATCCGTTGTTGCATCAAGTTCCTGCAGTTTGGCTGAAATTTCCGCTTTGTCTTTTTTATCAAAACGGTAGCCCAGGCTTTTCAGAATTTCTTCCATATCTTCGGCTGTTGCACCAAGAATCGACATCATCGCCGGAGTAACCAGAAAATGACGCCCGTCATAAGCACCGTCCGGACGCGGCCCGCTACCGGGCTTCCAGTTCACTGCGTTGCGAATAAGGTCTGCCAGACGTTCAAGAATATCAACCCGAACAGCACGGCGACCAAGAATACGATAACCGGCAAGTTGATAAAAGGTCGGGTTGAAAAGTGGATCGACAACAACCGACGTGCGACCGGCTGCCAATACTTGCAGAACATCGCCATAGCCCGGCAAATCCCGCGCATGGTTTTTCAAAGCCCATAGAAGTGTAATGGCTTGTGCCGGTGCCGGTTTTAACATCATCGGCAGAAAAATATGGAAAGCACCAAAACGCGTACCAAGCCTTCTCAAGGCTGCACGTGAAATCTGGTCAAGGCTTTTGACTTCTTCGGCGACATCGCGGCGCGGCAGAACGCCGAGATGCTCAACCAGACGGAACGCAAGTCCTCGTGTCATCCCCACAAGCGCATCGGCATTGATGAGATCAAAAAGCGGCTTCAATGCTGTTTCAAAATGGAAGCTCACAAAACGATCGACCCGCTCGGCAACTTTTTCACGCGCCTGCCCGGTCAACTGTTCATCAGCAAGTAGCACTGCCCGCGGTTTTAAAATGTCGTCGGTTGCAGCAAGACTTGCCAAAGGTTGGCCAATCCAGCGAACCACACCATCCGACCCGATCGCAAAATCGCCATTGGCCGAAGCGGCCAGACGATCTGCCTTTTTTTCGAATTCACCGGCCAATATTTTATCTGCAGCAGCCCTTAGAGCTTTTGCATCGGCACCCTCGCCATTGACATCGGCAATAAAACGAAACCCATCAAGTTTTCCAACATGATGTCCTTCAACAAGAACATCGCCAGTTTGAACTATTTCGGCATCCATCATCACATTCTCTCTAAGCCGCCTCATAAGTACGCTTGTTCTGCGGTCTACAAATCGTTTCGTCAACCTCTCATGTAGCGCATCCGACAATCTATCTTCAATTTCTCGCGTCTTTTCTTGCCAGTGTTGCGGATTGGTAAGCCATCCGGGTCGATGTGACACGAATGTCCAGGTTCTTATCTGGGCAATCCGGTGCGATAAAGTGTCAATATTGCCATCGACTCGATCGGCTTGGGATACCTGCTCGGCCAAATAGTTTTCATTGACGCTGCCACGTTTTACAAGATCACGATAGATATTGGCAATAATTTCTGCGTGTTGTGCCGGTGCAATTTTGCGATAATCGGGAAGTGCACATGCTTCCCAAAGCAATGCGACGCGTTCGGGTCGGTCAGCAAGACGGGCGATATCATAATCATGTGAGAGATTATCCAGAGCTTGTGCATCCACAGCCGGTAAAGCACGGGCAAGCCCTTCTACAGGGGCAGCCGCTTCCAGTGATTTTCTTAAACTGTCAAGCGTTGTAAAATCGAGGTCTTCGCTGCGCCATTGCAAAACTTTTACAGGATCGAAGTGATGTGATTCGATCCGCTCGACAAGATCCTTGTCGAGATCGGCTACCCGACCGGTAACGCCGAAAGTACCGTCACGCATGTGACGACCGGCGCGTCCGGCAATTTGTGCCATTTCTGCTGCTGTCAAATCGCGAAACTGGTAGCCATCGAATTTTCTTGTCTGGGCAAAAGCCACATGGTCGACATCGAGATTGAGCCCCATGCCGATTGCATCGGTCGCGACAAGAAAATCCACGTCGCCCGATTGATAAAGGGCAACTTGCGCATTTCTTGTACGTGGCGAAAGTGCGCCCATAACCACGGCTGCTCCGCCGCGCTGCCGTTTGATGAGCTCGGCAATGGAATAGACATCATCGGCCGAAAAAGCGACTATTGCCGTGCGGCTTGGCAAGCGGGTCAACTTTTTCGATCCGGCATAGAGCAATTGGGAAAACCGCGGACGACTGATGACATTAAGACCGGGCAAAAGTTTTTGCAAAATCCCTTGCATCGTCGAAGCACCCAGCAGCATTGTTTCCTGAGTGCCACGTAAATGCAAAATCCGATCGGTAAAAATATGGCCACGCGCCAGATCACCGGCAAGCTGCACTTCATCTATGGCAACAAAAGATGCTTTGGTTTCACGTGGCAAAGCTTCGACAGTGCAAACAGAATATGGGGCACCAAGAGGGATAATCTTTTCTTCCCCCGTAATGAGAGAAACCCGGTCGGGGCCAATTTTTTCGCTGATACGATTATAAACTTCCCGTGCAAGAAGTCGTAACGGTAGCCCGATCATTCCGCTGTCATGGGCAAGCATACGCTCGATTGCCAAATGGGTTTTGCCAGTATTTGTCGGCCCCAGAACAGCTGTTACATCACGCCCCGAAAGGATGAGAGGGGCTTTAGCCATCGTCTACTCCAAATTATCAAATTTTGCCGGACATAGCCGCCAAAATACGCCTTAACGCCTTATCGAACGACAAGCAAGCTTCGTCATTTACAAAACATTAACCATAATTCTTAACCTTTGGAACAGTACCGGAACGAATCAGCGACGAATCGCTGACATTGTCATGTTCTTGATATGTTCTAACCAGATACTGTGTTCTTACAAGATGAGAAAACAAAATATAGCAATAAGGTCAAGATTAAATCGGAAAAACGGGGCCATTCCGATTAACCATAATCCGGCGACACAACGAAGCTTCAACAGTCATAAGTCTATCAAGCCAAAAAATATCTTATAATCACCAAAGGTTTCCTTTAATGGCACACTATATCCGTTCAAGACCGGTAATATTGGATGAATCGCAAGTTGGCCAGTCGAGCTACCCATAGATTTTTTGGCACGCCGGATTAGAATGTCGCGAGTGTAAAGTGTCTCCGCTCAATTGTCTCCCGCTTAAAGTGTCTCTAACCGCGCTTGTCGCCGGCAAATGGTTTTCGGCAATATATTCCGATATGGGCAATAAGGTTTTGTGACAGGTTTTAAAAACAAGGTGTTTGGGAGATGAGAGCCAACGATAACCGGCGTCGAAGTTTTGAAGATTGGTCAGCTTAAAAAGCTTGAAAACAGAAAAAGCCTATCAAGGAAAATCATTCGGGTCATTGAAGAAATTAACTTCAGTCAAGACTGAAATAAAATAACATAAGACGAACACCGGCTACCGGACGATTTTTACCGGAAAGCCTTTATGATTAATCCGGATAGCCATGACTTGGCGACGCTATCAATAACATTTGAAGCCACTCGAATAATAAAGCTTCACAAAAACCGGTTACAGAAATTTTCACAAAACCGGCTCACCGCAATCGTAAAAATTTTTGCATAATCCGGACACAAAAAAACCGGCCAATAGACCGGTTTTTCTTTAAATTCAAAAAAGACTTCAGTCTTTCGGTGTCAAAACCTGACGGCCACGATACATACCGGTTTTAAGATCGATATGATGCGGGCGGCGAAGCTCACCGGAAGTTTTGTCTTCAACATAGGTCGGAGCCTTGAGGGCATCGGCAGAACGACGCATACCGCGCTTTGACGGGGTCGTTTTTCGTTTAGGTACAGCCATGGAAATATACTCCAAATTTGCTTAAAACGTATCTGCCACCATAACCCGAAGCTATATCGGCAGACAAAATAATAGAAGGTTTGGCGTGCCTATACACTGATTATCAGGCTTTGACCAGACTGAAATCAGCATTTTTTATGAAATAGGCCGATATTGTGCCCATTATGAGCGGAAAAATTTTAAAATAAACGGTTCAGTCATAATTTTTTTAAAAATTATAAATGCCACTCTGCCACGTGAAAACGACACGACTGATCGCACCGACTCAAAGCACCATCCGGCTTTTTGTTTTTAAGCAAACTTCCCTTTAATTTTTACAAACCCTGCCTTTATTCATGCAAACATTGCGTGTAAGTACCCGCTTGCTGCAAGCGTTTTTCGATCAACCGTCCAAGTCTTGTCATATTCATCGAAGGGCGTGCAGGGTTACGCAATTTCGGATTGGGCAATGTTACTGCAAGGTAGATGGCCTGCCTTTGCGTGAGATTTTTTGCCGAACGTTTAAAAAAATGTCGGGAAGCAGCTTCTGCACCATAAATACCGGGACCCCATTCTGCAATATTGAGATAAATTTCCATAATCCGCCGTTTTGACAAAAAAGCATCGGCGACTGTGGCATAAGGAATCTCGAGACCTTTTCGAAGGTAAGACCGACCATGCCACAAAAACAAATTCTTCACCATTTGCATAGTAACAGTCGACGCACCTCTTTTTGGCCCGCCATCGCGCGTTATAACTGTTTTTAAAGCACCCCAGTCGACGCCATTATGAAAACAAAATTGCCCGTCCTCCGACATAATCACCGCATTAACAAGATGGGGGGAAATATCTTCGATAGGCGTCCACTGACGTTCATAAGGTGTCTGAGTGATTTTATCACGCAACATCAAGGTCGAAAGCGGGTGAATAAAAGGCAGCTTATAAAGAAGCATCATTAAAAACGGCAAAGCTAGCAAAAACACCAATATGTAAAGCGTCAAGCGCAGTTTTCCTGAACGCATTTTATCAGAGCGGATTTGCCGATTTTCGCTTTCAATCAACAATTATGCCTCGTTTAATAAACAACCTTCGTTTATATCAATAGTGTCAAACTCATAAGCGTTGACGGCGACGTTGGAATGTTTCATTTCCATCTTGCAAAGATCAGAGGAATTCTCAATGGAAGATTTTACCAATTTACTTGCCAAAAATGCCCGCCAGATTGGTGAAATGCTGGATGCAAAACTTTCTAATCATATCGAGTCCGGAGAAATTGCTCGCCCACCACGTCTTCTCGCTGCAATGCGGCATGGTGTTTTGAATGGTGGCAAGAGATTGCGGCCTTTTCTTGTTATCGAGACAGCGCGACTTTTTGATGCCAATATCGAAGCGGCACGATGCGTTGGCGCAGCACTTGAAGCAATCCATTGCTATTCATTGATACACGATGATTTACCGGCCATGGATAATGATGATTTGCGACGTGGCAAGCCCACTGTCCACAAAGCATTTGACGAAGCGACAGCGATACTTGCCGGTGACGCATTATTGACAATTGCTTTTGATTTTCTTTCCGACGAAAAACTCGAGCTTGATGCAAAAATCCGGCTTCAACTGATAAACGGTCTTACCCGTAGTGCCGGTCTTGGTGGCATGGTTGGCGGGCAAGTACTCGACCTCGAAGCGGAGACGAAAAAACCTGATGAAAGCGGCATTATCACATTGGAAGCGATGAAAACCGGTGCACTTATCCGCTATGCCTGTGAAGCCGGTGCTATGCTTTCCAATGCAACCCGAGAAGATCGCGAAAGACTTTCCGAATTCGGCGCGGCAATCGGCCTTGCTTTCCAGCTTGCCGACGATGTCCTTGACGTGACTTCTGATACCAATGCACTCGGCAAGACGGCCGGCAAAGATATTGCAGCCAATAAAGCAACTTTGGTAGCCCTGCACGGTGTCGATTGGGCAAAACACCAACTGGAAGGCCTGATGGAACAGGCTGATAGCCTGCTTGAACCATTCGGAAACAAGGCCGATATCTTAAGGGCGACAGCAAGATTTGTCATAAAACGGAAGAATTGAAAGGTGAACAAAAGAATTGACAAGGGGAAAAACTGACGGGACGGGAAAAGTGGCCTGAAAGGAAGCTATTGACAACGAAACATTTGCCAGAACGACATTCGTCTTTCGCAAACGATTTGTCATTTTAAACGCTAAAAAGCCCAACGTTTTGAAAACGCCAAATTTGTCGATATACCCACTTCGTCAAGACTAGCGACTTTGGAAAATACTCATGGCCTTTACCATTGCTTCTGCAACCGAGCTTATGGAAGAAATTAAAAAAAGCCGTTTTTTAACGCGTGCTTTTCCGATCAATTCCGTAACCGAAGCCGAAGCAATAATTGAAACGATCCGCAAAGAAGAAGCAACACATCACTGCTATGCGTGGAAATTCCATTTAAATTACCGCTTCAATGATGATGGTGAACCGACAGGGACTGCCGGTAAACCGATACTTAATGCCATTGAAGGCAGAGACTGCGATTGTGTTCTCGTTATTGTTACGCGCTGGTTCGGAGGGGTAAAACTTGGCACTGGTGGCCTTGTTCGTGCTTATGGGGGCAGTGCAGCAAGAGCGCTCCAAAAGGCCGAACTTGTCGAACTTGTTGATTGGCAGATTTTGACTTTTCACTGCCCCTTCAATCTTTTGCCCATTATCGAAAACGAAGTTCAAAATTTCCTTGCGCAAATTGAAAACCGGCATTTTGACGATAAAGGATGTAGACTAACACTCCGTTTGCCAAAAGCTGAACGACAAAACTTTATTGACCGGATAAAAGACCTGAGCAGCGGAAAAATTCTGATTGAGTGAGAAAACTCCTGCTCAGACAAATCTTTATAGAAGCTTTTGCCGAAGACAAGATTTCCGCCAATGTGGCTTCAACCTTTTGTCCGGTTTCACTCAATCGAAGAAAAACCTATCAGAAAACACTTTGAAAAATGATTGCTTCCGCTTGAAGGACAACCGTTCCGATCCTTCTGCAATCTGCCCCTGATCTGTTTCATTTCTGTTTTATGGGGAAAGATATCCTCTGAAGTGAAACAACGCTTTGAACACGGGTTAAACCTTTAAACACTTCAAAGCTTTCGCAATCCTGCAGTAAGGCCACAGGAATTTTTTGAAGTTTTCCGGTGGCAACTGAAAAGCACAGATACACGTTACTTGTGTAAAACCACGAGAGCAAAACGCGCCATTCAAAACTGCAGGCTTATTTCAAGAGCCAATTTTATCGCTTTGGTTTTTAAATTATCGAAGACAAACCTATTTGAAACGCTCTTCGATATATTCTGCTACCATTTGCTCGAATTCAGCCGCAATATTCGCGCCACGTAATGTCTTGACCTTTTTACCCTCAATGAAAACCGGTGCAGCCGGCATCTCGCCAGTACCTGGAAGTGAAATACCGATATCGGCATGTTTCGATTCCCCCGGTCCATTAACAATACAACCCATGACCGCAACATTGAGTGCTTCCACACCAGGATATTTTTTCCGCCAGACAGGCATGTTTTTGCGAATATCACCCTGAATTTTCTGTGCAAGTTCCTGAAACACCGTAGAAGTGGTGCGCCCGCAACCGGGGCAAGCAGCAACAGTGGGTATAAATTGCCTGAATCCCATGACCTGCAAAAGTTCTTCTGCAACCTGCACTTCGCGGCGGCGATCGCCACCCGGTTCGGGTGTCAAAGAAATGCGAATAGTATCGCCAATCCCCTGTTCAAGCAAAATGCCAAGAGCTGCCGACGATGCAACAATGCCCTTCGTTCCCATACCGGCTTCGGTGAGCCCCAGATGAAGAGCATAATCGCAGCGCTCGGCCAACATGGTATAGACCGCAACGAGATCCTGTACCTGACTGACTTTTGCCGACAGAATAATTTTATCCCGTCCAAGGCCGATTTCTTCAGCAAGATGCGCAGAAATAAGTGCAGACTGCACCACCGCTTCATGCATGACTTCGTCGGTTGAAAGCGGCCCCCCTTTTTCAGCATTCTCATCCATCAGACGCGTAAGCAATTCCTGATCAAGCGAACCCCAGTTTACGCCGATCCGGACCGGCTTGTCATAGCGAATTGCAAATTCGATAATTTCACTGAATTGTTTGTCACGTTTTTCGCGAAACCCGACATTGCCCGGATTGATGCGGTATTTTGCCAAGGCTTTCGCACAGTCGGGAAATTCGGCCAACAATTTATGGCCGATATAATGAAAATCGCCGATGAGCGGAACTCCAATGCCAAGTTTGTCGAGCCGCTCCCTTATTCTTGGCACAGCGGCTGCCGATTCATCACGATCGACAGTAATGCGTACGAGCTCCGAGCCTGCCTTGGCAAGCGCTGCAACCTGCGCAACTGTTGCATCAACATCTGCCGTATCCGTATTGGTCATTGATTGCACGACAACCGGATTATTCCCCCCCACCATGACACCGCCAACATTGACGGCAACAGACTTGCGGCGAGGAAACGGTTTGGAAAAATATTGGTGCTTGGTCATTTTCGGATAGTGTCTCTTTTATTGTCTGATCGACATAAATGCATCAATTGTTATAGCTATTATAATGATATTTTCCCAACCGGAAATTAAAAAAGCTTTTCACTTTTTCGAGTCGACAATCCATGTTCACAATTCAGGCTCGCAACGCAGGCGCGCAATCAAGATTCGATCGTATGATCGGCGTGAGAACTGGACAACAAAAGAATTAAACCTCCACCCGATATTTCTATAAACTTTCTGACAATCAATCTTTTGCCGCGAATTAAAAACCGGTTTCACCTAAAAATCGTCAGCTGACAAAACATCTTTGGTACTGGAAGGAATTTTTCTGCGCATTATCTATTCTACTATATGGTGTAGTTACAGCCTTGTGTTCGACTTATACGGGGCTTCTAGCGCAAGGAAAAAACAATGTTTAATCTTCTCAACAGCAGCGATGCAAAAGAAAAAATTGAAAAACGCATTCAGGATCTTAAAAGTGAAATCCAATCACTTACCCAATCACTTACAAAAGGCGACGGTTTCCTTGAAAATACCGGTGAAATTGCCGAAACCATAAAAGACAAAGGCCGTCAGGCATTTGATGTTGTCGGTGAGCAAGCTCACTACATCACACGGCAGACAAAGAACTATCCGAAGACCGCATTGGCTGTGGTTGGCGTTTTGGGACTGGCAGCTTATTTTTTGTTACGCCGCAAATAACGGACTAGTTTTAAAAGCTTCCAATATGCATTCACGCGGAAAAAACCGCTGAACGCAAGTTTTTTAAAATCCGCAAAATGAGGTTTTACATCGTTTTGCAAATATCCGGTCAATCGATAGAATTGAAAATTGCAATAGAGTTAAAAATTGATTGACTGATAAAAATAAAAAGCGCGTCAGACGCGCTTTTCATTTTCCTTCAAAACCGGAATGAGCCTTTTATTTGCCCGGTCACCCTCTTCTTCAGTCTTTGACTTCCGAATAATTATAGCTTCCGTCCGGAGCCTTGTACCAGCGGTTCATAACGAAACCACCTTCCTTCGGATCTCCCTTCTCGGTGAAGTCCAAAGGTCCGAGAACGGTTTTGAATGGCCCTTTTGTTTTCAGGTATTGAGCCACTTTTTGCGGATTTTGTCCTTCGGCAGTAATGCCTTCGGCCATAAGCTGCACAACTGCATAGGAATAAAGTGTGAATGCTTCCGGTTCAAATCCATTCGCCCGGAAAGATTTTACCAATTCCTCATTGTCCTTATTGCCACGCGGATCGGCGTTAAACGTATTCATGACGCCGATAACGGCATCTTGCGCCGTTGCCGCAAGTTCGTTGCTGGCAAAGGCATCCCCACCGATATAGACAGGTTTAACTTTCTGTTCCGTCATTTGGCGCAACATCAATCCGGCCGGCGTATAAAGCCCGCCAAAATAGACAACATTTGCGCCACTTTGCTTCATTTTTGCAATAATGGCCGAAAAATCTTTGTCCTCCACATTAACGCCGTCAAAGCTCAATTCGGTAACGCCAAGCTTGTTCAGCGTCTTTTTAACCTCTTCGGCAATTCCTATGCCATAAGCGGTTTTATCATGTATAATCATGACTTTCGGATCAGGGACATGTTTCTTTATGAATTCACCGGCAAATGAACCTTGCTGGTCATCGCGTCCGCAAACGCGAAACTGCATCGGATATCCCGATTCGGTCAATTTAGGATTGGTAACACCGGCTGAAATTGCCAGCATGCCGTTTTCATCGTAAACCGTTGCAGCCGGAAGAGCAGCACCCGAATTATAGTGGGCTACAACAAATTGCACGCCGTCACCGGCAAGTTTGTTGGCACCCGAAACAGCTTGTTTGGGGTCTGACGCATCATCGACAATTTCAATGACCAGTTTTTCTCCCTTGATTCCGCCCTTGTCATTGATATTTTTGACGGCCATCTCGGCCCCATGTTGAATCTGTGCCCCGATTGCCGCACTCGGTCCGGTAGCCGGAATTGCAACGCCGATTTTGATATCAGCCCAGGCACTATTCATGAATGCGCCAAGACCAATTGCTGCAACTGTTGCCAATAATGCCTTCTTCATATTCGTTCTCCTCTTTTTTTCTTCACCAGTTGTAAAACATCTAAAGTATTTTTTCCAGACAACATAGAAGAAATTGTTATTTCTTGTGCCAGGTAAAAGGTGAAGATTTCTTGTAAAGCCAACTATATTGGCGAACCATCTGGTTCGTCCTCGTAAACTGGAAACCGAGGCTTGCGAAAATCAACAAAACGACAAGATCGACAAGATAATAGTGAAGCGACAATAATGTGCCGTTAAAAGGCGGAATATAATGGATAAAACGGATAGCTGCGGCAAGCGGAACCATTGAAATCAGAGCGACTTTCAATCCGTGCCACGTCAGCGCGCAAGCACGCCCCGTCATCCACGCTGCCCAGCCACCGAGGATTAAAGTCACCAGAACAAAGACAAAAAGTGAAGACTCTTCATAAAGGATACCTTGCATTTTTTCTCCCTAAAGCTTCAAACACCCACAACAGTTTTGAAGATCCTGATTAATGTCGACCACCTTCAAGATAGGCTGCCCTAACTTTCGGATTGGCCAGAAGTTCTGCACCGGTTCCGCTCATTGTAACAACACCGTTCACAAGAACATAGCCGCGATGGGCAAGTTTCAATGCCCCAAAAGCGTTTTGTTCAACCAGAAAAACGGTCAAACCGGTTTCCTCGTTCAGAACTTTGATAGCATCGAATATCTGTTTGACGATCAAAGGTGCCAAGCCCAGCGAGGGTTCATCAAGTAACAATAGCCGCGGACGCGACATCAGGGCGCGCGCTATAGCAAGCATTTGCTGTTCACCACCGGACAATGTACCGCCACGTTGCTGCAAACGTTCTTTCAGGCGCGGGAATAGCGTAAACATTTTCTCGACATCCTCATCAAAATATTTGAGGTTATCAATGCTTGCACCCATTTGCAGGTTTTCGAGGACGGTCATACGCGGAAAAATTCGCCGCCCTTCCGGTGACTGGGCAATACGTAATCGCGCAATTTCGTGCGTTTCCATATAGGTAATGTCATGACCATCAAAGAATATACGACCTGACCTTACGCGCGGTTTGCCGAATATGGTCATCATCAATGTCGATTTACCGGCACCATTGGCACCAATAAGAGTGACAATCTCGCCTTGCCGGACTTCGACACTGACACCACGCAAAGCTTGAATGGCACCATAATAGGTTTCAATATTTTCGACTTTAAGAAGTGCTGGTGCCTCGCTACTCATGAACGCTTGTCCTCTTGCTCCTTAACATCGGCAGAAATAATTTCCGTTCCGGATATTTCGACCGAACTTGAAACAACTTCGTCCGGAAGACCCGCTTCGGAGGTTTCATCATCCTCGTCAACGCCGAGATAGGCTGCAATCACTTTCGGATCGTTCTTGACCATTTCGGGCGTTCCGTCAGCAATTTTCGATCCGTATTCGAGAACAACAACATGATCGGATATTTCCATTACTACCGACATGTCATGCTCGATAAGCAACACCGACGTATGCTCCACATCCCGTATATTCAAAAGAAGATCGTTAAGTTCAAGCGATTCTTTCGGGTTGAGGCCGGCAGCCGGTTCATCAAGACATAAAAGTTGCGGATCGGTACACATTGCGCGCGCAATCTCGAGACGTCTTTGATCACCATAAGGAAGATCTCCGGCCGGATCATCGGCGCGATGGACAAGATTTATTTTTTCAAGCCAGGTTTCGGCCTTTTTGATCGCCTCTTTGGCAGCCCGCTTATAAGACGGAAGACCGAATAGACCAAGCACAGTCATTCCGGAAGCGCGCATCAATTCATTATGCTGGGCAACAAGCAGATTTTCGAGAACGGTCAAACCGGTGAACAAACGTATATTCTGGAAAGTACGTGCAACTTTTGCTTTCTTGGTGATTTCGTAATCGGCAAGCCGTTCCAACAAAAAGGTTTTCCCCCCCTTTGCGTGAAGAGAAAGCATCCCTCCGGTCGGCCGATAAAAACCGGTAATACAGTTAAAAACAGTTGTTTTACCTGCACCGTTCGGTCCGATCAAAGCCGTAATTTTTCCCCGCTCGACATTGAAGCTCAAATCATCAACGGCGACGAGGCCACCAAATTGCATCCTGAGGTGCTCGATTTGGAGAAGGGTATTATCGTCAGCCATCAGCCGTTTCCTTCTTTGGTAAAATCGCCTGAAACAGCTTTCTTCACTTTCAGAAAAGCACTCGGCTCACGTTTTCCGACAAAGCCGCGCGGCTTCCAGACCATAACAAACACCATAGCAAGACCGAACCATAACATGCGATATTGTGGTGGGTCGAAATCAGGACCAAATATCATTTGCAAAGCCGGAACATCACGAAGCAGTTCCGTACCACCAATCATGACAGCAGCAGCAACAGCGATCCCGCCGAGTGACCCCATGCCACCCAGAACAACAATTGCCAGAATAATGGCCGATTCATCAAAAATGAAACTGGTATAATCGGCGCGCCCCTGTCTTGCCGCAAAAAATGCTCCTGCGAATCCGCCGAACATGGCGCCGATAGAAAATGCTGTCAATTTCGTCGTGACAGTATTGATACCAAGTGACCGGCAGGCAATTTCATCTTCCCGCAGGGCTTCCCATGCACGCCCGATAGGCAGACGGCGCAACCTCATAACGACCCAGGCGGTTATCACAACCATGACAAGAATGACGTAATAGAGGAAAATTTTATAATGGGCGGCCTGAAAATTTAATCCGAAGAGTGCGGCAAATCCACCTTCGCCCCTTGTGAAGGGAATGCCGAAAAAGGTTGCCTTTTGAACCGACAGGCCAGCAGCACCGCCGGTAACCGGTGTCCAGTTTTGCAAGATTGTGCGGATGATTTCACCGAAAGCCAAAGTGACGATCGCAAGGTAATCACCACGCAGTCTTAATACAGGAAAACCGAGCATCATTCCCCAAAGAGCTGCAAAAATACCGGCCAGAGGCAAACACAGCCAGAATGAAAACCCGAAATGATTGCCGAGAAGCGCAACCGTATAGGCACCCACTGCATAAAAAGCGACGTATCCCAAATCAAGCAAGCCGGCGAGGCCGACCACAATATTGAGCCCCCAAGCGAGCATGACGTAAATCAATATCTGGATCGCATAATTGTCGATCCATTTTTGTGACTGGGCGAGATTATCAACGAGAAAGGTCGTGACAAAAAACGGATATACAAGCAACAAGGCGAGAATGCACCCAGGAGCATATTTCTGAAAACCCGGCGTTACTTCCCTTACCGTTATTCTGATCGCTTGCTGGAGACCTTTGGCATAAAGAAAAACAATGGCAAGCAGTACAAAAACAACAACAACAATTCCGGCAATCAATAGCTGATGGGCTTGAGCCGACAAATTATAGGTCGATTGCGCCGTGGCTTCTTCGTAATAAAGCCATGCACGATAGGCAATAAACAATATGACAGAAGGGACAAGCGCAAAAACTGCCCCTTTTGTACCACCACCGAAAAGGCACCATGTAAAACGCCCGACACCGGCAATGATTACATAATTGATGAGATAACCGATTTGTGGAGTCAGCGTCATCTCGTTTCTTAAATTGAGATCAGCCCTGAAACCGACGATAAAGGCGAAGAGCAAAAACGCGATGAAAGCCGTGACGACACCTTCGCGACAAGCGCGTTTGATGTCGACTCTTCCGGCGTTTGGCAAGGAATTTATCTGGTTCATAACCGCAGTCTAGACCTTTTCAACTTCGGGCCGTCCAAGAATACCGGATGGCATAAACACAAGAACGATTGCAAGAATGAGAAAGACTGCGACGTCTTTATATTCAGGAGGAAAATAGGTTTGCCATAAGGCTTCGGTCAAACCGATAAGGAGACCGCCTAAAACAGCACCGGGCAAAGAACCAATTCCACCAAGAACTGCTGCAGTAAAGGCCTTGATGCCGGGAATAAAACCGTCTGCAAAATGGATCTGGCCGTAATTCATCAGATAAAGTGTGCCTGCAATTGCTGCAAGGGCTGCCCCCATAATGAAGGTCACCGAAATAATCCGATCCACGTTGATTCCCAAAAGAGCCGCCATTTTACCATCCTGCTCGACCGCGCGTTGGGCACGTCCGAGAGGTGTTTTGCTGACAATATGCGAAAAAATGAAAAGCAGAACTGCGGTCACCACAACAACAAGAATCTGCTTGTTCAAAACAAAAATATCTGTTCCGGGGATTACAAAACCGCCACTGATCATTTCAGGAATAGGCTTGTTACGTGGGCCCTGCTCGACCTGAACAAAATTACGCAAAACAAAAGACATTCCGATAGCTGTGATCAATGGTGCAAGACGAAAAGAGCCGCGCAACGGCCGATAGGCAACCCGTTCAATGACCCAAGCCCAGACAGATGTGAAAATCATTGAAACAATCAGCATGATAAGCAGTGCCAAGGCAATAGGTACCGCCGCAGGCAATGTCAGCAACATCATGAAAACGATCATTGCAATAAAGGCGCCGATCATGAAAACATCACCATGAGCAAAATTGATCATGCCCAAAATGCCATAAACCATGGTGTAGCCAATAGCGATCAGCCCATAAATAGCTCCCAGAGCAACTCCGTTTATCAGTTGCTGAAAAAAATAATCCATTGAGTGTGTGTCCCCTATGTTATTTTTCTGATTTCACAATACCAACTGTCAAGCTGAAAGCAAATGGCAGGAATACGAATTAACGCAATCGTGCGCGCTTTCATAGCATTTTTTAATTTTTCTAAAGTTTTCAATCAATGAATCTATGGAATGTGCTTCAATGTGGCATATTATTTCTTATCTTTTACCGGATCGACAGATGTATCGACGTGAGGAATAACCGACATGCCGGGGATCAGCCGGTCGATATATTTCTGGTCGGGATCAACCTCGATGCGGACAGGAATACGCTGGGCAACCTTGGTGAAATTTCCTGTAGCATTATCCGGTTTCAAAACCGCAAATTCCGAACCGGCAGCCGGTGAAAAACGGACAACATGCCCCTTCATTTTGTATCCGTCCAAAGCGTCAACCGAAAACACCACAGGTTGGCCGATTTTCATATTGGCGCATTGCGTTTCCTTGTAATTGGCGACAATCCAGACATCATCGGGGACGACGGCCAGAAGCTGGGTTCCGGCTGTGACATATTGGCCAAGTTTGGCACCCACTTCACCAACCCGTCCATCGCGTGGAGAATAGATTTTGGTATGATCAAGATCTATTTTTGCAAGTTCGACGGCCGCTTCGGCGCTTTCAACATCGGCTTTCAAACCTTCCCGATCAACAAGGATTTTTTTCAAAGCTTGCACTCTGACTTCCAGTTCCGCACTTTTCTGGTCACGGTCGGCACGGGCAGAATCTTCGCTGCTTTGCGATGACACGCCTCGTTGCGTTAATGGTTCGACGCGTTTCCAATTGAGTTCCGATTTGGTGAAGGCTGCTTCTGCCGAACGTATATCGGCCTTTGCCGATTCCTCCTGTTGGTAGGAGCTTGCAAGCGCTGCCTTTTTGGAATCGAGTACTGCTACCGCCTGTTCGACCCTTTGTTTAAAAATACGATCTTCTATTTCGATAAGAAGCTCACCTTCTTTGACACGCTCGTAATCTTTGATTTTCACGCTTGATATATTGCCGGCTACTTGCGGGCTGATCATCGTTACGAAACCTTTGACGTAGGCATTATCTGTGGTTTCGATACTGCTGATAAAAGGCGGCAATTGCCATGCCCATAATATCAACAATATCCCGCAAATACCGGCAATAATGGAAACAGCCGTCGCTTTGGAACGTAAATATCGTATCATTCTAATTCATCCGCATTTTCGTGCCCGAGCTTTATCAGGCTGGTTGTGTCGATAATTGGGCCTTTTTGTCACGCATTGTTTTAAATCCCCGCAACGCCATTCTGATCAGCAACATCACCAGAACAACGAGAGCGATGCAGGAATAAAGGCGGAACACATCATTATAAGCCAACACATTGGCCTCGAGTGTCGATCTTCTTGCCAGTTCGGCCAAGCCTTCACCATGTAACAGAACCGGATCATTGATAACGTGTCCGTAAGCTTGAGAAAGCTTATCAACATTAGCTGCCACAATCGGATTGCTCATAACACTTTGCTGGGTCAGAATATTGGAATGGTATTTTTCGAATACGATTTGCAAGCTGCCAAAAAAGGCCGAGCTCATTAGCCCGCCCGTATTTTGGGTAAACAGGAATACCGCAATAAAACTCAAAATATATTGGGGACCTCTGGCAATTGCTGTTGCCAACCCCTTCGACATTGACGGAGGCAAAAATAATGCATAGCCCACACCGATCATGCCCTGACTTAAAATCATCTGGTCGGGCCTCGTAAGATTGGTTGCATGACTATCCATAAACGAACCGGCGGCAAGCAGAATAAGCGCGATGACGTGAAACAGGTCCTCTCGACCCGGCTTGAAAAATATTGCGCAGGCAAGTCCCCCGAGAACGGTTCCGACAACGACTCCTGCGTGCATCACTTCCATTTCGCGGTTGAGAAGGCCGAACAAATTGAAAAAGTTCGATGCCAATGTTGCTTGTTCCGAAAGCAGAATCCTGAACATCAGGAGAACGATTGCAATGTGCAACATTTCCTTGCTGAATAGCCAACGCAAATCAATCAACGGATTTTTGCGATTGAGCTCGATAACGGCCGCCGCCATAAGGCAGAAAACCGCAATCGCCAACCACCAGCCCATCCAAGAAACATCGCGCCACCAGTATAATTTACCGACCGGCATAATGGCTGCATTGATACCGAGACCGATGGCAATCAAGCCGAAGCTCAAATAATCTATTTTTTCGATGACTTTGGCTCTTTTGATCGGCGTTAGCGGCAAATAGAAAATGCATCCGAAACCGATGAGAGCGAGCCCCATTTCCAAAGCAAATAATGCATGGAAGCCTGCGTGATCAATTAATGCCGGCGAAACCAGTCTCGATAGTGGTACGGCAAGGGCAATATTCATCAAATTGAGGCTCAAGCCGACTGTGCGCTTCTTGGCCGGAGCAAATGCTTCGATCATATAGAAAAAAGCGAGCGACGACATCGGTGCCGCTGCAATACCAGCAAAGAAACGGATTATAATGGCTGATTGCAGGCTTGTTACAAACAAATGCAATATACAGGTTAATAAAAAGCCGATGATCGACAACTCGGCAAAAAGCCGCAAGCCGTACTGGTTACGAATTTTGATAAGAAAAATAGCAAGACTGACATTGGGAGCCATATAGGCGCCGACAAGCCATGTCGTTTCTTCGACGGTGGCGTGGAAAAATCCTGTCAACTGGGTAATATTGGATTGCACCATATTGGCGCCAAGTCCATATACCCATTGCAGAAGACTTGCCGCAAAAATATAAATCAGACACCGGTGGATAGGACCAGCGAAAATTTTGCCAGGCTTCGGAAACGGCGGTTCCCGTTCGTCATCGGGAAGTGGCAGAACGCCCGTACTCATATGCGTCCTTCTTTCCCGACAGCGTCGGCTATGTGCTCAAGAACATCCATCGCCTCTTTGACACTCGTTTCCCGAATATCCGACATCACTGTTTCACTGAGTTCGGCTGCATAAGCTTCTATCCCCTCGACAAGTTTTCTTCCCTTTGGCGTCAAGGTAACCCGTTTGGCACGCCGGTCATCTTCAGCAACATTTCTTATGACCAAGCCCTGCTCTTCCAATGCATCGATAAGTCGGACCAATGTCGCATGTTCTATGCCCAATTCTTCAGCCAGGTTTTTTTGAAAAAAATCGTCCTGATCTTTCAATGCTGACAAGGTCAATGCACGTGCCAAAGTCAAACCGTGATCACGAATGCGCGTATCCAGCAGATTTCTCAATTTTCGGCTCACTTTGAATAGCAAATCGATAAACAGCACTGATTGAGTTGCGTTTTTCATTATCTTTTCCGGAGAATTTAGGTAGGATGCTAATGATTATGATGCGACATATATAAGTCTAAAATAACATTCGCAATTCACTTCCTTATTGCTCACAAAGGGTTGAACCGGTTTTTGAAAGCTGATTGCAACCGCCATTCACATGGAACGCAGTTGTTCTCATTCATCGGTTAGGGATTTTTATTTGTTCGATGCCGGAAACCGGCTCTCGTTATTCAAGCACTGATTGTGGCATTTGTTGGTCAATAATTGAAAAAGGAAAAATAAATAATCTTACGTTGTTTCTGTCACATAATATTCTGCTGTTTTCACAACGCGGAATAAAGTGCCTCGCCTTTCCGCAACATCGGTTGAACAAATAGACAATCGTCTGCAGAATTCAGCCGCATCAATGAATCGAATACTATATAGCCTGCTCTTACAATTCAGGTGACAGCACATCTTGAAATGGCATTTCCCTAATTCGTTGATGAAGTTCTGCTTGAATTACCAGCAGGAGGTCAAGGCGCAACATCTGGTTTCTGCTTATTCCAATGTACAACCGACAATCTCAAGCGGCTGTTGAAAAACTATGACAAAAATCCGATTTCTCCAATTCGAGATTCGATTTTGCTTCAATGTACAAAAATATATCAAAGTGAATTCTTTTTTAGGAAAAACGAACGGCCTGTTGATGATAAGCTCCGCCGGCTACAATTTTTCCGAGAATGCACTGTCTGCACCGACGGCAAATTGTTTTGTTGAATGCAACTGAATTCGCGCTTTTCGTTCGTCGAAAGCCGCCGATGCGTGAGGTTGTCAATAACAGTTTATATCACAATCGCAATTTGTCGATTAACGGTTTTCTTCTTCGCTATTCACATTGCCCTTCCGCCCTCAAAAAAGAATCAAGGAAGTTTTGAAAGCGGAGAAATGATGCCAAACAAAACAAAATGTCCCACGTAGATATCCGGCTATTTGTAAGCTGACATAGCAAAAAGAGAGATAGGTTCGGAGATAGAATTTGATTCCGGAAATATTGGCGTCTTAGAAAAATCGTGAACGTATGATGCGCAAAGGGGCGCAATCGGACAATGCCGGAAAAAAGTAAAATGACAATTGTTAAATAGCGCCGAATGATCAGATCGTCGATATAACGTTTTCGACAGATGTCAATTGATGGAGGAAGTCTTCTGCTTTATTGCGCGCTTCGTCGTTTTCTGCCTCGTTAAAGACATCTCGCGCTTCATTGATACGACGTTCCAAGTCTTGTTCATCGAATTTTTCAAGTGAAACAGCGGACTCGGCGAGTAACGAACAACCATGCCTGTTAATATCGGCAAAACCGCCATAGACAACAAAAGACATTTGACCGGTTGCCGTTTTTACCGTGATGACCCCCGGAGTTACCGAAGTCATAACAGGTGAATGATCCGGAAGAATGGTCATATAACCTTCACTGCCCGGCAAAACAACTTCCTGTGCTTGTTCCGAAAGCAGCAATTGTTCTGGAGAAACCAGCTCAAATAAAAATGATTTAGCCATATCTTTCGTCACCTTACCCTAACGACAAACAGTAAAATCCGCAAAGTCCTTAAAGACCGGAAGATTTCAAACTATTTGCAGTGCAAAAACATATTTTCCCACGCGGGCAAAGCACTGCAAACGGTTCTGCCGCCAATATAAAAGGCGACAGAACCAATTTTTATTACGAAACTTGCTCGGCAAGACGCTGAGCTTTTTCAACAGCCTCTTCAATCGAGCCAACCATATAGAAGGCTGATTCCGGAAGATAATCATATTCGCCAGCACAAAGGCCTTTAAAGCCCTTGATCGTATCTTCAAGAGGAACAAGCTTGCCCGGAGCACCTGTGAACACTTCTGCAACATGGAATGGCTGAGACAGGAAACGTTCGATCTTGCGGGCACGTGCGACAACAAGCTTATCTTCTTCCGAGAGCTCGTCCATACCGAGAATGGCGATAATATCCTGCAACGATTTGTAGCGTTGCAAAATCGTTTGCACCTGGCGAGCAACATTATAGTGTTCTTCACCGACAACCAGTGGATCAAGCATACGAGACGAGGAATCCAACGGGTCGACAGCAGGATAAATGCCTTTTTCAGCAATGGAGCGCGACAAAACAGTTGTTGCATCCAAGTGGGCAAATGATGTTGCCGGAGCCGGATCGGTCAAATCGTCGGCAGGAACGTAAATCGCCTGAACAGACGTAATAGACCCCTTGTTGGTCGTTGTAATACGTTCCTGCAAAGCACCCATATCGGTAGCCAAAGTCGGCTGATAGCCCACGGCCGAAGGAATGCGGCCCAGAAGAGCAGAAACCTCGGAACCTGCCTGAGTAAAGCGGAAAATATTATCTACGAAGAACAGAACATCCTGACCGTCATCACGGAAGCTTTCAGCAACCGTCAAGCCTGAAAGTGCTACACGGGCACGAGCTCCCGGTGATTCGTTCATCTGTCCATAGACCAGAGCGCATTTTGAGCCTTTTGCAGATCCGCCATGTTCTTTCGGATCAACATTCACGTGACTCTCGATCATTTCGTGGTAAAGGTCATTGCCTTCACGGGTACGTTCACCGACACCGGCAAAAACCGAATAACCGCCATGTGCCTTGGCGATGTTGTTGATGAGCTCCATAATAAGAACTGTTTTACCAACACCGGCACCACCGAACAGACCGACTTTACCGCCTTTTGAATAAGGTGCGAGAAGATCAACCACCTTGATTCCGGTAACCAGAATTTCCGATTCTGTCGACTGATCGACATAAGCGGGAGCCGGTTGGTGAATCGCACGGATTTTGTCGGATTTAATCGGTCCGACTTCGTCAACCGGTTCACCGATAACATTCATGATGCGGCCGAGCGTTGCTTCGCCGACCGGAACCGAAATAGGAGCGCCGGTATCAACGACTTCTTGTCCGCGAACCAGACCGTCGGTTGTATCCATCGCAATTGTGCGAACTGTATTCTCGCCAAGGTGTTGGGCAACTTCAAGAACCAGCCGATGACCAAGATTGGCTGTTTCCAAAGCATTCAGAATCTTCGGCAAATGACCATCGAACTGAACATCGACAACAGCACCGATAATCTGCGTGATATGCCCGACAACGCCTTTTGTTGTATCAAGCTTATAGGTACCTTTATTTTCACCAGCAGATGCCGACTTCGTATCCGCGTGCGGAGCTGCCGTTTTGGCTGAAGCTTTCGAGGCTGCCGGTTTGGCAGCAGCTTTTGCTGTTACTTTCTTTTCCGCAGCCTTTGTGGCTGCCGTCTTTGAGGTCGCCGCTTTTGCCATCGATCCTTACCTTCCATATTAGAGCGCTTCTGCGCCCGCAATAATTTCTATCAGTTCTGTCGTGATCTGAGCCTGACGTTGACGGTTATATGTGACCGACAGTTTATTGATCATCTCACCGGCGTTGCGCGTTGCATTATCCATCGCGCTCATCTTGGCGCCCATCTCACCTGCTCCGTTTTCTAACAGAGCCCGAAAAATTTGCACTCCGATGTTACGGGGGATAAGCGTGGTCAGAATTGTTGCCGCATCCGGTTCATAAGCATAGACCGCAGGAACAACTTTCTGGTTCTGGATGTCTTCATCCTCTTCGTCTTTCGGAGCCGGAATGAGCTGTTGGGAGGTCGGTTGTTGATTGATAACCGACACAAACTCGGAATAGAACAAAGTGCAGACGTCAAATTCGCCTTTTTTGAACATTTCGATAACTTTATCAGCAACATTCTTGGCGTGCGAATATTTGAGGTGCTTTGCTTCGCGCAAGCTCACATGGTCAACAATAAAGCGACCATAATCGCGGTGCAAAATATCGAAACCTTTTTTTCCCACAGTCAGAATTTTTACAGTTTTGCCCTGAACCTGAAGCAGCTTGATATGTTCTATCGCATGACGGGCAATCTGGGAATTGAACCCGCCACAAAGACCGCGTTCTGCGGTGCAAACGATAAGAAGGTGAACGTCGTCTTTGCCGGTCCCAACCATTAGTTTGGGTGCATCTTCTGCTCCAATATGTGAAGCGAGATCGGCAAGCACCGCGGCCATACGTTGCGCATACGGACGCGCTGCTTCTGCTGCCTCTTCGGCGCGACGCAGCTTTGCCGCAGCGACCATTTGCATCGCACGGGTAATTTTCTGCGTCGCCTTAACCGAGGCAATACGATCTCTAAGATCTTTTAGCGAAGCCATTAAACCGTCCCATCATTAGGTCAAGAAAAATTCTTGGAATAAGCTTGCAAAATGCTTGTCAGCTTATTTTTAAGCTCGTCGGTCAATTTTTGCTCTTTACGAATACCGTCTAGAACATCCTTGTGGTCGGTCCGCATCAGCGCCAAAAGTCCCTGTTCGAACTTGCTGACCTGATTGACCGCCAGCTTGTCGAGATAACCATTCACACCGGCAAAAATAACAGCAACCTGTTCTTCTGTCTTCAATGGCGAGAATTGCGGTTGTTTCAACAGTTCGGTCAATCGTGCACCACGATTGAGCAAACGCTGCGTTGAAGCATCAAGATCGGAACCGAACTGGGCAAACGCCGCCATTTCGCGATATTGTGCGAGTTCGCCCTTGATCGAACCTGCTACCTGCTTCATTGCCTTGATCTGGGCTGCAGAGCCAACACGCGAAACCGACAAACCGACATTCACTGCCGGGCGGATACCTTGATAGAACAGATTTGTTTCAAGAAATATCTGACCATCTGTAATAGAAATAACGTTGGTCGGAATATAGGCAGAAACATCATTGGCCTGTGTTTCAATGACAGGAAGTGCTGTCAACGATCCGGCACCGTGGGCATCGTTCATCTTGGCTGCGCGTTCAAGCAAACGGGAGTGCAGATAGAAGACATCGCCCGGATAAGCTTCACGCCCCGGCGGACGGCGAAGCAACAATGACATTTGACGATAGGCAACCGCCTGTTTCGACAGGTCGTCATAACCGATCAAAGCATGCATACCGTTGTCACGGAAATATTCACCGATTGCACAACCGGCAAATGGTGCAATAAATTGCATCGGAGCCGGTTCGGAAGCAGTCGCAGCAACAATGATCGAATAATCAAGTGCACCGCGTTCTTCCAACGCTTTTACAAAGCGGGCAACAGTCGAACGTTTCTGTCCGACGGCGACATAAACGCAATAAAGTTTGTCTTTTTCAATATTCTGGTCATGTGCGGGCTTCTGGTTGAGAAATGTATCAAGCAGAATAGCAGTCTTACCCGTCTGACGGTCACCGATCACCAATTCACGCTGTCCGCGCCCGATAGGAATGAGAGCGTCGATAGCCTTAAGACCTGTCGACATCGGTTCGTGAACCGATTTACGTGGGATAATGCCCGGCGCCTTTACATCGACACGGCGACGTTCTTTGGCATTGATCGGACCCTTGCCATCAATCGGATTGCCCAAAGCATCGACAACACGACCGAGAAGTTCCGGACCAACGGGAACATCAACAATTGTTTTCGTACGCTTGACTGTATCGCCTTCACAAATATCACGATCGGAGCCGAAAATAACAACACCGACATTATCTCTCTCGAGGTTGAGCGCCATGCCACGCACACCACCAGGAAATTCGACCATTTCACCGGCCTGAACATTATCCAAGCCATAAACACGGGCGATACCGTCACCCACAGACAGAACCTGGCCAACTTCGGAAACTTCGGCCTCTTTACCGAAATTTTCGATTTGACTCTTCAGGATTTTAGATATTTCCGACGGTTTAATATCCATCAGCCGACCTCTTTCAGTGCAAGCTTAAGCGAAGACAATTTCGATGACAGTGACGTATCGATCTGACGCGAACCGAGTCGGACGATAAGGCCACCCAATATATCCGGATTAACAGTTGTACGCAGGCTGACATCTTTGCCTGCCACTGCTTTCAATGTTGCTTTCAGCTCTTTTTCCTGAGCTGAACTCAATTTCTGTGCCGAAACAACTTCCGCCGATATTTCCCCGCGGAATTTTGCGGCAAGACCACGAAAGGCAGAAACAATGGCCGGCAATAAAAAAAGCCGCCTATTCGATGCAACAACACATAAAAAATTGGCGACGTAACGACTGGCGGTATTTTTGCCCATTCCTGCTTCTTTACATAAAGCAGCTACCGCTTTTTCCTGTTCGACTGACGAAAAAACGGGGCTGAAAACCAGACGTTTCAAATCGCTATTTGATTCGATCGATGAAAGACATGAAGACAGTTCTTTTTCTACTGCATCGACACACTTGGATTCATGTGCCAGATCAAAAAGTGATGTAGCATAACGCTCGGCTACTGCAGATGTTAGCGAAGACGATTTTGACACTCTATCCTGTCTTTCCCCTTAGCAGAGAGTTGACTTGAAAAACCCGCCAACCCGGTAATGCCAGATAACTTTTTACGTTGCCGGTATATAACCGCTATTCAAATATTAAAAGTTGATAGGCATCTAGCATACACAATTGCGACTCGCAACACCGCAACAGGCTGCTTTTTAAAACTACGCCTTATTTTTTTAATATTTAAGCTACAAAACCGAAAGCATAAACAAAACTAGCTATTGAAAACACTATTTCGATCGATAGCGCAATGACATTAAAGCCAGAAAAGCTTTTGTCAATTATAAATGAGGCAAGCCGTCCGACGAGAGCGAAAAATGCTGCCAAAAATAGCGCGACGGCTAAAAAAGGTTGTGCAAACAATAAATAACCGATTCCTATTCCGAGCGGAACACCCCCCATATTTCCCCGTACGGCTGCAAGCAATGATGCTGATTCTTGTTGAGGATAGGTCCAGAACATACGCATAGCGACTTTCGGCCAGAAAAAATAGAATATGCCGATAAACACGAACCCCCATGCCACGAGCCATGCAATCCATTCTCCGCAACTTTGGGGAAAGTAAAGTTCAATCATGATTACCCACCATCAGATCCTCTAAAGGCCGAATTTCGCACACGTTTAAAAAAAGCATATATGATAATTCTATATGCATGCTTTCCTGCAAAAGAAAATAGGAACGGATATTATTGGGCAGGAGAGGTTATAAAATTTTCTTCTCCCCCCGGATCTTTCAGGCAGTTGTCTTGCAACATTTTCCCGATGTCCTGAGGCACGGATTTTATTTTTGCAGTATTGGTTTCCTTGAAAGTATCAAATGCCGAAGAAGCGACAGTATCTCCGGTTTCGATCAATGCCTTATCCATCAAGGCGTCATTGGCTTCCATGCGCACCTCCACCACTTCGGCAGAAAGATCAAGTGCACGGGCCGTTTCCATCATATCACGGCGTTGGCTTAAAGTTGTTGTCATGCGACTCGCAGCCGGGCCCGGTTCAGCTTTTCCGTTGATACTCAATCCCTTCTCAAGCTGATAAACCTCTTTCAAAATATGATCATATTGCTGGACAATATTCATATAGACCCATTGTTTGGCTTTGTTTGTCGGTTTTTTACAGACTTTCATCATGCTGTTAGCCGGTTCCTCAATCATCGGCATAAACACTTTGTCCGATTCTTTGAGCATACTATAGGCAAAGACAAAAACTGTAACATCGGCACTTTTTTTATTGTTCTGGCTGTCGTGGCCGATAACTTCGGAAACGGATTGAGAAAAAACCGGACTTATCGAAAACAATAACGCCGATAACACCAATAAAAAACGCATCGTTACGATCCTCTGGATACGATTTGCCAACGCATCAGCTTAAAATTTTTCCAACCGATACCATTTCGTTACTTCAAGTCAAAAGCAAGAGCATTAAATGAAACTTTGCGGATCAATGTCAACCTGCACTCGTATTGTACCACGAATTTTTGGACCGCGGGCAAGCATCGCACGAATAAAAGATTGCATATCGGCGCGGCGGCTTCCTTGCAAAAGCAGTCTGAAACGGTATCTTCCACGAACCAATGCCAAGGGCGCTTCAGCCGGTCCCAGAACAGATATTTCACCGGCTGATGGCGCAGCCTGACGCAATGCACGTGCATGGGCTTCAGCGTCACTGCGGGTTTCCGATGAAACAATAAGGGCTGCAAGACGTCCAAAAGGCGGAAGATTGTGGCGTGCCCGCTCGTCAATTTCTCTTTTATAAAAAGCTTCGGTATCCCCCGAAATAATGGCTTGCATAACGGGGTGATCGGGCTGATAGGTTTGTATCAAACCCTGGCTTTTCAGCCCTGTGCGACCAGCGCGACCGGTAACCTGGGACAACAACTGGAATGTACGTTCGGCCGCGCGCGGGTCGCCATTTGAAAGTCCCAAATCCGCGTCAACAACACCGACGAGTGAAATACCCGGAAAATGGTGGCCTTTGGCAACGAGTTGTGTTCCGATAACAATATCCACCTCGCCTTTTGAAATTGCTTCAAGCTCGAGCCTTAATCTTTTGACGCCGCCAACCAGATCGGTCGACAAAACCAGAATGCGTGCCTCGGGAAATAGCTTCAATGTTTCTTCGGCAATTCTTTCAACCCCCGGACCACAGGCAACCAGATGATCAAGTGTCCCGCATTCGGGACAAGCTTCAGGTATCGGTTCATGATAGCCACAATGGTGACACATAAGCTGGCCGCGAAAACGGTGTTCCACCAGCCAACTTGAGCAGTTCGGACATTGGAAGCGGTGTCCGCAAACGCGGCATAAAGTCAAAGGGGCGTAGCCGCGGCGATTAAGAAATATCAGCGCCTGTTCTTTGCGATCAAGCACCTGACGCATGGCAAGTTCAAGTGGTGGCGACAAAAATCTGCCCGAGGGAGGAGCGTTTTTGCGCATGTCGATAGCGCGCAAATCCGGCATAGCAGCTTTTCTGAAACGGGAAGGCAGATGAACCGCCTGATAGCGCCCCTGAAGAGCATTGACTTTGCTTTCTACAGAAGGGGTTGCAGAAGATAAAACAACCGGAAAACCGCCAAACGAGCCACGCGCCACAGCCATATCACGCGCATTATAAAAAACACGGTCTTCCTGTTTATAGGCAGTATCGTGTTCTTCATCGACAATAATCAGTCCCAGATTTTCAAAGGGAAGAAACAGGGCAGACCGCGCTCCTGCAACAACCTGCACGCGCTTTTCAATGACCTGTCGCCAGACATGTTCGCGCTGTTTAGGCGTAAGATCGGAATGCCATTCGGCAGGCGGCGCACCAAAACGGCTTTCAAATCTATCCAGAAACTGTTGGGTCAACGCTATTTCGGGTAAGAGAATGAGAACTTGTTTGCCTTTTTTAAGAGCTTGCGCGACAGCTTCAAAATAAACTTCCGTTTTGCCCGAACCGGTAACACCATCAAGCAGCAAAACTTTGAAACAATCTCCGTCAACAGCTTCTATCAATGTATCGGCGGCAAGCTTTTGTGCTTTCTCGAGTGTCGGACTTGAATAGTCCGGATCGGGGAGCGCCACAACAGGAGGTGGCGGCATTTCGATTTCCTCGAATACGCCGGAATTTTTCAACCCTTCTACAACACTTGTCGACGTTCCCGCCGCGTGGGCAAGCCCCGATTTTGTCCAGGCCAGACCATTTTGTGCAAGTTCGAGAACGCGTTTGCGTGCAGCCGTCATTTTTTCGACTTTACCACCACAATAGCGCAATCCCGGAATGGCCGGCTCCGGATCGAATGCCGCAGGAACGCGCAAAGCCATGCGTGCCACCATTCCGGGAGGCGAAAGGGTATAATCGGAAACGAAATGGATAAAACGCATCATGTCGGCCGGCAGTGGCGGACAATCGAACAAATCGGAAATCGGCCGCAATTTTTTAACTGACACTTTGTTATCGCTATTTGCCTCATTGGTAACAAGGCCGGCAACTTCTCTTGGCCCCAGAGGCACGCGCACAATCGAACCGACTTGGACTTCCATATTATCCGGCACCGAATAACTATAGGCTGTTTCTGCCGGCATCGGTACCAACACTGAAACGGTTTTTGGTGTCTTTGATTCGGTTTTTGTCATCGCTAGCGTCATGTTGGACTTGCTTTTGCATAAAACAATGGATCATAACAAGAAAATCACAGCAAATCGCCAAATATCAGGCCGCATAAGAAAGCTCGGGAGCTAACCCATGAAATTTTTTGTTGATACTGCCATTATTGAGGAAATTTCGGAACTTAACAATCTGGGTCTTGTCGACGGTGTAACAACCAACCCATCACTTATTTTGAAATCCGGACGTGATATTATCGAGGTAACGAAAGAAATTTGTGCGCTCGTTGACGGCCCCGTATCTGCGGAAGTTACCGCTGCCGATTTTGACGGAATGATGAAACAGGCGCAAATATTGGCAAAAGTTGCCGACAATATTTGCATCAAACTTCCGCTGACATTTGACGGATTGAAAGCTTGTAAAGCTCTTTCCGCCAAGGGCTTGAAAACCAATATGACCTTGTGTTTTTCCGCCAATCAGGCATTGCTTGCGGCAAAAGCCGGTGCAACATTCGTTTCCCCCTTCATCGGACGGCTTGATGATATCGGATTGAATGGCATGGATCTCATTGGTGAAATCCGGACAATTTTTGACAATTATGACTTCAAGACACAAATTCTCGCTGCCTCTATCCGTACAGTCAATCATGTCAAGGAAGCTGCCCTTATCGGCGCCGATGTCGCAACAATCCCGCCTTCAATCATGAAATTGCTGATAAAACACCCGCTTACGGACAAAGGCCTTGAAATTTTCATGAAAGACTGGGAAAAAACCGGCCAGACTATCGGATGAATGTTATTGCAATAAAAACAGATAACAGTTGAATTCAATTAGCTATCAATGAGAGTGGTAAATAGAAAATAAATTCTTTTACCACTTTTATTTTTACGTTTTCATAATTAAATTATTTATGATAAACTATTTCATATCTCTAAAATTCCTATTTTACTAAGCGTTATAATTTATTAGTTGACCTCACGTTCAACCGAATTGCTTTTTTCAATTAAAATAATGTTCGTTGTTAATTTACTTTCCAAAAACAGACATCCACTCGAACTGAGCTGTAACCGCATATTTAAAACAACTTACAGATTCAGGTTGGTTATCCGATAAATTTCGTTATGCCGCGCACAAAATAATGGATACAGATGTGCCGAAAATCATTCCATGTCACATAGCCAATTCCAGAACGAATATCATTGACTTTATTCGGCTTTGTTTGATCACTCTTTTTAGGAACGGATATTGTTTGCAATAAAAAACGGGCGTTTTGACAGAGACGCCACGTTCGCACAATTGATGCAGCCAATTCTTGAATTGCAGGAGCAAGCAAAACCAAGTTTGCGAATTTTCTCAACGGCTTTTAACGGAAAGATTTAGAGGTAAAGCGCAAGGATCGGAAAGAGACCGGAATCTACCGGACTGAATGGGATAAAATAGCTTTATTTCTCACTGCCGCATAAAAACAGGGTAACTTCACGCGACAGAAAGGTTAAAAAAACCTGATTGTAAAATTTTTTAAAAAAATTCCGGCAGTGTTTTTCATCTGCCGGAATAACGAATCATTTCAACTTCGACATATCCTGAGCCAAAGACAAGAAGATTTGCTCGGCGAGCTCTTCCGCTGCACGTTTCTTGGCATCCTCTTCTGCTTGCAAGTTTGCATATTCCTGACGAGGCCGATCGAACGACGCACTGACAGTCCGTGTCCGCCGTGCGAGAGGATTATTTTTCATATCTTTCAAGACATAAGTCGAACGACCATCGACAGCACCGGCAGATGCACGCCCCGTACGATCGGTCGTATCGCCAATATCCATCTGGACTGCAGTACGAATACTGAAACTTGTGCCGAGCGAGAGCTGATAGGTTGGAGCAGAAGGCTCTCCTGCACCACCATTCAACAAGAAAATCAACCGGTTACGAACCAATTGGTTAAACCGGTCGGTCGGCGCGTCAATCACAACACCTGACAATTTGGAGCGGATGGACGGTGAAACATTCATTTGCGCCGCCCCGTTCGAGTCCCCGTGATAGAGAGGCTGAACAGTGCAGGCCGATATGGCGAGCGTTGTCCCCAATAGTACAGCAGTTGTTATGGGTCTGATGCTATTCAGAATATGGTCAGGCAACAACATTGACGATCCTCTGTGGAACTACGATAATTTTCTTCGGCTTCTTGCCTGCCAGATTTGATTGCACAAAATCAAGCGCAAGAACAGCCTTTTCGATGGTAGATTGATCCGCATTGCGTGCAATTGTCAAATCACCACGCTTTTTCCCGTTAATCTGGATCGGGATAGTTATCTCGTTATCCACAATTAAAGCAGGATCGTAGTGTGGCCACGGCATTTGGGCAACCAGATTTTTCTCTCCCAAAGTTGCATGACATTCTTCCGCCAGATGTGGAGTCATTGGCGAAATCATGATGATGAAGAAATCCAGTGCTTGTCTTAAGGCAGCCTTCATTTCGTCATCGGCCTGTTCCAGATTTTGCAACTCGGGAGCGAGCTTGTTGACGAGTTCATAAAGGCGTGCCACTGCACGATTGAAAGCAAGCTTTTCAATATCATCTGCCACTTTCGCAAGTGTGCGGTGAGCCGCTTTGGAAATATCAAGTGCTGCCCCTTTTGTTCCGGCTTGCGGTTTGACATGTGCCAATATTTCGGCACTTGATGAAATCAAACGCCAGACACGTTGCACAAAACGGTGGGCACCTTCTGCACCTGCTTCGGTCCAGATAACATCACGTTCGGGCGGTGAATCGGAAAGCATGAAAAGCCGTGCCGTATCAGCACCATAGGAGGAAATAATATCGTCCGGGTCGACGACATTTTTCTTCGACTTCGACATTTTTTCGATCGAACCGATTTCAACCGGACTGCCATCGGATAAAAGTGTTGCACGACGTACGCCATCTTTCTCTTCTATCCGGATATCGGCAGGTGCAACCCACCCGTCCTTGTTGTGATAGGTTTCGTGAACAACCATGCCTTGTGTAAAGAGCCCCTTGAACGGCTCGTCAATATTGACGTGGCCGGTCATTTTCATAGCCCGCATAAAAAAGCGCGAATACAACAAGTGGAGAATAGCGTGTTCAATACCACCGATATATTGATCGACCGGCAACCACTTCTTTATCGCGTCCTTGTTCGTCGGCTCATTTTCCCACGGAGCGGTGAAGCGGGCGTAATACCACGAAGAATCGACAAATGTATCCATCGTATCGGTTTCCCGCCGTGCGGGTTTGCCACAACGCGGACATTTAACGAATTTCCATGTCGGGTGGCGATCAAGCGGATTACCCGGTTTATCAAATGTGACATCCTCAGGCAATTTTACCGGTAAATCGGCACGTGGAACCGGCACATCCCCGCAATCATCACAATGGATAATCGGAATTGGGCATCCCCAATAACGTTGCCGCGAAATACCCCAGTCACGCAAACGGAATTGAACTTTGCGCTCGGCTTGCGGTCGACCATTCAACATCTGTCCTGACAAACGTTTGAGCACTTCCTCGAAGGCAGCCTTCGGCTTTAATCCGTCGAGAAAGCTAGAATTGATCATAATACCGTCTTCGGTATGGGCTTCTTCCGTTACAACAAAACTATCAGGATCCGCACCTTCAGGCAAAACAACCGGACGCACAGGCAATTCATATTTATTGGCAAAATCAAGATCGCGCTGATCATGGGCAGGACAACCGAAAACTGCACCTGTACCATATTCCATCAATACAAAGTTAGCCACATAAACAGGTATTTCCCATTTATCATCAAAGGGATGGACGACTTTCAAGCCGGTATCAAAGCCTTTTTTCTCGGCGGTTTCTATCTCCGCTGTCGAAGTTCCTTTGCGGTGACACTCGTCGATAAAATCTTTGAGTTTCGCATTTTTTTCGGCGAGTTTGCGGGCAATCGGATGATCGGCGGCAATAGCAATAAACGACGCACCGAATATTGTATCGGGACGGGTTGAAAAACACTCGATCTCGTTAAATCCGTCAACCTGTGTGTCGCCGGCAATTTTCCAGCGCAGCAGCGCTCCTTCGGACTTGCCGATCCAGTTGCGTTGCATAACGCGAACTTTTTCCGGCCATTCATCAAGACCATTCAAACCATCCAGAAGTTCCTGACTGAATTTGGTGATTTTGAAAAACCATTGCGTAAGTTCGCGCTGTTCGACCAATGCACCCGAACGCCAACCGCGCCCGTCAATGACCTGCTCGTTTGCAAGCACTGTATGATCGACCGGATCCCAGTTGACCTTGGACGTTTTGCGGTCAACAAGGCCTTTTTCATACATATCGAGAAAAAGCATCTGCTGGCGATGATAATATTCGACATCGCAGGTTGCGAATTCGCGCGACCAGTCGAGAGAAAGCCCCATGGACTTCAGCTGCTTTTTCATGGAAGCAATATTCTGATAGGTCCAGTCTTTCGGGTGAACTTTATGTTGCATAGCGGCATTTTCCGCCGGCATGCCGAAAGCATCCCACCCCATCGGATGCAAAACATTAAATCCGCGGGCGCGTTTATAACGGGCAACCACATCCCCCATTGCATAATTGCGTACATGCCCCATGTGAATGCGTCCCGATGGATAGGGAAACATTTCCAACACATAATACTTCTCGCGCGGGTCATTATTATCGGTTTTGAAAACTTCTTTTTCGCCCCAGATTGATTGCCATTTCTGTTCTGTCGCGCGTGGATTATAGCGTTCAGTTGCCATTACAATTATACTCTTGCAAAATGTGGTCAAAAAACTCAATACGTGCTTCACCACGGATTAAGGAAAGCGTCAACCATTTCTATGCGCTTTTATTCATTAAAATTGATGAAGAAGGGAAAATGACTATGGATGCGGTTATTGCACAATGGCAAAAAGTCAAAGAGAACATCGCCAAAGCGTGCAATGATGCAAAACGTGCGACTGATGACGTTCAGCTCATTGCAGTGTCAAAAACTTTCGGAGTTGAAGATATTCACCCGCTTCTTGAAGCAGGGCAACGTGTTTTCGGTGAAAACCGTGTTCAGGAAGCCGAAAGCAAATGGCCGCAATTGCGCGAAGAATTTCCTGATCTCAAACTCCATCTCATCGGGCCATTGCAATCGAATAAAACAAAAGAAGCGGTTCAGCTTTTTGACGTGATCGAAACGGTTGACAGAGAAAAAATTGCAAAATTTCTTCAAGAAGAAATGTCAAAACAAAACCGCAGGCTTCCTTGTTATGTGCAGGTCAATATTGGAGAAGAGCCGCAAAAAGCCGGTATCGCGCCGAACGAGGCAGTCGAGTTTGTCAAACACTGCAAGAACGACCATCATCTTGATATTATCGGATTGATGTGTATTCCACCGGTTGGTGAAAATCCCGGCCCCTATTTTGCCCTTCTTGCAAAATTGGCGAACGAAGCAGGAGTGAAAAAATTATCAATGGGAATGTCGGCGGACTATGAAACGGCCGTTGCCTTTGGTGCCACAAGTGTGCGCGTCGGTTCGGCAATATTCGGTCATCGTCCGCCGATTGTTCACCAATAATCAGCTATCCATGCCACTGCCACCGGCAGCGCCGAAGACCTGGCCCGAACAATAGCTTGCTTCCTCGGATGCAAGCAAAACATAAAGGGGCGCAATTTCAACCGGCTGGCCTGCACGCTTCATAGGTGTTTCTGAACCGAATTGCGGCATGGCTTTCATAAGCTGTCCACCTGCCGGTTGCAGCGGTGTCCAGAATGGACCGGGGGCAACGGCATTGACGCGAATACCTTTCGGAGCGAGCTGTTTTGCCAGCGATTTGGCAAAAGCAACATTGGCAGCCTTGGTTTGTGAATAGTCGAACAAGGTTGCAGACGGATCAAATGCCTGTACCGAAGACGTAATAATGATGGAACCGCCAGCAGGAATATAAGGCAGCGCGGCTTTGGTTACGCGGAAAGGTGCATAAATGTTGGTTTTCATCGTTTTGTCAAAAGATTCGTCTGTGAGATCGGCAAGGGCTTCCACCGCCTGTTGACGGCCGGCATTATTGACCAGAATATCAAGCCCGCCCAGTTTTTGGACTGCTTCCTCAACCAATTTTTCGCAAAAATGCCGATCGGTCAAATCACCGGGAATTGCAAATCCTTTGCGTCCAGCCTCTTCGATAAGCTTAATGACTTCTTGTGCGTCTGACTCCTCTTCCTTCAGATAATTGATAGCAACATCGGCACCTTCGCGAGCAAATGCTATTGCTACAGCTCTTCCGATGCCGCTGTCACCACCGGTAATCAAGGCTTTCCGGCCTAGAAGTTTACCGGAGCCTTTGTAACTTTTCTCTCCGTGATCGGCCTTTGGCGTCAACTTTGATGCAAGTCCCGGAGCTTGTTGTTTTTCTGTCGAATAAGGTGGGCAGGGATAAGCATCAAGCGGGTTTTCGAGCGAAGACTTTGACGCAGATTTCGTTGCCATTCGCTTGCCTTTACCACCCGTTCCACTTTCAAGCGCCTCTTCACGCGAGAGTATCAATTTTTCATCCAACATAGATTTTTCCTTTCAATTACCGAGCACAATTAGAAGTTCTATTGCTTCATTATTTTAACTACTGCCCGGCTTCGGAAAATCGATGCCTTGAAGGATTTTTTTCAGTAAAAAACAGACAAAAATTGATAATTAATAATTCTTCTATTTTCCTCTCTCGAAATCTTCACAATAAGTTTTTTAAAAACATCAATTAAAAACTTTCAATAAAAACGAAGATAACATTTACTGTAAGTATAAAACATTCATTCCCGATGAATTTTTATAAACAACATGTTGCGCGAGGAGAATTGCAACATGAAAAGGAGGAGAAAATGTCGGATAATGTCTATTCCGTATCTAATAATATCAAGAAAAATGCCCTGATTGATCGTGAAACATATCTTCAATGGTATGATGAAAGCATAAAAGATCCCGATGCATTCTGGTCGAAACATGGCCGTCGTATTGATTGGTTCAAACCTTTTACAAAAGTGAAAAATACCAGTTTTCGCGGAAGAGTATCAATAAAATGGTATGAAGACGGTGTTACCAATGTCAGTTATAATTGCATCGACAGACATTTGAAAAGTCGTGGCGATCAGGTCGCCATGATCTGGGAAGGTGACAACCCCTATATTGATAAAAAAGTCACCTATAAAGAACTTTACGAAAACGTTTGCCGGTTTGCCAATATTTTAAAAAAAAGGGGCGTTAAAAAAGGCGATCGCGTAACAATCTATTTGCCGATGATCCTTGAAGCAGCCTATGCGATGCTTGCCTGCGCGCGCATTGGTGCAGTACATTCGGTTGTGTTTGCCGGATTTTCGCCGGAAGCACTTGCCGGACGTATTGTTGACTGTGAATCCACCTTTATCATTACGGCCGACCAAGGGGTCAGGGGTGGCAAACCTATTCCGCTGAAAGAAAATGTCGATCATGCGATTGACATAGCCGCACGCCAATATGTGCTGGTCAATCAGGTGATGGTGGTGCGCAGAACCGGTGGAAAAATCGGTTGGGCTCCGGGCCGTGATTTCTGGTATCATGAGGAAATGGCCAATGCGAAAACCGAGTGCCCACCAGCGCGCATGAAAGCGGAAGATCCGCTTTTTATCCTTTATACATCGGGTTCGACCGGAAAGCCGAAAGGTGTCCTGCATACAACAGGTGGCTATCTCGTTTATGCTTCCATGACACATGAATATGTGTTCGATTATCATGTCGGCGATGTTTATTGGTGCACAGCCGATGTCGGCTGGGTGACCGGGCATTCCTATCTCGTTTACGGCCCCTTATGCAACGGTGCCACAACTCTTATGTTCGAAGGTGTTCCGAACTTCCCCGATCAGGCGCGCTTTTGGGAAGTTGTCGACAAGCATAAGGTCAATATCCTTTATACCGCACCGACTGCTATCCGTGCGTTAATGGGAGCGGGTGACGAATATGTCGAACGGTCAAAACGGACGTCGCTGCGCATCCTTGGATCAGTTGGCGAGCCAATCAATCCGGAAGCATGGAACTGGTTTTATCATAAAGTCGGTGATGACCGCTGCCCAATCGTCGATACGTGGTGGCAAACCGAAACCGGTGGCCATATGATTACGCCTTTACCCGGTGCAACCGATTTGAAACCCGGATCGGCAACACTTCCCTTTTTTGGTATCAAACCCGAACTTGTAGACACCGAAGGAGAAGTGCTTGAGGGCGAAAACGACGGTAATTTATGCATTATCGATTCCTGGCCTGGACAAATGCGGACGATTTATGGGGACCATAACCGTTTTGTCGAAACCTATTTTTCTACCTATAAAGGCAAATATTTTACCGGTGATGGCTGCCGGCGTGACCATGACGGGTATTACTGGATTACCGGCCGCGTCGATGATGTCTTGAATGTTTCAGGCCATCGCCTTGGAACAGCGGAAGTTGAATCGGCGCTTGTTTCCGATCATAACGTTTCGGAAGCAGCGGTTGTCGGTTATCCGCATCCGATCAAAGGGCAAGGAATCTATTGTTATGTGACACTCATGGAAGGTGTTGAACCAAGCGAAGAATTACGCCAACATCTTATCAAACATGTGAGAAACGAGATCGGACCGATTGCCACACCGGATAAAATCCAGTTTTCGCCAAGTTTGCCAAAAACGCGTTCAGGCAAAATCATGCGGCGAATTCTCAGAAAAATTGCCGAAGATGAATTCGAAAATTTAGGCGACATTTCAACACTTGCCGAACCACAGGTGGTCGAAGACCTTATTGCCAACCGTTTGAACAAACATTGAGTAAAAAACGCTATCACCGGAACTATCCGGTGATAGCACAAACTTCCATTGATCTGCTTCCATTAACTTCAAACGCGCAAGCATATTCAGTGCCGTTTGGATAAAGGATAGCCTATGCCCATCGGTGACGACAATGATTCTTGAAAGAACAAACAAAGGCAATAACGGGTTTTGAAAATAGTTCTTCAACCGCATGATCCGGAATTCGTTGGTTTAGCGATTTTTCACAAATAGCGAGAGCCGCATCGCCTATTAAAATAGCCATTAAATTGCGCTGATGGATTTAAAAAATAAAGTCCTGAGACTCCTTCGGATAATCCGGCGATTTTATCAAAACCGTTCAGCGGATTAACCGACTACGTGATGAACAAACAGGCACGTAGCCACACTTTATTCCGAAACAGGGATTTTCAATCTCTCACACTATTGGACAGGCTTTTCGCTTTTTATTTTTTAAAAATATTCCGTCGTAAAAGCGGACGCTAACAGGATGAAACGGTTTTCCTCCGGAAAAAGCTGACCACATTTTATTTTGGTTACACCTTCAAGCCGACATGAAAAAATCAATTCGGCGTTTTTTCGTTTTCGTCAATCAGACGGGCAGCATCATCGGCGATGCGTTGTTCTTCATCTGTCGGAATAATAAATGCTGCAATCGGACTGTTGAATGTCGTCAACCGGGATTGATTGGCATTATTGGCTTTATAATCGATTTCGATGCCCATCCACCGCAACTGCTCCAATACAGCCTCACGAACCTCCGGTTGGTGTTCACCGATTCCGGCAGTAAAAATGATGGTGTCGAGCCCTTGCAACGTGACAGCCAAACGTGCAATTTCCTGAGCGATGCGCAAGTTGAAAACATCAAGCGCCTGTTTTGCCTGCTTCAACTCGGAACTTACCAGATCTCTGCAATCGGCGCTGATGCCGGACATGCCAAGCAGGCCGCTGGAGTGGTAAAGCATATATTCCATATCGCTGACACTATGGCGATTGTTACGCAATAGATGTATGAGCACTCCCGCATCAAGCGCCCCGCAACGCGTTGCCATTGGCACGCCATCAAGCGTCGTAAAACTCATTGTCGTTTCTGCACTTTGATGATTTTTCAATGCACAAAGACTGGCACCACTTCCAAGATGGGCAATAACAACGTTTTGCGTTCTGACATCTTTTGGCAATTTCGGGAGCTGTTCGGCAATATACTGATAAGAAAGGCCGTGAAAGCCATATTTTTTGATACCACGATTATGTAAAATCCGCGGGATAGCGAAGCGCCTTACCCTGTCGCTTTGGCCTTGATGAAAAGCCGTATCGAAAGATGCCGTCTGCATAAGCGAAGGATAAAGTTTTTTAACAAGATAAATCAATCTGAGATTGGCAGGCTGATGCAGCGGAGCAAGCGGAATAAGTGATTCCATATAATCCAATGTTTTATCATTGACGACGCAGGCACTCCTGAAGATATCGGCACCATGAACGATCCTGTGACCAACAGCTTTGATATCTCCAATTTCCATTCTTTGAGTAAGCCAGCCGAACACCTGCTTGAGCATTTCTTTGTCATCGGCGTTTTCCGGCAGCGGTGCTGCCGCTATCTGGTCGCCGGTCTTTTCAATACGGAATGAAAAACAATTACGCCTGAGATCAATCGACCCTTTACCAAGACGTTCTGCACGGCCACCATTATTTTCATAAAGTCCGATCTTTAACGACGAAGAACCGGAATTGAATGTTACAATCCGGTTATTCATGGTGTGCGTGCTCCAGTTTGAAACGCCGCTCGACCATTATTTTTGCAAGAGCTGCAGAAGCAAGGCGCACTTCCACTTTGTCCGATCTGCTGGTAAGAATGATTGGAACACGTGCCCCGAGAACCAGTCCGGCGGCACCGGCGTCGGCAAAATACATCAACTGTTTGGCAAGCATATTGCCAGCCTCGAGATCCGGCACCAAAAGGATATCGGCTTTTCCGGCTACCGGTGAAACAATGCCTTTTATTTCCGCCGCCTTCAAATTGATCGCATTATCGAACGCCAACGGCCCATCCACGACTGCACCGGTAATTTGCCCACGCATCGACATAACGGTCAAGGCTGCTGCATCAAGGGTGGCCGGCATTTTCGAATTAACGGTTTCTACCGCAGCAAGAACCGCAACAAGTGGTTTTTCGAGCCCTAGAATGCGCATAAGATCAACCGCATTCTGGACAATGTCGCGTTTATCATCAAGATCGGGCCGGATATTGATTGCCGCATCGGTGATAAGGAGCGGCTTGGAATAGGCCGGTATATCCATCGCATAAACATGACTGATGCGCCGTTCTGTTCGCAACCCTGATTGGGCACTGACCACCGCACTCAACAATTCGTCTGTATGGAGTGAACCTTTCATAAGTGCCTGAACTTTTCCGCTGGCAGCCAATTCTACGGCTTTTTGCGCAGCAGCATGGCTATGCTCGGTTGGCACCAGTTCCAGACCATCGATTTTGACACCGGCGGCTTTGGCTGCATTGCGTATTTTTTGCTCAGGCCCTATCAGAACCGGCTCCAGAAATTTTTCCTGCCAGGCCTCAATAGCGGCAAGCATGGCTTCTTTTGAACAGGGGTGAACAACACCTGTTTTGATCGGAGGAAGGTTACGTGCCTGTTCAAGATAGGAATCATAACGTCCATGTTTTTTCGACACCATAATTATATCCTCACTTTAAAAGCCGGTTTTCAAAACCGGTATTTTACAGCCGTTTCATCAGCAAACCAGATTACCCGAATTCTTTTCATGCTATATTAATTAATTCCGAGAGAAACATGACCAGATTTTTGTGTCAAATAAAATAGCATTATTTCATCAACGCTAAACCGCTCATAAAAATATCTTGTTCTGGCGCAGATTTTAAACTGAAAGGCACCGATTATTACTTCGGTGATAGCTATCTTTATGTTGATTTTCGCTAAACATTAACATTCGAATGAGAAATGCAAAAGCGTTATGAAAACCGAACCGGTGATTAAAAAATATCACTATTCAAAAGCCTTCATAGGTCCAAAAAATATATGTTTAATAACATAGCTATTATTTTTCAGGAAATGCCTTCAGGCCCCACAAAGCTCCATAACCAAATGAATAATGGCACGAAAAAATCTATTTTTCTTCTTTCGAACGAATCACCGAAAATAAACATGTAAAGTTGATCAAAATTTTCATGTCGATTCCAATAATGATTCTTAAATACTTCTTTATCGAAAATAAAAATTAATTTTCACAAAATAATACTCTTATTGAGTTTTTATAAACGCATAAAAATTGATAATACTGATGCACGTTACGAAATTCTGTATGTATCAATATGTTTTACCAGAATTTTATATACAAAAATTTTTTGTAATAACATCCGTTATAATAGCATTTTTGTTTTTATAAAAAAATAACTTTAAAAAATTATATCAATTATCATATTAATTATGGAAGAAAGTTTTTAAACTTGTCTATGCTTCATCGGAATTTGAATTGGCAAGAATCCGCTTTTTGACGGGAATGATAAATTGTTCAAATATAAAAATTCCTGTTTTTGGTTCATTTTTTTACAATAAACTTCTTGGTTAGAGAGTTAACAAAGCTTTGACTGTATGGTATAAAACTTAACGGGAACAGCGGGATGACGTTAAACACCTGTTTGTACATGACAGTATTCATAGGTTATTAAAACGGAGTCTGGATAACCATGATGAAGCGTGTTGAAAAACAGGGTTGGCGTAACCAGCTTATTCTCGATAATGCCTTGGACTATGCAATATTGACGGCAGACATGAACGGGCTCATCGTGAGCTGGAGTCCGGGGGCGGAAAAGCTTTTTGGTTGGAAGCCCGAAGAGGCTATCGGGCAACCTCTTGATATTCTCTTCACCGAAGAAGACCGGATAAATAAACTTCCCGAAACACGTCAACAAATGGCCAGCCTTCATCGCATTGATGCTGTTGAACGTTTTCACCAAAGAAAAGACGGAAGCACATTCTGGGCATCGGGCGACCTTCAGGCTCTTTATAGTGATGACGGCAAACAACAAGGATTTTTAAAAATTGTTCGTGACCGGACTGATGAACAACGCCATTCAGAATCATTACGATTAAGCGAAGAGCGGCTGCGGCTCGCCCAACAGGCAGCGGGTATCGGAGCTTTTGAAATTGATCGCGATCGCAGCATGATCGAAGCGACACCACAATTTTTGAAATTGTTAGGTTTTAAGGAAAGTCCCGAGCTTCCGTTAAGTGACTTTTATTCGGTTATCATTGACAATCCGCGCGACATTGCAAAACAGATGTTGCAAACGAGGCAAGATGAAAGTTTGATCACGCATCTCGAATTTCAGGTCAAGCGTAAAGATACCGATCAATTACGCTGGATCGGCTATTGGGCCGAAGCTGCTCCGAAAGATGTCGGCAATTCAATGAAGCACCGCATCTTAGGCGTTTTGCAAGATGTGACGGAGAGACGCGAGGCGCAGGAAAAACAAGCCATTCTTTCCGGCGAGCTTGCCCACCGTGTGAAAAACATTCTGGCCATTGTTCAAAGTATAGCCAATCAGACACTGACTGAAGAAACGTCGATGACAAAAGCGCTACAGAATTTTTCTGTGCGTCTTAACGCACTTGCCCATGCGCAGGATATTTTAACGCAAGGTGCAGCCAACAGTGCCGATCTCCAACAGATTGTCGAAAGCAGCCTTGATATCCATGACAAAACCGGAAAAAGATTTATCGTTTCGGGCCCGCAGGTTTCCCTATCGCCGCAAACAGCTCTTTCCATGGCTTTGGCGTTACACGAATTGAGCACCAATGCAGTTAAATATGGGGCACTTTCTACAAAAACTGGCGTCGTGGAAATCAATTGGACAATCGAAAAAAACGAATTCCATTTTTCGTGGCGCGAAAAAGGTGGCCCAATGGTTCACGAACCTACAAAACTCAGTTTTGGTAGCAAGTTGATTAAACGCCTCCTACCTGCACGATTTAACGGTCATGCCGATTTGAATTACGATCCGGACGGTTTTTCGTTCGAACTTTTTGCTCCCAAAACCGTTCAGAATTTTCCTAATCAATGAAAGAAAGATATTCGTAAAGCCTATTTTGAAATCATGATGTTTTTGGAATTTTATAGGCATCTCACAATCGGGTTGCCATTTATTGAAACGGGGAAAATTATTTCAGAATGACTGTCTTTGTATTTGATCTTTACAGTCAATTGCCCGCTATGGATTTTCCCCGCCAAACGATCTTTCAACAGACAATAAGCGGTAAACCATCGCACTGTTCATAAAACCATTCGATAGCTTCACACGAATATATTTTCTACCTGAACAATATTAAAATGATTAATTTTACCTTAAATTTGTTAAAAATATTTCTTTTAATTATGATAATATCATACAATATTTAAAATATTATTTAACATCAATATTTTATTTGTTATTTTGAGATAATAACTTGAAATTGTATCAATTAAACAATCCGGAAATGATTTTTAAGCTATCTCTTATTTTATAAATTAAACTCTTATTTTATAAATTAAATTTTTTCGCCATTCATTTTTCAATCACACCGACAAAAGGTAATTGCCGAAATGCGTGTCCGGCATCCATTCCATAACCGACAACGAATTGATCCGGACAGGAAAAGCCTACAAAATCGGCCTCGATATCGGCTTTGCGGCGCATTGCTTTATCAAGGAGGGCTGCAATGAAAATGCGCCCCGCCCCGCGATTTCTCAAAAGATCGCGCACAAATTTGAGTGTTTTTCCTGATTCCAGAATATCGTCAATCAACAAAATATCACGCCCTGTAATATCGCTATCAAAATCATGAAGAAGTTTGATTTCTCCACTTTCCTGACCGGCGCCATAGCTTGAAATTGTGATAAATTCGACTGACGAGCTTACACCAACGCGGTGAAGCTCCCTTATAAGGTCAGCGGCAAAAATAAACGAGCCTTTTAAAACCGGCAGCACCAACAGATTTTGCGGCCTCTTAGCTGCAATTTCGCTTGCTATGACACGGTTGCGTTTTGCAATATCCTCTTCAGAAAAAAGAACTTCAATCGACTTTCCATCAATAACAGGCATTTTATGATCCATATAAAAATTTATGGTTGCGGCCTAACACAGACATTCGCGCTAAGAAAGCTTTTGACGACAATAAATTTTAACCGCGACTTAACCATATTCGTTAAGGATAGGAAAAATAAGGTTATCCGGTCAAGGTTTCCAAGGTGCCTTTATATGATCGGAAAAGTTGTCTTTAAAGGAAATGGCGGCCGACAAGGCCATGCCGGATTAACATTCGTGCGGGAAGAACAGGTAATTTAAGAGTGATTCGTTTCGAAAATGTAGGCTTGCGTTATGGCATGGGGCCGGAAGTCCTCCGTGATATAAGCTTCTATATTCCGCACGGATCATTCCAGTTTTTGACCGGGCCATCAGGGGCCGGCAAAACCACCCTGCTGCGTTTGATGTTTCTGGCATTAAAGCCAACGCGCGGTCTTATCAACATATTCGGTCACGATACCGCACTTTTAAAACGACAGGATATGCCGAAATTACGCCAGAGGATCGGTATTGTTTTTCAGGACTTCCGGCTGCTTGACCATATGACAACCTATGAAAATGTTTCACTTCCCTTACGTGTGAGAGGCCGTGAGGAAGCAACCTATCGGGCCGAGGTCGAAGAGCTTCTTCAATGGGTGGGGTTGGGTGAGCGTATGGATGTATTGCCGCCGGTTCTTTCCGGCGGTGAAAAACAGCGTGTGGCAATAGCCCGCGCATTGATTGACCAGCCGGAAATATTGCTTGCCGATGAACCGACAGGTAATGTCGACCCTGTCCTTGCTCGCAGATTGTTGCGGCTTTTTATCGAGCTTAACCGTTCGGGCACAGCTGTGATTATTGCAACCCACGACGTCAATCTGATGGAACAGGTTGATGCGCGTCGCATGGTATTAAATGATGGAAGGCTTGAACTTTATGACTGAGCTTTCATCACCGCAAAACCCGCCAAGGTTCTGGCCAAAGAAAAATACTCCTGCACAAACTTCGATAGTACCTGCTTCCGACGTTGCCGGGCAAGCACTTGTTGTTGTCATTGCGATCATGACATTCCTTGCGTCTCTTGCAATCGGCGGTGTCGATCTCATTGCCTATTCCGCACATAATTGGGAAAGCCAGATATCACGCGAAGCAACAATTCAAGTCGGGCCGACTGACGGTCTCGATATCGAAAAAACATTGAATTATGCTGTCGAACTTGTGAAAGGGTTTCAAGGGGTGAAGTCGGCGAAAATCATCGACCGTACTCAAACCGAACGGCTACTCGAACCCTGGATCGGGACGGGACTGGAATTGAAAGAACTTCCCATCCCCCGTCTTATTGTCGTGACACTTGATGATACCAATACCGCCGATTTCGGTATGATCAGCGATGCCATTGCGACACAAGTACCCGGTGGCAGTTTTGATGACCACCGCAACGCGATCAACCGGCTTGTCACGATGGCACATGCAACAATTATTATCGGTCTCGTCATATTGGCACTTGTCATTTCCGCTTTGACACTCACAATCATATTTGCAACACGCAGTGCCCTTTCAGCCAATCAACACATTGTCGAAGTGTTGCACTTTATCGGCGCCGAATCAGGTTTCATTGCGCGCCAATTCGACTTTCATTTTTTCAAAACCGGTTTCAAAGGCGCTCTCCTGGGGGGTGTAGCAGGCATTGTCGTTTTCCTCGCATTTTCATTGTGGACGCGTTTTACCGCGGGCACTGCGGGAAGCGATCAGGCTTCTGCACTGTTCGGTCGTTTCAGTCTCGGCCTTGCAAGTGATATCAAAATTTTCATATTGATCGGTTTCGTGGCACTTTTAACCATGATAACGAGCCGCCTGACAATTTTGAGCCAATTAAAATCCATCGACCGCAGGGAAAGTGATCTGTTCTGACGATGAGTGAATACACCTTATATGCACAATTGGCTGATCCCGAGCAGAAGCGAAAAAAGCTTCGCCAGATCAGATTGCTGCGTTGGAAAAGGCGTTTTTTCAAACATCTTCCCCCGGTCAGTATCTTTATACTCGTTTGCATTATCCTGTTCGGAGCCGGTTTTTTCTATTTCAGCGAAAAAGTATATCGCCTTGTTCCACCCGATCCGTTAGTCGAAGCGGATGGAATTATTGTGTTAACCGGTGGCGAACGGAGGGTAGAGGCAGGTGTTGGCCTGCTTGCCAAGGGATTGGGCAAACGGTTATTGATCAGCGGTGTCAATCCGTCAACCAATAAGCAGGCTTTGATCCGCGTTACCCATAGTGATCCGCAACTTTTTGAATGCTGTGTCGATCTTGGCCGTGAAGCAATCAATACAATCGGCAATGCAGAAGAAGCCACAGACTGGATCAAGAAAAACCATTATCAAAAGGTTTATGTCGTCACTAACGACTATCACATGCCACGATCTTTGCGTGAACTGAACCGGTTGATGCCGGATATCAACTTTATCGCCTACCCGATCAGCGAAGGAGCAAGCGAACAAAGTCTGCTTAGGCAATTGGGCGAATTGAGATTGCTTGCAAGCGAATATATCAAATTCATCGGCGCTGAACTGCGTGCCTATCTCTGAAAACTCGAAACAATTTTCTTTGAGGCATATCTTTCGGATGGCTTGAGGAAGCTTCAGGATTTAATGGCCACAGACTTTTGTCATTCAGCGCTTGAAATCGGCAACTTTTGCCGAAATGACATCAATCGCATCCTTGGGACGCATTTTCACCTGAAAACCGCGGCCACCACCATTGATATAAATTTTATCAAACAATTCGGCCGTTTTCTCGAAAACCGTTGGTAAATGCCGCCTTTGCCCGAAAGGTGAGATACCGCCAACCTTGTAGCCGGTGAGTTTTTCGGCTTCCTCGACGCTCAACATTTCGGCGTGTTTTCCACCAAAAGCGGCAGCAAGTTTTTTCATATTGGCTTCCTGATCGGATGGCAAAACTGCAACATGGGGTTTACCGTCAACGCTGACCATCAGTGTTTTGAAAACGGTTTCCGGATCAGCCCCGACAGCTTCTGCCGCTTGCATTCCCACACGATCGGCATGCGGATCATATTGATAGGTGATAAACTCGTATTCGATATGATTATGATCCAGAAAGGCTGTTGCCGGAGTGGTCTTTGACACTTTAGACTTCCTTCAAATTCTATTTTTATCAACGCATCCATTCGATCAAGACAAGCTAATCGCGCGATAACGCGGCAACGGGATCGAGTTTAGAGGCATTGCGTGCAGGCAGAAAACCGAAGCCGATGCCGATAAGCGTGGAAAAAACAAAAGCTATAATAATCGAACCTGTCGAGTAAACAAGTTTAAACGGTGCGCCGCTTACTGCAAAAATCCACCCGACAGAAAGACCAAGCAAAATCCCCAAGGCACCACCAATCAGACAAACAAGGACAGATTCTATCAGAAATTGCTGGAGAATATCACTCTGTCGCGCTCCCACAGCCATACGCACACCAATTTCATTGATACGCTCCGAGACTGTTACAAGCATGATATTCATTACACCGATGCCGCCGACCAGAAGTGAAATCAACGCAATGGATGCAACCAGCAAAGTCAAAACCTGTGTACTTGCAATAACCTGTTCACGAAATTCTTCGGAATTGCGAATGAAAAAATCTTCTGTGCCATGCCGCATAATGAGAAAGCGTTTAACCGCGGCCTCCGCCAAACGTGAATCAACATTATCGGCAACTTTAAGGGTAATCGAACGAACGGTCTTATTGCCAAGAAAACGTGTCTGAACAGTGGTATAAGGCAAATAAAGTTGCAAAGTGTCGGAAGGCGGCCCCATTTGCTGCAATTCGATAACGCCGACAATACGGGTAGGAACTTTGCCGACCAGAACGACCTGTCCAATCGGACTTTCGTGGCTATCGGGAAAAAGTGTTGGCACAGCCTGCTTTTCAACCACCAGATCGGTGGCACGTGAAGCCACACTTTCGGAATCGAATAGGCGCCCTTCAACGAGTTTTGCACCTTGTGCTTTGAAATATTGGTCGCTCACGCCATAAACGGTCACATTGGATTCGATCGAACCATAGCGGACAGTGGAAGATGTTGTAACACTCGGAGTGACTGCATCGGCATAAGGTTGTTCGGAAAGTGCTGTCGCATCGGAATCGACCAATGTCGTGACTTTGCCCGATCGCATATCGGCAAAGCTCTTTCCGGCAAAGATATTCAATGTATTGCTTCCCAGACTATTGATGTTTTCAAGAATCTGTTTTTGCGTACCATTTCCCAAAGCAACCATGGAAACAACCGCTGCTATACCGATAATCACCCCAAGCATCGTTAAAAATGTGCGCATACGATGCGCATTCATTGACAACAAAGCCATGCGGAAAGCTTCATGGAAGCGGTCAAGAAAGGATCTCAACATTCCGATTTTTTTGTTGCTGACAACTTCGGTTGCAACTTCGTCGGCGTGTCCAGTGGCTACTTCTGTCGGGCGGTTGGGTTTATCCGATAGAATCTCCCCGTCACTGATTTCGATAATCCGTTCGGCTTTTTTGGCCACCGACATATCATGAGTCACAATGATGATTGTGCGCCCTTCTGCGTGGATTTCCTCCAGAATGCGCAAGACTTCTTCACCGCTATGGCTATCAAGTGCTCCCGTCGGCTCGTCGGCAAGGATAACTTCGCCATTATTCATCAATGCACGGGCAATCGAAACACGTTGCTGTTGACCACCGGAAAGTTGCCCCGGCCGATGGGTGATGCGTTCGCCCATACCGAGACGTTGTAACAGCGCAGTCGCACGCCTTTCCCTTTCATGGGGAGAACGTCCGGCATAAATGGCCGGAATTTCGACATTATCAAGCGCTGTCAATTCACCAAGCAAGTGATAGCGCTGGAAAATAAAGCCGAAATGATCACGACGAAGTGCAGAAAGTTCATCAGCGGAAAGTTGCGAGGTTTCTTTACCTGAAATTTTGTAACTTCCCAAACTTGGCCGATCAAGACAGCCGAGAATATTCATCAAGGTCGATTTGCCCGAACCCGATGCGCCGACAATTGCCACCATCTCGCCACGATAGATAGTGAGATTAAGGCCTTTCAGGACGCGCACACTGGTTTCGCCCGCGGGAAATTCGCGTACGACATCTTTCAAAACAATGACCGCATCTTTGTGAGTGTTTTCCATTGATCAGAACGGCCCCATCCGGTGACGGCTTCCGGATACCGAAGGCATGGTGCCGTTGCTGACACCGGTTACAACCGTTTCGCCTTCTTCAAGTCCTGAAACAACCTCGACCATCACTTTATTATTCAGTCCGGTTTCAATGTTGCGGGCTTCAAGCTTGCCGTTTTTGTCAAGAACATTGACCACCGCTTTTTTGCCCGAAACATCATTCAATGCATCACTCGGTATAAGCAGCACTTTTTCGGCACGCCCCAGAATAATATGAACTTCCGCTGTCATATAAGTGCGCAAAACTCCATCATCATTCGGCACATTGAACGTGCCATTATAATAAATGGCCTGTGAAGTCGACGAGCTTGAAGAAGCCGTCGAGGATGAATTGAAGCTGATATCATTACGGATGGATTCCGGTGCCGGTTCGATTTTTTCCAACCGGCTTTCATAGCGCCGCGTACGATTGCCTAAAACATTGAAATAAAGGTCCTGACCGGGTTTGACATTGATGACGTCGGCTTCGGATATTTCGGCACGAACAGTCATGACCGACAAATCGCCAAGAATAACAATCGTCGGTGCCGACTGCACGGCGTTGACGTTCTGGCCTTCCTGAACGACGGTGGCAAGAACTGTACCATCGGAAGGTGCCGTTACACGCGTATAACCGAGGTTGACTTTGGCTGTCTCGACATCGACTTCCGCCTGCACAATCTGGGCTTTCAACTGGTCGATCTGTGCGGCACGGATTTTGACTTGCGCATCGGCATCATCGAAATCGGCTTTGGAAACCGCATGCGAAGAGATCATGTTTTGCTGGCGGTTCATATTCTGTTTGGCAAGAACAAGTTGCGCTTCCTGCTCGGCGAGTTTTCCGCGGTAATTTGCGAGAGCTGCTTCCTTGCTTTTCAAATCGTTTGTCTGGGTTGTCGGATCGATTTCGGCAAGTAAATCACCCTGCTTGACAATGCTTCCGGGCTTTACTTTCATCGAAACAATACGACCTGTTGCGCGTGCACCAACAGCAACCAGCCGGTGCGGCTTGATTGTACCGTTGGCAAGAACGCTGACCTCGATATTTCCTTTTTTGACCTTCGACGTCATATAGGTTGGCGCAGTCGTGGAGAAAAACGCCGAATGGATAAATATCAAAAGCACGATCAGTGCAATCACAGCAATAATAATGGTGACTGTTTTTTTTGCTTTCATCGCGTTTTGCTCTCTGTTTCAACTTTTCTGATGTGCGGCCCTGTATAACCGTCGACAATTTCCGGCTTCGTATCGTCTACTGCACCATCCCATCCTCCACCTAAAGCTTTCATGAGTGAAATATAGTCCTTGGTAATCGAAACCCGACTTTCGATAAGCGACTGTTCGGATGAATACTGCGACCGCTCCGCATTCAACAGTTCAAGAAAACTGGTATTGCCGCTTTGGTAAAGCGAACGGGACAAGCTCAGTGCCTTGGCGTAAGAATTGGCGGCAATGGCAAGTTTTGCCGAGCGCTGTCTTTCTTTGCTCATCGATACCAATGCATTCTCGACATCTTCCAATGCCGTCAACACGCTGCTTCGATAATTGATAAAAGATTGGTCACGCTGGGCACGGGCAACCTCGACAGCTGCAATTCTCTGCCCACCTTCAAAAATCGGTATACTCAAGCCCGGTCCCGCCGACCAGCTGATTGAAGAACTTTTTCCAAGTTCACCCGGCTGGGTTGCGGCTGTAGAAATATTGCCGGTTAGCGTCAAAGACGGATAACGGTCTGCTTCTTTCTGGCCGACGCGAGCTGTTGCCTGCGCATATTGGCGCTCGGCCAGACGAACATCCGGACGTGTAAGCAGAATATCGGCAGGAACGCCCGCCGGTATCGGCCATTTCGGTTCAGGAATTTTACCCGTCTTTGCCATTATATCATCAAGAGCTATCGGGCTTTGACCTGTTAAAACAGACAAACGATGGATCGTTGTTGCAAGATTGGCTTCCATCTGAGGAATGCCGGCTTCGGTAGTGGCTGCCTGTCCTTCGGCATTGGATACATCAAGCTGGGAAACTGCGCCGGCGGCAAATTTATCTTTGGTCAATTGTGCCGTGCGCCGTTGGGCAATCGCGGTGCGTTGGGCAAGTGCTATCTGCTGTTGTAGCCCACGTATTTCCGCGTAATTGGTTGCAACATCTCCAATGAGGGTAAGCATTGTTGCGCGCATATCTTCTTTGGCGCCATCAAGCCCGTATTTTGCCGCCTCGACTGCCCGCCGGTTGGCGCCGAAAAGATCAATCTCCCAACTTGAATCGAGCCCACCACGATACTGGCTTCGCTCCGGTCCCCCTGCCGATTTATTCCGGTTGGCCGAAGCAGAGCCGTCAATACTTGGCAATAATGTTCCGGTTGTCTGCCACAAAGTTGCTCTTGCTTCACGCACCCTTGCTTTTGCCGACTGGACATCATTGTTACCGGCAATCGCATCAGACACGAGTTTATCCAGCAACGGATCATTGAACCGCTGCCACCAGTCGGCAAGTTCCGGCGGTGCTGAAGGCGTTTCACGTGAATCGGCACTCCACCTGGAATGAAGCTTGAAAACCGGCTTTTGATAGTCAGGTCCGACAAGGCAGCCCGAAAGCAAAAAAAAGCCCGTAAGCACAGCCAAAGAAAGAGTTGATCGGCCGACAGTTTGCAAACGGCGTTTCTGCATTATTTTCCTGCTCCGATCGAAAAGCCATATAGCCAGACAAACGTTTTATCGCGCTTCTTATTCCATAAACTGCAATGAAAATCCCGTGAAATTTTGTTCATGTTCAATCAAATTCAACAAGCGAGAAGAAACAATGACACCTTTTTCATGCAAGGTCGAAATGCATGATAACCGGCACATGATCGGACGGTTTTTCCATTCCTCTTGCCTCAGTCAATATTTCCATTTCTTGCATATGTGGTACCAAATCGGGAGATGACCAGATATGATCCAGCCTGCGCCCGCGATTGGACGAGGCCCAATCTTTGGCCCGATAGCTCCACCATGTGAAAATCTTTTGCGGTTCGGGAATTTTCTTGCGCATAAGGTCGACCCACCCGCCTTGAGAACAAAGTTCAATCAATGTTCTGGTTTCTATCGGCGTATGGCTGACAATTTTCAAGAGTTGTTTATGCGACCAGACATCATTTTCATAAGGTGCAATATTGAGGTCTCCGACGAGAATGCTTGAAAGCCCGTCGCCCATATCGGCTTTGATAGCTTTCATTTCTTCCAGAAAATCGAGCTTATGACGAAATTTCGGATTGATCTCGGGGTCTGGTTCATCTCCACCCGCGGGAACATAGAAATTGTGTATGCGGATATGTTTGTCACCTGCCTTTATGATAACCGCAACATGCCGGCAATCATGCTTGTTGCAGAATTCTTTTTTTTCGACCTCCTCGAATGGCCGCAACGATAGAGTTGCTACGCCGTGGTAACCTTTTTGTCCATGAACAGCGATGTGTTCATATCCCGCCGCACGAAAAGCTTTATAGGGAAATTTATCATCCGGACACTTGGTTTCCTGCAAACACAAAATATCCGGTTTTTCTTGCTGCAAAATTTGCAGAACAAGCGGCAAACGCAAACGCACCGAATTGATATTCCATGTAGCAATTGAAAAACTCATCAAACTCATACCTTGATTGAAATTTAGCAGTTGTGAGTTCTTTAAGCGCAAAAGGAGACAAAATCCAGTTTTAGCCAAACCAGCATTGTTTCCGGAAATTGTTAAAACAGAAGCAGGCTATGAATTCCGGCAATTTTGGAAAGTTATTTTCCCAACAATGAGGCACTTTTCCAAATCAATGTAACTTTTAATAAATCAATGTAACTAATCTATCTGAAAAATTATATTCATTAAATTAAAATATTAAAAATGAAAAATTAAAATGAAAAATTACTTTAATATTTAGCTTAAAAATATTTTTACTAAAATATATAAACAAAATTATACAAATTATAATAAAATTTATATATATAATTTATTTATTTTAACTGATTTCGAATTTAAATTATCGCAATTAATTGCCGTTTCTTTTCATAGAAATACGTTGATAGGGAATATCGAACATCCCTTTGGCAAATCTCACTCCGGTCCGCACATTGGTCACCTGAACGGTTGTCTCGAGATTTTGCTTGTCAACAATTGTCCATTGCAAAAGCTCGTAAGTTTTTGAATCAAAAATCATGCGGATTTGGCCTTTGCCCAATGTTTTATCGGCAAGAACAATTGTGGTTGACCCCTGATCCTGACTGACGTTTAGAAGTTTTCCGTCCGAAAGATCAATCTTCGTATCAAGCAACATTTTCATCGGCGTTTGTGACAATTGATAAAGGTCCCAAGTGTCAAGCTTGCGATTGTTGATCGCAACCGATTTGCCATCTGTAATCACACGCACAGGTGAATTCTTATAACTGAAACGAATTTTTCCGGGTCTTTCGAGATAAAACGTCCCTTCGGTCATTTCACCTTTCGGACTGAACTGGACAAAATCGCCGGTCATTGTCTGTATTGCAGCAAAATGATTGGCAATATCCTGTGCATGCGCCGCCAAATTCGTATTCTGGGCGAACGCTGCCGGCATCGCTACGGCCGATGTTGCGATCCCCGCTGTTGCAAAAGCAGCAGCAACGAAAAGACCTTTGAAAACGGAAGCACATTTTTTTGTCATTCATTATCTCCTGCATTCATCTTTGCAGTAACCTGTGGCATCACTATGACAGACGGCCTGTCAGCCGCTATCAGAAGTAAAATTTTAGAAATTTTCGCCCTCTTCAGGAACCAGAATTTCGCGTTTTCCGGCATGGTTGGCAGGGCTTATCAATCCCTCTGCCTCCATCCGCTCGACGATTGTTGCGGCACGATTATAACCGATCCCCAGACGGCGCTGGATATAAGAAGTTGAAACACGACGATCTCTTAGAACAACAGCAACTGCCTGATCGTAGGGATCCTGCGAATCTTCAAAATGGCTCGTCCCACCGGAAACGTCATCAGCGTTGTCATCGTCACTTTCTTCGGTCACTGCTTCAAGGTAATCGGGGACGCCTTGGGTCTTCAAATGCTGGACAATCTGTTCAACCTCTTCATCGCCGACAAACGGTCCGTGCACACGCTGGATACGGCCGCCGCCCATCATGAAAAGCATGTCTCCCTGCCCTAACAGATGTTCTGCGCCCTGTTCACCAAGAATGGTGCGACTATCAATCTTGGAGGTTACCTGAAATGAAATACGCGTCGGGAAATTCGCCTTGATTGTACCGGTGATGACATCGACAGATGGACGTTGCGTTGCCATAATCACATGGATACCGGCAGCACGGGCCATTTGTGCCAAGCGTTGGATAGCACCTTCGATTTCCTTGCCGGCGACCAGCATCAAATCTGCCATTTCATCAATGATGACAACAATATAGGGCATAGTTGTAAGATCGAGAGTTTCGGTCTCGTAAATCGGTTCGCCAGTTTCATGGTCGAAACCGGTTTGAACTGTGCGTGAAAGTTGTTCGCCCTTGCGTTCGGCTTCCTTTACCCGTTCATTGAAGCCATCAATATTCCTGACACCGACTTTCGCCATTTTGCGATAGCGTTCTTCCATTTCGCGCACCGCCCATTTCAAAGCAACAACGGCTTTTTTCGGATCGGTAACAACCGGCGTCAAAAGATGCGGAATTCCGTCATAAACGGATAATTCCAGCATTTTCGGGTCAACCATAATCATCCGGCACTGCTCCGGCGTCATCCGGTAAAGAAGCGAAAGAATCATCGTATTGATTGCAACCGATTTACCTGATCCGGTCGTACCGGCAACCAAAAGATGTGGCATCTTGGCAAGATCGGCTATAACGGCTTCACCGCCTATTGTCTTGCCCAAAGCAAGTCCAAGCTTGGCTTTATTCTGATAGAAATCTTGTGTTGCAATGATTTCACGTAAATAAACAATCTGGCGTTTCGGATTGGGAAGCTCGATGCCAATAACATTGCGCCCCGGAACAACTGCAACGCGAGCCGAAATGGCACTCATTGAACGGGCTATATCGTCGGATAAGCCGATAACGCGTGACGATTTGATTCCTGGAGCCGGTTCGAATTCAAAAAGTGTTACGACCGGTCCTGAACGTGCGTTGATAATCTGTCCTTTGACACCGAAATCTTCCAACACACTTTCAAGCTGACCTGCTCTGTCCTTCAGCGCTTCGGGTGTGAGAACATCGCTCTTGTCTACCGGTTCGGGCTCGGCCAAAAAGTCGACGCTCGGCAATTCAAATCCGTCGGTTTGTCTATGAGTGGCTTTGCGTTGCGGCTCATTTTGAGGAATCTCTTCCTCTTCAACAAACGGCATTTCACCTTTCTCGTCAGAAGGTGCCGAAAAATCCGGTTCAACACGTCCCCGACCGGAATAACCGCTTACACGAACATCCGGCACTGGCGGGAACATAGGTTCCCTGCGATGGAAAATCCGGCCGAGTTCTGCTCTCAGCAAATAGAAAAGATGCATCGTTCCGCCAAGAACAGTCACCATCAGAGAGGCTCGTGCCGGCTCGTCATCATCATCCATCACCATGCACGTGTCCGACCTGCGTCTTCTGGATTTTGCTTTTTTCTTGAGGCTACGACGACCGACGACACCACCGGCAATGGCAGCTGTCCAGAATGCCAAAGGGCCGAAAATTGCAGCAATGATCGACGTTGAAACAACCGCGGGAAGTGAACCGAGAAACAGATAGGCGAAATTCAGAATTTTGTCGCCAAAAACTCCACCAAGCCCGATAGGCATTGGCCAATGCGCAAAAGGCGGCACCAGCGCGATAACACCGGAAAAACAGAATGCTGAAATCAGCCAGAAGAAAATCCGGTGTGCGAGCCTTCCTATGTCTTTCTGGGCAATAAGAAGAACTGCCCAAAAAAATGGCGGAAGAAGGGCTGCAACGCTTGCAAGCCCGAAAAATTGCATAGCGATATCGGCGAAAACAGCGCCCGGCCACCCCATAACATTTGTAACCGGATTATCATTGGCATAGCTCAGGCAGGGATCTGCAACATTCCATGTTGCGAGAGCGGCCGCAGCAAGCCCGATCAACACCAAAATACCGATGCCGATAAACGAGCCGATCTGCCGGGAAAACATCTCCACCAGACGCGGGCTTTGGTAAGCTCCATCTGTTGTCAAATCAAAGGGGGATGAATCCTGATGCATAACCTAACCTGAAAAACCCGAAAATAATCGAAAGATAATTTTTAGGAGCGACTATAAAACGAGAGAGTTAACGGGCTATTAACCAATCGAAAAAACGACAGGCGAAATAAAAAGCCCGCTTTTTAAGCGGGCTCGGAATTTTACTTCTTTTTAAAAAGATTTTTACTGGATTGTTTCACCGTGAAGGGATATGTCCAGCCCCTCGATTTCCTGTTGTTTGGTCGGGCGCAATCCGATTACGGCCTTAACGACATATAGAATAATGGTCGTTACAATAGCGGTATAGATAATGGCCACGAGAAGACCGAACCCCTGATTGAGTACAGAAACTTTCGCATAGGCTTCCTGGTCGGTGAAGAAAATATCGGAAGCAAAATATCCCGTTAAAAGTGCGCCGATAACACCTCCCACACCGTGAACTCCGAAAGCATCGAGCGAATCGTCATATCCCAATGCGCGCTTCACAAAGACTGCAGCAAAATAGCAGACCGGTCCGGCAACAATGCCAATGATAATAGCGCCACCCGGTTCAACGAAACCTGCAGCCGGAGTAATGGCAACAAGTCCGGCAACTGCACCGGAAATAATTCCCAAAACCGAAGGCTTTTTGGATACGGCCCATTCGGCAATCATCCAGCACAAGGCCCCAGCAGCTGTTGCAATTTGCGTATTCAACATTGCAATGGCTGCAACTTTGTTGGCAGCACCCGCAGACCCTGCATTGAACCCGAACCAGCCAATCCATAAAAGCGAAGCACCAATCATCGAAAGTGACAGATTATGGGGTGCCATATTGACTGTCCGATATCCCTGACGCTTGCCAAGAACAATTGCGGTAATCAAACCGGCAACACCGGCATTGACGTGAATAACCGTACCACCGGCAAAATCGAGTACCCCGTCTTTTCCGAGGAACCCGCCACCCCAGACCCAATGGCAGATCGGTGCATAAACCAGAAGCGACCATAGCCCCATGAACCACAGCATTGCCGAAAACTTCATTCTTTCCGCGAATGCACCGGTAATCAATGCCGGTGTGATAATGGCAAAGGCCATCTGGAAAGCGACCCAAAGATAGGTCGGAAATGTTCCGTTAAGGTCATCAATAGAAATGCCTTTCAGGAACATTAGAGAAAAATCACCGTAATAGGGATTTTTTCCGGAAAAAGCGAAAGAATAGCCCGCAACAAACCAGATCACGCTGATCAGACAACATATTGCAAAGCTCTGCATCATTGTTGCCAGAACATTTTTCTTACGCACCATGCCACCGTAGAAAAGGGCAAGCCCCGGAATTGTCATGAGCAAAACAAATGCCGTCGAAACAAGCATCCATGCTGTATCACCCGAATCGAGCTTTGCCGGAATTTCGGTTACAACTTCGGTTACCGTTTCAACTTCCTGCGCATAGCCCGCATTCGCTCCGATTAATGCAAACGCACCCGCCAATACCGGCGCCCATTTTTGAAAACTCTTCATAAAATCTCTCCATTCGGAAAAGAACGTGCACCACCTTCACTCTTCGCTACGTTCACTCATTTCAATCTGTAACAAGTTTCATGCCAACTGCTTTTCCTTGCCGTTTTCCCTGCACAAACATGCCTAGCTGTTGATCATTTATCTTTTGTGCCTATTTTTTAGGCATTGTGCTTTTGAAAAACTTTCCTTTAGAGCGCATTTTCATCGGTTTCGCCGGTACGTATGCGCAAAGTTCTATCAAGAGACCAGACAAATATTTTACCGTCGCCAATTTGTCCGGTTCGGGCTGCCTCTGTAATAACTTCAAGTACCCGATCAAGCTGGTCGCTAGGAACAACAACTTCTATTTTAATTTTGGGCAAGAAACTGATTGCATATTCGGCACCGCGATAGATTTCGGTGTGTCCTTTCTGGCGCCCGTACCCTTTAACCTCGGTAATGGTGAGCCCATCGATCCCCATACCTAAAAGAGCGTCTTTCACTTCATCAAGTTTGAATGGCTTTATAATTGCAGAAATGAATTTCATAGTTTGTCTTCTCCTCGAACTGGTTCGACCAAAAATAATCTGAAAATTTTCAACCACAGGATCAGCTATTCAAGGTTCATGCCAATTGAAGATCGGACACAAAAGAATTTTAAAAATAACGGTTTTCCCGATACCAAGATGATATGGAAACGAGAGCGATAACTCTTTTGATTTATCAAAATATAATAGTCGCTATTTTCCGCTTTACGCACGTAACAAGCTGAAGTCGACCTGATTATGTTTCAGGAAAATTGCGAAAGAGAATTGTATACTTCAAGCTGAAGAAATATCGAATTTTCGAAAAAATGGATATTGCGAAACCGCATCTTTAACACCGCTATAATGGCTGGAAAAATACTCAATATAAATATTTCATAAAATCAAAATGATATCGAACCGGAAAAAAGCCGTTAGTCAGCGATATTTGTAACCGAATAGCAAAAATGGATAAGGCCTTATACGTCAAAACAAGATATCGTTTCTAGTGAGCTAAAATACCTGATAGCTGCACCAAGCCAAGAGATAAGGATGAACGCGGCATAATGAGCGAAAATTCCACTTCTGCCGCATTCAATTTTTGATCTGTTATGATTTTGCCTTCACAAGGCGGATAAGCCCTTCCTGTGCTACACTTGCAATCAATTTTCCGTCGCGGGTGTAAATATATCCTTCACTTAAACCGCGTGCTCCATGTGTATTCGGGCTTTCGATATCATAAAGCATCCAGTCATCAAGACTGAACGGACGATGAAACCACATGGAATGGTCGAGACTTGCCGGAATAAGACCGGGTGTGAAGATGGATAATCCATGAACAATCAGTGAGGTATCAAGCAACGTCATGTCGGAAAGATAAGCAAGCAGAGCGGAATTGAGACTTCTCGTACTGGCGACTTTTCCGTTAAGTTTGAACCAGCAGCGTTGAACCGGCTGATGTTTGTCGCGCGTGAGATAATCTTCAAGATCAATCGGACGAATTAAAAATGGACGCTGCTCGTTCCAATAGTTGCGGATATTTTCCGGTGCCGATTCAAGAATAGCCTGATCGATCGCATGTTCGCCACTCAATGTTTCGGGTTGCGGCAAATTTTTCGGCATCGGGCGTTGATAATCAAGCCCCGGCTCATCGACTTGAAAGGATGATGAAAAAGAAAGAATGGCAACGCCATTCTGCTTGGCAACCACACGCCGGACAGAAAAACTTCTTCCGTCGCGAAGTGGCTCAACCTCGTAAATAATTGGACGGTCCGGATCACCAGGGCGAATAAAATAGGCATGAAGCGAATGGATGAATCTGTCAGGAGCTACACTGCGATGGGCAGCAACCAGCGCTTGCGCGATAACATGGCCACCAAAAACACGCTGCCAACGCGAATTTCCGCTTTGACCGCGAAACAAATTCTGGTCAATTTTTTCTAAATCCAGTATGGATAAAAGGTGTTGAAGTCGATCGGTCATGAGCCATATTCACTTAAACGATTACACGTAACCGGATAGGTGAAACAGGAAAGCAGATGATTGTCAACAACCGTCAAGCTGATAAAAACTTACGAAAGGAAGCCCTATGTCTTCTTCTGCAACCCCTACTGAAAAAGTTCTGGATCTCGTCATTGCAGGAGGTGCCTATGTCGGCCTTTCCTTGGCTGTTGCTGTCAAACAGGCTGTACCTTCCCTGAAAATAGCTGTAATCGACGCGGCTCCGAGGGATAGTTGGAAAACAGACCCGCGCGCTTCGGCAATTGCTGCTGCTGCCATTCGTATGCTTCGACAACTTCAATGCTGGGATGAAATAGAGTCATTATCACAACCGATCAACGATATGATCATTACAGACTCACGCAATAGTGATCCCGTGAGACCGGTTTTCCTCACCTTCGAGGGCAATGTCGCTCCGGGCGAGCCTTTTGCCTATATGGTTGAAAACAAATATTTGAATGCTGCACTTCATCGCCGTGCGAATGAACTGGAAATACCGGTTTTGGAAGAAATAAGCGTCAGCAATTTTAGCAATAATGGTAACGAGATGCTTATTGATTTGAGCAATGGAAGTTCGTTGCAGAGCCGGCTTCTTGTCGCTGCCGATGGTGTGCGCTCTAAACTCCGCGATATCGCCGATATCAAAACTCTCTATTGGCCTTACGGCCAGATGGGGATTGTTTGCACAGTCGAACATGAGCGGCCACATAATGGACGCGCGGAGGAGCATTTTCTGCCCTCGGGACCTTTTGCTATTCTGCCACTAAAAGGCAATCGTTCTTCACTTGTCTGGAACGAGCGCGACAAAGACGCCAAGCGCCTGATGGATGCCGACGATATTGTTTTTGAAGCTGAACTTGAAGCCCGTTTCGGGCATCATCTCGGTGCTTTGAAACTTATTGGTGACAGACGCGCCTTTCCGTTCGGTCTCACTTTGGCAAGAAGCTTCGTCAAACCGCGTTTCGCACTTGCCGGAGACGCCGCCCATGGCATTCATCCGATTTCCGGGCAGGGATTGAATCTTGGTTTTCGCGATGTTGCAGCGCTTGCCCAGATTATTGTCGAAACTGCCCGCCTCGGCCTTGATATCGGTTCAAGTGTCGGATTGGAGCGTTATCAGGCATGGCGCAGATTCGAGACAGTTCGCATGGGAATAACAACGGATGTATTGAACCGTCTGTTTTCCAACGACATTTCGCCAATACGTTTGTTGCGCGATGTTGGTCTTGGCCTCGTCGAACGGATGCCAAAGATGAAAAATTATTTCATTCAAGAAGCTGCCGGAATTACTGATGGTTCCCCCAAACTTCTTTTAGGTGAAGCACTTTAGAGATGAGCCCCATCCCTTTTTATCAAATGCCGTAAAAAGCCGATCGGCTTTGTTATTGAGACTCATTTAACCGTTTGAACATCACAACAATCGGATCTGATTACGAAAACGGGTCCGGTTGCAAAACCGAAATCTACAAGCGGAATAGCTGGCGAATCCGGATTCGCCTGATCCGTTGAGCTTTCAATCGGCGTCTTACGGTTCCTGAATTGTGTTTTTTCACTTTCCACCCTTCAACGTAATTCCGTTGTGACCCTGTTTATAATGATTTTGTTGGATAATTTTCCCCGAAGCCTTATCGCTTTTTCTCGGGAAAGCCTCTGTTCAATTCATTACATTTCAAGACAATGCGTATGTTTAAAGACATAAGAAATTGACCCGGCGGCCTTCAAAACCAACAAGTGAAAGTGCGTATTACTTCACTAAATCTATGCCTGAAATGAGGTTACGGATGTTCATAGCAATACGGAAAATGACACAACTTCGAAAAATATATCTATATGTGTAACCGGTTACTCCGGCCCTTCATGAAAGGGAGTGACAACCTTAATTTTATAATCTGCACACAGGTTGGCTTTAAGCCGACGCTGCTTTTTAAAAAATTCTCATTTTTCAAAAATGTGGAAAATGAAGGTAAAATAAAAAGCCGTGTAAATTTTTACACGGCTTTTAAAAAAACAAAGTTCCGCAGCGTGATCGTTAAACGCGCCGTTCAATCATCAATTTCTTGATTTCGGCAATAGCCTTGGCAGGGTTCAACCCCTTCGGGCATGTTTGCGCACAATTCATGATGGTGTGGCAACGATAAAGCCGGAACGGATCCTCAAGGTTATCCAGACGTTCGCCCTTAGCTTCATCACGCGTATCGGCAATCCAACGATAGGCTTGCAGTAACACTGCCGGCCCAAGGTACCGGTCACCATTCCACCAATAGCTCGGGCAAGATGTCTGGCAGCAGGCACAAAGAATACATTCGTAAAGGCCATCAAGTTTCTGACGGTCTTCGTGACTTTGCAGCCATTCTTTCTCGGGCACCGGTGAAACGGTATGCAACCACGGCTCGATCGACCGATGCTGGGCATAGAAACGGTTAAGATCCGGAACAAGATCCTTTACCACCGGCATTGATGGCAAAGGATAAATCTTGATCGGATGCTTGACCTCATCCATGCCTGTAATACAGGCAAGGGTATTCGACCCGTCAATATTCATCGCACATGAACCGCAAATACCTTCACGGCAGGAGCGACGCAATGTCAATGTCGGATCAACATTGTTCTTGATGTATAGAAGTCCATCAAGAATCATCGGCCCGCACGCATTGCGATCGACATAATAAGTGTCGAGACGCGGGTTCTGGTCGTCATCCGGCGACCAGCGATAAATGTGGAACTCGGTCAGTTTCGATGTATCAGCCGGCTTTGGCCAGACCTTACCCGGCTTGACTTGCGAATTCTTGGGAAGCGCCATATGAACCATTATCAGTATCTCCCCTTAGTAAACGCGCTTCTTAGGCGCAATTTTCTTGAGCGAAATGCCACCGTCTTCCTCTTTGGTTAACGGGTTGAGGTGGACACCACGATAGGAAAGCGTAACTTTCCCGTCTTCAGACAAGCGCGAAAGTGTGTGCTTGCGCCAGTTCTTGTCATCACGCTCCGGGTAGTCCTCACGTGCATGAGCACCACGGCTTTCATGACGGGCTTCGGCAGAATAAACCGTCGAAATCGCATTGGCCATCAGGTTTTCCAATTCCAATGTTTCCATCAGATCGGAATTCCAGATAAGCGAACGGTCGGTTACTTTTACATCCGGCAATTCCTTCCAGATTTCCGAAATGCGTCGGCAACCTTGCTGAAGCGATTCTTCCGTACGGAAAACAGCAGCATCTTCCTGCATTGCGTGTTGCATTTTCTCACGCAACTTGGCTGTCGGTTTTGCTCCATTTGCATAACGGATCCGATCGAAACGATCCATGATCTTTTCGACCGCCTGCTCATTGATCGGCGGAATTTCCGATTTACGATCAATAACCTCGCCTGCACGAATGGCGGCTGCGCGGCCGAATACCACAAGATCGATCAACGAGTTCGAGCCGAGACGATTAGCACCATGTACCGATGCACATCCTGCTTCGCCAACGGCCATCAAACCAGGCTGGACACGATCCGGCTCATCATCCGTCGGATTTAAGACCTCGCCAAAATAATTGGTCGGTATGCCGCCCATATTATAGTGGACCGTCGGAATGACCGGTATCGGATCTTTCGTGACATCAACACCGGCAAAAATGCGGGCTGATTCCGAAATACCCGGCAGACGCTCATGCAAAATGGCCGGATCAATGTGGCTGAGGACAAGATAGATGTGATCTTTTTTAGGACCAACACCACGTCCTTCCCTTATTTCAATCGTCATACAACGCGAAACGACGTCGCGCGAAGCAAGATCCTTGAACGAAGGAGCATAGCGTTCCATGAAACGCTCGCCTTCCGAATTGATGAGGTAACCACCTTCACCGCGGGCACCTTCGGTAATCAGACACCCCGAACCATAGATACCGGTCGGATGGAATTGAACAAATTCCATATCCTGCAACGGTAGACCGGCTCGGGCAATCATACCGCCGCCATCGCCTGTGCAAGTGTGAGCAGAGGTTGCCGAGAAATAAGCACGACCATAGCCACCTGTTGCCAGAACAACCATTTTGGCCGAAAAACGGTGGATTGTTCCGTCATCAAGATTCCAGGCAACAACGCCTGTGCAAACGCCGTCGGTCATAATGAGGTCGATTGCATAATATTCAACAAAGAATTGCGCATTATGCTTCAAGCTTTGACCATAAAGCGTGTGCAAAATAGCGTGCCCCGTGCGGTCGGCAGCTGCGCAAGTCCGCTGAACGGGCGGACCGGCTCCGAAATCTGTTGTATGTCCGCCGAACGGCCGTTGATAGATTTTACCATCTTCGGTACGTGAGAACGGCACACCATAATGTTCAAGTTCATAGACAGCCGCTGGCGCATTGCGCACAAGATATTCCATGGCATCCATATCGCCCAACCAGTCGGACCCCTTGATCGTGTCATACATATGCCACTGCCAATTGTCCGGCCCCATATTGGATAGCGATGCCGCAATGCCGCCTTGTGCTGCCACAGTATGTGAACGTGTCGGAAAAACCTTGGTAATGCAGGCGGTTTTCAACCCCTGCTCGGCCATTCCAAGTGTTGCACGTAATCCGGAGCCGCCGGCACCAATGATGACAACGTCGAATTTATGGTCGACATAATGGTAGGCTTTTCCACTTTTCGTTGTGGAACTATTTGAAGAAGTGGTGACCATAGAGATCAACCTCCCAATGAAATTTTCAGAAGGGCAAGAAGCAGACCGGCACCAATCACGTAACAAAAGAACGTATTGAGTGCCAACATCAAAACACGCGTCGCTTCATTCGGAAGATAATCTTCCAAGATGACCTGCATACCCAGTTTCATATGATAAATACCGGAAAGAATCATCAAAGCCATCACGACAGCGACAATCGGATTTTCCAGTGTTGCGTGTACGGTTGCGTAATCCTTGCCAACGAGAGAGACAACAAGCACAATAAAAAAAATGAATAGCGGAACATTGGCAAGAGCGGTCATACGCTGTGCCCAAAAATGGCTTGTTCCGGTATGTGCAGCTCCCCAGCCCCGAACTTTTCCGAGCTCTGTTCTGAAATCTTTTTTCATAAATATCTCCCTGCCATTAACGGACGCAATAACCGACGATCCAGATAAGAAGCGTCGCGATAATGGAAATAAAGACTGTTGCCCAAGCTGTTTTGGTCGCGCAATGCTTTTCAAGAAGATAGGTTCTCGTATCCCAGAAAAAATGCCGCACACCTCCAACAAGGTGATGAACAAGAGCCAATGTGTAAAGAAACAGAATGCAGCGCCCGATAAACGAGTTGAAAAAGCCGTTTACTGTTTCAAATGCCCCCTCACTCGAAGCGGCTGCCATCAACCATGCTGCAAGGAACAAAGTGCCAACATAAAGAGCACCTCCTGTAATACGGTGTGCAATAGACATTGCCATCGTAATAGGCCAGCGATAAATGCTGACATGTGGTGAAAGAGGACGCGTTTTTGTTGTTGTCGTATCTGTCATAGGCTTTCCTGACCTGGTTTTGACTGCGAAAATGGACTAACCATCCCCGCCATTCCTCCCGTCTGTATTGCATTAACATTGCAAACAGGTTGGAAATAACTCTCAATGCATTGGAATGATAGTTTTCCTCCAATACTACAGGCCGGCCATTTCAGTTGGCGGATTAAAGGTCACACCCAAAAACAACCGAATGTTCTTTAGTCAAAACTATAGAACGTTATCTCTTCTAATGCGGATTTTACTCCACGTCAAAGCTCTAAAGCACATTCTTGTCATCAAATCATTGAGATCGGGAATAGTTTTTACCTTAAAACCTGTTTTAATCGTTTAAAAATATGATAAATATAGTCATATTTTACCTTATGAAAGCCCCGCTTTGGCGTTAAACCCATGAACTGATTCTCTTTTGTTGCTCCATTTAAACAAACATTCCCCCGAATAACAGAAAACCGTTTTGCATTTTCAAACAAAACGGTTTTCTTAAGTTTATTTTGATTAATCAAAGCAACCCAAGCAAAAAAGCTTTAGCTGTCTCAGTCGAAACGGATAATATAGCCTGTCCAATCCCCTTTGACAGCAATCTGTTCATAAAGCTTGCGTCCATCCTCGGGAACACGGGGAGCATTCAAAATCAACTTTGTCCAGCCTCGCTCTTCGGCCTTATCGCAAAGCAGATCAATCATGGCTTTGGCAATGCCCTTACCCTGATAGGCATGATGGACATGGATGTGATCGACTTGTCCTGCCCGCAAGCCCGAAACAGGCTCGGGATGGTCATAAAAAATAACAAAGCCGACAAGCTCGCCATCAACATGGGCACCGAGTACTTCTGCCGTCCGGTCTTGTAATAACTGTTCGGCATAATACTCATCAGGACGACGTGGTGCGCCACGCTTCAATGCCTGGGTATAACTTGCAAGAAGAGGAGCAAGTAAACGTGCGTCATTCAAATGTAACAGGTTGATTGTGACATCATGCCGGTCTTCGTTATTATCTGCCATAACACCCGAACTCCCTTTGGTGGCGTTTTAACTTCATTTATGTTTAAAGTGACTTGGTTAAAACGTAAAGGGTCGTTGTTTGAGCCTATGGTCTCTTACAATACTATTTCCAGTCTCTGATATCGACAAAATGGCCGGCAATTGCAGCCGCAGCCGCCATGGCCGGAGAAACCAGATGCGTACGCCCTTTATAACCTTGTCTACTCTCAAAATTACGGTTCGACGTAGAAGCACAGCGCTCTCCCGGTTCCAACCGGTCATCATTCATCGCAAGGCACATGGAACAACCGGGCTCCCGCCAGTCAAAACCGGCATCCTTGAAGATTTTATCAAGCCCTTCTTTTTCTGCCTGTTCCTTGACGAGACCTGACCCCGGAACAACCATTGCCGAAACGGTGGGTGAAACCTTTTTCCCTTTAACCATTGCGGCCGCCGCACGCATATCTTCAATACGTCCATTGGTGCAAGAACCGATGAAGACCCGATCAATCTTGATGTCGGTCATTTTCGTTCCAGCCTTCAAGCCCATATATTCAAGTGCACGCATTTTGGAAGCACGTTTGGTTTCGTCGGCAATCTCTTCAGGATCGGGAACAACTCCAGTAACCGGAACAACATCTTCCGGCGACGAGCCCCAGGTAACCGATGGCACAAGCTCGCTCGCGTCAAGTGTGACGACAGTGTCGTAATGGGCGCCTTCATCCGATTTCAGTGTTTTCCAATAGGCAATTGCTTTCTCCAGCATTTCACCCTTCGGCGCCCGCGGACGACTTCTGATATAATCAAAAGTGGTTTCATCCGGTGCAATCATACCGGCACGTGCACCTGCTTCAATCGACATATTGCAAACGGTCATCCGGCCTTCCATAGAAAGGCCACGTATTGCCTCACCGGTAAATTCTATGACGTGTCCAGTGCCGCCTGCCGTACCGATTTTTCCGATAATAGCCAGAACAAGATCCTTGGCAGTTACGCCTTTCGGCAGAGTACCATTGACCTGAACCAGCATATTTTTGGATTTTTTCTGGATCAGTGTCTGGGTCGCCAGAACATGCTCGACCTCGGACGTACCGATGCCATGGGCAAGAGCACCAAAAGCGCCATGTGTCGAAGTATGGCTATCACCGCAGACGATCGTCATGCCGGGCAGAGTAAAGCCTTGCTCGGGCCCTATGATATGGACAATACCCTGACGTTTGTCGTTCTGGTTAAAATATTCTATCCCGAATTCGGACGTGTTTTTTGCCAAAGCCTCGACTTGCGTGCGGCTTTGCTCGTTCTTGATGCCTTTTGCACGATCGGGAGATGTCGGAATATTATGATCGACAACCGCCAATGTCTTTTCCGGATGCCGTACGGCACGATGAGCCATGCGCAAGCCCTCGAAAGCCTGAGGACTGGTGACTTCATGGACAAGATGGCGATCAATATAGAGTAGGCATGTTCCGTCTTCCTGACGGTCTACAATATGATCTTCGAAAATCTTGTCATAAAGCGTACGCGGGGCACTCATTTTTTTGTCCTTGAATATTAAAAATTAAGCGTTTCCAACTTTCAAACGGGCCATTATTCGGCGATTGTTCCAAAAGTCAATGAACATGATATGAGATAAGAACGATCACACGATTTTGCAAAGCCCGCATCGAATTCCATAAAGAACCCGATGCAATAAAAAAGCGGCTTTAAAGCCGCTTTTATTTCATATCGAACCAGACCGGCTTTTATTCTGACTTATCACCAGATTCCGGTAGCGGTGCAGCAACTGTTTCAACAGTGACAGTTTCGGCTTCACCAGTGCTTGGAACATCAACCGACTTCTTGCGGTAGTCTCTTTTCTCGGAAATGCGGGCAGCTTTACCGGTAAGGCCACGCAAATAATAAAGCTTGGCACGACGTACATTACCGCGACGAACAACCTCGACACCCTCGACAAGTGGTGAATAAACAGGGAACACGCGCTCTACACCCTCGCCATAGGAAATTTTACGAACGGTGAATGTCTCGTTAAGACCACCACCCGAACGGGCAATGCAAACACCTTCATAAGCTTGAACACGGGTACGTGTTCCTTCAGTAACGCGAACCGAAACGCGAAGTGTATCACCGGCCTGAAAGGCAGGAAGTTTGCGCTTTTCTTCAATTTTTGCGCGCTGCTCGGCGTCGAGCTGTTGTATAATATTCATCTCATCAATCCTTCATGTTCTTCTCGAACAGTCAGAGCGCTCGACTCTTGCCCTCGAAACCTTGTTCCTTCGGCTATGCCTTGCGGCAGGAGCGGGTTCACCATCCATTAATTTCCGGATGCAGATGACGTACCATCTGAAAACGTGGTTTGCCCATACACTATCATGAAAACTGAATCAAGCTTTCCTGTTATTTTTCTCGTAAACCGAATAAAGATCCGGTCGTTTTAACCTTGTTATTTCTTCCGCACGGCTTTTACGCCAATTTTCTATTGCTTTGTGATTTCCTGATGTCAAAACTTCGGGAATTGATCTGCCTTCAAATATTTGCGGGCGTGTATATTGCGGATATTCAAGAAGCCCTGTCTCGAAACTTTCCTGTTCACCCGATTGACTGTTTCCCATCACACCGGGCAAAAGCCGCACAATCGAATCAAGTATAACGAGTGCTGCCCCCTCGCCACCGGATAAAATGTAATCGCCGATCGAAACCTCGATTAGATTTCTGGCTTCGATCACCCTTTCGTCCACACCTTCAAAACGTCCGCAAATAAGGGTGACACCCCCGCCATCTTTCAATTCATGTGCCATTTTCTGGTCAAAAGTGCGCCCGCGCGGACTCATCAATAAACGGGGATAACGATTGTCGACACTGTCAATGGCTTTCGCAAGCACATCGGGCTTCATAACCATTCCGGCGCCACCGCCTGCCGGTGTGTCATCCACACTATGATGACGGTCAGACGCAAAATCCCTTATCTGGACTTTATCAAGCGACCAGATGCCGTTTTCCAGCGCACGACCGGCCATAGAATGGCCGAGAAACCCCGGAAACATTTCCGGATAAAGGGTCAGTACTTGTGCCTTGAAACTCATTATCCTTCCTCACGTTCCGGATTGGAATCATCCTCGACGAGACCTGCAGCCCGCCGATCAATGGCAATAAAACCCTGTCCAATATTGATTTCAGGAACCGCAGCCTTTGAAAATGGAATGAGTTTGAGCCCCTCACCTTCAATTTTCAGTTCAAGAATATCACCACCACCAAAATCAAAGAATGCATTGACCTCGCCGATCATTCGGCCGGTCTCGTCTCTCACACGCAAACCGATAAGATCGGTCTGATAAAATTCGTCTTCTTCGAGATCATCCGGCAATTGTTGCCGATCGACATAAAGGGCTGTTCCATTGAGCGCTTCGGCACTGTTGCGATCGTCAATGCCTGAAAAATGGGCAATAATGGCGTTGCACGCTTTTCTTATATGTTCAATTTTGAAAGACCTTCCATTTTCGTCGAATACCGTACTATAAGACGAAAGTCCGAGAGGATCGGCGGTAAACACCATAAGCTTTACATCACCTTTGATACCGTGGGCTGCCGCAATGGTTGCAAGACGCACCAAATTATTTTTGCTTTTTTCCATATGGTTCTGCTTTTGCTCCAATTTGCGGCTTTCCGCTCTTAAAAATCGGCTTTTCTTAAAAATTTACTTCAAGTTTGAGACTTTTTTAATAATACCCGCTCAAAATTCAAGCCGTTCGCTTTAATATGGTTCATCTACCATATTCAATAGGGATCGAGAGGAAACAAACCGTCGAATCCCGATTGAAAAGCGAAAATGGCGGCTTTGGGGTCAAAAATTTGCAAAACGTAGCCATATAAACAAAATACTCAGGAGGGTACTTATGCCAACAGTTATGCTTTTTTACAAAAATATTGTCCCCATTTCACGCGAAACACACAAAAAGCTGAAATTCAGTGCACCGAAAAATCTCGACTTTGCAGCAAACACCCATTGGGTTCCTTTGGCTGGCGAAGAGTTTTATCAGGCTGCATTAAGTTACCCTATATTGTTTATGGGTGCCGAAGATAAAGAGGGTAAAATCACCTATACCGCCGTTGCCATGCTCGGTTTGGCAAATGAGGAAAACGATTATCTCGACAAAAATAAAAAGTGGCGTGCCGACACATATATTCCGGCATTCGTCCGCCGTTATCCATTTGTGTTGGCAGGAGCGCCTGACCAGAAAGAATTGACTGTTTGCTTTGATTCCGAATCAGGCATGTTCAATGAAGTTGAAGGTATCGACCTTTTTAACAGCGATGGCAGCGTTTCACCCTTCATGGAAGATCGTATCAACTTCCTGAACGCATTCAAAAACAGCATGGAACAGACAAGCAAATTTTTGGAAACCGTTGCCAAAATGGGTCTGTTCAAAAAACAGTCTATCGACATACGCTCGCAAAGCGGGCAAACCGCAAGGCTCGAAAATTTCTGGATTATCGACACCGAGAAATTCAACAAGCTTTCAGGCGACCAACTTGCAAAACTCCATAAACAAGGATTTCTTGGCTGGATCTTTGCAGAATTGATGTCGATGAATAATCTTCCAAATCTCATGGGGCTCCATCTCGCCCATATGAAAAATGCATTGAATGCACCGAAAGCGGCGTCGGATAAAACCGGCGAGGCTTTAAAAAACGAAAAACCCGTCTCGACAAAAAACAATTAAAGTTGAGCTGACAAAGAAACCCCCTGTTAAACTCTGTCATGGTAGATTGATGTCATGACAGAGATAGTGCCCTCAGATCTTCCTTTACTGGAAGCAACACCTCAGCTTTTGTCTGCGCGCAAAGACTGGCTCGAGCAGCTTCAAAAAACACGTCGCGTCGCAAAACTCACTGTCGAAGCCTATGAAAGAGATAGCCGACAGTTTCTGAGCTTTCTTTGTCAACATCTGGGCCATATTCCAGACATTTCCGATCTTTCCGGACTTCGTGTCGCCGATATGAGGTCATTTCTTGCCTATAGACGCAATATGGGCGTCGGTTCGCGTTCACTCGGCCGTGGTCTTGCCGGCATACGTTCGTTTTTCAACTTTTTGACACGTGCAGGACTTGCCGACGTGCCGGCAGCACGCATTGTGCGCACGCCGAAACAACCAAAATCGTTACCAAAACCGCTTAATATTGCCGACGCTTTACACATTGTTGACAAGAAAACCCAGCTTGACGACGAGCCTTGGGTTGCTTCCAGAAACGCTGCCATTCTCACTCTCTGCTATGGATGTGGCCTAAGAATTTCGGAAGCTTTGTCGCTGACGCCTGCGGATTTTAGCGACAAAAACGCTACCAGCATTTATGTAACCGGCAAGGGAGGGAAAACCCGTCTCGTCCCTGTTATTCCGGCTGTCCATGAAGCAATAGACGATTATCTTTCCTGCTGTCCATTCATTCTTCCCCCCGATCAACCTTTGTTCCGCGGTGTGCGTGGCGGAAAATTACAAAGGGCAATTGTCGAACGCGCTGTTCAACAATTACGAGCGAGTCTCGGCCTTCCTGATAGTGTCACACCGCATGCGCTCAGGCATTCTTTTGCAACGCATCTTTTGTCGCGTGGCGGGGATCTTCGCACCATTCAGGAATTGCTCGGTCACGCAAGCCTTTCAACCACGCAAATTTATACCGGTGTTGATACGGACCGTTTAATGGAAGTTTATAAAAAGGCCCATCCACGTTGAGAATCGCCTCTGACTGTTAAAAAACCATCAGGCCGGTCAATCACTGATACAGCCTTTTTAATGATATAAAAACACCTGACAAAATTATAAAGAAAACCCGACTTCAAAAGGAATATCGGACTCCAAACCATGTTGGAGGATGTTATGACCCAATCAAAAACGATCCGTCTTGTTATGCCGCAATGGCAAGGTGGAGATAATCCGCTTTATCACCTTGGTGCAGGATTGTTGGATTATCTTGCTCCAAGCACAAACACACCATCCTTTACTGTTCCTGTTACAAAACCGGGCATGCCTCTCAAAAATGAAAACGGCATCATAGGAAGAGGAGAAATCGTCAAACAGCTTCAAAGTGCATATGCGATTATCAACAGAGAAAAGCCTGACAAGATTGTTATGTTCGGCGGCGATTGTCTGGTCGATCTGGCGCCATTTTCATATCTGAGCACGGTTTATGGTCAATCGTTCGGTATATTGTGGATTGATGCCCATCCCGACGTTATGACGCCGAAACAATTTGCCCATTCCCACGCCCACGTTTTGGGAGCACTTATGGGAAATGGCGATCCTGACCTTATTAAAGATGTCTAAACACCGGTGCCCGCAAAGAAGGTCATGATTGCAGGTATCCACCATCCGACTGATTATGAAAAACAGTTCCTGAAAGATCATGATATTGCTATGATTTCACCGGAACAATTGAAAACATCCGATCAACCGGTCCTAGAGTGGATCAAGAATCAGAATATCAAATATCTGGCTATCCATATCGACCTTGATGTCCTTGATTTTCACCTCTTTCACGCGTTATTGATGGCCGAACCCGGTGTCAGTGCCGATAAATATGCGGGCATTGCCGAAGGTCGTCTGACGATGGATCATGTTGTAAAGCTGATAAAAGACGTCAATGAAATAACCACTATCGTTGGCGTCGGAATTGCCGAACATCTCCCGTGGGATGCACTCCATCTTAAAAGCATGCTTGCCGAATTACCGCTAATAAACGGTCATTGACTTTATCATTTAAAATTCGGAAATATTTGTAATTCCGGATTTTGTTCAACAATCATCCTGAGGAAAAAGATTGATCCGGTATGATTTTAAGAGTTTTATTATTTTGTAAAACAAAACCGGATAATCTTATCTCCGGTCATTCAGCCTTGGCTTCAATGGCCAAGGCATGGATACCACTTTCAAGTTCATGCTTGAGCACGTGGTTTATTGCGCGATGAATATCCACCCGTTTCATGCCTTTAAAAGCCTTCGCGGTAATTTTGACGCGAAAATGCGTTTCACCTTTGCCATCAAAGGTTTGACCATCCTCATGCTGGTGACCGGCGTGAAGGTGACTTTCATCAATAATTTCAATAGCAGATGGAGAAAAGGCAGCTTGTAGCTTTTTCTTGATAGTTTCTGCAACTGTGCTGGACATTTTCTTCTTTTAACCCCATATCTGAGCGGTAAGTTTGACCCGATTCTTGCTTGATAAAAATCGGTGACAGACATGTGGGAACAAAAATCCCTAAAGTCAATTCTTGTCAAACGCATATGTTTTGCATTAAGCCGGAAACATGACGACCACATCGAAATTATTTGATTCAATCCGCATCAGTTCCAACAGAAAAAAGAAGGCGGAGCCACAGGCTCCCCAATGTCAATGGGAGGGATGCACCAAACCTGGTACACATCGGGCACCAGCCGGGCGCGATCATGAGGGTGAATATCTTCATTTTTGCCTCGAGCATGTGCGCGAATATAACAAGAATTTCAATTATTTTTCAGGGCTGAAAGACGAAGAAATCGCCAAATTCCAGAAAGACGCCCTGACAGGTCATCGCCCGACATGGAAATCGGGTGTTAATGCCGCAGCCAAACCTGCTGCCGATTTTTCCAGAATCCGTTCCGGTTCTGCTGCCTATCAAAACAGGGTGAATGACCCTCTTCATATGTTCAGCCAGCAAAGCCGTTCAACCAACGCACCGCGGAAATTGAAAACACTGGAAGCGCGGGCTTTCATGACATTGGGGCTTGAAGCCAATGCCACAAGCCGCGATATCAAAGCCAAATATAAAGCTTTGGTGAAACTTCACCATCCTGATGCAAATGGTGGTGACAGGTCTTCCGAAGATCGTTTGCGTGAAGTATTACAGGCATACAACCTGTTGAAAAATGCCGGTTTTTGCTGACACAGGACTGAAGACGAAGAAAAGACAATTCTTTTCGATGGAACATTGAAATTCTTGTCCGATAGTCTGATAACAGCTTGAGAGCTTGTAGCTCTTCATTTTAAGACACATTATAGCTATATGGTGTGTTCATATTTAATTCGGACGCGGTTTTATCCGTATGGAGGCATGATGACAAAGGACGATCTGGGTATTGATAATGTGCCTGATATAACAGTATCGGCACGCGAACTTTTCGGTATTGATACCGATATGCAGGTTCCAGCGTTCAGCGAAACAGATCCCAATGTGCCCGAGCTTGATCCGGATTATCTGTTCGATCGGGAAACGACTTTGGCAATCCTTGCCGGTTTTGCTTATAATCGCCGTGTGATGGTTTCAGGCTATCATGGCACCGGAAAATCCACCCATATTGAGCAGATTGCGGCGCGTTTGAACTGGCCTTGTATTCGCGTCAATCTTGATAGTCATGTCAGTCGTATCGACCTTGTCGGAAAGGATGCGATTGTTATCAAAGACGGCATGCAGGTGACCGAATTTCAGGATGGCATCCTGCCTTGGGCTTATCAAAGAAATGTGGCCCTGGTTTTTGACGAATATGATGCCGGTCGTCCTGATGTGATGTTTGTCATCCAGCGCGTACTGGAATCATCCGGACGTTTGACCTTGCTTGATCAGAGCCGTGTTATTGCGCCACATCCTGCCTTTCGCCTGTTTGCCACGGCAAACACAATCGGTCTTGGCGATACAACCGGACTTTATCATGGCACGCAGCAGATCAATCAGGCGCAAATGGACCGCTGGTCGATTGTGACGACTTTGAACTATTTGCCGCATGACAACGAAGTCAATATTGTCCTTGCCAAAGCCAAGAGTTTCCGTACCAAGGAAGGCCGCGAGACGGTTTCACAAATGGTTCATGTTGCCGACATGACCAGACAAGCTTTTATCAATGGTGATCTATCAACTGTTATGAGCCCGCGTACTGTCATTACATGGGCTGAAAATACCGAGATTTTCAAAGATCTGGGATTTGCATTCCGCCTTACATTTTTAAACAAGTGCGACGAACTGGAACGCCCGACCGTTGCTGAATTCTATCAACGGGCTTTTGGTAAGGAATTGCCTGAATCACTGGCCCATGCGGTTCTGTCGTAAGGAAAACATTTATGACCGCACAAGCAGGAGACAACACGCGAGAGCGTCCTTCGGGACTGATTGACAGTGAACCTTTCAAACGGGCGACAACTGTTTGCATGCGTGCGGTCTCTGGCGATCATGAGCTTGATGTAGTTTTCGGTGAAGACCGCCCCGCTATAGTGGCGGGACACGCACGGCTTCCCGATATTCCCCGCCACCCGACATATAATGATTATGCTGTTACGCGCGGACTTGCCGATTCAATGGCTTTGCGTCAAGCATGGCATGATAGTGAAATCCATTCCAATCTCGCTCCGCAGGTCCCCGAAGCACGTGCCGTTTACGATGCTGTCGAGCAGGCACGTGTTGAAGCAATTGGCACACTCGCTATGGAAGGCATGGCAGAAAACCTTGATGCAATGCTTGCTGACAAATATAAAAGGGCAAACTATCAGGCAATCACCACAAAGGAAGAAGCTCCCCTTGAAGAAGCACTTGCGCTGATGGTGCGCGAGAAGATTACCGGACGTAAACCACCCGAAGAAGCTGGGCCGGTCGTCGATCTATGGCGTAAGTGGATTGAAGAAAAAACCGGAAAAGACCTCGATAATCTGGCAAAAAATGTCAATGATCAGGACAAATTTGCCCGCATTGTGCGTAATATGTTGGCATCCATGCAACTTGCTGAAAGTCTCGAAGAGAACGAGACTGATAGCGATGGCGAAAACGAGGATGAAAACAACGAGCCTCAGGAAAACGAGGACGGCGATTCAAAAGAACAGGAAGGCTCCGACAGGACGGAAAGCGAACCTTCTGATGATGTTGATGAAGATGCCGAAGACGGCGATATGGAAGCGTCCGATTCTTCGGAAGAAGATGGTAGCGATTCAGAAGAGATAGACACCGAGGAGACTTCCGGACAAACAAAGCGCCCGCAACCACCATTTTCCGATATGGACGAGCTTGGCGATTACAAAGTTTATACGCGCGAATTTGACGAGGAAGTCGAAGCTTCCGAACTTTGCGACATTGAAGAACTCACAAAATTACGTGCGTTTCTTGATAAGCAGCTTACCAATTTGCAAGGCGCTGTTGGCAAGCTCGCCAACCGCTTGCAACGGCGCTTGATGGCTCAACAGAACAGATCATGGAATTTTGACCTTGAAGAAGGTTATCTCGACTCGGCAAGATTGCCGCGCGTCGTGATCGACCCGACACAACCACTTTCTTTCAAACAGGAACGCGATACCGATTTTCGTGATACCGTCGTCTCGCTGGTCATTGATAATTCCGGCTCTATGAGAGGGCGCCCCATTACTGTTGCTGCAACCTGCGTCGATATTCTGGCAAGGACGCTCGAACGCTGCGGCGTGAAGGTTGAAATTCTAGGCTTTACCACAAAAGCATGGAAAGGTGGCCAATCACGCGAAAAATGGCTTGCCAACGGTAAACCTGCCAATCCCGGACGGCTTAACGATCTGCGCCACATTATTTATAAAAGTGCCGATACGCCTTGGCGGCGCGCCAAACGCAATCTCGGACTGATGATGCGCGAAGGGCTCCTTAAAGAAAATATCGACGGCGAAGCTTTGATATGGGCTCATCAGCGGTTACTTGGCCGGCGTGAATACCGGCGCATTCTGATGATGATTTCTGACGGTGCTCCCGTTGATGATTCCACACTTTCCGTCAATCCCGGTAATTATCTTGAAAAACATCTACGCGCTGTCATTGACGAAATCGAGACACATTCTCCGGTTGAACTCATAGCAATTGGTATCGGTCACGATGTCACCCGCTATTATCAGCGCGCTGTGACAATTGTCGATGCGGAAGAACTTGCCGGCGCCATGACGGAACAACTTGCAAGCCTGTTTGACGAGGATGAATCCCGTAAAACTCGCTAACAGGTGCTATCTTTTACACGCTGCGGTTTTTCGATTTTCATTTTTCAATCAGAATTTCACGACAAATAATCACGCTGTCACAATGTTTTCCGATATCTTTGTTTAAACGTTAATGCGTTTTCGGAAATTCGCGTTCATTCGGCTTTTTCCAAAACTGCTTTGTTCCAATGATCCGGTTCATTTTTCTTTATTTTTTGGCTTTTGAAAAACAATCGGTTAACCGCAGAAAGACCGAAAACTTTCAATCCTGTTTCCGCTCATTACCTCAAAAATTTATCGAAACAAAAGTAACATCGGAATTTGCACTGCCGCTCTATCCGGACATGACATTTCTCAGGCTTAAGCGACGAAATATTCTGAAGGCTTTATCCTGACGATTCTTTTTGCGCCCGAACCACCGCATTAGCGTGCCGATCCCGCAGTGAAACTCGACAATGCTTTTTCAGATAAATTGCTTTAGCCTGTGAGCTTTTCCGATACTTAACCGGTGATGCAATCATCAAATCGGCATTCTTTAAAAACTGAAAATCCGTTCTATGCCGGTTAACAGCAGCACATTACTGTGCCGTCCCCTAAGAACCGTACATGCAAGTCTCCCCGTGTACAGCTCAAGCCTTTATAAGCCCGCACTACTGTTTGGGCCAGCAACATTTTAACTGTTGGGTTAGCCTTTTGGTGGACAAGGATCATTACCGTAACTATTCCGCTCACGGATTTTCCCATTTTCACCATGAATAAAAACCTCACTTCTCTGATTCTTTGCTATATCACGCGCAGCTTCGAAAGCTTCCTGCTGCGTGCGATGATGTGAAGTATCTCTGGAGTTCTTTTCACCAAGCACAGCCCAACCGTCATTTCTTTTAACTACGTGCTGATTTTTACCTGCCATGGGTGAGCTCCTTCCGGTTTTTATATACTGTATAAATTACCATGACATTCATTTTAATGTCAACATATTGATATTTATTTTATGTATAAACACCACATATAGTACCTTATCCATTTCATGGTTATGGATCAACCGATGGCAGTTAGGATGCAGTATCAATAAATTATCGATTTCATCACCACCTCTTTCTACTCGTCTGATAATGAGATGGACATCCCAATCATCATTATCTCTGAAGACCTAGTGGCAGATCGGACATTGATAGACCTGCCGCTCCCAAATTAATCTCAGTTTTCCTCGCTGCATTTTACCTTCTTTCCAGCGCTTAACCTGCCGCTGTTCGAAGTACAACTCATCAACCGGATCATATGAATTAGCCTCAGACCTGATTTTAATGTGATGTTTGATAGGAATATCTTTGCAGGATACCAACCTTTGCAGGCCGTTTTCCGCATTGACACTCTGGAATACCCAGTTCTCGCCACCTATCGAGTAAAAATACTTATGCTCAACCCAGTATTTGTTGCGATTACCGTGCCGTCGGCACGGCCAGCGCCAGAGCAACTTCCTGACGCGATAGTCGATATAGCCAAACGTCCCTTTGGCAACAATATGACGATGATAATTTGCCCAACCCCATGATACTGGATTAAGTTGTCTTATCAGGTCACCCTGTTTTGACGCCGCATACGTTTCACTATCAGCCGGACTTTCTGGAGGCGGTTACGCAATCCCTTGGCAACAGGCTTTATCAGCATTTTGCCGCAGCACTTACGCACGTTCTGCCCCAGAAAATCAAACCCTTCCGAAATATGGTTATCACCGGTTTTTCGGCACAAATTGCGCCATTACTCAAAAAATTCTCAACAGATAGTTTTCTTACGATCTAAAAAACGTCTTATCTGCCCCGTTCCCGCCAAATAATTTTATTGGGTTTTACATCAGATATATCAATATCTGACCAATTTCTATCTTGAATATCTGTCTTTCATTTATCAATCAATCCGGTTTTATCGGGGAAGTTTTTCGAGGGGAAGAAGAACGATGGAGGAGGAGAACGTTGACGGAATTACGTGCCAACCTAAAGCCCGCTAAAGTTAAAATACAACGCTTCTATTGCTGGTTTTGATCGGAACCATCAAATATTTCGACCGTTCGACGCTTTCAATAAGTAACACATTGATCCGACAGTACCTCGGCTTGTCACTGACCGAAATGAGATGGCTGCTTTCCGCGTCTTTATAGGCTTATATGCGATTTTACAATTACCTCGTAGACTTCTCGTTGACAGATTTGGAGCGCGCCGGGTATTCGAAAAAGCCCGTGATGCGCATTTGATTGCCGGCGTTTATTGCCCGAATAGCACATTTGCCAAACGTTATCAGTCACTCGGTTACCAGTTCATGACATTAAGCAACGACAAAGCAATGATTCGCGAAGCTGCCCGAACCATTCTTGGTCAAATGGCTTGATCGCCATTTTCGTGAATTTTTCCGTGATAAATATCCGGCATGAAGATTGCCAGAATGGCACCATAAGGCAAAAGCATAAATAGCCCCATGAATAGTTTTACGCAGAAATCGCCGCAAGATAATGAGAGCCAGACAGGCACCTCAAGCCCCATCAGATTTGTCATGGTAGGAATGGAGCTATCGCTATAACCGGTGAGTTTGTCGATAAACGAAAAATGGCTGGAAAAAGCAACAGCGAAAAACCACACGGTATCAAGTGCCGAACCGGTAATTGCAGCCGCAAGCGGCGCTATCCACCAGGTTTTGCGTCGCAAGGGATTGAACACCAGAATATCCAACAACTGCGCAAAAAGAAAAGCTGTTCCCGAGGCAATTGCCAATCGGGGGCTTGCAAGAATCCAGGAAACAAGAAGACCGGCAATAAAACCAGCATAAACGATACGTCGTGCAGCGTGGGGGCCGTAGCGACGATTTGTCAGATCGTTGATGAGAAAAGCAAACGGATAGGTAAATGCACCGTAGGTCAGAAGATGTTCCAATCCGAACCAGTGAAACGGATATTGCACCAGAACATTGGATGCCGTCACCGCGACGCACATTGCAAAAACCGCAAAAATAAGATGTCGGGTCTGTTTCATTTTTTTAACCTGGGTGATGGAACCAGAAAAAAGGGCCGAAAATCGGCCCTCAAGACGAATCGTATATTGAAAAAAATCAGGCTGCTGCTTCAGCGAGCTTCTTTTCAATCTGACGCTTCAACAAGCGGGCCCGTTGCGACAATTCCTTGTCACCGGACTTCAAAAGAAAAGCATCAAGACCACCGCGATGTTCAACCGAACGCAAAGCATTTGCTGAAATGCGCAAACGATAGCTTTGCTCGAGAGCATCCGAGATCAATGTAACATTGCAGAGATTTGGCAAAAAACGGCGACGCGATTTGTTATTTGCGTGGCTGACATTGTTGCCATATTGGACTGTTTTTCCAGTCAATTCGCAGGCGCGGGACATAGGTTTCACCTTTAAATTCTAATAGAAGCAACCGACAAGCATGTTAAATTTCCAATGAACACGCGTATAGATTGGCTTCCCAAAAATTGGTAAGTTGCGTTTCTATAGGGGGCCTAGACGAAAAGGTCAAGAGTTTTCATGTGATAGATGAAGGTTAAAACGTAACAAATCTGTTTTTTTGACAAGGATATGATAAAAGAATTGCCATGATGAGTGATATGAAAACAGATACACCCCGTTCTCGCGGCCGTTCCCCGATATTTTTGGGCATTTTCGGCTTCCTGTGTGTTTTCTTTTTTTGTGCCTTTTCGGCATTGGGAGTCTGGCAAGTCGAAAGGCTTGGCTGGAAAGAAAATCTGATTAAAAATGCCAATGAACGCATCCACCTTGCGCCAATTGCTGCACCAACAAGAAGTGAATGGGTAAAGGTAACATATGATAGTGACGAGTATCGCCCTGTCACGCTAACCGGCCGTTTTTTGAATGACAAAGAAGTTCTGGTCACGGCTGTTGCCGATGAAGACACAGGTTATTGGGTGCTGACACCAATGGAAACAGAAGACGGGTCAATCACATTCATCAATCGGGGATTTGTCCCCATGGATAAGCGCGACCAGAAAACACGGGCAGCCGGACTTGTCGAAGGTAAAACGACAGTTACCGGTCTTTTGCGTATGAGCGAAGGTGGCGGTTTTTTCCCGCGTAAAAATAATCCGGATAGTAATTTGTGGTATACGAGGCAATTGCCTGCTATGGCAAAGAAAGTCGGCTTGGATAACGTTGCCCCATATTTTATAGATGCCGATAAAACACCAAATACAGGCGGTTTACCGATTGGTGGTTTAACTGTGGTAAGCTTTCCTAATAATCACTTGAGCTATGCTATTACTTGGTTTACTTTGGCTGCCGGTGTATTTGCAGCATCTATATTTTTAATTATTTCTGAAAAACGGCGTCGGCGCGGTATCGTTTATGAATAAAGCAACAGGAATTGGTTTTCTGGCAATCCTTATGTGGTCGCTTTTGGCGACATTGACGGCATTTTCCGGAAAGGTTCCTTCTCTCCTGTTGACTTCTATGACATTTCTCATCGGCACAATACCGGGGGTGGTAATCTGGATCAAACATCCTCAAACACTAAAAGATCTGAAACAACCCTTCATCGTCTGGGTCGTGGGCATTGGTGGCCTATTCGGCTACCACTTCCTTTATTTTACAGCGTTAAGAAATGCACCACCTGTTGACGCAGCATTGATCAATTATTTATGGCCGTTGTTGATTGTGCTTGGTTCTGCACTTATGCCGGGGGAAAAACTGCGCTGGTTCCATGTTCTCGGTGCATTATTGGGGTTTTCCGGAATGGTACTGGTCATCGCCGGAAAAGGCGGGTTTGTTATTGATGAAAAAAACATCTTTGGCTATCTCGTTGCATTGGGAAGCGCTTTTGCATGGGCGGCCTATTCGCTTCTTTCCCGTCGATTATCAAAAGTTCCAACAACAGTCGTCGCAGCCTTTTGCCTTATAACGTCTATTTTGGCGTTCCTTTGTCACTTCATTTTTTCAGAACCCTTCATTTTGCCGGGGACCGGCACACAATGGTTATCCGTTCTGTTATTAGGACTCTTCCCTGTCGGGCTTGCTTTTTACTGTTGGGATTTTGGTGTCAAAAAGGGCAATATCCAGCTTTTAGGCGTCGCAAGTTATAGCGCACCTTTGCTTTCGACACTTATCATGGTGGCGACGGGACTTGCAGAGCCGTCATGGCGTTTATTGGCAGCATGTCTTTTCATTACAGGCGGTGCTGTCCTTGCGTCCAAGAATCTGATTTTCAAATCGAAACTGCAACCGGTTTCCGAATAGAAGAAAACGATCTTCATCAATCATCATCATTCCTTTTTTGGGGAGATCATTTCACTATTATCGAAATCAAATTTTATAGTTCTCGAAAAAAATCCTGCATACGATAAATAATCGAACTATCCTGTAAAAATCGTTTTCTAATAATCTCTTACAAATTTACATACACAAAATTATAAACAGCATTTTTAACGCCATAAAAACCGGTTTTGGCTTTGCTATTTTATTTTAAAATTTCTAAATACATTTCACGAATAAATTGTTTTTCTTCCCCTTTTCTTTTTCTCATCTTTTATCATATTGATATTTTTGAACCGATAGACCCGCAACTTAGCACAACTACTGAATTAAAACTCGTAAATAGGTGCTGATAATCTGGATGTGCCAATCATTTTTTAACAAGTGAATTCGATTAAAGGGAATCCAGTCGGGCTCATTCGGATACGGGTACGGATAGGCGAATGCGAACAAGCAGGCAAAACAGGTAAATGCCGAAGGAAGGATCAAGCACGTTTTATGGAGTTTTTCTTTCCTTTGCATCTTATGCCGCCTATGCAATGAGCGACGCCTGCGTCAAATTTATTGATGGTGCGCTCCCGCCCTATGAAACAGCCTTTTATGGCGCGCTCATTAGTATCATTGTTATTCCATTTTTAAAAAATCGGGATAATAAATGGATAGACATTGTGCGTTCACAAAACTGGCCAATGTGGTTTTTGCGAACAATCTCGGGTGCATTCGGCGTTATTGGCAGTGTTACAGCTTTTACGCATTTATCAATGGCCGAGGCATTTACACTTATATTTTTGCAACCCCTCTTCGTCAACATCCTTTCCATGGTATTTTTAAAAGAAGCCATCGGGTGGCGGCGTTGGTCGGCTATCATCATCGGCTTTATCGGTGTGCTTGTCGTTTTGCGACCGGGCTTTCGTGAGCTCAATATCGGACATGTGGGAGCTGTCTTTGCCGGTTTGAGCGGTGCTATTTCCATTATTATTGTCCGCCATATGGGGGGACGTGAAAAACGCATCACTCTCTATTCCAGCGGCATTATCGGTTCGATTGTTATCTGTGGTTTATTGAGCCTCCCCGGTTATATCGAACCTCATAACATCGAATGGATTTACCTTTCCGGTTATGGATTATTTGCCGCTCTTGGCGCGCTTTTCGTTATGGCTGCGGCTCGTCGTGTTCCCGCCATTGCTATTGCCACCCCTCAATATAGCCAGATGATCTGGGCAATATTATTCGGCTACTTCATTTTCAACGACCATCTTGATCTTCCTATGATCATTGGCATTATCCTTATCATGGCTTCAAGCCTGTTAACTTTCATGCGCGAAAAGCATCAGCACACTCAAACAACGCCACAAAAAGCCACGCTACAAAAATAATGAACTCCGCCCCTCATCCCGTTTAAGAATTCTTCGCTTGAAATGAAAAGTTAAAGTTGAAAATGCATGTAATCGGGAGAATAAACAATATTAGAATGCCCGCATCTTAGGGCAGACTTGCCAGACCATGTTCATCGGGAAAGGTGCTGTTGATTCAAAGGTTCTGTAGGTTTTTGGCGCTATCTCCACCGAGATATCGTTGCGCTTGTAAAGTGCACACTTTTAAATCAGGCGTTTTCTTCCTTTTGTGATCCTGATTTTCCGAAAAAAGCCTGAAAAATCTTTAATAGTGCGGGAGAGCCATGAACCAAATTTGTAAAAAAGTTCCCACGATAGAGCCCGAGGGAAATAGCTCGCGAGCTTTTAGCCTTCTCTACGGAGAGAATAATCTCTGCAATCAGTGACCCCGTGCCGAGAGACCCTCTAATATAGACAAGCTATAAACCAGACTGATGTATTGATTACAAAGACTAAAATAAAATTCGGAAACAAAAAACGCTTGGCCCACAGGATATGAGAACGGAGCTGATTTTGCCTATAGCGCAAAACTAGTGTTTTGGTCAAAAAAAACGCCTGCTGCGGGAGGGGGCAGCAGACGTTACGAAGGGAAAGCCTCAAGGGAAGGAAAGGCTTTCCACACAGAGCCCGAGGGGAAAAGGCTCTGTGAGCTTTTAGCGTGCTGTACGGCGAGCTATCTCCGCAATCTCGGAACGGGTAATGCCGAGATCGTTCAATTCATGAGCAGAAAGACGACTCAATTCATTATAGGTCGTGCGATAACGGCGCCATTTATTAAAACTACGAAGGAGGTTCATGACACTCACCTGATTAATACTACTATGTTGGAATTTGTTGAGGCGTATATAGTCTTGCCTTTCTGAATTGAGGAGTGACAAGATTGCATAGCTGCTGTGCAACGTTTAAGCATTTTGCAAATTTTTTAGTCACAATTCGTTAAGAATTGTCAGCTTTTTGCCTCATTTCGCGACATCCGGCCTTATTTAAGCAATAAAACGCTGTCTCTTGCCATAATTCTTATCAAAAATTTCATGAGAATTGTTTTAAATTAAGCCAAATTACGAATTTGAACGAAAGAAATTCTAGTTCCCTTTTCAAAACAACTTGCAGGACGAAGATATTTTCTAATAAAACTCTTAAATCATGGTTAATTTTTCGTTAATTGCAACCAGCTCCACGAACATGAATATATTGTTGGCGATGGAAAATAATTTGTTGATATGGGAATTGACTAATCCGGCTATCGTCTAAGGTCTCGAAACTATCTCAAGCAAGGAACGCCGTATCCGTTTCATTCAATCGAGGCTTATATGCATTGCAATTATTCCTGCCGGATTTCCAATGCGACATGCGTCATATTTACACCGCCTATTCAAGAAAATTGGCCAATTTTACAAAAATATCAGGTGAATCCATCAAAACAACGCATAACCTGCTAAAAATATTTTCACCCAAATAATCTCTATTTTTCTCCGATGCTTCCGCTTTAAAGCTGGGCCAACGTAGTTTCTGTTCAATTCCGGCAAGTATCAGAAACAGTCGTAGCATTAAAAAACTGCCGGAATTGATCCGGCAGCTTTTCCTTGTATGAAATCTTTGTTCTTTCCATCCATTCAGTGACGGAAATGCCGCATACCGGTAAAGACCATTGCAATATTGTTTTCGTCGGCGGCTGCAATCACCTCGTCATCGCGGATAGAACCGCCGGGCTGGATAACCGCTGTTGCACCCGCTTCAACAGCCGACAACAATCCATCGGCAAACGGGAAGAAAGCGTCGGAGGCAACGACCGAACCTTTGGTCAAAGGTTCACTCATGCCGGCGATTTTAGCTGCATCGAGAGCCTTATGAGCGGCAATACGGGCTGAATCCACACGGCTCATCTGGCCGGCACCTATACCGACTGTTGCATTATCCTTCACATAAACAATAGCATTCGATTTAACGTGTTTGGCGACCTGGAATGCAAATTTGAGATCGCGCATTTCCGCTTCGGTCGGTTGGCGTTTTGTGACTACCTTCAATTCGAGATCGTCAATCACACCGTTGTCGCGCGTCTGAACCAACATGCCGCCAGATACGGTTCTCATTGTCAAACCGGGAGCACGCGGATCAGGCAGACCACCGGTAATCAGAAGACGCAGATTCTTCTTCTTGGCAATGATCTCGCGTGCCGTTTCTGTAGCATCCGGTGCGATAATAACTTCGGTAAAAATTTTGGTAATTTCGGCAGCACAATCTTCGTCTAGCGGACGGTTCAGCGCAATAATACCACCGAAAGCCGAAACCGAATCGCAAGCCAAAGCTTTAAGATAAGCTTCTTGCAACGTTTTGCCTTTGGCGACCCCGCAAGGATTGGCATGTTTAATAATGGCGACCGCTGCACTCTTTTCCGGATCGAATTCGGCAACGGTTTCAAAGGCAGCGTCGGTATCATTGATATTGTTATAGGAAAGTTGTTTTCCCTGTAAAACCTGTGCCGTTGATACACCAAAACGTTTTTCACCGGTAAGATAAAAGCCGGCCTTTTGATGCGGATTTTCGCCATAGCGCATAATCGTTTCGAGTTCGCCGCCGATCGCACGCCATTTCGGCGTATCAATTTCAAGCTTTTCGGCAAACCAGTTCGATATTGCTGCATCATATGAAGCTGTACGGGCAAAAGCACGAGCAGCCAGCATACGACGGAAAGAAAGCTTCAGACTGCCTTCATTTTTATCAAGTTCAGCCAATACCAGATTATAATCATCCGCATCTGTTACAACTGTAACATAGGCATGGTTTTTTGCCGCCGCACGAATCATTGCCGGACCGCCAATGTCGATGTTTTCGACAATAGTTTCATTATCGGCACCGGAAAGTCTTGTTTCCTCGAACGGATAAAGATTGACAGCAACAAGATCAATGCCGACAATTCCGTGTTTTTTCATCGCGGCCTGATGTTCGGGATCGTCACGGATTGCAAGTATGCCTCCATGAATTGCCGGATGCAAAGTTTTGACCCGACCATCCATAATTTCCGGAAAACCGGTTACTTCGGAAACATCTTTGACAGGCAAGCCGGCTTCAGCCAGAGCCTTTGCAGTACCACCTGTCGAAATAAGTTCGACACCATATTCGTGGAGCCGCGTTGCAAATTCGATAAGACCGGTTTTATCCGATACGGAAATAAGTGCCCGACGCACCCGAAGCAAATCGGGCGCGGGAATGTGTTTCGATGTCACAGTCATAATATTGTTCCTGAAATTTACGCAGAAGAAATAACCTTGACTGCCATAGCACAGGAAGTTGGAAAAAACACTCTATGAATGGAAAAGTGAACGGTTTTGACTTGGAACTTTTAGATAAGCTCTTTTCAAAATACCTTCATTTTCGAGCCAAATACTTAGCTTGCTCCGGTAATACGTGTAAACCGCCAACGGATTTTTTCGGTTAAAACCGGTCGAAAATTCAAGACAATCTGACGTGTCCGTTTAGGGCCATTCACATCTGCAAAGTCTATTGAATCTTCAAGTTGAATATCGGCATCGGGCGACATAAAATTCCACGCATCTCCTCCCACAACTTCCAGACGCAAGCTGTTACCATCATGGCTCACCTCGACATGCGGATGAAGATGGAAACGCACCGCTACATTATCACGGCCATCGCTTTTGATGGATTTGCCGGCAGGCGCAAAAAAGTGGTCATAACCGTCGATAATATTGCCATTGGACATTAGCAGCAATCCACGCTCGTGGATCATGTTGAATGATCCGAGATAACCGTTATGACTTGCTACGAAACCGACACGGTCGGGTTCTTCAACGCGCTTTATATTGACAATAGTCGGGCCGCTTATGAGTGCCGCAGGGCTGTTACCTTTGCGCTTATGGAATTTACCGGACGATGTATCATTCAATGTTGCCGTCGAATGGGCTGCAGTCGCCCGCGCCATCAAAGCATAATCAGCCGGTCCATAAGGGTCGATTCCCGCATTGATAATAAAACGGTCGGCACCTGAGGACATTTCAAAGGAAAGGCAACCTGCGGCCGCCTGATAGGAAACCTGACGCGGCGGTATGGTTCCGGTATCGGCAATGATCGTTGTGTTATTGGCATAAAGTCTTTGATAGCCGGAATACGGAGCATGTGAAAAAGGCATACCGGCTGTCTCGTCGAGTTTTAAAACGACCGCCAGACGTTCCGGCAAAACCGGTCCGACACCGTTGAAATGGGCAAGTGTCTGATCCTGATGAACAAAAAACCGCAAAGCCGGTAACATGCGTTCAACCGAATCAACCAGTATTCTCGATGCCGTCTCTTTGCTGTGGGCATAAAGGTGACGCAGTGCGATAAGATCGGTCAAAAGCGAAAGCAATGTTGCGGGATTGCGCGAAATATGCCCGCCATCCGGCAATATTTGTCGTGTCAACGAGCGGGTAAGCTGCGCCTGTGCTGCCTTCTTCATTGAAGGAGACACTGGCAAACAAATGGACGCAAAACATAAAGCAACTGCCGCCTCAAGACGGTTTTCATCCTCGTCCATATTGCGGATAGCTGTTCTTAAAAACCGTGCATGAAAACCTAATGCACGCAAAAACCGGCGTTCGAAATTTTCATTTGCTCCATCAAGCAACATTCGTGCATGGCAAAGCCAGGAAATCAGTCTTCGTGCCGCAACATCGGGATACCAAGCAGGTCCTTTGACATGTTTTCCGGATTGTTCAAGCCAATCATTGAGCAAAGAACGGGCATGGGCATTGGCAAGAGGAGTGCGTGCCGCATCAAGATGCCGGAGCCAACTGAAATCGTTAAGTGCCGCTTCCCAAGCCGGAGTTGGCGGTTCGATTGCAAAAGGCGAGATTGACCCTGTTTGCACAATCCGTCCGGCAAGTGCGAACCGGCCATGATAGAATTCATGCGCCATTTCCGGATCGGCCAAATGAAGATCGACCGGTTCGGCAAGAATGCGCTGCGGGCGAAAGCCCGAAAAACGCCAACGAAATAATGGTCCGACGCACAGACGCCGCAACAAACGCATCGCAGCATAGAGCGCCGGCGACGTTTTATATTGCTGATCAACTGTAGTGGACACGATCGGAACTCCAAGAAAACAAACTTGAGGGTATTTTCTTTGATTAAGGTGAATGATTGGTTAATTTTAATAAAAAACTGCTGATCCCCTCTCTTCAAAGGATGGAAAATCTTATCATCAATTTCCCGCAAAAAAGCATATGTCTTATGCCGGTTTCCATGCGTTCAGCCTTGAAATGTCAGCGATAAAAATTGCAAATTTTGTACTTGCTATTTTAACTTCGTAAATAGAATAAATTAAAGGCTTCAAGAATTTACACTTGCCGATTTCTCTTTTGTCAGGACAAAGCGGCACAAAAATTGAAAATAATAGCGTCGTAACGGAAGTTCAGGAAATACGTTGGAATCTGGCAGCAAAAAAGCCGTCCATCCCCGACAATAACGGCGTTGCCCCTTCCAGATCAGCGGGGGTTGTACGTAAAACGCCGTTTGACAAAAGTTCTTTTCTTCCCGCCACTTCCTCATCACGGATTGGCACGAGCTTGATGTCATTGCGGCTAGAGAGGACGTTATTGACGAGCTCTTCACCTTCCTGTTGGGCAATCGAACAATTTGCAAAGACAATCAAACCGCCAATTTTGACAAACGAAATGGAGGCGACAAGAAGTTCAAGCTGTAATTTCGCAAGTTTTTCAACGTCACTAATATCTTTTGTCCATAAAATATCAGGGTGTCTTCTAATTGTTCCGGTCGATGAACAGGGCGCGTCAAGCAAAACAGCATCGAAAAGCTCTTGCGGTTTGAAGTCTTTAAGGTTGCCAACCCATGTTGCAACCTTCAAATCGAGCCTTTCCATATTGCGTTGTAAACGCTTCAGGCGGTTTTCAGAAAGATCGATTGCCGTTACACGGGCTCCCTGAACAGCAAGTTCTGCTGTTTTTCCGCCGGGTGCTGCACATAAATCTGCAACAGTTTTATCTTTGATATCACCGAGCAAACGGGCGGGAAGAGAGGCGGCCGCATCTTGCACCCACCATTCCCCTTGCTGATAACCTTCAAGATCGCTTACCGCTCCTTCGACATGTTCAAGCCGAACTGTGCCATTGAAGAGAACATGCCCGCCGAGTTTTTCTGCCCACATTTCAGGGTTGCTTTTGACTGAAATATCGATTGGTGGTTCATTTGCCTGTGCGGCAAGAATTTTCGCTGCCTTTTCACGGCCATAGTTTTCAACAAGCATTTCCGAAAACCATGCCGGAATATTTTCTATTGCCGAGCTTTGTGCCCGTTCTTTGTCGGCATTGCGGGCAAGTTTTCGCAAAATTGCATTCACAAGTCCTGAAAAGCGCTGATTGCGTGGGTCGCTTTTAGCGGCCGTGACAGCAAGATCAATTGCCGCATGGTCAGGAACGTCAAGATAGAGCACTTGTGCAGCCGCGACATGGAGAAGATGCCTTAAGGACAGGGCATTTTGCGGCAAAGGCCGATCAAGATAAGACTTAAAGATTCTTTCAATACCGGCACGATGGCGAAGTGCTGCCCCCAAAATGGCGCGCACCAGCATACGATCGCGCATTTCAAGTACCAAATATTGGGGATGCCCGTGCTCATTATCAGTGAGGCCATCAAGCGAAGTCTTTTTGTCAATCACTGCCGAAAGAAGGCGGGCTGCTGCCTGTCTTGCCGGAAGTCCCGGAACAGCGGAAACAGATTTTTTTTCTGAAAAACCGGATTGATCTATTTTACGTTTATTTGCCAATATCGACTCATTATGACCATGGACCTTTTGGCGTGTTATTGCGCATCCACGATGGACGTTCAACAGTGCGGCGCATATTTTCCCATGGCGAACCGCTTGTCGTTGTGATATTCATTTCTTCGGCCTGTTTGCGCAAAGCTGCAATACGATTTTCTGTCGAGGGATGGGTCGAAAAAAGATTATCAGCCCCGCTGCCATTCAAGGGATTGATGATAAACAAATGTGCCGTTGCAGGATTATGCTCTGCCTCTTCATTGGGAATAGTTTCAACACCACGGGCAATTTTGTTCAAAGCCGAAGCAAGCCATAGCGGATTTCCGCATATCTGCCCACCACGTTTATCGGCCGCATATTCGCGTGTTCTACTGATCGCCATTTGCACAAGCATAGCAGCAAAAGGCGCGACAAACATCGCAATAATCGTACCGATAATACCGGATGAATTGGAGTTGCCATTGGAATCGCGGTTACTACTGCCGAAAAACAATGCAAAATTGCCAAGCATAGAAATGGCACCGGCAATCGATGCCGTTATCGTCATTGTCAGCGTATCATGGTTTTGCACATGTGACAGCTCGTGCGCCATAACACCGGCCAGTTCTTCCGGACTAAGGGCGTTCAACAGACCGGCTGTGGCCGCGACAGAAGCATGTTCAGGATTGCGCCCTGTTGCAAAAGCATTGGGCTGGGCATCCTCAATCACAAAGACTTTCGGCTGGGGGAGACCAGCTTTTCTGGCAAGGTCGCTGACAATCCGGTAATATTGGGGGGAACTGCGCTCATCAACCTGATGCGCGCCATACATACTCAAAACCATTTTATCCGAATTCCAATAGGAAAACAGATTCATTCCGGCTGAAATGAGAAATGCGATCATTGCACCATTACCGCCGCCAATCAGGTAACCGACGCCCATCAATAGTGCCGTCATGAAAGCAAGAAGCATGGCGGTACGCATAAAATTCATTGTCAACAACTCCGATATAAAGCATATTCGTCCTTATATGATGGTGAATATCTCCATTTTCTTCAATGGAAGACATATTAAAAATGACTGACAAGCAACAAGAACAAACGGCGAATAACGAACAATCTGAAAAAAAAGAACTTCCGCCTGCTGCACAAAGAGCACTGAAAGAGGCTGAAGAACGGCGTAAAAAAGCCAAAAAAACCGACGCGCCCAAGGAAATTGGTGGCCGTGGTGGCAACGATCCTTCACGCTATGGAGATTGGGAAATAAAGGGGCGGGCTATCGACTTCTAATTTTTGAAAGTTGATCCAATTAACTTGACTTCATTGAACAACTAAGCTTGTTTCGCGCAGTATTGGCTTGTTTTGTGCGATATTGCTCTTTTAATATTTTTAAAAATAATTTGTTACACCAATTTCCAAAACCGGATTTTACAAGCGGTTGTTTCGAGTTTCATTAATTTTTATTTTAAACCTGAACTCTTCCGTCGTTTTTTCCATTCGGTAATGGATAATACAGAAAGCTTTACCGCCTTTCCGGCTTGATCGGACAGGTTTTGGCATTTTTTAAAAAAGATTTGTTCATTGCTTGCCGCAAATGATTGATCATCAACCGCCTTTCTGCCGGTTTAGAGCCATTGCTGCAATCCATTCCGGTTATAAACTTACACCGCGAGATAAAAATGAAGAATGCAAAAAAATCATTCAATTCTTCATTTATGAGTCACACAGGATTCCAACAAAAAACGGGCCTCAAGCGCCCGTTTTTTGAATTTTTTAAAAACTTGTCGGAAGTCCCGAAAGTTTCAATTTTAAAAGCTTATTCGGTTGGCTGGGCTGCTTCCTCGGCAGGAGCAGCTGCGGCAGCTTTGGCTTCTTCTTCCGCCTGTTTGGCAGCAGCAATACGTTCCTGAGCTTTTTTGCCCGGAAGCGCTTTATTCGGATTATTGCGTGGTTTGCGTTTGAAAAGACCGGCAGCATCAAGGAAACGTGCAACGCGATCTGTTGGCAAAGCACCATGACTAAGCCAATATTGAATGCGCTCGTTATCCATCTTTATGCGATCATTCTCGTCGGCAAGCATCGGATTCCAGAAACCAACACGTTCGATAAACCGGCCATCACGCGGGCTGCGGATATCGGCGATAACGATATGGTAGTAAGGACGCTTTTTTGAACCTGCGCGTGACAGACGAATTTTCAACGACATGTTTTATCTCCTATTGTCGGTTTTGGTTTTTAACCAATCGGGTTGCCGCCGGCCTTTTCGTGTTCCGGCAGAATTGTTTTCCTATTTCGAATTAAGTTTCAAAGCTGTCGCTTCATGGTGACGAATGACTTCTTTGACAATAAAACTTAAGAATTTCTCCGCAAAATCAGGATCAAGATGGCTTTCTTCTGCAAGCTTGCGCAGACGAGCTACCTGACGTTTTTCGCGTGATGGATCGGCGGGCGGAAGGCCGTATTTTGCCTTCAATACTCCGACAGCCTTGGTGCAGCGGAACCGTTCGGCAAGGATATGCACAAGTGCGGCATCAAAATTGTCAATCGAATCACGAAGTTGCAAAAGCTCTTCAGGAATTTTTGTGTCACTCATAATCTTCAACGTTTCTTCGTATTTCAATGCTTTTTCGGCAGGCCGGGAAGCCCCTGAAATTTAGTTCCACTTGAAGATAGTCCGGGTAATGCCCCTCCACCAAGACCGGGAAGCTTGTTTCCAAGGCCTGCACTTTCAGCCTGTTTCTGAATTTTTTCCAATTGCTTGGGATCCATCGACGAAAGATCGGGAAGTCCACCACCCAAACCGCCAAATCCCAATTTGGCGCCAATGCCGCCCATCATCTTCTGCATCAGACCGCCTTTGCCTTTGCCGCCCATCATTTTCATCATGTCGGCCATCTGGCGATGCATTTTAAGAAGTTTGTTGATGTCGGCCGCATTGGTACCCGAACCTTTTGCAATGCGTTGCTTGCGGCTATGTTTCAAAAGATCGGGATTGGCACGTTCTTCTTTGGTCATGGAAGAAATAATGGCCAATTGGCGGTTAAAAAGATTGTCGTCAAGGCCGGCAGCCGCAATCTGGTCTTTCATTTTTCCGATACCGGGCATCATGCCGAGAATGCCGCCCATACCGCCCAATTTTTTCATTTGCTTGAGCTGTTCGGCCAAATCGCTCAGGTCGAATTTGCCCTTCTGCATTTTTTTGGCAAGTGCGGCTGCTTTTTCCTGATCTATTGTTTCGGCAGCTTTTTCAACCAGCGAAACAATGTCGCCCATACCCAGAATACGATCGGCAATGCGGCGCGGATGGAATTCTTCCAGCGCTTCCATTTTTTCGCCGGTTGCAATGGCCTTGATCGGCTTGCCGGTCACAGCGCGCATTGAAAGAGCAGCACCACCGCGCCCGTCACCATCCATACGTGTCAATATGATGCCGGTAATGCCCACACGCTCGTCAAATGAACGGGCAAGGTTGACAGCATCCTGACCGGTCAGACTATCGGCAACAAGCAGGATTTCGTGCGGTGCGGATTTGGCCTTGATGTCGGCCATTTCAACCATAAGTGGCTCGTCGATATGGGTGCGACCGGCAGTGTCGAGAATAACAACATCCTGACCGCCAAGTTTGGCCGCCTGAACAGCACGGGCAGCTATTTCCACCGGTGTCTGGCCGGCAATAACCGGCAATGTCGGCACATGAATCTGTTCGCCGAGCTGGCGCAATTGTTCCTGAGCCGCCGGACGGCGTGTATCAAGAGAAGCCATCAAGACTTTCTTGTTCTGTTTTTCAGTGAGACGTTTGGCAATTTTTGCCGAAGTTGTGGTTTTACCTGAACCTTGCAGGCCAACCATCATGATAACAACTGGTGAAGGTGCATTGAGGTCTATTGAAATGCCTTCCGTGCCAAGCATTTCCACCAACTCGTCATGAACGAGTTTGACAACCATTTGCCCCGGTTTGATTGATTTCAAGAGATTGGCACCAACCGCCTTTTCACGGACACGGTCGGTAAAGGAGCGCACAACATCAAGTGCAACATCGGCTTCAATCAGCGCACGACGAACCTCACGCAGAGCGGTTGCAACATCCTGCTCCGACAGGCTTCCCCGACCTGTCAGATTGTTCAGAATGGTGCCCAGACGTTCCTGTAAGGAATCAAACATTGTCTACCTCGTTAATAAGCTAACAAACCCGAACCAAACGAAACACGCACCCGAGGGCGCATCGCGCTGTCGGATGTTGACCTCCGGGATCTCTTTATACCGTTACGGGTCCTGGTCGGTGGCTCCAAGTCTGATAAGCTTGTCGCAGATTTAAAGCGTCTTAAAACAGCAAAAGAAGCATCTTGTCAAGGTTTATGCATAATGTATTTGATAAAGTGTAATCCTACTTGGTTTCAGAACCAACTTGTTATAAGCGATAAACAACATTTTACCTGCACAAAGGTTAGGTTTTTAAGAAGGAACAGCTCGAATGTTTTGTAAAAGCGCGATAAAGGCCGGTTTTATCGGCTTGGCATTTGCCGCAACCACCGGAGTTGCCCTTGCAGCTCCAACATGCGGAAGTACTTCGGCCGGTTTTGAAAACTGGGTAGAGGCTACCAAGCAGGAAGCCGCAGCAAACGGAATTGGCAAGCGTGGCATAGCCGCTTTGAATAATGTGCACTATGCCCAAGCAACCATCAATGCAGATCGCGGCCAGAAAAGTTTCAAACTGAGCCTTGATCAATTCATGAAAAAACGCGGTTCATCAACCATTGTAGCCCGTGGCAGAGTGATGAAAAAGCAAAATGCGGCACTGTTTGACCGGCTCGAGAAAAAATACGGTGTTGCTTCCGGTCCGGTTATTGCTATTTGGGGTATGGAAACGAGCTTCGGTTCCTTTATGGGAAAACAACATACGCTGTCAGCCGTTGCAACATTGGCTTATGATTGTCGACGCAGCGCCTTTTTTACCGACCAGCTCTATGCAGCTTTGAAGCTGATTGACCGCGGAGATTTTGATCCAAATTCTATCGGTGCTATGCATGGTGAAATTGGACAAACACAATTCTTGCCGAAGAACGTTCTGCTTTATGGCGTCGATGGTGATGGTAACGGTCATATCGACATGATCAATTCGAAGGCCGACGCCCTTGCTTCGACATTCAATTTTTTGCGCGCCCATGGTTGGCAACCGGGACAGGGTTATCAACCCGGAGAACCCAATTTTGCTGCTATCCAGGGGTGGAATGATGCAAGCGTTTACCAACAATCAATTGCAATCATGGGTAAACAGATAGATGGCAATTGATAAAACGGCCGGCCGTAAAATTGCGGCCGGAATTGTTCTCTGCTGATAACAAGTAGAAGTTATTGACCCGTTATTGCTTCAATATTTTAAAAAATAGAAAAAGCCTGCCCGATCGGCAGGCTTTTTAATATTTAATAGCCTGTTCAACAGGCTAACCGGTTCAAAAAACGAAAATCATTATTCGGCACGGGTAAAGTCACCGCTACGCCGGTCCATAATCCATAATTCACCTGTTGCAATATCAAACCATGCACCGTGAAGCGTAAGCTTTCCCTGATCTTCACGCTGTTTTATCCACGGAAACGTACGCAGATTATTTATCGAATAGCGGATGGAAATCCGCTCGAGTGCTGTTTGACGTTCACTTGAAGTCATCAATGTATTGGTTGCAACAGCTTCGGCAGCCGGAGTCAAAAGCCCCATCCACTTGCCGATAAAATCGACAGAAGAAAGCGGCTTTCCCTCAAGGTCAAGAGCATTACGTATACCGCCACAGCGTGCATGGCCAAGTACAACGATGTTTTTGACCTTCAATGATTGGACCGCAAATTCCAACGCAGCCGACGTCGCATGATATTCTTTATCGGGATGAAAAGGTGGAACCAGATTGGCCACATTGCGCATAACAAATATTTCACCGGGATCGGTATCGAAAATTGTCTCGGGCGCAGTGCGTGAATCGCAGCAGGCTATAACCATTGTCTCGGGCTTTTGCCCTTCATAAGCCAATTGTTTATAGCGCTCGCGTTCATGAACAAGCCGTGTGTTCATGAACGTATGATAGCCTTTTAAGAGCTTTTCGGGGAAATCCATCATTAATCAATCAACTTGGCAATCACTTGACAATCACTTCACTTGACGCTCACTTGGGCAGCTTTCACTGTTCCACGCCTTTTATTTGTTTTTTGCCACTTCCGCCGTATCTTTGAGATAACGCAACGTAACGCGCTCGGCGAGTGTTCCTAAACAATGAAGCCCGCTTTCAAGCATCAGCTCGTAAGCATTGTGCCTCGTTGTTTCCATAAGCATGGTGTAAACAGAAGCCGTAGCAAAACGGAGAGCATCTTCTTCATTGTCACCATCAAGAATGCGGGCAAGGAAAAGTGCAGCTGTGAGATCGCCCAGACCATTGACCGGATCTTTCACCAACGGGTGTTCAGCAAGCAGAATGGATTTATCGCTCACCAGCAGATTGCCGGTTGCGTTTTTTAAAAGTGGCCATGCAGAAGTAACAAGAGTTGTCTTGCAACCTACTTTACGCGCGGCTTCAATAATTTCGTGATTGGTTTCAAGTTTTTTCGACACAATCCATTCGAGTTCCGAGCGATTGGGTTTCAAAATATCGGCAAGCGGCAACAGTCGGGAAACTGTTTCTTTTGCAATATCTTCCCCTACATAAAGCCCGCCTTCATCGCCCAGAACCGGATCGCAAAAATAGACGAGATGCGGATTTTTCTGTTTGAGCGTTTTGATAAGATCGGCTGTAATCTTGATCTGTTCGGCACTTCCGAAATAGCCGGTCATAACCGCTGCAATTTCTCCTACCCATTTCGAGCGGATGATATCATCAGCCCATGCCTTGAAATCCGCAACCGGCGCAATGAGACGATGGGATGGACCATGACGCGGTTGCCATGTCATGCTGACGGTCAACATATCCCAGACAGCATACCCCATTTGTTCAAGAGCATTGACACTTACACGCGTTCCAACCGAACCGCGAATAACGTGGCTTGAAATAACAAGAACAGACTTTCCAGAATTGCTCATCAACAATGCCTTCTTTATAAAACAAGCTTTTATTTAAAACCTGTTGCCCCCTGTCACAAGTGCGAAAGTGATGATTGGTGCCAAGAATATTGAGCCCGCTAGAACCGGAATTAAAATTCGCGAGCGCGCAAACGTATGACCCGGGTAGTTTTAGTGAACCGTTGTCCGACTTATCCATTGCTTTTTATAAAGCATTGATTTGTTTTCATAAAAATAATTTAGAATAAAATTTTCGCGCTCATTTTAAATGAAATAATTCCGGCTTATAGCGCAACTTATAGCGCGAAAAGCGTGAAGGAAACGCGTCATCAATGATGGCAAATTATCTATCCTTTTACGCCCGTGCGGAAACTTGACATATCAAATCGGGTCGATATGCCCGATTTTGAAAAAGGCCAAACGGACCTCGCCATTTTTTATCGAAAGCTGCAAAACCGGATCGCCTTTGTCGTTCTTCTGCATGGCATTTAACGCGAAAAAGATTGTTTTAAGATTGTCAGCCTGAGAGGGAAATGCATTACGTGCTGTTTGCAACAGCTTGTTCTGGTCACTAATGGCTATATCGAATTTTGCATTGAGATACCCTTCATCGTTGAATGAAAAAGGCCCCGAAACGGTTATCGAACCACCGCTTTCAAAACGGACTGTCGACGATTTCAAAAAGCCCTTATGACCCCGCAAGCGTTGAAGCGGATCGATTTCGTCTTCACTCACTTCAAAAAGCGAAAAAGCTTGGTCGATTGACCATTTGATATCTCCGCTCATTTCCGGAACAGGTGTATTTTCGTGCGGAATTATCAAGGGCAGAACCAGATTTTCAAACGTCAATCTGGCATCAAGATTGGTATTTAATCCATGCGCATCAAAACGCAAAAACTTTGCTGTTGTTCTGTCGAGCAATTGGCCGGCTTCCGCTTTCGAGCCGATTTCTAAATTGTCTGTGCGCAAACTGACTGCATCGGGGATTTTCCCGCTCATATCGGTTTCAATCGCCATTTGGCTCCATTTTGCCGAAAGTGGAACGAGTCCCGGAAATTCGAGAGAGATAGGTGCTGTCAATGACAGTTCGAGCCAACGCGGTGCATAAACAGGTGCACCGGCAATTATTTTTTCACCCGAAAAGGCAAAACCTTTCATCAATTGTTGCAAATTGACTGTGTCACAGGAAACACCAATTCTGAGCGGATAGCCGATTTTATGCATATTCTCGCATAAAACGACAAAGCCGCTTTCATTATAGGTGGCCAATTGATTGGAAACTTTTTCTTCGACTTTATTTGCCAGAAAATACCAGACGATTGTGTAGAGTATAACAATTACCACAACGGCAAATACACCCCGAACAATATATCTGTGATTGACCGATTTGCGTTGAGGCTCGAAGTCGAATGAAGACATCTGAAGTTTTTACTCGCAATTTCCATGAAAAATTTTTGCCGATCATAGAGAATAAGTCTTTATATCTCCATAGACATTTACGTTTTTTTTAGTGCATATATCAAAACCATGTAAAAGTGCATGTGATGAGGATGAGCAACAAATGCACGATTTTTGGGTTTTCGGCTATGGCTCTTTGATGTGGAATCCGGGTTTTACCTATGATTTTATGTCGCCTGCCCGACTTTACGGTTATCATCGTTCCTTATGTATCTATTCCAACCATTATCGCGGAACTGTCGAAAATCCGGGTCTCGTTCTGGGGCTTGATCACGGCGGATGTTGCGACGGGCTCGCTTTTCACGTTCCGGTGGAAGACACAAAAAAAACCTATGATTATCTGATCAAGCGCGAACAGGTAAACAGTGTCTATATCGAAAAGTTGAAGCCGATCCACCTGAAAGACGGCCGCATCGTTAACGGATTGTTTTTTGTTGCAGATCACTCGCACGAACAATATGCCAAAAAGCTTGATCGGGAAAATATGGCGCTCATTATCCGCCAAAGTCATGGACTTGCCGGTTCCAACGTTGATTACGTGGTTAATACTGCCGCAAGTTTAAGGAAAATGGGCATTCCCGACAAGTCTCTGGAAAAGCTTGCAAAACTTCTCCAAGACTGATGGACTTGAAACAATCTACAACCTTTAAAACCGCATTGGATGTTACCAGTCAGGATTGAATGTTCTGCTTCGGTTTGCCGAACATTTTGACCAGTGCCTGTTCGATCCAGCGACGTAACGCCGGATCATAGATGAAACGTCCTTCCAGTTGCGACTTTGCGCATTGGGCGCCCTTCAACTCTAAACGTTCGGCACCGTGCACCACCCAACGCTGCATCATGGCACGCGTCAATTCGGAATGGAATTGCAAACCCCACGCATTTTCACCATAGCGGAAAGCTTGTGTAGGATAAGTATTCCCCTTGGCCAGAAGCTCCGCACCTTGTGGCAAATCATAAATGCCTTCGCTATGGAAATGATAAACCATTTTTGGCCAGTCCATGACGCGTTTGCCACTTCCAGTCGCTTCAATCGGATACCAGCCGATTTCGACTTCACCATCGCTACGTGGTTTGACTGTTCCGCCAAGATTCCGTGCAAGCAATTGTGCCCCAAGACAAATACCGAGAAACGGTTTATTTTCTTTAAGCGCAACCGATATCCAATCCATTTCGCGATTGATAAACGGCTCATTGTCATTAGCACTCATCGGGCCACCAAAAATGATTGCTCCTGCATAATCTTTCAATGTTGTTGGAAGACAATCTCCTAACACCGGCCGGTAAATGCTCAACTCGAAGCCGTTCTTCTGCAAGATTTGGCCGATGCGTCCGGTACTTGAAGAGGCCTGATGCAAAACAACCGCTATTTTTTGCTTTTCCTCTTTCGGGGAAATTTTTTCATCCGCCAATGACATTCTATTCCAATAACCTATTTAGTTTCTGGCAGGCCTTTCGGTTTTTCCGGAAGTTGTTTCCTTTGGCCCACCATTTTCTTCAATTCCAGTCGATCCTTACGGTCAACGCCAATCATTTCCGCAATCCGCCAGATCAGCGTATCTTCCAACTCGTAAATATAACCATCAGCATAAGCAATTTCCCACAGCACGCCGATAAATTTGATGCATTCTTCTTTTGTAAGATGGCGTTTTAATGTCGAGGTAAAGTTGAAGATGTCGAGACTGTCACGATTGGCTGCCTTACCAGCTTCAATCAACGCTTTCACATCCGGTTCAGCGAGTTCGAATTCGTGGGAGACGATGTCATAGAGGACTTTTTTCTCGACACCCTGTTCCTGCCCATCGGCATCAACAATGTGAAAAGCCAGAGCAACCGCTGCTACCCGCGGATCATCGTTGCCAAATTCGGGACCACCTTTCCCAAGCGATCTTATAAAGTCTTCCAGATGCTTTAATATCAATCCCTGTCCTCGCTTCTAGAGTTGTCATGCATGTTACTTTGCATAAATTTTCTTTAAAAAACTTCACTATTCAAGTTTTGTGTTCATGCGGGTTTCTCAATAGGCTTGGCATATGTTCCGACATGCCGCTTAACAGATCATTCCCGCTCTCGTAGAAGTTATAAAACGAGTTACAACGGAAGATATGATCGACGATCAAATTTTCCCAAACACTTTTTTGCGCACATATCATTTCTTACGGACGCATTATTTCTTATGCACACCGGGATCATCAACATTGATGCGGGTCGCATCGACAGGAGTTTCCGGTTTTGACGGGTCAACAGCATCGACAATCATAACCGGTTTGGTATGGAATGTCTGTGTTCCCTTATTTTTGTCTTCCCTGTCTTTTAAATTTGTTGACCTCACATTGGCATTCATCGTGTTGCCACGATCCGTACTAGCAGTTTTTTTAATTTTGACCGGTGCTTGTTCGATTGTAGCGGGAATGACTTCATCAGGATTTAAAGTCAATCCCGGAGTGCGTGAAGGAACCTGCCACCGGAATGCATCCAATTTGCCGCTGATGGGCGAGATAGGTTGCCACTTGTCAAAAGTTTTGCCATCTGCCATCCAAACCGGATCACGATCGGCACGCACTGCCAGAGACAACCATTGACGTACCCGCCCCTGATCTCCGCTTTGCGCTTCTTCAATATCGGCAAGCAAAAGATAGGCACTCTCGCGGGGTGCGATCTTTACCGCTTTTTCCGCCTGATCACGGGCAAGCCCAAGTTCGCCTGCATCGAAAGCCGAGCGGGCAACAATGAAGCATGATTCAAAGGCTTGCGGATTTTTTTGGGCAAGAGCTTTTGCTTTTTTCAAGCGGTCAACAGCACGTTCTTCACCATTGAGATAAAGACTTGCCAGATCGGCATGGGGTGACTTTTTCCATAAATTTTCAATGAGTCTGTCGGCTTTGCCGATTTCATGTTGACGATAGAGAATATCGGTTGCCACAAGTGTTGCAGGCACAAATGACGGGTCGAGCTTTTGGGCTTTCAGCGCAGTTTTTCTTGCTTCATCAGGGTAATATTCGAACATATCTCTGGCCTGACCGGTCAAAAGAACCACACGTTTATGTGTGAGTTTTTTATCAGACCGTTCAGCCCGCGGCAGAGATTTAACTTCCCGATCAAAAAGCTCAAGCGCTTTTTCCCACGAACCTTCAGCGCATAACCGGTCGAGCATTGCCTGATTGGCCCATGTTAGCGATGGGGCTATCGAACTTGCTTTTTCAGCATATTGACCGGCGGCTTCATAGGCACCTGATCTCATTGCTTCACGATAAAGCCCATAAAAACCCGCAAGCTGTGTTTTCGGAGATTTGCTCATCTCCTCGTAAACGCGAAGTGCACCGGGAACATCATTTGCAATAAGTAATGTTTTTGCGTCCAGAAATTTGGCAAGAGGTTCATTTTCGCTATCAAGATAACGGGCAACACGCTTGTTCATGCGTTTGGCCGTATCGACATCGCCCGATAAAGCTGCAAGAAGTCCGCTTGACAATGCTTCACGACCTTTTTTCTGCCGTTGTTCCTCAAGGTGACGGGAGAGTTTATAAGGTGCTGAAAAAACCGATTTCAGGATGAAGAGCAAAAGCAAAACGACAACAACCAGCAGAACGAAAGCAATCACTGCTGTCAAAACAGAAACAGTGACCCGGCTTGAGCCGAAGTCCATCACCAGATTGCCGGGATTATTGGCAAGCCAGGCAAAACCGGCTCCAAGAATTGCTATTACAAGAACGTAAAAGAGTACGCGAACCATTTTTCTTCATACCCCTCTAATTCAAGTTTTGCGGCGTAGACGAAGACATCAGGCTATTCAATATCTCCGATAAAACCGCATCGGCATCACGCCGTATTTTCAACTTCGAGACAAAATCGGATGAAACATCCTTGGCACTTTGTGGCAGATTTTGCCATTCGCTCAAGGCACGTTCATTGTCACCTTTCTTGATTGCCACTTCCATTCTTGCAGCAATCGCACCGGCACTATTTCCCTCGACATTGCCGACAGGGCGAGAAGTGACGAGGCTTTTCGCGCCAGCCCATAATTTTTCACCAAACCCTGCATCATCTGCCGGTTTATCGTCTGTTTTTGCAATCCGATCGGCAACACGTGCAAAGTCATTTGAAAGTTCGGCCTGATTGGGTACACCTTTGTCGGCATATTGCTTGAGATTATCAAGCATAGTCATATCTGGAGCAATGTTTTCAAGTGTGCCAAGTTCGTTCGCATAGGAACCACCGCGATCAATAGCATTCTTAAGCGCATTTGCCGCTGTTATTGCCGCGACATCTTTGCCTTGAATGGGCGTCTTAATCTCGCTTTTTATCTCTTCTACCTGCTCCTTCAATTGATCTATATTTTGAGCATTCCCTTGAGCCAGATCGAGAGCCTTAACCGATTTTTCCGAAATCGCGGGCAGAGTTTGCAACCGGTTTTGAATGTCGGTAAATTTGTTTGTCAGAATTTCGGCTGCCTGCGGATTGGTGTTATCGCGGATGGAAGAATTGACAACATTGTTCAATGCCTCAACATTATCAATCATGCCTGACAATTGCTCGCCCATAGCATTTGTTTTACTGTCGAGTTCACTGACATGAGCCACAACTTTATCAAGCGCCTGCCGATCGGCAGAAGAAAGCTCTGCTGTTACAGTTGCACCTTCCGTGGCATTCTGTTTGAGGCTCTCAATTTCGTTTTCAAGATTTGCCAATTTGGCTTGCGTAGAGCTATCCTGTTCTGAAAGACCTGGCAGCAAACCGCTCCATTGCAGGCCTGCTCCGATGATAAGAGCAATGACACCTCCGGCGACACCCGAAGCAAAGTGGCTGAGGCCGCTCACCCCTTTTGTTCCACTCACGCTTTCTTGTCCGGAAGATGGTGAACCATTATTATTATTCTTTCCACCTTTATGGGAGGTCTGGTCACTTGCCATTTTTACCCCACTTTTTTCTCTATCGGTTCCATAGGCCGTTTTCGTGTCGGCGGGCTTTGATGGTGCATCCTGATTGGCAGACTTTTTGGTTTCGGTCTTTGGCTCGGCGGATATTTTAGCACCGGAAGTTTTATCACTTTGCCGTTGGGCTTCTGTCACGGAACTTTCCTGATTTGTGCCAATAACCACAGGTTCGGCTTCCGGAATGCCTGTCTTTTCTGCGTGAAGTGTCTTTTCTGCATGAAGATCGACCAATGGGGGCTTACGGGTTTTACCCGAATGTTGAGATTTAGCCTTTGGTTTTTGAGGCTCTGCCATAGCTCCTCGCTTTCCTTGTTTAATCCGTGACCAGGATACCTGCGTGAAATGAAAGAATGGTTTATATCATCAAAATAGGAAAAATACTTTAAGCCAATATTGCCTTCACCCCATCCAACATCGCATCTTCATTCGGTTCATATGCTATAACCGGCGCATTCAAAAACGTTTTTGGAACAGCATTTGCTATGCGCACGGAAAGACATAAAAGTACTGTTGACTGATTAATATAGCCGCTAATTTGTTTAAGACCAGCAGCAGCCATAGCTGAATAAAGCATAACGATATCTATTTTTTGTGGAATCTTCAGCTTTTGTTTGTCGTCAAGCGTTACCGGCATCGTATCATATAGTTCAATTGTCTCGAAATATTTGTATTTCTGGTGCAACTCACCCTCAAGATCCGGCCGGCGTACATGACCGGCAAGATAAAGAATGCGATCGGTTGGCGCTCTTTCAAATTTATGTCCAAGCGTTTTCGCATCGGGTGAGACAAGAACTATATCGGAAAAACCGGCTTTTTTTGCTGCTTCTGCTGTATGTTTTCCAACAACATAGAGCGGCTTTCCCCGCAGTTTTTCAATGAGGTTTGGTTTCCCATATAAAAATGCCGATTCACTTGTTGCGATAACCGCATCACAGGAAAAATCCTGCCGGAAAACCGGTAATTGAACGGTTTTTGACAGAGATAAAATATAGGGAGATAACTTCAAATGACGCAAATGCTCCGCGGTTCGCGTTGCTCCGGGTTCAGGGCGCGTCACCAGAATGACCATAAAGGAAAACTCCATTTCTTCAAAACGAACGGATAAAACCGGGATTTATAGCTTTTCTTCAAAACCTAACAGATTCTATCTGATAGAACTGGCTATTTGGTAAAACCGGCTTTAAAGTTGCTTTTTCAATGATAGCGAAAAAAGTTAAAACTGACAATTGAAGGCCTTGCATGCTAACGGAGTAAAGGCATCGGCGGCAGGTCAAATCTCGCCTGAAGATAAAAGGCAAGACTTGCCTGAAATGGCTTATAGAAAGGAACTTGGGGCGCAAAATGCGTGTTTTGGGAATTGAAACGAGTTGTGATGAAACGGCTGCCGCTATCGTCGAACGCGACGAGGGTGATAAAGCCCATATTGTCAGCAATATCGTTTGGAGCCAGATTGAAGACCACGTTCCTTATGGTGGTGTCGTTCCGGAAATTGCGGCGCGCGCTCATGTCGAAATTCTGGACGGGCTCGTCAAGCGTGCGCTTGAAGAAGCAAAAATCGAACTCAAAGATATTGATGCCATTGCCGCAACAGGTGGCCCCGGACTGATCGGCGGATTAATTGTCGGTTTGATGACGGCAAAAGCACTGGCTCTTGCGGCAAACAAGCCCTTTATTGCCGTTAATCATCTGGAAGGCCATGCACTGACAGCAAAGCTCACCAATAATCTTGACTATCCCTATCTTCTGCTGCTTGTTTCAGGCGGCCACACGCAAGTTATTCTGGTCAAAGGATTGGGAGATTACAAACGCCTTGGCACAACTATTGACGATGCACTGGGAGAAGCTTTTGATAAAACAGCAAAACTTCTTGGCCTTCCCTATCCCGGTGGGCCGATTATCGAAAAACTGGCCGCTCAAGGCGATAATCAGAGAATTGAACTACCAAGACCGTTAAAAGGTGAAAAGCGGCTCGATTTTTCGTTTTCCGGCCTTAAAACCGCGGTGCGGCAAATCGCTATGGAAATGGCACCTTTGAGTGACAAAGATATCGCCGATATTGCAGCTTCTTTCGAACTTGCCGTGACCGACACATTGAGCGACCGCGTCGAACGTTCGCTTGCAGTTTTCAAAAACAATTATCCTGATAAAGAGGCATGCCTTGTGGTTGCAGGCGGTGTTGCCTCCAACAAAGCCATTCGCAATTCATTGCAAAAATTGTGTGACACACATGGATTCAGATTTATCGCACCGCCAATCGGTCTTTGCACAGACAATGCCGCGATGATCGCATATGCAGGACTTCAACATTTTATTCACGGTGACCGCTCATCCTTCAATATTGCGCCGCGCTCGCGCTGGCCACTTGATGAACACTCATCACCATTGATCGGTGCCGGACGTCGGGGAGCCAAAGCGTGAACAAAACGGGCAAAAAAATCGCCGTGATGGGAAGCGGTGCATGGGGGACAGCGCTTGCCGTTCTCTCTCATAATCTCGGGCACAATGTAGCGCTTTACGGGCGCAATCCCGAAACTGTCGAAAAAATAAATAATCATCATATCAACCCGTATTATCTGCCGGATGTGGTTTTACCCTCGGGATTTTCCGCCACGACTGATGCGGCTTATGCACTCGCTTCTGCCGATTTTGTTCTTGCTGTCATTCCGGCACAGGTTTTTGCATCCGCATTGAACAGTTTTGCCCGCTTTATTCCTGAAAAAGCCCCGATTATTCTTTGCGCCAAAGGCATAGAACAAAAAACCGGACGCTTCATGTCCGACATTGTTTCGGATATTTTGCCCAATCATAAAATGGCGACACTTTCCGGCCCGAGCTTTGCGGAAGATGTAGCCCGTGGTCTGCCAACGGCTGTAACAATTGCCGCAAAAAACATCGAATTATCCAAAGAGATTGCACATCTGTTTTCGGGACCTGTTTTCCGGTGCTACGCGAGCGACGATATTGTCGGCGTGGAAATTGGTGGTTCGTTAAAAAATGTGCTTGCAATTGCGGCCGGTGCTGCTGCCGGACGTGGCCTTGGTGCAAGTGCACAAGCAGCTCTTGTAACCCGCGGTTTTGCCGAGTTGCGTCGCATCGGAAAGGCCATGGGTGCGAAAGTTGAAACCATGACCGGCCTTTCGGTATTGGGAGATCTTATCCTTACCTGCTCATCAACAAAATCACGTAATTTTTCTTATGGCTTTGCACTCGCACAAGGCAAATCGACAGACGGTTTGAAACTTGCCGAAGGCGTTGCCACTGCCCCCGGGGCAGCCGGGCTCTGTCGCAGAAAAAATATCGTTGCACCGGTGATTGATGCCGTCGCCGCTCTGCTTGACAGACGCATTACCATTGACCAAGCTGTTACCACGCTTATTACCCGCCCCTTGAAATCGGAGGACTAGACAATGCTTTACGCCGTCATCAGCAATGACAAAAAAGACCATTTGAATGTTCGTCTCGACATACGTCCCAAACATCTCGAATATCTGAAAAGTCTCGGCAAAACGGTTAAATTCGCCGGCCCGTTTCTTGATGGTAATGATAAGCCTGATGGTACTTTGATGGTCGTGGAAGCAAAATCGGCAGAAGAAGCTGAGGACTTTGCAAAAAACGATCCTTATGCACAAGCAGGACTGTTCAGTGAGGTCAAAATCCGTCCATGGCGCTGGAGCGTTAACAATCCCGAGGAAATGTAGAATGGCTTACTGGTTATTCAAATCCGAACCATTCAAATGGTCGTGGGATATGCAAAAAAATAAAGGTGCCGAAGGCGAACAGTGGGACGGCGTGCGCAATTATCAGGCTCGTAACAATATGCGTGCTATGAAAATTGGTGACAAGGGTTTCTTTTACCATTCCAATGAAGGACTGGAAATCGTTGGAATTGTCGAAGTTTGCAAAACTGCCCACCACGATTCGACGACTGATGATCCGCGTTGGGAATGTGTCGATATCCGCGCTGTTTGCGATATGCCGAAGCCCGTCACTTTGAAAGCCGTTAAAGCCAACCCGAAACTTGCCAATATGTCTTTGGTGACTTCCATGCGCCTTTCGGTGCAGCCGGTGCGCGATGATGAGTGGCAAGAAGTCTGCCGGATGGGAGGGCTTTCACCGGCTCCCTGAAAATTTCGGCAGGAGTTGATAATTTCGGCAAAATATTTAATTCGCCACCGCGATGGACAAAAAAACATTCATTCTCGAAAACACCTCTCCGCTTGCTTGTCTCAACATCCCCTCGATAAAACTTTATCAGGCCGATGAAGTCCACAAACTCTGGCATATGACTGAAGCCGAGATGGGAAAAATAGATCTTCCGCCACCTTATTGGGCTTTTCCATGGGCAGGTGGCGAGGCATTAGCGCTTTACATTCTGGAAAACCCCGAAATAGTGAAGGGCAAAAAAGTGCTCGATTTCGCTTCCGGTTCGGGCCTTGTCGGCATTGCTGCAAAACAGGCGGGCGCTTTATCAGTTCTTTCAAATGATATTGATGCCTTTGCATGTGAAGCAATCCAGCTTAATGCCCGCCTCAATAATGTGTCCGTGACGATCGAAAACGACAATCTTGTCAATAAAGGCGAGGCGTTACAAAACGCTTTCGATGTTATCCTTGCCGGCGATGTCTTTTATGACAAAATAATGAGTGAAACCGTCATCAAGTGGTTTCAATGTTTTGACCGGTCAAGGACCGCTATATTCGTTGGTGACCCCGCCCGCGCTTACCTTCCCGAAAAATTGCTGGAAAGAAAAGCAACATTCAATCTTCGTGTTTCAAAAGCAATAGAAGATAAAAGTTCAAAAGACGTAACAATCTGGCAAGTAAAAATCTGAAAATTGATACTGGCCTTTGCAACATTGCCTAAAAAGGTCGGTATTAGACACTCGTCCACCATTATTCAGTGAGCGCCAAACAAATTGTTTAAGCCCCCTTAGAAGTCGTTTAGCCAATCATTATATTATAGGAAGTGGTAGGACATGATCGTTGGTGATTGATCATGCGGGCTTTTTTTCAAAAAAGTTACCGTGAAATTGTTGAAGGGAAGCCGCCCCTAAAGGATATAGTCGGGTAGACGAAAGTATTTATGGTTCGCATTTTCTCTTTTTTCGCATGTGTGTAGGGCGATATTTTTATCAGTAACACAACAAGAACGAAGCAAGCGATTGATGTCTTGTTTTTCGTTTCCTGCGATTTCCAGCTGTTGAAAAGCTGTAGTAGGACATGACGAATTCAAGTGAGGCTTTGCCGAGGATATCAATTCCGGCCAAATATGAAACCGAAGACGAGAGACAACATAAAAGCGGCATTCATGCCGATGAAAATCTGCAGGAGAACTGCCAAGCCGAGATGGTTAATGGAGAAAAATCGCTTCAACGATTTTTGACTCGGGTGAACCGCACCTTTTTAGGGGAAGTTTAATTTTTTTGCTATTATGGTATGGTAAATAGAATTGGTTCAAGTTCAACTTTTCAACTGACGAAATCCCGTCACTTGACGAAACTTCAACCTTCGTGAACCTGCTCATCCGGAGCTTTGTGAATGAAATTTGGAACCGCACTTCTTGCTTCTTTCTTTCTGACTGCGACTTTTTTGAGTGGTTGCCAGCAGTCATCCAATTTGCCGCAAATCGGCAAAGCTACCCAGGAATTGCCTAAAAAGCTCCAAGACAAGATGGCCGCCAAGAATATGGAAAAATATTCGCCTATCGTTGTGCGGGTTTTCAAGGAAGAAAGTGTCGTCGAGATTTGGAAGCAGACACGAACCGGAAAATATGACCTGATTTCTACTTATAACATATGTAAATGGTCGGGAAAACTCGGACCCAAATATATGGAAGGCGACAGGCAGGCACCGGAAGGCTTCTATACAATCCGTCCAAGCCAGATGAACCCGAATTCGAACTATTATCTCGCTTTCAATATCGGCTTTCCCAATGCTTACGATCAGGTCAACGGGCGCACCGGCCAACATCTGATGGTGCATGGGGCCTGTTCCTCATCCGGCTGCTATTCGATGAGCGACGAAAACATTGCACAGATCTACGCTTTCGGGCGTGACTCTTTCAAAGGTGGGCAACGCGAATTCCAGTTGGAAGCTTTTCCGTTCCGCATGACAGCCGAAAATATGGCTCGTTATCGCAATGACCCGAACTATAAATTCTGGACAATGCTCAAAGAAGGCTATGACATTTTTGAAGTAACAAAACGCCCGCCAAAGGTCGACGTTTGTGAAAAACGCTATGTTTTCAATCGCAATACTGACGGTAAGGCTTTGACACCGGCTGGCGTATGTCCTGCTGCAATTCCCGATTCATCATTAGAAACAGCTTTTGCGTCATACCAAAAGAAATATGACGATGCATTTTCTTCAGCCCGTGAAAAGAAAATGAAAGCACCGGCTCCAACAATCCAAGGGGTAGAGGAAGCATCTCTCGTTGCCGATTGGAGCCGTAAACGTGCTTCGGGGGTACAGGTTTCGCGTGAACCGCCGTCATTAACGCCGGCATCGAAAGAAACCCCCAACGCGCCGGATATAGCACCTGCAAACGCAGTTGCATCCAAGGCTACCAACCCGACCGGGAAATCGGCAAGCACTGTAGTGCCGACTCCGAAACCGGAAACCGGTGGCCAATCGCTTGCCGAAGAAGAAGCACAAAATTCCGGTGCTCCGGTTACTCCCGCGGCAAGTGAAACGCCGACCAAGAAACCGTTCTGGAAATTATTCGGTGGTTGAAAAAAGTTTCACATATGACTTGCGCGGGCTCAAATGCCCGCTTATTCTTTTAAAGACAAGAAAAAAGCAAGCCACACTGCCGGATGGTGTGACTCTTGTTATATTGAGCGATGACCCGTTGGCACCTTTGGATATTGCCAATTATTGCCGCCAGTATCATTACGGCTTTGAAAAAAGCCTCGAAAACGGCATTAATCACCTTGCCATCATACCACACGGAAAATCGTGAAAAAACGACACCTATTCAAAAGAATAAAAAACAAATTCCCTTGCCCCTTGTCTAAGCGCATGTGCTTCCGGTCATTTCGATAGCCTTGCTGAAATCCGGATTTAGCAAGTGGCGGATAATTTTTCTTTTGCATCTGGCCAGAAAAATATTTCCGGTTATGTGCGAGAACATGCTTTTCCGCTTTTTACCGGAATTGCAGGCTCTTTCCCTTGCTTTTCAAGCTCTTTACTTCACGCAAAATCTTTACGGAACCAGCTATGTTTTTGCTCGCTTGAAGTTTCCTGTCAAAAACTGACAACGTCTATAACAACATCGATCGCGCTATTTTGTATTAGTATCTTCTCGCCGAGGGTTACCACTCAAAGTCCCGTATCATGGCAAACAACATAAAAAAATAAATAGCAAAAACCGGCGAACCAGCTAAACGGAACCAGAAATCTTCGGGGGCAAAAAACTGTTAAACTAGAATTTCAATCCCGGTATTGCGAGCGGGTTATCTGTCATTGCTGCCCGATCAGCCTTATCGAGTACAGGTTTTCCCAAAAAAGCATCGAACATTTCACGCACTGTCGTTTCATCTATCCCGTCGGTAATCATAACAAGGCGAGTTTCATGACGGTCGTTCGGCCATCCGGACAGCCGAACCGGAGGATGAAACAATGTCTGGACACCGTGGATGACAACCGGACGTGACGGATCTTCCTCAAGTTCGACAATCCCCTTCATGCGCAACATTTGTGCCCCATGATTGGCTCGCAAAAGATCTATAAAAGCTTCCAGCGCAAAATAGGGAACAGGTTTGTCATGGGTGAGAGAAAAAGCATGAATCGTATCGGAATGCCGATTGACATCATGGTGGTGGTGATGATGCTCGTGGTCCTCTTCTTTACCAAGCCAGTTTTTGATATCCGGCGCTTTTTTATTCAAATCGAAAACACCGATATTGACGAGTGCCGATGGCGGACAATGGGCAGCATCGGAATAAAGAATTTCGGCTGTGGGATTAAGTTTGCCAAGCTCGTCAACCAATGGTTCGAGAGTTTTTTTATCAGCAACAAGATCGGTTTTGGTAAGAACAATCCGATCGGCAAATGCAACCTGATTGCGTGCCTCTTTATGCCTTGCAAGAGTTTCCAATCCGTTTATCGCATCAACAGTGGTAATAACCCCGTCTATGACAAAAGATTGAACCATTGCCGGATGGCCTAGCAGAGCTTGCAGAATGGGTGCCGGATCAGCAAGACCGGTGGTTTCGATAACCACATGGTTCAAGCGTTTGATACGGCCCGTCTGGAGCCTGTCGACAAGACTTGCGAGACTATCGACAAGCTGGCCGCGCATTGTACAGCAAAGGCAGCCATTGGATAATTCGATAACGCCATCATCAGCTTGTTCAACGAGAAGATTATCGATTCCTACCTCACCGAATTCGTTGACAATAACAGCTGTATCGGTAAGCAGCGGGTCTTTGAGAACCCGATTAAGCAAGGTGGTTTTGCCCGATCCCAGAAAACCGGTAAAAATTGTAACAGCGATACGGTTTTTAAAATCGGTCATTGTGCATCCATTGTCTGTGGACGAGGTGTCGGAACCGGAATTTTCCATGCCGGTATTTCACCCGGTTTTGCAGGCGCCGGAGCCGAAATCAGCCGCACTTGCAACGGCGTTACATCAAGCGGTCGCGCCGAAATATAAGGTGAATCAAAAACTACTTTCCCTTTTTCATCACGATGTTGCATACGTGCTTTCCAGGCATCGTCATTGCATATTCTGTCTCTGATATCGCTTACCTGTGTGAGTTTTGTTCCGTAAGGCTGCAATGTTGCAAGAGTTGTCTGTGATGAGCCCTGATTGGAAAAACCATCATTTAACAGTTTGGCTGCCAAAGCTTCACGTTGATCAATACGATCGGCACCAAGAACAACGGCTATAATCGTGCGCTTGTTGCGGGTCGCAGATGCGACAAGATTAAATCCTGATGCACAGATAAAACCGGTTTTCATGCCGTCAGCACCGGAAAAACGCCCTATCAGATTATTCGAATTCTGTTCGACTTTGCGCCCTCCCCCGAAATCGATCGCAGGAATTGAAAAATAATGGGCATATTGCGGAAATTCCCGACGGATCTGTACTGCCAGAACGGCAAGGTCGCGGGCTGTCGAATAATTGTCGGGATTAGGAAGGCCATTGGCATTGGCAAAATGGGTTCCGAACATGCCAAGGCGCTGTGCCTCTTCATTCATACGAACAACAAAAGCTTGTTCCGAGCCACCCACTGTTTCGGCAATTGCTGTTGCAAGGTCATTGGTGGATTTTACCAGAGTGATCGACAATGCTGTGTCAAGATCAAGAACAGAACCCGGTTTATACCCTGAATGACTGGGGGGGAGTTTTGCTGCAGCAGCACTCACTGTTACCCTTGTTTGTGGCGTCACCTCTCCATTATGGAGAGCGCGAAAAGTAACATAGGCTGTCATCATCTTTGTCAATGAAGCCGGATACCATCGGTCGAATGCATCGTTATGGGCAAGAATACGGCCGGTTGCGACATCGACGGATAGATATGGGTTGGCTCTTGCCACAGCCAGACTCATAAAAAACAATAAAAAAAGGGCAGTGACACCCGTTATCTTACGCATATCATGTGATCCAAATTGGACGTATCTTTATCATTTCCGGTTCTCTTCGAACCGGTCTCTTACCGGAGAAGAATGAAAGCTTTCTCTTTACCGATAGTGCTTATTAACTCTATAGCTCATAAAATTCAAAATCGCATAAAAATATGGCCGATAACACAGAAGTTGATAGGATTTTTTCCCTTTCGGACAGGCGGTAACCAGTCATTTGCCTGTGAATAAACCGGTTTCTACAATGAGAGAACAATAGACTGACAAAATATAGTATACTTTGGAAAAGTTTGGCTCTAAAAATATTGAAGCGGAGCGAGATAGTTCTTATTTGCATATTAGGGCATAAGTCCGCGTTGAAGAGGGAAGGAAACAAATATGTATGAACGTATTCTTGTAGCAACGGACGGTTCCGAGCTTGCTGGCCGTGGTGTTGATGCAGCTGTCGAACTTGCAAAAAAAACGGGTGGCGAGCTTTTCGTTGTTACCGTCACAAGCCTGATGCCGTCTTACGGCATTGTTGTTGGTGCCGAATGGGCTTCAAGCCCCGGAGCTTTCGATGAATTCCGCAAAGAAATGGATGACGGCGCACGCAAGATTCTAGAGGGTGCGCTTAACAAAGCTGAAAAACAGGGTGTTAAAGCAAAAGGCGTTCATGCGGAAAACCAGCTTGCTGCTGCCGGTATTGTCGATGCAGCAAACGAGCATAATGCCGACCTTATTATTATTGCCTCGCATGGTCGTCGTGGCGTTAACCGGCTCATTCTCGGCAGTCAGGCTTCCGAAGTTCTGGCAATGAGTGAACGTCCGGTTATGGTTATCAAATAAGGTTAAAAAATTAATTTTCGTTAAAAAGCGGGCGTTATGCCCGCTTTTTGTTATTCTACATTGTTTTATCCATTTCCGTCCATCAAATCCGGCAAAGCTTTGCGCAGCCTGCTCGCAATCAAATAGGCGAGAACAATTTTTACCATATCTCCGGGAATAAAAATAAGATCACCTAAAAAAGCTTTGGAAAAATCAATTCCGCCAATAAATACGAGCCCGATAATGCCGAAGAGGTGATTAATACAAAAAACACCGACCATCATGATCAGTATTTCTTTTGCCGGTGTCAGGCTGTTACGAAAGAGCGAATAGAAATAGCCGATAAAGCCTGCTGCAAAAGGAAAACTGAAAAGATAACCGCTTGTAGGCGAAAAAAATACCGATATGCCGCCACGCCCGCCGGACAAAAGCGGGAGCCCCGCTGCAACCAGTATCAGAAACAGAAGACAGGCGGCAAAACCTTTTTTTGCGCCCAAAATTGCACCGGAAAGAATAATTCCTAACAGTTGAGCAGTAATGGGTACCGGTATAACGGGCACAGGTATGGCCGGAAATAATCCCAAAACAGCTATGAAGGCCGCAAAAAGCGCAACCGCTACAATATCACGAATAGACATTTTCTTCCCCGCTCAATTTTTCTCGTTTTTATTGTTCACATCTTCATCAAAACAACGCGCCTCGATTGCGGCTGCAACATCGGCCTGAACTTTAAGGCTTCTTATCAGAACCGGCATAATGACAGAAAAAACACTTTTTTCCAACCCCCGTGCTTTTTGTGCCTCGCGCACTTCTTTTGATATATCGGAAAAAATTTCAATAAACCGTAAAGTGAGCGACAGCCCGAGCGATATTTTTGCCGGATTTACGCCGAAAAACCGCATAAATGAAAACAGCTTTTCAAAACAGGCCATCATTTTCGAAAATGGCGTCGTCAAGGTTACCAGCGTTGCAAGCAGAAGAAGGCTTGATAACCTTATGACAATCAGTGCGGCACTTTCAAAATTCACCGAAAAATACTGGATGATGAATAGAGCAACAAGAAGCCACGAAATTTTCCTGAGTTCGAAAAGGGGTTTGAAAAATTGAAATCCGGCAAGGGAAAAAAGGCACCAGACGACAATGAGTGAAACAATCGCCAATGGAAGCGATGCAAAATAAAAAAGCCCGATGCTCACGAAAAAAACAATAAAAAGCTTTAAGCCTGCCGGAAGCCGATGAATAAATGTTGTTCCGTAGCTCGGATCGGTCATGCCATCTTCTCCACATAATAGCTGATCGATTTTTCCGGTATATCGTCAAAGACGACTTTACCATGATCTATAACAATAACCCGATCAAAATTTTCGAGCATATCAAGATCGTGAGAGACGACAATGACCTGCTGGGAAAGGCCAAAAATTGTTTCTGTCATTTTACGCTTGTTTAATAGATCAAGCTGCGTGGTGGGTTCATCAAACACGATGACTTCCGGCTCCATGACAATGACACCGCAAAGTGCAACAAGCTGCCTTTGGCCACCACTCAAACTTTGCACAGATTGCAACCGTGTTTGCTGAAGGTTGAAGCGGTCAAGAACATAGTCGATCCGTCGTGAGATTTCGGCTTTTTCAACTCCGATATTTTTCAAGCCGAAAGCAAGGTCTTCCTCAACAACCGGCATGACAATCTGGTTATCCGGATTTTGGAAGACAAACCCCACTTTGCGACGGATGTCTTTGCCATATTTGCGACTGTCGAGTGAATCGACTAGCACTTCACCCGATGTCGGCAATCGCAAACCGTTAAGCAATCGCACAAAAGTACTTTTGCCTGAACCATTGGCACCAATAATAGCAATCCGCTTCTCGGCTAATTTCAAATTCAAATTATCGAGTATCTTATGGCCGCCCGCCTCGACACAAACATTTTTAAGCTCAATCATTGCAATTGAATTCCCGATTAATGAGGTTTTTTCCCGACTGATTGGTCCGGAACCACCGGACACACGAAGCCTATTCGCGAGTTGGTCCTTTCCAATCAACGCCTAACTCTTTCAGTCTTTTAACTGCTGTCGGCGGCATAGCCGGAGGATTCGGATCAAGCGCTGCTTTCACGAGCAATTCGTCACAAGCACTTTCGGTATCTTTTATCAGGCGAGGCAAAAATTCGCGTTTATTGAGGTGCGCTTCAATAGGTGGCAACACGCGGACACGAATTTTACCCGGATAACGGCGGAAGTTGCCACGGGGCCAATAAAGCCCGGCATTGTGGGCAATGGGCACAACCGGCAAACCGAGTTCATTATAAATGGCAACAATACCCGGTTTATAAGCGGGTTCAGCCCCTGGTTGACGGCGTGTACCTTCCGGAAAAATCAGAATCTGGCGACCTTCTGCCGCTTTTTCTTTGGCGCCGTTCAAAACTGCCTTCATGGCTTTCAAAGGCGAGCCGCGGTCAATGGGAATAATGCCGGTTTTCAACATGTACCAGCCAAAAATCGGTATCCACGTCAATTCGCGCTTCATAATAAGCGAGGGGTCGTCAAGAAAAGGAACAAGACCGAACGTTTCCCATGCCGATTGGTGTTTTGGCGCAATGATATAGGCACCTTTTGGCAAGTTCTCGAGCCCTTCGATTTCAAAGTCGGTTCCAGCTATATGTTTTTGCAGAAATAAATTCACCCGCGCCCATGTTTTGGGAACAATCCATGCTTTTTTGCGCGGAAGGAAAAAATAGAACGGCGCATAAAGAATCATCTGGACAAAAGTTGTCAGATAGAACGCTGCCGTAAACAGGATTGACCGGATTGCAAGAACCATAATGTTTCCATTTCAAGCTATTCAAATCAATCCTGCTTATAAAGCAAAATGTTTCGAGAAAACACCTTAATAAAAAACGGCCCGTAGGCCGTTTTCAAATTTGTTTGTAATTTTCACACTTTATTATTTCGTGCGAACCTTTGCGACATCTGCAGCAGTAACTGCCGGAGCATCATTGGTCCAGCTCGACCGCAAGAAATTGGCAAGTGCTGCAACTTCGTCGTCATTCATACGCCAGCCAAAGCCCGGCATTGCAAGATCTGCAGGGCGTTTTTCGGTCGATGGCATACGTGAACCATTAACGATAACGCGTAGCAACCCGCCTGCATCCTTCGCATTGACGATTTTTGCACCGTCAAGCTCCGGGAAGACGCCTTTCGCACCTTTACCATTTACAAAGTGACAAGCATTGCAGTTATCCATGTAAAGGCGGGCACCAAGTGCCATATCCGGTTTTGCTTCAGTGAGCATATCTGTTGTCTTTTTCGGATCACGTACCTGTTTTGGTGCGTCACCAGGAAGTGCAATATGTTTAAGATATGCAACGATTGAATCAAGATCGTCTTCGGTTGCAAATTGCATTGATTCTTCGACAACCAGTTTCATCGGACCGACAACAGCCGAATGACTGTTACGACCTGTCTGCAAATAGTCCTTCAAATCATCTGCCGTCCAATTTGCAACGGATGAATTCGGGCTGCGCAAATTCGGCCCATAGAAGCCGTCAATTGTTTCACCGGTCAGGAATTTGTTGCTATCGCTATTCGTACCCGATTGGCGGAACATGAAATCACGCGGCGTATGGCAAGCACCACAGTGGCCCAAGCTTTCGATTAGATAGGCACCGCGATCAAGTTTCGCATCGTTGAAGCGCGGCTCGAAACCACCTTTGCCGGAAATGGCAAAGAGGTTCCAAAGACGGATTCCCCAACGCTGGTTGAACGGAAATGACAGATTGGTTTCCTTGACCTTGGCACTAACCGGTTTCACTTCGTGCATGAAATAGTCATAAAGCGCAACAATGTCGGGCTCGCTGATCTTGCGATAGTTTTCGTATGGCATTGCCGGATAAAGAAGCTCGCCATTCTTGCCGATACCGTCACGCAAAGCATCACGGAACTGGTCAAGTGTCATATTCTTTATACCGTTTTCATCCGGTGTGATGTTGGATGAATAGATAATGCCGAACGGACTTTTGACTTCACGACCACCCGCATAAGGTTGGCCACCGGGCGCAGTATGGCAGGCTGCACAATCAGCCATTCTGGCAAGATATTCACCCCGTCCCTGTTCCGGTTTGAAGTCCGGAGAAAGAGCTTCTGTCGGGCCGGTTCGTTTGATTGGCACAAACATGATTGCCAGAATGACAATAATTGCAAGGATTACCAATCCAATAATAATTTGTACTAAACGTTTCATCGGATTTTTCTCCTATGCCAAAGACCGCGGGTTTTTGAGGTAATCGGACTTGATATTTTCAAGCATCCAATAGGTCAAAGCACCAAGCGTTCCTGTAGGATTATGCTGGATGTTCTGCGGGAATGCATTGGCACCCGGAACAAACAGATTGTGGTAATCCCAGTGTTGGAGATAACGGTTCAATGCCGAACGTTTGCGATCTGTACCCATAATCGCACCACCCACAGTGTGGGTTGTTTGATAGATGCGGGTATCATATTGCTGGCCTTCTTTCATCGCCGGATTCTGACGATATTTATCAGGACCGATTGCATCGGCAATCTTGTTGATCTTATCTGTGATGTATTGCGACATCTTGATTTCATTATTGTGCCAGTTGAACGTCATACGCATCAACGGACGGCCGAATTTATCTTTATAAGTCGGATCAAGATCAAGATAGGCATCACGATAGGACATAACCGAACCGTGCTGGCTAATCGACATTGCATGTCCATACCAATCACCAACAGCCTTTTTCCATTCGGCACCCCATGCCGGTGTGCCACCCGGTAACGGCATATTGCGAATTGGTTGGCCGTTGGTTTGGCCTGACGAAATACGGCTGCCACCGATAAAGCCTTCTTTAGCCATATCAATCTGGTTGAAACTGTAATCATCAAGATAAGAACCGTTACAACCGGTACCGACAAACGGATTGAACACTTTGTCTTTGAAGAACAATGTGCCACCGCCTATAGCAGTCTGGTAGGCGTAGTTACGGCCGATAACACCTTCACCGGTAATCGGGTCATAAGGTTGACCAAGACCGGAAAGCAGCAACAGGTGAACGTTGTTGATCATGAAACCGCCAAGAATAACGAGATCTGCCGGCTGGAAGATTTCTTCATTCTTTTCGTTGACATAGGTAACACCGGTTACAGTCTTGCCGTCTTTGGATTTTTCAATACGCAAAACTTCCGATTTAACCCGATATTCAAAATTCTTATAACGCTTCAAGGCAGCCAGAACGCTGACTTGTGGTGAAGCTTTCGAATAATTGAGGCAGCCATAACGTTCGCAGAAACCGCAATAGTTACAAGGCCCCATTTGCATACCGTAAGGGTTTGTATAAGCCTCGGAAGCAATAGCCGACGGGCATGGGAACGGGTGAAGCCCGATTTTCTTTGCAGCCGCTGCAAAGAGCCGCCCATTATAGGTATAGGGCAAAGCCGGCATAGGATAGGGGTTTTTGCGTGGGCCTTCGAACGGATCGCCACCTTCTTGAATCTTGCCGTTCAGGTTGCCGGCGGTACCCGAAACACCTGCAACCTTTTCAAACATATCGAAATGTTTTTCCAATTCGTCATAGGTTACGCCCCAGTCCTGAATTGTCATATCTTCCGGAATGATATTGCCGAAAGTTTCTTCGATATAGGAACGGGCTCTGAGCTCTTCCGGTTGTGCACGCCATGTCATGCCGTTCCAGTGAATACCGGCTCCACCGACGCCGATACCGGGAAGAAAAGAACCCAATTGGCGATAGGGGAGAGCAACCTGGTCAAGACCTCTGCGAATCGTTACCGTATGATCGCGCGGACGAACAGCGGTACCGAGACGGACACCGTATTTCAATTCATCAGCCGGCTTCGGATAAGCAAAACTCGGAACCGTATCGCGGTCTTCACCACGTTCGAGTGCTAAAATTTCCAAACCTTCTTTTGCAAGTTCGATGCCACTGATTGCGCCGGTCCATCCGAGGCCGATGATGACAACGTCTTTCTTCTTCATTGTTTGTGTCATGATTTAAGCCCTTTGACCTGAGAGTGAAACGGGCCCGAGTTTATAAGGAACATTATCCTTTTCGACCCATTCGAGGAAGCTTGCACGTGCACCGGGGAACCCGATGTAAACCCATGCAGCCATGTCATAATTGCCACCATATTGAGGATCGGCGAAATAACCTTCCTTGGTATTCTGCACAAGGAACGAGAAGAAATCGCCAGAACGCAATTCAGCAATTTCGACTTCATCCTTTTCGATACGTTTCAAAGCTTCATCCTGTTTTTCAGCGGGAAGCTCGGCAAAAATTGCACCATACTGTGCTTTGCACCATTCGTTGATCTTCGGAATAGCAATACGATAGGCTTCGGCAGGTGAAGGTTCTGCCTGATAACCTGTGTAACGCGGCGCATCACGATTGAAAGGTGCCTGTCTATACCAGTGGTCCCCTTGCCCCCAGGGATCAGCCATTTGCTTGTCAATGAAAACCGGAACACGTGCTTCCAAAGCACCGGGTCCTTTCCCGTCTGACGGGATAATTCGGGCAGTAGCGGCCATCACAAAAGCCCATTCTTCAGCGTTGAAGAAAGACCGCTGATAGTTTTGCAAAGGAACTGGCCCCTGTGGCTGTGCCATAACGTGACGGGCCGATAATGCGGCAGCTGCACATGCTGCTGCCCCAATAAGAAGGCCCCGCCTCGTAATGGACAGGTTGGTTGCGTTCAAATTTTTTCGTGTCATAAATACCTCCACGAGCGAAATACTGTGCCCTCGTTACACGAATTATGGCAAGATTTAAGCAACAAGACCGTGAGCTCCGAAAAAGTGATAAACCTTCAGTTGATTGTCACATTTTTAAACGTTGATATCTTTATCCATTTTCTATTTTTTTGTTTTCGTTTATGCTTCGTTAAAAGTTTGAAAAAGGGGGGATATTCTCGTGAAACAGAATCACTTGATAGTTTTCGTGCTCGCCCCTTTATGGATGGCATGCTCGCTCGTCTTTTCTTCTGCCGGAACCCCGTCCTTCGAACCCGAAGGTCGCTATTGCGGTTTCGTCTATAATGCCGGTTATATTGTCCGTTCCGAAGTCGTGCTCGGCAAAACTGAAGATGGCCGCTTAATCGGCACCATGACTTATCGCGATGGTGATAATGTCACCAAGGGAACTGTCGAAGAACTTGTAAAAAAGCAAGGTCGTGAACGATCGGTCGAATGGAAAGATAAATATGGTTCCGGGCTTGCCATCTGGAAATTTGACGAAAAATTTGGTGAATTTGATGGCCTTTGGGGAACAGGTATGAACGTTCCCCGATATACTTGGACAGGAAAACGCTGCAATGACGTCACCAGTTAAGAAAAACGGAACTGTGATTCCCCGCATTCTTTCAATTGCCGGAACCGACCCTTCCGGAGGTGCGGGAATGCATGCCGATATCAAAACTTTTTCGGCTATGAAAACTTATGCCATGAGTGTTGTCACAGCTGTTGTTGCACAAAATACGCAAGGTGTTCGGGCATTCAAAGCCATGGATGCCGATTTTGTCGCCGACCAGATTGATGCTGTTTTTGAAGACATCAAAGTCGATGCGGTGAAAATCGGCATGGTGGCCAATGCTGCAATAGCTGAAGTTATTGCCGATAAGCTTATCCATTATGGCGCAAGCAATATTGTTCTTGATCCCGTCATGGTGGCCAAAAGCGGCGATTTATTGCTTGAAAACGATGCCATAGAAATTATCCGCAATGTGCTTGTTCCAATGGCTGCCATTATCACACCCAATCTACCGGAAGCAGCGGTTCTTCTTAAGACAAAACCGCAGTGGTCACTCGAAGAAATGCGCAAATGCGCACCCGATATTCTTGAACTCAAATGTCGTTCTGTGCTCTTGAAAGGTGGGCATCTCAAAACAACGACAAGCCCCGATATTTTTTGTGACCGCCACGGCGTTATCGAACTTGAAGCACCACGCATTGCAACGAAAAATGACCATGGCACCGGTTGCACAATTTCGGCAGCCATTGCCGCTTTATTACCGACAACGCCACTTGTTGATTCGGTACGTTTTGCAAAACGCTATCTGACCGGTGCACTTGCCGCTTCAAATAAACTCGAAGTCGGACACGGGCATGGGCCTGTTCATCATTTTTATGAATTATGGCGAGACGGGATGACCGGCGATTAAACTGTCATTCCTCCGACAGTCTCGAAAACCGGTCACGATAATTTTGCGGCGATACATGAAGGTGACGTTGAAAAACGCGTCTTAACGTTTCTTCGCTGCCGAAACCACATTGGCGAACTATCTTTTTTATCGACCAGTTCTGTTCAAGATATTGTCTTGCGGCTTCAAGTCGTAAAAGCTCTATGGCTTTGCCCGGTGACGATCCGGTATCACGGGTATAAAGGCGGGAAAAATTCCGTTCACTCATACCACATTTTTCGGCAAGCATGGCAACCGACAAGGGGCGGGAAAGATTTTCCATAATCCATTGATTGAGGGCATTGAATCGTTCGTCCTCGCAATAGAGATCAAGAAGTTCGCTGAACTGGCTTTGTCCACCCGGACGACGAAGATAGACAACAAGTTCACGAGCAACGGATTTTGCAATTTCAAAGCCTAAGTCTTCTTCTACCATTGCCAAAGCCATATCTATACCGGACGTGATACCGGCAGATGTCCAGATTTTGCCATTGCGAATAAAGATTGCATCATTCGTCCATGAAACATTCGGACAATCTTTTTCGAACTCGCTTATTCTGCTCCAATGCGTTGCCGCTTTTTTCCCGTCAAGCAACCCGAGCTTTGCCAAAGCCAGAGAGCCACTACAGACCGATGCAATGCGCGTTGTTTTCCGGTTCATCATATCAATCCATTGAAGCATGGCTTTGTTTCCCGCAAAGCGGTTGATGCCGGGGCCACCGCTGATGATAAGCGTATCGAGGTGATCGGGAGCCCGGAACAAAGGTTCTACTGCCAATTCCAGCCCGCTTGTCGTTCTGATCTTGTCATTTTCGGCAATTGTCAAAAGCCGATAAGGCTTCATACTACCTTCATAAAGGTCGTTGGCGCTGGAAAAAACCTGCATTGGCCCTGTGATATCAAGCAACTGTGCATCGTCAAAGCCGACAATAGCAATAGTTTTTGGCGCAATGGCTGCCGGAAAATCAATCAAATCGTTGTTGTTTGACTTAAAATGTGGGGTCTTTGTCATAACTGCCAATTTAGCGTGCTCTATAGTTTTGTGAAACACATTTTAAAAAAGGGATGATCAATGACTGTAAAAGCCGGATTTTTTATTTTTGACCAAATGCAATTATTGGATTTTGCCGCACCTTATGATGCGTTTAGTTCAACTCCTGATATGGAAGTCTCTCTCTTCAGTGAAAGCTTGAAGCCGATTACGACGATGGGCGGACTTTCCTTTTCGCCCGATCATGATATCAGCACACTTCTTCCACTTGATGTCCTGTGCATTCCCGGAGGAAATGGCGTCAACCGGTTTCTGAACAACGAGCCGGTTCTCGAGTTTTTCCGTAAAGAAGCAAATGAGGTGCGCTTTCTCACATCGATTTGTACCGGTTCGCTTATTCTGGGTGCAAGCGGCCTACTCAAAGGACGGAAAGCCACCACCCATTGGAGCGCTATGGAATTTCTACCACTTTTCGGAGCAATTCCTGTTGAGGAACGTGTGGTTGTTGACGGTCATATCATAACAGCCGGCGGAATCACTGCGGGCATGGATTTCGGCTTGGTCATTATTGCAAAACTTTTAGGCGAGGACACCGCAAAAAAAACGCAATTGCTCATGCAATATGATCCGGAGCCACCGTTTGATTGTGGAACACCTGAGAAAGCCCCAAAGGCACTGGTAGAGCAACTTCAACAGGAAAATAGTACTGACGAACGGAGAAAACTTATCCGTGAATGGCAAGCAAAACAGAAATCCTGACAAACTATTGCGAACCATAATTTTTAATAGCGGTGAGATAGATTTTCTTTGATATTTTTTTCAAAAAAAATGCCGGTATAAAACCGGCATTTTATTTCAACATAAACAGCCTTTGTGCTGCACTATTGTGTTGTTTTTCATAAGAGATGTCGTCTCCCCTGATCAACAAAACCATAGAGAGACATCTTACAGGCTTACCAATAGCCCAATATTTTCCACCAGATACCGCCGATAATTGCAAAGACCAGAAGATTGACGACACTCATCACAAAACCCACGCCCCACCAGCGGCCCAGAGTAACGTAACCCGAACCGAAAATGATCGGCGATGTACCAGTGGCATAATGGGTCAAGCACATCATGATTGCCGAGGCAGCAGCCATCAGCAACATGAACAGGTTAGTGTAATCAGCGGGAATGAGGTGAACACCAACCATCAGGAAAGCCAGCATCATTGCACTGATGTGAGCAGTCGTACTTGCAAATACGTAGTGGGTATACATGAATGTCAGGATCAATATTGCCATCGCTGCAGGCCAGCTCATGCCACTTGATTCGATAGCAAAGCGCAGACCGTCAGAGAACCAGGCAATAACACCAAGCTTATTGAGCTGACCGGCCAGCATAACGAGAGCACCGAACCAGATAAGCGTATCCCATGCGCTTTTTTCTTTAAGCACATCATCCCAGGTCAATGTTCCGCACAACAACAGAATGACCAAACCAACAAATGCGACGGCTGTCGGATCAACCGAAAACGACGGTCCGAACAATGCTGCCGGAAGACCTGCCCACAACAAAAGCATAATGACGAATGTGAGCAGCATAATAATTTCCGGGGCTTTGATCTTGCCCAGTTTCTGCAACTCGTCATGGGCAAAAGTAACAGCATTCGGAGTGATTTTCAGTTCTGGCGGGGAGATCAAATAAATGACAAACGGCATAAGCAACATGGCAACAATGCCTGGTACCAACATGCACAATGCCCAGGTACTCCACGAAAGCGTGAAACCTTGATGGGTTGCTTCGGCAATATAATTGACAACCAGCGGATTTGGAGCAGTTGCTGTAATAAACATTGCCGAGCTAATCGGATTTGCGTGATAATTGACTAGCGCAAGATAAGTGCCGACTTTGCTTTGCGTTCCTTTCTGGGGAACAGAATCATAGGCAAGAGCAATCGAACGCATGATCGGGTGGATAATACCACCGCAGCGGGCAGTGTTGCTGGGGGTAAAGGGAGCAAGCAATAATTCGCAAAGTGCGAGCCCGTAACCGATACCGATCGTCCGTTTACCGAGAAGACGGATGAAATAATAGCCAATTCGCGCACCCAAACCTGTTTTAATCAGGCCACGTGAAACGATGACCGAAATAACGATAAGCCAGATCAGCGCATTGTCCATCGAGCCCAGCGCATCGGCGACCGCTTTCGGCGATGTCGGTGATGTCACTTTTGACAACATGACTACCGCAATCGTAATCATCGACATAACGCCAAGCGGCATAACTTTGAGAATAATTCCGAGGATTGCTGCCACAAAAATGGCCACAAAATGCCAAGCTTCGGCTGTTAGACCGGCCGGCTTCGGAGTCATATATAAAGCCCAATAAATGAGCACACAAATAATACCAGGGATAATACGAAAAGGTACGTATTCCGATAGTTTCTGGTTCAGTTTGCTTAGGGATTGCATCAATATAATCCTTTTATGAAGGCTTCTCCAGTAAGGGTGTTATATAGAATATCCCGGCTTATTGACCAGTCAAAAGCACTGTCACCCCCGCGAAGTAGCTACTTCTTCATATCACTTCGAGTAAAACTGGCAAGAATATGATATTTCCCGCCACATTATCCAAGTTTGAAACGAAAAACGGTGAAATCTCATAGCGATAGGAATGTCGTTATCAGCAATTCTCGCGTAATTGAAACTTTTATAGCCATTTTTCATATGATCGACAAAATTCTTTTTCGCTTTACAATCAATTTAACACTTCACAAATTACTCTCGCACATTGTCGTCAATACCAAGAATCTCATTTCAAAAGGCCTCGAACAATTCCCGTGTAATGCCACTTTGTAAAAACTCATGATCGGCAATTGTATATGATTTCAAAACCGGTTGTTCCGATTTGAAACGTTCAAGTGATTCTTCAGATATATCCGGTACACGCCAGATATTGACCGCCTGATCGGCAAGTTTTCTCACCCGCGTTATGATTGTTTTTTCTGTCCATTCGGGAAGTTCCCCAAGCCCTTTATTGAGATGGAGCGGGCTTTCAGCAAATCCGCCTCGCATAGTGCGTTTGTCTTCAAATGACCGGTTACCACATTCGGAATTATATCCTGTTAATGTCAGATTACCGGCCGTATGCAACCATGTTTCCTGAACGCATTGCCGATAGTTGCCGAGCAATCTTGACCAGTATTTCGGCAACGTCATTATTAGTATGTCGTGACTGGAGACAAGGGAAAACAGAAGATCATTTTGAATAGGGGTGGAAAACTTCGATAAAAATTCGGGTAAGTAAATATCTTTAACCTTACTCACCCGATATTAAAAAACGTGGCGGAATTTAAAGCTTTCCAACCGTTTTGACAAAACGAATGGCACAAGCCTCAATTTTCAAACTGCTTGATGATTTTATCCATATCGGCAATTTTCAAATCATGATCAAGATAGGCTTTTTTATCGGATAGCTCGATATCCAAACCATATTTGGTTTCATAAGACAAAATACCTTTTTCAATCGAAAAATCGATCACATGTCCCCCCGTTGTCCGGTTTTTATCAACGAAATGAACATGAAATCCGGCAACCGAAACATTCTGGAAAAATTCCGGTGTCCAGAACCCGATAAGTTCTCCTTCCATGTCTTTGATATCTTCAACAATTTGGTGTTCAGCCACTTCCATTGCGTTTTTAAAACGCTGATCAAGCTCCCTCGGTCTCCGCACCTTCAAATGATCGAATTTGCCTTCCAATTTTATTGCAACGAACACATTATCGAACTTCAGATGTTTCGACAATTCCTCATATAGAGTTGATTTTGAAACGTGTGAAATTGCAAAACTCGCCTCGGGGGCAAATGTTGTAATTTGCGCGAATGGCATTTTTTCTGTGTCATCCATTATTCGTAATGGTCTGTTACCTTTGGCATCCCAAAAATGACAACAATCAATAATAGCTTCTCCGGTCAAACCTTCCGAACATCCCAAACCGAAATTTCCATGTTTTTTAATTTCCGATATCGGAAATAAACCATCAAAAACTCCCATCATAAGAGCATTAACGCCTGAAAATTGGGTTATCTTTTTTGTCATTACATATTGTTCCTGTTTTGCAACCTGCCAAAGCTATTTCGGCAAAATTCATTCTTTGAAAATAACTGCTTTCTACATAGCAATCACACCCAAAAGTTCAATAATAGGTTGTTTTGATAGTTGCAAATGTCTCGAGGAGAGAAGCGATCTGTCAGACAAAACATGTGTTCTTCGACAGTTTTAATCGTTCGACACAGTTTATCTACTATGAGGAAAATCGAACTGTCAGACTTGATTATCGATTGACAAGTCGTTTTACGGTCTTTCACTTAATAAAAAAATTCGAAGGGGGGGTGAAATTCGCAAACAGGCTTTTCAGAGGAATTACATCTTTGACATCTTTTACGAACCCGATTTCGTTTTAAAAATTTCTTATTTAACCGGAACACGAAACGTCTTTTCAATGTCTATCGAATCTGAAAGCATATTAGATCGATTTCGCATGAAAATTTCTATGAAGATTCGTCTGCTGACGAATTTCCGCTTCAATCTGACGCTTTTAATGCGGAAGCCGGAAAATCTCGATAAACGCTATCTTAGATAAGACACGAAAGCTCACATATTGAAGAAATGGGCTCTTCAAGCTTGTCGCAAGGCCTCATGCACGAAAAATATCTTTATATTCATATTTCGGGGAAAATTGGAGCGGGCGATGGGATTCGAACCCACGACCCCAACCTTGGCAAGGTTGTGCTCTACCCCTGAGCTACACCCGCTCACAAACCGGAAGCGCTTTGCTTCGGTCGTGCCTATATGACCCAACCTTGCGACGATTGCAACATAAAAAATAAAATTCTTTCAATATTCATTTTTCATGCTTTAAAAATCGTTGAAAATGTTGATTTCCGGACATGGCTCCAATAAAGCTTTTAAGAGGTTTTAGAGGGAGAAGTGATTATGCGTCGTTTGGTTCTGGCAGCCGCAGCAATTCTGGCATTGGGAAATTTTTCTTTTGCAGCCGATAAAGTGAAAGTCGATATTACACAGATTGTTGCCCATCCGGCTTTGGATGCCGTGCGCAAAGGCGTAGAGGATGTCCTTTCGCAAGAGGGTTACAAGAATGGCGAGAATCTCGTTCTCAACTTCCAATCAGCGCAAGGAAACATTTCCACAGCAACCCAGATTGCCCGCCAATTTGTCGGTGACAAACCGGATGTGATTGTGACCATTGCAACGCCTTCGGCACAAACCATGCTTGCTGCAACCAAGAATATACCGATTGTTTTTTCGGCTGTTTCAGACCCCGTTGAAGCAAAGCTTGTACCGGATATGAAGAAACCCGGTGGAAATATTACCGGAGTATCCGACCGCTCGCCGGTTGAAGAACACATAAAACTCTTGAAAGAAATCAAACCTGATCTGAAAAAACTCGGCTACCTTTATAATGCTGCCGAAGCCAATTCGGTTTCGACCTTGAATGTTTTGAAAAAGCTTGCAGAAAAAGAAGGAATCGAGGTTATCCCTTCGGCTGCACCGAAATCATCCGATGTACAGGCAGCAACCCGCGCCCTTACCGGCAAGGTGGATATGATTTATGTACCGACAGACAATACAATTATCTCGGTGCTTGAAGGTGCAACAAAAGTAGCAGCCGAATCAAAAACACCGCTTTTTACGGCTGATCCGAGTTCGATCGGGCATGGTGCCTTTGCCGCCCAGGGAATCGATTATTATGATTCGGGGCTTGAGACCGGTAAACTCGTTGTCCGTATTTTAAAAGGTGAAAAGCCCGGTGACATAGATGTTGTCACACCGGAAGGGAAAAATGTGGCAATCGACCTTCAAGCGGCAGAAAAAATGGGAATTTCCGTTCCTCAACCGGTGCTTGATAGGGCTGCAAAAATTATCAACAAATAAGGTATCCTGACGGTGGAATTTTTCGATACTGACATAATTGCAAGCGGGGCTATTGCCTCATGAGTATGTTTGCCTTTACCGGTGCTGTCGAGCTCGGGCTTGTTTATGCATTTGTCGCTATCGGAGTCTATTTATCGTTCAGGATTCTCGATTTTCCGGATTTAACGGTGGACGGTTCATTTCTGTTAGGCTCGACCGTCTGCGGCGTCATGATATTGTGCGGTTTCAATCCGTGGTTTGCCATGTTTTCGGCTTTGATTGCAGGAATGATTGCCGGACTTGTTACCGCACTTTTGAATTTGAAATTCGGTATTCTGAACCTCCTTGCATCCATTTTGACAATGTCGGCGCTCTACACCATCAATCTTCGCATTATGGGGATTATGGGGGTATCTAATGTCAATCTGGGTTTGGCAGATACCGCACTCACACCGTTTTATAATCTGTTCGGATTGCCGGATATGATTATCCGCCCGCTTTTCGTCGGTATTCTCGTCATCATTGTTGCTTTTCTTGTCTGGCGTTTTCTGGAAAGTGAAATCGGCCTTGCCATGCGGGCAACCGGAACGAATCAACGTATGGCGAAAGCTCAGGGAATCAAAACCGCGCTTCTCATCTATGCCGGTATGGGATTATCAAATGGTCTCGTTGCTCTTGGCGGGTCGCTTTATATCCAGACCGCTATTGCCACCGATATCACAGGAGGTGCAGGAACCATCGTCTTCGGGCTTGCTGCCGTTATTATCGGCGAGACATTGTTCAGAACCCGAAATCTTTTACTGATTATTGTGAGCTGCATTGTCGGTTCTGTCCTCTATCGTGTTGCTGTGCAATTTGCATTTGAAGGCAGCAGTCTTGGCATTGATACATCGACAGACTTGCAGCTTATTACCGCTTTGATTGTGGTATTGACTCTTGTTTTGCCGCATTATCTGGGGGCAAAAAAGCATGATTGAACTGCAACATATCGGTGTAACATTCAAAGCCGGAACGCCCTTGGAAAAACAGGCGCTTATCGATCTCAACCTAAAAATAGAGCGTGGCAGTTTTGTAACCATTATCGGTTCCAACGGTGCTGGCAAATCGACCATGCTTGGGGTTCTCGCCGGAGATATTTTGCCCAATGAAGGCAAAGTCGTTATCAACAATATTGATGTTTCAAGAAAATCGACAGCCGAACGGGCAGGCATGATCGCACGGGTTTTTCAGGATCCGCTAGCGGGAAGTTGCGGATCACTCACTATTGAAGAAAATCTCGCCCTTGCCGCCCGTCGCGGAAAACGGCGGGGGTTACGGTCGGCTTTGACCAAAGAAAATCGCGAAATATTCCGCGCCCGAATAGCCGCTCTCGGTCTTGGACTTGAAGACCGCATCCAGAACCGGATGGACAGTCTTTCGGGCGGGCAACGTCAGGCTTTGGCTTTGATTATGGCCACTCTTTCGGATGCCGATGTTTTGCTGCTTGACGAACATACCGCCGCACTTGATCCGGGAATGGCCGAATTTGTCATGAAACTGACAGAAAAAGTCATCAAGGAAAACAATCTGACCACTTTGATGGTTACCCATTCTATGCGGCAAGCACTTGATTATGGTGATCGTACCTTTATGCTGCACGGTGGAAAGGTGATACTTGATGTGCACGAAGAAGAACGCAAAGGTCTTGATGTGAGCGACCTTGTCGGCATGTTCCAGAAGGTCAGAGGTGAAGCGCTCGACGATGACAAGCTGCTGATGGATTAACATGGCGCAGAAAAAAGCACATGAGGTTGACGGTTTCCTTTCACGTTTACAAGCGCAATACCCCATTGTTCTGATTTACGGTCCCGATAAGGGGCTCGTTTCCGAACGGGCGTCGAAATTTGCCAAGCTCACCGGCGTCAAACTTGATGACCCGTTTTCCAATATCAGGCTTGAAGCGGCCGATCTTGAACGCGACCCTACGCGCCTTCTTGACGAAGCCCATACGGTTTCGCTGTTTGGCGGAAAACGGCTCATCTCGATAAAAAACGCAGGCAATGGACGAAATCTCACTGAAGTCGTCAAAAAACTTGCAAAAACCGGACTTGAAAATGTTTATCTGATGATAGAAGCCGGAGACCTTAAAAAAGGTGCGGGCTTACGCTCCGCTGTGGAAACGGCTCCGTCAGCCATGGCTCTTCCCTGTTATGCCGATGACGCACGCTCGCTTGAAAGACTGATTGATGACGTTCTTGGCGAATATCACCTCGCCATTTCGCTTGAAGCAAGAAAATGGCTCAGAGAGAGTCTGGGGGGCGACCGGCTTATTTCGCGCAGTGAATTGGACAAGCTTTGCCTTTATGCAATGGGGAAGGACGAGATTACGCTTGATGATGTAAAAGCTGCCGTCAGTGATGTAAGCGGCCTCACTTACGATGAAATTATCGATGCTGTTCTCATTGGAGATCTTGTCGGTTTCAACAACCGTTTTGACCGTCAGGTTGCAACCGGCAATGCGCTTTTTTTGATATTAAGCGCTGCCGAGAGACAATTCCAACAATTGCAACTTTTGCGCCAGCAAGTGGAAATCGATGGGAAAACGCCCTCTTCTGCCATTTCTTCGGCGCGTCCGCCTATTTTTTTTCGCCGACAAAAAATCATTGAACAGGCACTCACCCGTTGGACATTGAAACGGATTGCGGAAGCGATGGAACGGCTACAAAAAGCTGTTCTTGAAAGCAGAGAAAATACAGCTCTTGCCGAACCGATTATCCGGCAGGCACTTCTGGCGCTTGCTGTTCAATCGAAGCGCCAGAACTAGTTTCCGATATTAAACAAAAGCTTTAACTGCGTTTGACGTGTTCGATATAAAGTTCGCGCAAGCGCAATGTTACTTTTCCGGGCTTACCATCGCCAATTTTACGCCCGTCAACGCTCAAAACAGGAGCTGCAAAATTGGTGGTCGAGGTAATCAGTGCTTCACTGGCGGCATAGGTTTCTTCCAATGTAAAAAGCCGTTCTTCGACATTAATGCCATTTTTGCGCGCAAGCTCCAGAATGGTACCGCGGGTAATACCGGGTAAAATGGAGTGATCCAACTGGCGGGTGACAAGTGTCCCCTGACGATCGACAATGAAGAAATTGGACGAGGTTGCTTCGGTCAGATAGCCATCCTCGACATAGACAGCATCGTCAACACCTTCGGCATGGGCGTGAGTCTTGGTCAAAGACGAATAAAGAAGCTGCGTCGTCTTGATGTCGCGGCGGCACCAGCGGCCCTCTTTCACCGATATCATTTTCAACTGCGGCATTTTTTGAAGATTTTTGACAATGCCTGTCTGCGTGAACATGAAAAGGCAGGGCTTCAATTCGCTATTATCATAAACAAAATTACGATCCCCCGCACCGCGTGAAACCTGAAGATAGACAGTGCCGTTATCAAGACCGTTTCGCTTGATAAGCTCGCGATTAATATTGAGAAATTCATCCCTATCCACGTTGAATTCTATATCCAGCGCTTTCAGAGAATTTTTAAGCCTTTTGATATGTCCGTCAAAGTCGAGAAACTTTCCGTCAAGAAAAGAGGTGACTTCATAAACGGAATCGGCAAACATGACAGACCTGTCAAAAATCGAAATCCGGGCATTTGTTTCATCAAACCAATCGCCGTTGACATAAACGGTGCGTGTCATTGTATTTTTACCTCTTCAACATCATTCACCAGCGAAAAACATTTATCCTGCCGGAGAGAATCCGGATATTCCGATTTTAGAAACCGGAAGCCTTCAACTCTTTCCGGACGATCATTTTCCGCGTTTAAAAATCACTATGGAATTTTGGCTAAACTTAAGGCAGATTTGACAGAGCAGCAATAGCAGAGATGTCGCGGCCAATCATTTCGTGCCGCTTTTTTCATAAGGAAAATAACCGATGGCAGAACCGATTGCTTTTGTCAGCCGTAGTGAACAAACCGAAAGGGATAACTGGTTAAAAATCCTGTCCGAAAATTTAGGCGATGAAAAGATTGTAGATTTCAACGATTTGAAACCGGAAGATTATGACGCAATCGAACTTGCCATTGTTGCAAACCCTGATCCCGACCAATTGAAAAAACTCAAAAATCTGAAATGGATACAAAGCCTATGGGCAGGTGTCGAACGGATGGTGAAGGAATTACCCGAAAATGCGCCACCGATTGTCCGGCTCGTTGATCCCGCTTTGACCGAAGCCATGGCCGAAGCTGTTCTTGCATGGACGCTTTATTTAACCCGCGATATGCCGTGCTATCATCGCCAGCAACAGGAACGCCTCTGGCAACCACATAGCTATAAGGCTGCCTCACAATGGAAAATCGGCCTTCTCGGTTTAGGTGAATTGGGAAGAGCTGCGGCCAAATTGCTAACACTTACCGGATTTCAGATAAATGGTTGGTCAAAGAGCCAAAAAACGCTCGATAATGTCACATGTTTAAGTGGAAATGCCGGTTTTATGCGGCTGATTGAAACAAGCGATATTGTCGTTCTGCTTATACCGCTCACTCGTGAAACAACGGGGCTTCTCGGAAAGAACGAATTTGACCATATGAAAAAAGGAGCAAGCCTTATCAATTTTTCCAGAGGGCCTGTTATTGATACACATGCTCTTGTTGACGCTCTTGATAAACGTGAGCTCGATCATGCGGTTCTTGACGTTTTCGATCAGGAACCTTTGCCGCCCGATTCGCCCTTATGGCAGAATGAAAATATAACCGTGCTTCCCCATATTTCGGCTCCAACAAATAAAGAAAGTGCTGCAAAAATTGTGGCAAAAAATATAGCGAATTGGCGAAAAACCGGGAAATTGCCGCCCACAGTCAACCGGATGCGTGGCTACTAAAATGGTTGCTCGATAAAACACCGGAAAAACCACCAAAAACCGGCTTTAGAAAAATTGGTGCGGAAACCTTGCTTTCGTCATGATCGTTATATAGTTAATCTATATAACAGAATGGTATATTTATGTCGGTCAAAGCAACCTTATCTTTCACAGAAGATCATATCGGCTCGGTCGGGCGCGAGCGCATCAAGCTTCTCGAGGCTGTCGGCCGTGAAGGTTCGATTTCTGCCGCCGCCCGTTCTGTCGGGCTTAGCTACAAGGCGGCATGGGATGGCATTGGCGCCATGCAAAACCTCGTTGCAAAACCGCTTTTGAAAAAGAATATCGGCGGGAAAAATGGCGGTGGTGCCACCCTGACACCGGAAGCGTTAAAACTCGTCGAAACTTTTCACCATCTTGAAACCGGACTTGCCACAATGATGAAGCAAGCCTCCGATAATTTGTCGGAAATAGGTTTAAGTTCGACAGGGCTTTTACAAGGTTTCATGATGAGAACCTCGGCACGCAATGTTTTATCAGGTCACATTTTATCCATCGAAAGTGCAGTACCAGCCGCATTTGTGACCATCGGTATTTCCGATAAAATCGAAATCAAGGCCGAAATTACCGAAAAAAGTGTCGAGCAGCTTGGACTTGTCAAAGGGCGTGAGGTCGCAGCTCTTATCAAAGCACCTTTTGTGAGGATCATACCTTTTGAAGACAAGGACAATTTTTCTGAACAAAACCGTATTCCGGGAATTTTACAATCAATCACTGTCGGCAAAAAAAGCGTAGAACTTCACATCACGATTGGTGAAGACAAAACACTCATTGCAACAATGAGACCGGACGACCCCGCACTTGAAGGACTTATGGCCGATCAACCTGTTCTTGCGCTTATCAAGGCTGAAAACATCATAATTGCAACATGTTAGGAGAAGGCAATGAAATCCAAACTCGCTTTATCGATAAGTCTGTTGCTGGCAAGTGTAACCTTTGCCCATGCCGGTGAAACCGTTGTTGCGGTGGCCGCCAATTTTACTGAACCCGTCAAGGAAATTGCCGAACAGTTCAAAGAAAAGACCGGACACACGGCAACACTTTCATTCGGTGCCACCGGTAATTTCTATACACAAATAAAGAATGGTGCTCCTTTCGAGGTATTTCTTGCTGCCGATACCGAAAGGCCAACCAAGGCCGTTGAAGAAGGCTATGGTGTCAAGGGAACAGAGTTTACCTATGCAATCGGCACATTGGTGCTGTGGAGTGCAAAAGACGACCTTGTAAAGGGTCCTGAAACTTTGACGGATAGCAAAATTACCCACATTTCCTTCTGCAATCCTGATGCGGCTCCTTATGGCAAGGCGGCTGTCGAGACAATGGATGCGCTAAAAGTCCACGACAAAATCAAGGACAAACTTGTCGAAGGGCAAAACATTTCGCAAGCCTACCAGTTTGTCAAAACCGGAAATGCCGAAATCGGTTTTGTTGCACTTTCGCAGATTATCAATGAAAAAGGCGGCTCGAAATGGGTTGTTCCACAAAACGAATATAACCCGATCCGTCAGGATGCCGTGCTTTTGAAAACCGGTGAAAATAATGAAGCGGCAAAGGCTTTTGTGAGCTTCCTCAAAGGTCCGGAAGCGGCAACCATTATCAAAAAATATGGCTACACTTTGCCGGAAACAAAGTAGAAAGCATGATGCTACTTTCCAATGAGACATGGACCGCGATCAAGCTTACGGCCGAATTGGCGACGGTAACCACGTTTTTTCTGATGGCTATCGGAACGCCGATTGCTTTGTGGCTGTCGCGATCCAAAACTTATGGAAAAGAAATCGTCGCATCCATTATCTCCATACCTTTGGTTTTGCCACCAACGGTTCTGGGCTTTTATCTTCTGGTATTTCTGGGACCTAATGGACCAGGTGGCTTTATTGCACCATGGTTCGGCATGGATAAATTTGCCTTCACTTTTGAAGGGCTGGTCATCGGCTCGGTCATTTATTCCATGCCTTTTGTTGTTCAACCCATTCGCAATTCATTCGAGGCTATGGGAAAGAGACCGATGGAAGTTGCGGCAACGTTGCGTGCTTCGCCATGGAAAGCATTCTGGAAAGTCGCCCTTCCGATTGCGAGCCCCGGTTTTATGACTGCCGCAGTTTTGGGGTTTGCCCATACTGTTGGCGAATTCGGTGTTGTGCAGATGATTGGTGGAAACCTGCCCGGCAAAACGGCCGTGATCTCGACCACCATTATGAGCTATGTCGAAGCCGGTAAGATGCATGAAGCCAATGTTCTATCAATCATTATGGTTATCTTTTCATTCTGCATCATTCTTACTGTTTCACTCTTGCAAAAATTTATGCAGGCACGAACATTATGAATGAAACTATTTCTGTTGATCTTAAAGGGACACTGGGCAATTTTTCGCTCGATTGCACGTTTCATGCACCGCTTCGCGGTGTCATTGCGCTTTACGGCCCTTCCGGATGCGGGAAAACTTCAGTCTTGCGCGGCATTGCCGGACTTAACCGGTTTTCAGGAAAAGTCGAGATCGGCAATGAATGCTGGCAAAACGAAACCGGTTTCGTTCCTGTTTATAAACGTCCCCTCGGTTATGTTTTTCAGGAAGCCAGTTTGTTTCCGCATTTGTCTGTCAGAAAGAACCTTACCTTTGCTATGGTAAAAGGCGAAAACAATCTCTCACCGACATTTGACGAAGTGGTGGAATTTTTGAATATTGCCCACCTTATTGATCGTGCGCCGCACAATCTCTCCGGCGGTGAACGTCAACGTGTGGCGATTGGCCGTGCTCTCCTGTCACATCCCAAGATTCTCCTTATGGATGAACCACTATCGGCACTCGACAAACGGTCGAGGGATGAAATCCTTCCCTTTTTGATTGGTTTGCGTGACCGTCTTTCAATGCCGATCATTTATATCACCCACGATATTTACGAAGTCGAACGGTTGGCCGACACATTGGTATTGATGGATAGTGGCAAAGTTATTGCCTCTGGCAGTTTGAGAGAAATCGAAGCAAATCCTGATTTGCCGCTTGCCAATACTCGCGAAGCGGCCGTCAATCTTGACGGCTATGTCAAATCCTATAACGAACATACCGGCCTTGTCGAAGTGGATGTACCGGGTGGCACGTTCATTGCCCCTTCTGCACCTTTGGTAGGGGGGAAAAAAATGCGCATTCGCATTGCTGCCAATGATGTAAGCCTTGCTGTTAAAAAACCGCTAAAAAGCTCGATACTCAATGTGATGCCGGCACGCATTCTGACAATGCGGGAACAGGGGCATTTTGAAGTTCTGGTCAAACTGGAATTGGGTGGCAATGGAAAGGGAGCGCATTTTCTTGCACGCCTCACACGCCATTCATGGCAAATATTAGGGCTTAGAGAAGGAATGGACGTTTATGCCCAAATTAAAGGCGTTGCCCTGATCGACCAGCAAGAGGGGTAACTCTTTCAAGATAGATTCGCGCAAGTTCGACTGTGCCTTTCAAAAAAGTTTTGCGAAGCTTTTTGGCCGTTGGCGTTTGATTGTGCGTTTCAAGCCATGCTGTCAATTGCAAACGGCGCATCATGATAAGATGGACAATCATATATGCCATTTCCCGGTTTACCGGCATCACCTCGCCATAACCTTGAAGCCATGCATTGATATAGCTTGGCACAAACGGATTATCTTCTATAAAGCTCAATGCGTTGGCAAGATCCAATCCGAACCATGAAAAGCCGCAATCATCAAAATCGATTACGGCGAGTTTTTCGCCGTCAATCAATAGATTTGCAAGCCGCAAATCGCCATGGATAAGACCGTAATGGGCTTTATCTTTCGGAAAAGTTGAAGAAAAATATTCGAGCGTTCTATCGCAGTTTTCAAGAATTTCACGATCCTGAGATGAAAGATTTTCGGCCTCTCGCCAATTTCCCCAGATAGCATTTCGGCCGATCATTGTTTCATAAGACCAATGTTTACGAATGAAGCTTTCCGGCCTCACCCAATTCATGGATTGGCGATGCAGTTTGGCGGAAATTTTGCCAAGTTCAAAAAACCGGTGCACAAGCGCCTTATCAGCTCGAGGCTCTTGTCCCTGTATAAAAGAAAAACAGGCCAGCCTGAAAATGCCCGCTTCGACAAACAATTTGCCAAAACGGGAAATGAAAAGATGTGGAACTGTCACAATGCCGGATTGCTCAATTGCCTGAAGCCAAAGGAGTTCGGATAAAATTTCATCATTTTGATGATAGGACGGCCGATAAATCCGGATAATTCTTGTCTCGTTCCCGAAAGTTACCCGAAAAGTCGCATTTTCCGATATGGTAAGGAGGTCGATGCGGGCACTCTCAGGAATATCCCAACAAGCAAGATTGTTCCTTATCAAAGTCGGAAGGTCGTTTTCGGCTTTATTGATCATCTGTGTAACAGAAACACTGCCTGTTGCCCGAACAAATTCCAGGCCCCCCAAGGCAGTTTGCGTTTGACGGGCTTTCCCTGCCGGTTCAATACCACCGCTTCTTCTATTTCCGCTCCTATTTCTTTAACGAGATCGACAAAATCCTCAATCGTGCAAAAATGGATATTCGGCGTATCATACCAGCTATAGGGAAGCTCTTTGGTAACCGGCATACGGCCAAGAAAAAGCAGATGAGCGCGGGCGCGCCAATAACCGAAATTGGGAATGGAGACAACAGCCCTCTCGCCAATGCGTAAAAGTTGTTCGAGCACGACCTTCGGATTGTGTGTTGCCTGCAAGGTTTGCGAGAGAATAACATAATCGAAACACGAATCCGGATAATAAACGAGATCGCTATCGGCATCTCCCTGAATGACAGAAAGTCCTTTAAGCAAACATTGGTCAACACCTTGTTGCGACAATTCGACACCGCGTCCATCAACATTGCGCCGCGTTTGCAACAGATAAAGCAGACTGCCATCGCCGCAACCGACATCAAGAACACGGGCACCCGACCTTATAAAATTGGCGATCACTTCAAAATCGGTACGGGATTTTAACGCCGACAATAATTCTTCATTCTCGCTCATGCCGTCAATCCCCTCTGTTCTGCAGCCGCTGTCAGGAAACTGTGAATGGCAGAAAACATCACCGGTTCATCAAGCAGAAAAGCGTCATGACCTTTATCGGTTTTGATTTCAACAAAAGAAACCCGTGCCCCGGCAGCGTTGAGTGCGTGGACAAAGGTGCGACATTGCTCGGTGGTAAACAGCCAATCGCTGGAAAATGAAGCGACAAAGAACCGCCCGCGCGAGCCCCTGAAGGCATCGGCCAAATGGCCCCCATATTCGGCTTGAAGATCAAAATAATCCATAGCACGCGTCAAATAAAGATAGCTGTTGGCATCAAAGCGCTCAACAAATGTCATACCCTGATGACGCAAATAACTTTCTATCTGGAAATCGGCATCAAAGCCGAATGTTATCTGGTCGCGGTTTTGTAAATTCCGCCCGAATTTGCGATGAAGTGCCGCTTCCGAAAGATAGGTGATATGGGCTGTCATTCTGGCAACAGCCAAACCTTTTGTCGGTCGTTTTCCTGCTTCGAGATACCGCCCGCCCAACCAGTTGGGATCGGCCATAACGGCTTGTCTGCCAATTTCATCAAAAGCGATATTTTGTGCCGAATGGCGCGCACCGGTCGCAAGAATAACGGATGAAAAAACTTTTTCCTTATAAGCTGCCGCCCATTGCAATGCCTGCATTCCGCCCATGGAACCACCAACCACACAAAACAATGTCTTGATTCCCAGTTTTTCAACAAGCATTGCCTGTGCGCGCACCATATCTCCTATCGTGATAACAGGAAAATCGAGTGCATAGGGTTTTCCCGTTTTCGGATTTTTCGATGCCGGACCGGTAGAGCCGAGACATCCCCCTAAAACATTGGAACAGACCACATAATAGCGTTCGGTATCAATAATTTTACCGGGTCCCACCAATATATCCCACCAACCGGGTTTTCCGGTCACCGGATGGGTGTTGGCAACATGTTGATCGCCGGTGAGGGCATGGCAGATTAAAATGGCATTGCTTTTGTCTTCATTCAATGTGCCATAGTCCTGATAGGCAATCTGGAAAGTCGATAAAACAACGCCGCTATCAAGCTTTAGCGGCTCGTCTGGCCCGAACAGCGCTACTTTACTATCAGGAAAATCGGCTTGGGAATTTTTCGCGCCGGAAGATTTTCCGGTCGATCTCGTTTGTGTCATATCGGTTGCACCGTCTAGAAAGAAAAATAATAGCTAGTCGTCTCCTCTGACAAATGTCAAGATTTTCTCTCGACTTCAGATGAAAGCAAGGGTATTTCCTTAAATATTAAACTACCAGACCGGATAAATATCGATGAAAAAAGATGTTATTGTTGACCGTCCACAGCCTAGAAAAGGTATTCTGGACATTGCAGCTTACGTTCCCGGATCAAGCGAGCTAAAAAATACAAAGAAAGTTTTCAAACTTTCTTCAAACGAGTCGCCGCTTGGTCCTTGCCCGGCAGCAATTGATGCTTATCGGCAGGCAGCAGCACATCTTGAACTCTATCCGGATGGTTCGGCCACACCGCTTCTTGAAGCCATTTCGGAAGTGACAGGGCTTGCAAGGAGCAATCTGATGGCGGGAAACGGATCGGATGATTTGTTGGGGCTGTTAGCCAATACCTATCTTACAGCCGGTGATGAAGGTATTATGACCGAGCACGGCTTCGGTGTTTACGAAATACAAATCAGAGGGACCGGTGCAAAACCTGTTATTGTGAAAGAAAAAGATTGCCGAATTGATATTGATGCCATTCTTGACGCAGTAACAGAAAGAACAAAAATCGTTTTCATCGCCAATCCCGGTAATCCGACGGGCACCTATCTGACAGCAACCGAGGTCAAAAGGCTTCATGCAGGACTGCCTAAAAATGTACTTTTAGTCCTTGACGGTGCCTATGCCGAATTTGTCACCGAGGATGATTACGATACCGGCGTAGAACTTGTTTCGACAAATGAAAATGTTGTCATGACACGCACATTTTCAAAAATTTACGGGCTTGCCGGTTTGCGTGTGGGGTGGATGTATGCGCCCCTTCATGTCATTGATGCGGTTAACCGTATTCGCGGAGCTTTCAATGTCAGTGTACCGGCACAAGCCGCAGCAAGTGTTGCTTTTCGCGACAGAGCCTATATCCAGAATGCTATAGCCTATAATTCAAAATGGCGTTCCTGGCTCAAACATGAAATCGAGGCTTTGGGGCTTAAGGTTACACCTTCTGTCACCAATTTTCTGCTCATCCATTTTCCGGCAAACAAGGAAAAATCGGCCGCTCAGGCTGATGATTATCTGAAAGCCAACGGGTATATTTTGCGCCGCGTTACCGGATACGGATTTCCGAACGCGTTGCGCCTTTCCATTGGATCCGAAGAAGCAAATCGCGGCGTTATCGCCACATTGAAAAATTTTTTGAAGTAGAAAAATGTCTGAAGTGAAATTTAAAAAAATCGCCCTTATCGGTATCGGTCTTATCGGCTCTTCTCTTGCCCGTGTCATCCGACAAAAAAAGTTGGCCGATCATATCGCCATTTCCACCCGCACAGGAACGACGCTTGAACGGGCACGCGAACTTAAACTCGGTGACAGCTATACAACCGACAATGGCAAAGCGGTTGAAGATGCCGATCTCGTTATTGTTTCTGTGCCGGTCGGTTCATCCGGTCAGGTTGCAAAGGAAATTGCACCGCATTTAAAACCCGGTGCCATTGTTACCGATGTCGGTTCTACCAAAGCATCGGTTATCCGCCAGATGAAACCGGAATTGCCCGATAATGTCATTTTTATCCCTGGTCACCCTATTGCCGGTACCGAATTTTCCGGTCCCGATGCCGGTTTTGCCGACCTTTTCATCAATCGCTGGTGCATTTTGACACCGCTTCCTGATACGGATGAAAAAGCAATCGCCAAATTGACCCAATTCTGGGAAGCCTGTGGTGCAAAAGTTGACAGAATGGATCCCGAACATCACGATCTGGTTCTGGCAATTACATCGCATTTGCCACATCTTATTGCCTATAACATTGTCGGCACGGCAAGCGACCTTGAGAAAGTCACCAATTCCGAAGTCATTGCCTATTCGGCTTCCGGTTTTCGTGATTTTACCCGCCTTGCCTCTTCCGACCCGACCATGTGGCGCGACATTTGCCTGAACAATAAAGACGCTATCATTGAAATGCTCGGACGCTTCAGTGAAGACCTCGCGTCGCTCCAACGCGCAATCCGCTGGGGAGATGGGCAAGCTCTATTTGATCTTTTCACGCGTACACGTGCCGTAAGACGCGGCATTATTGATGCGGGGCAGGAAGTTGATGCACCCGATTTCGGTCGTCAGGTTGCTCGCAAACACCCCGAAGATCTGAAAAAATAACCGGACTTCACAAAGAAGCGTGTTTGCCAAAATTAAACGCGCTTCTTTTAACTATCTCTTATAACCGGATTTGTCTGAGACGAGCAGTTCATGTCCGTGTACCTCAACTGGCTTTCAAAACAAAAAGCAACAAGCGATAAGCAATGATTGCCCATATTTGACGAAGAAAATAGGGCGCCTTCTTGTTAATACGGATTTCTTTTATGCCAGCGTTGGCTCGGTTAAATCGGCTTAATCAATGTGCCGTTTCGCCTCTACAGTCGTTGAGCCATTTCACCATTTGTCATTATTTGAAATCATCAAGGCTAGGCGTTTTTTCGAGAAGCTCTTGCGGCGTCGGCAAAGAATCGTCAATCTTTTGATAGCGCATTTTCTCCGGTAATTCGGATGAATTGGAGGATTGATCGCGCTGCATGGCTGCCCGCGATAACAACATGAGTGTGACAGGTGTTGTCACAATAATAAATATTGCGAGCAATATAGAATGGGAAATGAGTTTGTGACCGCTTACCGTTGAATAGATGATCGAGGCAATGATAATGCCACTGACACCCCAGCTTGTTCCAAGCGTTGGCATGTGTAAACGTTCATAAAAGCTTTTTGCACGATTAAGACCGATGGCGCCGATCAATGTCAACCCCGAGCCTAATAGCAGGAAAAACACAATGACGATAGAAAGCCAGAGAGGAAAGTCTTCAATCATTCGATCACTTCCCCGCGCATCAGAAATTTGGCCAAAGCCGAACTTGAAACAAAACCCAAAAGGCCAATCACCAATGCGGAATCAAAATAAACAGTTGTGCCAGAACGCATACCGAAAGTGACGAACAACATTAAAGTAGCCGTATAAAGTGCATCAAGGCCCAAAATTCTGTCCTGAGCACGCGGTCCACGGATCAGGCGAATAAACGACAAGATCATCGCAAGTCCCAGAAACAATTGCGCAATATTGATGCCCCAATAAAGAATAACAATACTCATTGGAATATCTCCAGAAGCAGACTTTCATAACGATTTTTAATGAAATCTCTCCAATAATTTTCATTATCCATATCAAGATCAAGAATATGGACAAGAAGACTGCTATCCTTGCTATGATAGGCAATCCAGGCAGTCCCGGGTGTTGCCGTCATAATACAGGATAATACAGCAAGTGCTGTATGGTTTTTAAGTTCAAGCGGAACCGTGATGAAACCGGATTGTTTCCGTTTTGCACCGCTAAAAAGCACATAGAGAGCAACATCATAATTCGACTTGACGATATCGATCGTTACGCGAAAAAACAGCCTTATAACCGAGCCCCAATTATGGATATGTACCTTCTGCGGTTTTAATAACCGCATCAGAAAGCCGCCCGCAATTCCGACGACAATGCCGATGAGACCCTGCCCCAAGGTAAAGCCGTTCAAAATCATCCACATGACAAGAAGCGACAAGGTCAACAACGGATAGGGGATTATGCGTTTCATTTCATACCCCTTTCCACTTCAACTTTATCAATAAGTCCCGCCGTTATTTCTTTTGACGGGATCGGTCTCACTGCTACGGTTTGCTGCGGCAAAACACTGTCGATATAATTTTGCGGATGATGCAGTTCTTCAGCAGCTTTTCCCATATAGCTTGCTACCGGACCGGCAGCGATGGTCAATAGAAGACACAAACCGAGCAAGCCCGCAACGGGAGCAAATTCTATCACTTGCACGCGTGGCACTTTACCTTCAATTGAAGCCCAGAAAGTGCGGATACCGGTTCTTGTCATGGCGATAAGTGCGGCAAAACCGGAAAAGATGAGAAGAGCGACAAAAGTCCAATCCCTCGCGCTTGGTTGGTAACCATCGCCATTTAGTCCATCCGGATTGAAAATACCGGTAATCATCATAAATTTTGCAACAAACCCCGAAAATGGCGGCATACCGATAATGAGAATAGCCGTTATTCCGAAACATGCTCCAAGAATTGCAAGCGTTGCCGGAATATAAGTGCCGACTTCATCCTCTTCATCTTCCTCGTCTTCGCCATAAACTTCCATTGTTACCGCAAGAACATTGGCTGCTGTATCCTGACTGCGTTCGACGAGTTCGACGAGCAGGAAAAATGCCGCAAGCGACAAAGTGGAGGAAACAATATAAAAAAGTGCGCCAGCGGTGAGCGAAGCATTGCCGGTTCCGATAGCGGCAAGCAGCGTTCCCGATGACACCAGAACGCTATAGGAGGCAAGCCGTCCCAGAGCCTGACTTGCGAGCACTCCGATAAAACCGAATATCAAAGTTGCGAGCCCGCCATAAAACAATATGTCATTACCAAAACCGGTTAACGTTCCACCATTTGTTCCAAAGACCAGTAATGTAAGCCGCAAAACAACGTAAATTCCGACCTTGCTCAAAATAGCAAATGTTGCACCGACTGGTGCAGCAGCAGAACTATAAGTCGGTGTCAGCCAGAAGTTGAGCGGCCACATGCCGGCTTTGACCAGAAAGGCAATTCCGAGAATTGCCGCGCCGGACTCGAAAATAATACGATCGGCCGATTTGAGAGTTTGGAGCTTCAACGCAAGATCGGCCATATTCAATGTTCCGCAAACACCGTAAATGAGAGCTGCGCCTATCAGAAAAAACGAGGAAGCAATAAGATTGATCACCACATAGTGCATACCAGCACGCACCCTCGCCAGCCCGCTACCGTGGAGGGCAAGCCCGTAAGATGCTGTCAACATAACTTCAAAGAACACAAACAGATTGAACAGGTCTCCGGTCAGGAAAGCCCCGTTTACACCGGCAATCATGAATTGCATGAGAGAATGGAAGTGTGGACCGGCTTTATGCCAATGGGCAGCAGAAAACACCAATGAAGCAGCCGCAAGAATGCTTGCCAGAAAAACCATGACCGCACTTAACCGGTCGAGCACCAGAACAATTCCGAAAGGCGCTTGCCAATTTCCAAGGCTATAAACCTCCGCATGTGGCGAAACATCGACAGCCCGTTCGATCAATCCGATAGAAACAAGAATGAGAAGTCCTATCGACGAAAGGCTTATCCATAATTTGAGTTTGCGGCGTCTTTCATCATAAAAAAGCAGAAGTGCCGCAGTCGCAATGGGCAGAAGAATAGGCAGAATAACGAGATGGTAGAGAAAATTTTCGATCATTTATTTTCCCTTCCATCGACGTGGTCCGAACCGGTTAATCCGCGTGAAACAAGCAGAATAACAAGAAATAATGCGGTTGTGGCAAAACCGATCACAATGGCTGTAAGAACCAGAGCTTGCGGTATCGGATCGGCGTAATTTGCCGGATTGACAGGATTGGAGGGATCAACGATCGGTGCCGCGTTCGAGCGGGGACGTGCCATTGAAAAAATGAACAGGTTGACCGCATAGGAAATAAGTGAAAGCCCTAGAATGACCTGATAGGTTCTTGGCCGCAAAAGAAGCCAGATTCCTGAACCGGCAAGCACACCGATACCGAGAGAAAGAACAATTTCCATCAGTGTTCCTCCTCTTTACGGGTTGTGCGTTTACCAATGCGATAATGCCGGATTGATTGGTGCGCTATCGCAATGAGCATCAGCACAGTTGCACCGACAACGAGTGAAAAAACACCGAGGTCGAACGCCATAGCTGTGGCTGTCGGCATTTTTCCGATAAAAGGAATCTTCGTATATTGAAAATAGGAGGTAAGAAAGGGATAGCCGAAGAACCACGAGCCGATGCCTGTTACCAAAGCCAGAAGAATACCGAATCCGATCCAGCGCAGCGGTAAAACTTTAAGATGACTTTCCACCCACCGCGTTCCTGAAGCCACATATTGCAGAATAAATCCGATGGCCATAGTGACACCGCCGGCAAAACCGCCACCAGGCAAATCATGCCCGCGCATGAAAAGATAGACCGCAAAGGCCATAATAACCGGAAAAAGCCAATGCATGATGATGCGTGGAATAACAAGGTAATCGGAAACGGTATCACCAACCTCGCGGTCGGGTCTTGATTTGTCAAAAGCTGATTGAAGCTTTTGTTGCGCCGGTGCCTCGATACTTTCAACTGCGGGACGAAAACGCCTCAAAAGGGCAAAAACGGTGAGCGCGACAATGCCAAGCACCGTTATTTCACCCATCGTGTCAAAGCCACGAAAATCAACAAGAAGCACATTGACGACATTGCGGCCACCGGCATTGGAATAGGAATGGGTGAGGAAAAAGTCTGAAATCGTTTGGCCTTGGGGACGGGTCATCACACAAAAAGAGAGCCAGGCAAGCCCACCACCGCCAACGACAGCAATAAGGAAATCGCGGCCTCTTCTCAACCATGGCGTAAAACCGCTTGGCATAGGATCGGGAGCCTGCAAGCGTTTGGGCAACCATCTGAGCCCCAAAAGCAGAAGAACAGTTGTGACAACCTCAACAACCAGTTGTGTCAAGGCAAGATCGGGGGCTGAAAGCCACAAGAATGTGGCACATGTCATAAGCCCTGTAACGCCCAGAAGCATAAGTGAAGCGAAGCGGTGGAATTTTGCCTGCCATGCAACCAATATTGCGCAAATACCCCCGATCAGCCAGATAATTAAAAATGGCAGATCGAGCGGGAAAAGCGGCAACGCACCCGCATCAATCCATTGATTGCCGGCGATCAACAACAAGAGTGCAACGATTGGCGCAAGAACAATCCAGCGCACCTCTACTTGCAGGCGACGCGTGGAAAGGAAAGCCTCGGCCGAACGCGCCCATTTCCAGGATATTGTTACCAATACGCGTTCAAAAATACGCTGTCCCTTCAAATGTCTGAAAAATGGCGGGCCACCTTCACATGATTTCAGATATTTGCGCGTGAGAATATAAAGTACAAGCCCGCCTATCAAAGCAATGAGGCTCATGACAAGCGGCGTATTGAAGCCATGCCACAAAGCGAGATCATAATGCGGCGACTCGCCCCCCAATACCGAATGAACGGCAGTGCCCAAAATGCCACCGATTGCAAATTTCGGAAATATACCGATGAGAAGACACAAAAATACCAACAACTCGATTGGAAAACGCATGAAATGCGGAGGTTCATGCGGAATCTTTGGTAAATCATGCGGTTTTCCGCCAAAAAATACCCCATGAATAAAACGCACAGAATAGGTAACACTCAATAATCCCGCTAGCGTTGCGAGATAAGGCGTAATCTTGTCAAGCCAGGATTCCATGTGGACTTCAACCGCTTCGGCAAAAAACATTTCCTTCGATATGAAGCCATTGAGAAGCGGCACCCCTGCCATGGCAGCACTTGCAACCAGCGCCAATGTTCCGGTAAACGGCATATAACGGAAAAGCCCCGACAATTTGCGCATATCGCGCGTTCCCGTTTCATGGTCAATAATGCCCGCTGCCATAAATAACGATGCCTTGAAGATAGCATGGTTGACGATATGGAAAATAGCTGCAACGCAAGCAAGCGGGCTTGCAAGACTTAAGAGCGTGGTTATCAACCCCAGATGGCTGATTGTCGAATAGGCAAGCAGACCTTTAAGGTCCTGTTGGAACATTGCAAAATAGGCACCGATCAAAAGCGTAATCAAACCGCAAAGCCCGATAATCCAGAACCATGCTTCTGTTCCTGACAATACCGGCCAGAACCGCACCATAAGAAACACACCGGCTTTGACCATTGTTGCCGAATGAAGATAGGCAGAAACCGGTGTCGGCGCAGCCATTGCATTAGGAAGCCAGAAATGGAACGGAAATTGTGCGCTTTTTGTCAATGCTCCCAGAAGCACGCAGACAAGTGCCGGAATATAAAGCGGGCTTCTCTTGATGAGCGAACCCGAATTTAACACCACATCAAGATCGTAGCTGCCGACAATGTGGCCGATAATCAACATACCGACAAGAAGCGCAAAGCCGCCAAATCCCGTCACGGTCAGGGCCATGCGCGCACCATCACGTGCACTTGCATTATGGTACCAGTAGCCAATCAGCAAAAACGAGAAAATGCTGGTGAGTTCCCAGAAAATAACGAGGAGAACAATGTTGCCCGACAACACCATTCCAAGCATCGAGCCCATAAAGGCAAGCAGAAATGAAAAAAACCGAGGCACCGGATCAGCCGGATTCATATAATAACGGGCATAGACGACCACGAGTAGGCCGATACCTGTTATAAGAAGTGAAAACAGCCATGAAAAGCCGTCCATCCGCAAAGTGAAGTTCAACCCCCATTGCGGCAGCCAGATAATATCAAGTCTTATAACATTGTCGGCAGAAACAGCCGGATAAAGCATGATTGTAGAAAACAGTGCCATAAGTGCGATTGCACCGACAAACCATGCTTCATTATTTTTTGCTGTAGAACGAAAAAAACCGATAATGGCACTACCGACAAAGGGAAGTATTACCAGCAATATCAAGATTGCTTCCCGTGTTGTCATTATCTGCACACCATCCTGTTTTTCGGGCCTCGTTTCTATATAGGTCACCGGAAATGAATCGGTATCACCTAATTCTATATTGGATGTTTTAAAGCCTCACACGCAAGCCCTTTCAATGGCCTAACCCAGAAAATTTTGCCGTTTTTTTCAAATTTTTCTCATTTCACCAGAATGGGGCGTTTATGTCGTCCGATTGTCATCAATCGGACGATTTTCATTTCGGACTATAATAACGCGATACACATTGTTTTCGCGGACCGTCAAAAGGCTGATAGCTGTTATCGGAACTTGTATAGGACTTATATTTTGACGAACAAAAATCGACATGGTTTTTGATAAGCCATGACTTGTCATCTTCTTTTTTGGATTTTTGTGACGTTTTTTTAAGTTTTACATTGGTGCTGTCGGCATGTGCTCCCGGTTCAAATGCTGCTTCCGGATACCACCAGCCATCAGTATGTTTTTTATAACCGGTACGGTGATGGCGATAGCCTTTGAAACCATTCAATTCGCCACGGCTTGTGCTTGTAATGGCAGAAGATTCGGTTGTTTTTGCGTTTTGCGCAACCACAAGATTTTCATTGAGATCGGCAGCAAATGAAGAAAAAGCGGCGACAAGACCGATCACTGGCAGTCCGACAAACAAGCAAAAAGGTTTATTGAATTTACGCATTAAGAATCCTTCCCGGAACGACACATCGGGACTATAGCAGACATCAAATCGAGAAAACTGCACTCTTTTTTGCTATAGTTAATGAAGAACATATTTGCTCTTATAGAAATGTGTTTCTATATGTGGTCGAGGCTTTGATAGCCATCGGAAAACCGGATATTGCAGGATTAAAAAATGCTTCAAACGCCCTATTACCTTGTCGATAAATCGAAGTTGATGCGCAATATGGAAAAAATTGCGCGGTTGCGTGAACTCTCAGGTGCCAAATCGCTTTTGGCATTGAAATGTTTTGCAACATGGGGCGTTTTCGATTTTATGGCGCGCTATATGGATGGCACCACATCATCATCGCTTTACGAACTGCGTCTGGGAAAAGAAAAATTTGGTAAAGAAACCCATGCCTATTCTGTCGCCTGGGCCGACTATGAAATTGATGAAGCGATCACTTATGCCGATACAATCATATTCAATTCCATCAACCAGCTTCACAGATTTGCAAAAAAATCTGAACATATCGAAAGAGGTTTGCGGCTAAATCCGGGAATGAGCTGTTCCGGCTTTGACCTTGCCGACCCTGCCCGCCCTTTCAGTCGTCTTGGCGAAACAAGTTACGAAAAGATCGAAGCGGTTTTACCGCTCGTAAACGGTTTCATGATTCACTATAACTGCGAGAATGGCGACTTTGCTTTGTTTGACCGGATGCTTTCCGATATAGAACAAAAATTCGGCCAACTTTTTCACCATGTAGAATGGGTGAGCCTTGGCGGCGGTATCTATTTTACCGGTAAAGATTATCCGCTTGAAGCTTTCGCCGACAGGCTCAAGCGTTTCTCGGATAAATACGGGGTTACGGTTTATCTTGAACCGGGTGAAGCTTCCATAACCAATAGCGCAACACTTGAAGTTACCGTTCTTGACACAATGCATAATGGCAAGGATCTTGCGATCGTTGACAGTTCCATCGAAGCTCATATGCTTGATCTTCTTGTTTATCGGGAAAAAGCGAAAATTTCGCCAAATCAGGGACCTCATGAAATTATGGTTTGTGGCAAATCATGCCTTGCCGGAGATATTTTCGGAACATTCCGTTTTCCTGAAAAATTGAAAGTAGGCGACCATTTGTCGATAGAAGATGCGGCCGGTTACACAATGGTGAAAAAAAATTGGTTCAATGGTCTTAATATGCCCGCTATTGCGATAAAAGAATTGGATGGAACCATTCGTGTTCAACGCGAATTCGGGTATAAAGACTATTGTGAAAGCCTTTCTTGAAAAAGGCTCCAGATTCAACAAGGGTTTTGAAAGCAAAATTTAGGAGACAAACCGGGAATGAAAAAGAATATCCTGATTATTGGCGCAGGCGGAGTGGCTCAGGTGGTTGCTCACAAATGCGCCCAACATAACGATATTCTCGGTGATCTTCATATCGCATCACGAACACTGCAAAAATGCGAGTCGATCATTGCATCCGTCAAAGAGAAAAAATCCATGAAGGTAAAAGGTGTATTCGAAACGCACCATCTCGACGCAATGGATGTAAAATCGACGGCAGATCTTATTCGTAAAACAAAAAGCCGGATTGTTATCAATGTCGGCTCGGCTTTTCTTAATATGTCCGTTCTGTCGGCCTGTATCGAGACCGGTGCAGCCTATATCGACACAGCTATTCACGAGGATCCGCTAAAAATATGCGAGACGCCCCCCTGGTATGGCAATTATGAATGGCCACGCCGCGAAGAATGCGAATCGCATAAAGTAACGGCCATTCTCGGAGCAGGATTTGACCCCGGAGTGGTCAATGCTTATGCAGCGCTTGCCCATCAGGACTATTTCGACAAAATCAGCGATATTGATATCATCGATATCAATGCCGGTAGTCACGGGCGCTGGTTTGCCACCAATTTCGACCCGGAAATCAATTTTCGCGAATTTACCGGTCAGGTCTGGTCATGGCAAAACAGCAAATGGGTTTCAAACAAAATGTTTGAAATCGGGCACGAATGGGATTTGCCGGTTGTCGGTCGGCGCAACACCTATATGACCGGTCATGACGAAATCCATTCTTTGTCAAAAAATCTTGATGTGCCGAATATCCGCTTCTGGATGGGGTTTGGCGAACGCTATATTACCGTATTCAATGTGTTGAAAAATCTTGGGCTTTTATCCGAACAACCCGTAAAAACCGCTGAAGGTTTGGAAGTTGTTCCGCTTAAAGTGGTCAAAGCTGTTTTGCCGGACCCATCTTCGCTCGCACCTGATTATACCGGTAAAACCTGCATCGGCGATCTCGTCAAAGGTGAAAAAGATGGCAAACACCGCGAGGTGTTTATCTATAATATCGCCGACCACAGAGAAGCCTTTCTCGAAACAGGTTCACAAGCAATTTCCTACACGGCAGGGGTTCCGGCTGTCGCCGCTGCCATATTGGTGGCACTTGGCGATTGGGATGTAAAAACCATGGCCAATGTGGAAGAATTGCCACCGGAACCGTTCCTGAAAAGACTTGATGAAATGGGACTTCCCACCAGAATTCGTGAAGGAAAAGAAGATAAAAAGCTTGTTTTATAGCTTTAATGACTGAAAAGTGCCGACAAAGCGGAAGGCTGTGATGCAAAAAAAAAGCCGAATATATTTCAAAACGATCGCGAGATTGTCGAAACGTTTTGCTTTTCTTTTTGCTCTTTTCGCCGGCACTTTTTACCTTTCTTCACCGGCATTGAGTGAAGACGCGACACCTTCACAGCCAAAATTTTTTGAAAAATTTTTACCGAAGGCGCTGCTTGAACAAAAAAAACAGGCGGAGCCACCTGTCTGCTCGGGTGAGGATTTAACCAAAAAACTTTCAAAAGAAGAAAACCGGAAATTTTTGAGCCGTGCAAAAAAAATAAAAAATGGCAATGCACGATTCTGGAAGGTTGAAAAAGAAGGGACCAAGCCATCCTATCTTTTCGGCACAATGCATGTGACCGATCCGGAAATTGTCAATCTCGCTCCAAAGGTCAAAACAGCACTCGAAAATGCAGACCGTATTGTCCTCGAGTTGAGTGAAGCGGCGGATGATAACGGTAAAGCAATGGCAGCAAAACTTGCTGCCTCACCGGATTTTCTGACTGCCAAAAAAGGCGAGAGTTTCAAGGATGGACTTTCGCGGCAAGAATTCCATAAGCTTAAAACCGCATTTGAAACCCACGGTCTACCTTTTCAACTTATTGCCAATAACAAACCATGGTTCATCTGGATGACATTGAGCCTACCGGCCTGCGAGGCGCGTCGGGAAGCCTATGGATACCGTGCACTTGATGTAGAAATCGGGCAAAACGCCAAAAAACTTGGAAAACCGGTCATCGGTCTTGAAACAGTTGATGAACAATTATCTGCAATTGAAAAACTACCTATAAGTTTTCAGGCAAGGTCAATCGAAGATTACCTCGACAACTCCAAATTTTACGCCGATATGTTTTATACCGAAACGCAACTTTATAAACAAAGTCGTATTGGCGAAATTCTCGTTCTTGATACTCTGTTCAAAACAACGATCAGCAAAAAAGACCAGGAAATTTTCAAAGATATCCTGATGACAAAACGCAACTTACGCATGTCTGAACGCGCGCTTCCTTTGATTGAACAAGGAAACAGTTTCATCGCGGTTGGTGCAGCACATATGGTTGACGATAGTGGCCTTGTCGAACAATTACGCAAACATGGCTATCATGTCAGCCCGATAAAACTTTGATAATTTTAAAAGCAACAAATCCGCAAAAGCTTTTTGCTAACGGCATGATACGCTTATGAAGGCGAGAAATTGCCGTCTCACGCATCTGATTACGACGTGTACTGGATAACGCTTTTTCCCTTTTTCCAGTCCTGTCATTTCTATTAAAGCAACAATGGCTTCTTTAAGCGAAAAAACTCAAAGCAAAGTTTTGCCATCGCATTCATCAATATGGATAGTATCGACGTATTTTCGTGATTAAATCCCGACTATGAAATAAAATCGACATTCCCATTCCAGTCTGACCTGAAAATTCCGGAGTGACCATATAAATCCGGTTTGATTGCAATAAAAAGGCCACCCGAAGGCAGCCTTTTTGAATAATATGTCAAATCGCTTACATATTGATCGGTTTTGAAAAAGCGGCCAATGCAGCCTCTTTCACAGCTTCCGACATTGTCGGATGAGCATGGCAGGTCCGTGCCAGATCTTCCGATGAGCCGCCAAATTCCATCAAAACAGCAATTTCGTGAATCATTTCACCGGCACCGAAGCCAAGAATATGGCCGCCCAGAACCTTGTCGGTCTTGGCGCAAGCAAGGATTTTGACAAATCCGTCAGTCTTCAACATAGCGCGGGCACGACCATTGGCAGAAAAGGGGAATTTGCCAACGCGATATTCAATGCCGGCTGCTTTAAGCTCTTCTTCGGTTTTGCCGACAGAAGCGACTTCCGGCTCTGTATAAACGACACTCGGGATCACATCATAATTGACATGGCCTTTTTGACCGGCAAGAATTTCAGCCAGAGCAACACCTTCGTCTTCCGCTTTATGGGCAAGCATCGGACCTTTGACAACATCGCCAATTGCGTAAATTCCGGCAATATTTGTTTGCCAATGTGAATCGATATTCACCCGACCACGTTCGTCCAGTGTTATACCGGCCTCTTTGAGGCCAAGTCCTTCGGTATAAGGACGACGACCAGTAGCAACGAGAACAATATCGGCTTCAAGAGTTTCAGCCGAACCACCTTTGACAGGCTCAAAAGTAACCTTGGCACCGGATGCGGTTTTTTCAACGCCGGTTACTTTTGCACCAAGTTTATATTCAATGCCCTGTTTTTCCATGAGTTTCTGGAACTGTTTAGAAACTTCACCGTCCATCGGCCCCAGAACCTTGTCGAGGAATTCGACAACTGTGACTTTTGCACCAAGCCGGCTCCAGACCGAACCAAGCTCGGAACCGATCACACCGGCGCCGACCACAACCATGTGATGAGGTACTTTGGGAAGCGACAAAGCACCGGTTGAGGAAACAATAACTTTTTCATCGATATCGATCTTCATTCCCGGAATACCGGCAACGTCGGAACCTGTTGCGATGATGATATTTTTGGTCTCAAGAGTCTGTTTCGAGCCATCTTTGGCAGCAACTTCGACTTTGCCTGCACCAAGAATTCTGGCCGTGCCGTAAACGGTGTCAATCTTGTTTTTCTTCATCAGAAAAGCGACACCGCTTGTGTTACCATCAACGGTTTTCTGCTTGTGGGCCATCATGCCGGCAAGGTCGAGTTTAGGTTTGGAAACCGAAACACCCAAAGCTTCGAAACCGTGTTGGGCTTCAGCAAAAATTTCTGAAGCATAGAGCAGAGCTTTAGAAGGAATACAGCCGACATTAAGACATGTACCACCCAATGTATCGCGCTTTTCCACGATTGCTGTTTTTAGCCCGAGTTGTGCAGCCTTGATTGCTGCAACATATCCACCGGGGCCTGCTCCAATTACCACAACATCATAAGACATTCTTTTTCCTTTCGTTACGGCCGCAGAGACCTGAAAATTTTAAAAATTACGAGGCTTTCTGAAACATAAGCCTGATACTGAATGCGATGAAAACAGCTCCGCAAAGGCGATCAATCCATTTGGCGGCGCGTTGATATAATGAGCGAATGGCAGGGGTCGTCATAAAAATGCCAACCAAAACGAACCATCCTATAAGAAGTGCCGACATCGATAGACCATAGCAAAACTTGACTGCTATAGGCGTCACCGGTGCGACAAATGTCGAGAAAATCGAAAGAAAGAAAAACACCGCTTTGGGGTTAAGAGCATTGACGGTAAATCCGGCAAAAAATGCTTTTTTCAAACTTTGCCGTGTTTTTTTACTTTTCATATTTTCGTTTTTTTCACCCGCAATACCGCGCGAGGTAATGCTTTTAATGCCGATATAGAGAAGATAGAGAACACCGAGCCACTTAACGACATTAAACAGAATAAGGGATTTCGAAATGAGCAATCCAAGTCCCAGAATCGTGTAACTTACGTGAAAGAGCAGAGCCGCGCCGATGCCGAAAGCGGTTGCAAAAGCGGCCTCACGCCCATGAACCAGAGATTGGCGCAAAATCAATGCGAAATCGGCTCCCGGCGTTATTGCCGCAATTGCGAATACCGCCATCAATGTTGACCATTCGACAAAATAAGGAGCCATCATCTAACTCCAGAAAGCGGCGACAAGCATGATGACCAATCCGAGGATGGAAATTAGCCAGACGATGCTACGGATGTAGGGGATGCCCAAGAGGTAAAGCGGAATATAGATAATCCTTGCTATGACCCATATGGATCCACCTGCCACGGTCAACATAATGTTATTGGGTGTAAAATCACCGAGCAACACCAATGCCAGAAATGCCGGATAAGTTTCACGGAAATTGGCGCTCGCACGCATTGCCCGACCGGCATAAACCGATTTCGGCGTTTCTCCGCCATCTCTTGGTCCGGCGTTCCAGCTTCGTCCCAATTCACGTGTTGTGAGAAAAGCCTGCAAAAAAATATGCACCAACAACAATATGACGCTTATGGCCAATAATGCTGCTGGTGCATTCATTTGCGACTATCCTATTTTAAAGATCGATAACGAGACGTTCCGGATCTTCAAGGCATTCTTTAACGCGAACGAGGAATGTAACAGCCTCCTGACCGTCAACGATACGGTGGTCATAAGAGAGGGCCAGATACATCATCGGACGGGCAACAACCTCGCCATTGACAACGACGGCACGTTCCTTAATGGCATGCATACCCAAAATACCCGATTGAGGAGCATTGAGGATAGGTGTGGACATCAATGAACCATAAACGCCACCATTGGTGATGGTGAATGTGCCACCCTGCATATCGGCGACAGCGAGCTTGCCATCACGTGCCAAACGACCGAGGCGACCGATTTCTTTTTCAATTCCTGCGATTGAAAGCTGGTCTGCGTCACGGACAACCGGAACAACAAGGCCTTTGGCTGTACCAACAGCAATACCGGCATTGACATAATTTTTGTAAATAATGTCGGTACCGTCGATTTCGGCATTAACAGCGGGAACTTCTTTCAATGCGTGGCAAACAGCCTTGGTGAAGAAGCCCATGAAGCCGAGTTTGACGCCATGTTTCTTCTCGAACATTTCCTTGTAGCGTTTACGCAAGTCCATAATAGCCGACATGTCCACTTCGTTGAAAGTGGTGAGCATTGCCATGGTGTTTTGTGCGTCTTTCAAACGACGGGCAATGGTCTGGCGCAATTTTGTCATGCGGACACGTTCTTCACGTGCTGCATCTTGCGGCTGGGAAGCTGCGCGCGGTGCGGCAACCGGAGCAGCGGCCGAAATGCCTTTTGCAAGAGCATCAAGAACATCGCCTTTGAGGACCTGACCACGCTTGCCCGAACCATCAACCTGACCGGCTGACAAATTGTTTTCAGCCATGAGCTTGGCTGCTGAAGGAGCAGGCTGCATCGAGCCGGAAGCGGCTGCAGGTGCACTTACTGCCGGTTGTGGTGCAGGAGCGCTCGGTGCCGGTTGGGCAGGCTTTGGCTGCGGAGCAACATTGCCGGCAGCTCCCGCCTCAATCGAGCCGAGAAGCGCGCCAACTTCGACATTGTCACCTTCGTTGGCAACAATTTCTGTCAATTTTCCAGCAACAGGCGAGGGGACCTCGACTGTTACTTTATCGGTTTCAAGTTCAACCAAGGGCTCGTCCATAGCGACAGCATCGCCAACCTTTTTGAACCATTTCCCAATGGTTGCTTCAGTAACGGACTCGCCCAGAGTAGGAACACGGATTTCATTAGCCATAATTTTTTTCCATACGTCAGAGTGATTTGAGAATTAAGCCAACGCGTCTTCAAGGAACGCGGCAAGCTGTTGAAGATGTTGCGACATAAGCCCGGTTGCAGGCGAAGCACTTGCAGGACGACCGGCATAACGGGCACGAGGATATTTCGCGCCGATATGAGCCAGTACCCATTCAAGATACGGTTCAATAAATGACCAGGCACCCATATTTTTCGGCTCTTCCTGACACCAGACGATTTCCGCTTGCAAGAAGCGGGAAAGAACAGTGATCAAGGCTTTTGCCGGGAACGGGTAAAGCTGTTCAACACGCAACAGATAGACATCATCGATTCCGCGTTTTTCGCGCTCTTCGTAAAGGTCATAATAGACCTTACCGGAGCAGAGAACGACACGACGGATCTTGTTGTCTTTCTGCAACTTGATTGCCTGATCCTTGAGCTGTTGGGCGTCATCAAGCAACAAGCGATGGAAGGTTGTATCGGCTCCCATATCGCTCAACGAAGAAATGGCGCGTTTGTGACGCAACAAGGATTTCGGTGTCATCAAGATCAGCGGTTTGCGGAAATCGCGTTTGATCTGACGGCGCAAAATGTGGAAGTAATTCGCGGGTGTCGTACAATTGGCAACCTGCATATTATCTTCTGCACATAGTTGCAGATAACGTTCAAGGCGGGCTGAAGAGTGTTCCGGTCCCTGACCTTCAAATCCATGTGGCAACAGACAGACAAGGCCGCTCATACGCAACCATTTGCGCTCGCCAGAGGAAATGAACTGGTCGAAAAGAACCTGTGCACCATTCGCAAAGTCACCGAATTGGGCTTCCCACAAGTTCAAGCCGAGCGGTTGTGCCAACGAATATCCATATTCAAATCCCAATACGCCTTCTTCCGAAAGCATTGAGTTGACAGGCTCATAAATGGCCTGACCCTTTTTAAGATTATTCAACGGGATATAGCGGTTTTCGTTTTCCTGATCGTAAAGAACCGAATGACGCTGGCTGAATGTGCCACGTTCGACATCTTCACCGGAAAGACGAACCGGTGCACCTTCGATAACGAGTGAACCGAAAGCCAAAGCTTCACCGGTCGCCCAATCGATTCCTTCACCTGTTGCAAACATTTTCGCACGGTTATCAAGGAAACGCTTAATGGTTTTGTGAACATGAAAATCGGCGGGAATGTCAACCAGACGTTCGCCAATTTCTTTCAGTGTCTTGATTGGCACACCGGTTGCACCGCGACGTTGGTCATCGGCATTATCGGCGGCTTTCAAGCCTGTCCATGTACCATCAAGCCAATCGGCCTTGTTGGGCTTATAGGAAGTGGCTGCTTCAAATTCTTTTTCAAGTTTGTCGTGCCACTCGCGCTTTTGCTGGTCGAGTTCTTCGGCCTTGATAAGGCCTTCTTTTTCCAGCTTCTCGCCATAAAGTTCCAAAGTGGTTTTATGACCACGAATAGCTTTATACATCAATGGCTGCGTGAAAGACGGTTCATCACCTTCATTGTGACCAAACCGGCGATAGCAGAACATGTCGATAACAACCGGCTTATGGAAAATCATGCGGAATTCTGTTGCAACTTTGGCAACATAAACAACCGCTTCCGGATCATCGCCATTAACGTGAAAAATCGGTGCGTCGATCATCTTGGCAATATCTGATGGATAAGGCGTCGAGCGACCGAAACGTGGATTGGTGGTAAAGCCGATCTGGTTGTTGATGATAAAGTGGATAGAGCCGGCAACACGGAAACCTTTCAGTCCCGAAAGACCCAATGTTTCCTGAATAACACCTTGCCCCGCAAAAGCCGCATCACCATGGATAAGAACAGGCATAACTTTTGCCCGTTCACTGAGCGGAACCAGATCACTGCGGCTCGGACCGGCAAGCAAATCCTGTTTTGCACGGGTTTTACCGATAACAACCGGGTCAACAATTTCGAGGTGGGACGGGTTAGCAAGAAGTGACAAATGCACCTTGTTGCCATCGAACTCACGATCGGAAGATGTACCCAAATGGTATTTCACATCGCCCGAACCTTCGACATCGTCAGGCTTATATGAGCCACCTTTGAATTCATGGAAGATCGCGCGATGGGGCTTGGAGAGCACCTGCGAAAGAACGTTAAGACGTCCGCGGTGAGCCATGCCGAAAACGATTTCTTCCACACCAAGAGCACCACCGCGCTTGATGATCTGTTCAAGAGCCGGAATAAGCGATTCACCGCCATCAAGGCCGAAACGCTTGGTTCCTTTATATTTTGTATCCAGAAACTTTTCAAAGCCCTCGGCTTCTACAAGCTTATGAACAATAGCCTTTTTACCTTCAGGCGTGAACGATACCCAATTATTCGGGCCTTCGATACGCTCCTGAATCCAGCTTTTTTCTGCCGGATCGGAAATATGCATGAATTCGACACCGATTGTATTGCAATAGGTGTTTTTCAATATCTCCAACATCTGCGGGATTGTTGCATATTCAAGCCCGAGAACATTGTCGATAAATATCTTGCGATCATAGTCAGCCGTTGTGAAACCATAGGTTTCAGGCGACAATTCGTTATAATCTTCCGGTGCTTCACGCAATTGTAACGGATCAAGTTTTGCATGAAGATGGCCGCGCATACGATAAGCGCGGATCATCATAATCGCGCGCACTGAATCGCGGGTGGCCTGAATGATATCGGCATTGCTTACAGCCGAACCGCCTTTTTTGGCTGCTTCTGCTGCTTTGCCTTTGAGCTTGTCGCCCATATGTTTTTCAACAGCGGACCAATCACCGTCCAGAGCTGATACCAGCTCGCCTACCGGCTTTACCGGCCAATTGTCACGCTGCCAGGATGCGCCTTCAGCATTTTTCAGCACATCTTCTTTATTGTCTTTTAAATTATCGAAAAATTCACGCCATTGCGGATCAACGCCGGCGGGGTTTTTCTCATACTCGGCATAAAGCTGATCTATATAATCAGCATTGCCACCATATAAAAACGAAGTTTGTTCAAAAAGATCGTTTGTCTGGTCCTGCCTTGCCATATATTCTGCCGGAACACCTGTTCCGTCTCCTTAATATCCGCGGGAACACCCTACGAATTGGTGTTGAAGAAGCATTCGCTTCTGTTAAAAAAATCAAGCCACCCGAACCAGTCGCCCGAGTGGCTTTTTTGTAATTATCCTTTAAGAACCTCAACGAGCGTCTTGCCGATTTGCGCAGGTGACGGAGAAACCCGAATACCGGCTGCTTCCATAGCAGCGATCTTGTCTTCGGCTCCTCCTTTGCCACCGGAAATCACAGCACCGGCATGCCCCATTGTACGGCCCTTGGGCGCTGTACGACCTGCGATAAAACCGACAACCGGTTTTTTGCGCCCTTTCTTGGCTTCATCGATCAGAAATTGGGAAGCATCTTCCTCTGCAGAACCACCGATCTCACCGATCATAACGATCGACTTGGTTTCGTCATCTGCAAGGAACATCTCGAGTACGTCAATAAATTCGGTACCCTTGACCGGATCGCCACCAATGCCGACGGCTGTTGTTTGACCCAAACCTTCGACTGTTGTCTGATAAACAGCTTCATAGGTCAAAGTGCCCGAGCGCGACACAACACCGACCGAACCTGTCTTGAAAATCGATCCCGGCATAATGCCGATTTTGCATTCATCGGGTGTAAGAACACCGGGGCAGTTCGGGCCGATAAGGCGCGACTTCGATTTTCTCAATTTTGCCTTGACCTTGACCATATCAAGAACCGGAATACCTTCCGTGATACAAACAATAAGGCCAATTTCGGCATCAATAGCTTCCATGATTGCAGCAGCAGCACCTGCCGGGGGAACATAGATAACCGATGCATCGGCTCCGGTTTTGTCCTTGCCTTCGGCAACAGTTGCAAAAATAGGCAATTCTTCACCATTGGCACCATGCCAGGTTTCGCCGCCCTTTTTCGGGTTAACGCCACCGACCATTTTGGTCCCATGATAGGCAAGTGCCTGTTCGGTATGGAAGGTACCGGTTTTGCCGGTCAAACCCTGTACGAGAACTTTGGTATCCTTGTTGATAAGAATCGACATGACTTCAAGCTCCCTTCACGGCTGCGACAATTTTCTTGGCGGCATCGTCAAGATCATCCGCCGAGATTACATTCAGACCACTTTCATTGATAAGAGCTTTGCCCTTATCAACATTCGTGCCTTCAAGACGAATAACCAGAGGCACTTTCAAACCGACTTCCTTGACCGCAGCCAGAACACCTTCGGCAATAACATCACAACGCATGATGCCACCGAAAATATTTACCAATATGCCCTGTACATGGGGATCGGCTGTAATAATCTTGAAAGCGGCAGTCACGCGCTCTTTGGAAGCACCACCACCAACATCAAGAAAGTTTGCCGGCTCGCCACCATAAAGCTTGATGATATCCATCGTTGCCATGGCAAGTCCGGCGCCATTGACCATGCAACCGATATTGCCATCAAGAGCGATATAGGCAAGATCGTGTTTGGAAGCTTCGATTTCCTTCGGGTCTTCCTCTGAAGTATCCCGCAACTCGACAATGTCGGGGTGGCGGAAAAGTGCATTATTGTCGAACGATACCTTCGAGTCGAGCAACCTCAAATGACCATTTTTCATGACGATCAGCGGGTTGATTTCGAGAAGGCTCATGTCTTTTTCGACAAAAGCTTTGTAAAGAATCGGAAAAAGTTTCAATCCGTCTTCACGTGCAACACCATCAAGCTTCAGAGCATCGCAAAGTTTCGCGCTGTCTTCAGCGGTAACGCCCTTATCCGGATCAATCGGGAGGGTGAGAATTTTTTCAGGTGTATCATGTGCAACGGTTTCAATATCCATACCGCCTTCTGTCGAAACGACAAAAGCAACCTCTCCGACCGTACGGTCAACGAGAAGTGACAGATAAAGTTCGCGTTCAATATCAGCACCATCTTCAATATAAAGACGATTTACCTGTTTTCCGGCCGGACCTGTCTGCTTGGTGACGAGTGTTTTGCCAAGCATTTCTTTGACATTGGCAACAACTTCTTCAACCGATTTTGCAAGACGGACGCCACCTTTAGCATCGGGACCAAGTTCTTTAAACTTACCCTTGCCGCGCCCACCAGCGTGAATCTGGCTTTTAACGACATAAAGAGGTCCGGGCAATTTTTTTGCCCATTCCTCTGCCTGCTCTACAGAATAGACAGCAACACCGTTTGCAATCGGTGCGCCATATTCATGAAGCAGACGCTTGGCCTGATATTCATGGATATTCATTCATTTTTCCTTTTCTATTGTGGGCCGAAAGTCCGGTCCCGGAAAATCGGTATATCCGACTTATGTGAATGAAAAAGTGGGGTGACCCCCACTTATTTCAAGTTTGGTGCAAGTTTTACGCAGGCTTCACAAAGGCCATGAACAGCATGAACAGATTTATCGAAAGCTTCCTTTTCTTTCTTATCAAGTTCAATTTCGATAACGCGTTCGACACCGCCAGCACCCAAAACAACAGGAACGCCAACATATGTGTCTTTAACGCCGTACTGGCCGGAAAGATGCGCAGCAACCGGTACAACACGCTTTTTATCTTTCAGATAAGCTTCTGCCATCGAAATAGCCGAAGCTGCCGGAGCATAATATGCCGAACCGGTTTTCAACAAACCAACGATTTCTGCACCACCATCGCGGGTACGCTGAATAATTTTTTCGAGCTTTGCTTCGGTTGTCCAACCCATTTTGACAAGATCCGGCAAAGGAATACCGGCAACTGTCGAATAACGGGCAAGCGGCACCATCGAATCACCATGACCGCCAAGAACGAAGGCTGTCACATCGTCAACCGAAACTTTGAATTCTTCTGCCAAAAAATAGCGGAAACGTGCGGAGTCGAGAACTCCTGCCATGCCGACAACCTTGTTTGCCGGAAGGCCTGAAAATTTTTGCAGTGCCCAAACCATCGCATCGAGCGGATTGGTGATGCAGATAACAAATGCATCAGGGGCATATTTCTTAATTCCGGCACCGACCTGTTCCATAACTTTGAGGTTGATACCAAGAAGATCGTCACGGCTCATTCCGGGCTTACGGGGAACACCTGCTGTAACGATAATGACGTTTGCGCCCTCGATTGCTGCATAGTCATTGGCGCCTGTATATTTTGCGTCGAAACCTTCAACCGGCGAAGATTCGGCAATATCAAGACCTTTACCCTGCGGCACACCCTCTGCAATATCGAACAAGACAACATCGCCAAGTTCTTTCAATCCAATCAAGTGTGCCAATGTGCCCCCGATCATTCCTGAACCGATGAGTGCTATTTTATTGCGTGCCATTCTGGTTTCTTCCCTAAAAATAGTGTCGGAATATAAAGCGGAATTTGCTCCTCGCCGACATGATCCAAACACCCCTCAATTTTATTGCAGCTTGATAAGCCAAATAAAAAATCGGGTTTGTTAATACTCCCGTATAGATTTTAGCTGCGACGAACCGCAGTCATGAGATCTACACCTTTATCGTCGATAGGCTGAATCGTAGAAAATTACAATAGAATTATCTAAAGCTAATAAATTCAATCGGTTATATTGAATTCACTTTACGTAAACGTCAATTTTTCTTCACTTTTATGCGTCAAATTGACACAATTTATGCGTGTTTACTGGTTTTTAGGCTTTATTTGACCTGTTTTTCATTCCAATTGGCCAAATATTCCTCACTTTGCATTTCAAAAAGACGTGATGAAGTCCGTTCGAACTCGAATGTCTCTGTGGTTTGGTTTGTTCCCTGATAGAGTTTATCGGGAGTTGCAGCAGCCGAAATAAACAGCCGGATGTGGCGATCGTAAAGCGTATCAATCAGCAGAATGAAGCGTTTTGTCTCGTTTCGGTGTTCATCATCCATAATCGGCACATTATCAATGAAAAATGTATGATAACGGTCCGACAAGGCGAGATAATCGGCAGCAGCCAGCGGAATGGAGCAAAGATCAATATAGTCGAAACGGGCCGCATTATTTACTGCACGTGGCACTTGAACGGGATGTCCGCGAACTTCGACAACATCCGGCTTGGCGGTGTTTCCTTGTTCGACGAGTGCCCATGCAGCATCCATCTTTTCCTGCGCAATATGGCCGAGAGGAGTAATATAGACAGGCTTGCGATCGGCTTTTTCCAGCCGGTAATCGGTATCTGCATCAAGGTTAAAAACTTCGACATTATCTTCGAGAATCTTGATAAAAGGCAAGAATAGCTGCCGATTGAGACCGTTTTTATAAAGATTATCAGGCGCAACATTCGACGTTGCAATCAGTGTTACACCTTCCTTGAAAAGAGCGGTAAAGAGTCTTGAAAGAACCATTGCATCGGCAATGTCGGTCACAGTAAACTCGTCAAAACAGAGAACTTTGGCTTCTTTGGCAAGGCTTGCCGCAACGGGGGGAATAGGATCGTTCTGTTTGGTTTCGCCACGCGTCAATGCCTGCCGATGACGATTTATACGATCATGCACATCGGCCATAAAATCATTGAAATGGGCGCGCCTTTTGTCACCATCGGGCAGACAGGAAAAAAACAAATCCATAAGCATGGTTTTGCCACGGCCAACTTCGCCATAAACATATAGGCCACGCACACCGGTTCGGTTATCCCTGTGTTTCCCGAAAAGCCAGCCGAGTGGAGAGCTTTTCTGCGACATACGCTTAACAGCAAGCTCGTCAAGAAGCCGGTCGAAATGCGAGATCAGGGTAATTTGTGCTTCATCACGGTCGATTTCACCGTTTTCAACCAACGCATCATAGCGCTCACGCATCGCTCCCATCGACAAGCCCCTTCTTGTGCTGAAGAAAATAAAAGAGGCCTGATGATTGCGACCTCTCCCAATTTTATTAGCGGCTTAAAATAACCGCCTGACCGTTCACTGTATTGCCTTCGAACCGGCTAGGACCGGCAGAATAAAGCGTAGCAACAGCACTTCCGGCGCCGTCATAGAAATTCAGCTGTTTGCCACTCACTGCCCATGAAGCAACTTTCGAGAAGGCTTCCGGACAATGCAACGGTCCCGCGCGATAGCCTTGGCCATATTTTGTCTGCGGTGTTGCAATCTGACAATTCAGCCCGCCGACCGAAGCTTTCCAGACACCGGCAATCGCTCCGGGAGTCAAATCCGAAGCGTTTGCAGGCGGCTGAAGACTGGCTACCTCGGTCTGTTGTTGCTGTGGGGCACTGCTACTCACGCTATTATTGGGTGCTGCCGGAAAATTATCCGGCGGTGGCAACTCGGATTGGCTGACACCACCCGAACTTGGCGGCCCCGGCATAACCACCTGCGGCGGTTCGCCACCACCATTGTTGCCGAATCGTGAATTCGCACAACCGGCAAGCATTGTTGCCATAACTGTCAATACCAGAAGTGAATTCCTCGAGACTGTCATATTCTTACTTTCCTCATCGCATGATTGCGCAGTGATACCGTACAGACGAAAGGCACGATGGTTAAATTTTACTTAAAGACTATACATAGCAAAAAAGTGTGAGAAAAAAAGAAAAACATCTGCTCTTCTTCATGATTCATGAACAAAAGAGGAGACCGGATGCAGCTTCGATTTCCTGGGTAAAAAATTTTGCCCATAAAATTATTGTTTAACATATTGTTTTTAATTGTTATTTTTAAACACAAACATTACCGGAATTTATTTACCTTAAATAGAGAATTTTAGAAATGGCGCTAAATTAAATCGAAAATCCGTTCGTAAACGTTGAAAATGGCGATCATTTTCAAAATTCTCCAATATTTTGATTAATAGTCGGATTTTGATCAATCTCCGGTTTTTATCAGTCGCTGAACTATTCCGATTGTTGATCGTGCTTGCGCTGGAATTTTTTTGGATTTTCAGCCATATTATCGTAATAAACATCAGGTAGATGGCAAATATGATCCCTTTTGAAAAAATGAATGGTCTCGGCAATGAAATAATTGTTGCCGATATGCGCGAGACCAAAACAGACATAACACCAAAAGCTGCTATCGCTCTTTCTAAAAAACGCGATACAGCGTTTGACCAGATAATGGCGGTTCATAAGCCAATTAAATCCGGTAGCGATTACCACATTGTCATATGGAACTCGGATGGATCCAAAGCTCAGGCCTGTGGAAACGGTACACGTTGCGTTGTTGAATGGCTCTATAAGCAAAATCTGGGCGACAATTTCAAACTGGATACGGTTGCAGGTATTGTCAGGGCAAAGCGCCGTGAAAACGGTTTAGTATCGGTCGATATGGGAATTCCGCATCTTGAATGGCAGGAAATACCGGTCTCACATGCCATTGCCGACACAAACCACGCCGATATCGGTCGCGGGCCACTTCATGATGCCTCGCTGGTTTCCATGGGAAACCCCCATGCAATTTTCTTTGTTGGCGATGATATCGAGAAAATAGCCCTTGATAAATATGGTCCCGAACTCGAACATGACCCGTTTTTTCCCGAACGTTGCAATATTTCAATCGCTCACGTCACATCGCCCACTTCTTTGACTTTGCGGACATGGGAAAGGGGAGCAGGCCTTACACGCGCTTGTGGCACCGCTTCCTGCGCCGCAACTGTTGCCGCATCAAGACGCGCACTCACAAAACGTCATGTGACTGTAACTCTACCGGGTGGAAAACTCGACATTTTATGGGATAAAGACAACCATATCATCATGACGGGACCGACGGAATTCGAGTTTAGCGGAAAGTTCGATCCGGTTTCGGGCGAATATCAAAGGATTTCATAATGGCAACTGAAATTGTCACCTTCGGCTGTCGGCTTAATGCATTTGAATCGGAGGTCATGCGCAAAGAAAGTGCTGAAGCCGGTCTTGATAAGTTGGAAAACGGCGCTTTTATCTTCAATACATGCGCTGTCACGGCCGAAGCCGTTCGTCAAGCAAAACAGGCAATTCGCAAAGCGAGGCGTGAAAACCCGTTTGCACGTATCATTGTAACAGGCTGTGCCGCCCAAACTATGGGGCAGGATTTTGCCGATATGGACGAAGTTGATCTGGTTTTGGGGAATGAAGAAAAACTGCATGCCCATTCCTATCGTCAGCTTCCGGATTTCGGTGTCAACAATTACGAAAAACTCAAAGTCAACGACATCATGGACGTGAAAGAAAATGCGCCCCATATGGTTGACTCAATCGAAGGGCATTCGCGGGCTTTCGTGCAAGTGCAAAACGGTTGCGACCATCGCTGCACATTCTGCATTATTCCTTATGGACGGGGGCCGTCACGCTCCGTTCCGATGGGTGCGGTCGTCGAACAGATCAAACGCCTTAACGGAAACGGCTATCAGGAGGTTGTCCTCACCGGTGTTGATCTTACAAGCTATGGGCCTGATCTTCCCGGAAAGGCAACTCTCGGCAAACTTGTTCGTTCGATTTTGAAAAACGTTCCCGATCTTGCGCGTTTGCGCCTCTCTTCGATAGATTCGGTAGAAGTCGATGACGAATTGATGGAATTACTGGCTTATGAACCACGGTTAATGCCGCATTTGCACCTTTCACTTCAGGCTGGTGACAATATGATTTTGAAACGCATGAAACGGCGCCATTTACGCGACCAATCGATCCGGTTTTGCTATGATTTGCGCGACAGGCGCCCCGAGATGGTTTATGGCGCCGATCTCATTGCCGGCTTTCCGACTGAAACCGATGCGATGTTTGAAAACACATTGGCACTCATTGATGATTGTAAACTGACACATCTTCATGTCTTTCCCTATAGCCCGCGGGAAGGCACACCGGCTGCCCGTATGCCACAGGTTGATCGGCATATTGTCAAACTGAGAGCAGAAAAACTGCGGCAAAAGGGGCAAAAAGCCTATAAGAAGCATCTCGAGCATTTACAAAACACCGAACACATGATTCTTGTCGAACATGATGGAATCGGCCGCACGGAGGATTTCACACTGACTAAAATCGACGGTGCAATTGCCGGAACCATCGTTAAAGGCCATATTGTCGGCCAGGATGGCGACAAGCTTATTGCCAAGCTCACCGAACGTAACGCTGCCTGACCGGGGATTTTTATGGCTAAAGGTTTATTTAAAAAAGTTTTTTCTTTTGGCTCGAACCCGAAAACGGATTCAGACAACGGTGTGACAAAAGACGCGGCAACACCCGCTTTGTCACCCTTTGAAGCCTATAAGGCAGCTCAGGCAAAAAAACAGAGCGAAGCCACCAACACTGAAAACAACGAACCGGTCAAAGCGAAAAAAGAGCGGCCGGACACTTCATCGGAAAATTTAGAACCCGATTTAGCCGAAAAGAAGAAGGTGGAAAGGCAACCTTCAAAAAGCCCACAAGTTCCCGAAGCGGAATTTGTCGGTTCACAAACGATGGAAACAACAAAGGCCGGAACAAACCTTCCGGCTCATAAAACCGTAACAATTACCGACAAGGTAACAAGCAACGAAAACAAGGTCGTCAAGCCGGATTTACCTCTCCATGAACCCAAAAAAATGTCATGGTTTGAACGGTTGAAATCGGGCTTGGCCCGTTCTTCCCGCCAACTTGGTGATTCGATCAGTTCCATTTTTACCAAGCGCAAGCTTGATGAAGCGACATTGCAAGATCTGGAAGATGTGCTCATTCAGGCCGATCTTGGTCTTGAAACCGCTCTCCGTATCACCGATACCCTCGCATCAAGCCGATATGGCAAAGATATATCAACCGACGAAGTACGCACGATCATGAGTGACGAGATCAAGAAAGTACTTGAACCGGTTGCCCGCCCGCTTGAACTCGACTTGAGCCATAAGCCGCATGTCATATTGGTTGTCGGAGTGAACGGAACCGGAAAAACCACAACAATCGGAAAATTGGCAGCCAAGCTTACCGCCGGCGGATTAAAGGTGATGCTGGCAGCTGGTGATACTTTTCGTGCTGCTGCTATCGAACAGCTTCATATCTGGGGAGACAGGGTCAATGCACCGGTTGTTTCGACCAAACTCGGTGCCGATGCGGCAAGCCTTGCCTATGACGCTTATGAAAAAGCCAAAGCCGCCGGAAGTGACGTTCTTATCATTGACACGGCAGGACGTTTGCAGAACAAAACCGAACTTATGGACGAGCTTGCCAAGATTGTGCGTGTTTTAAGCAAGCATGATCCGGATGCGCCACATACTGTTTTGCAAACACTTGATGCTACAACCGGTCAAAATGCACTAAACCAGGTGGAAATATTCCGCAACATTGCCGGTGTGAACGGCCTTGTCATGACAAAACTTGATGGAACAGCGCGCGGCGGCATCCTTGTTGCAATTGCGGCAAAATACAAGTTACCGGTTTATTTTATCGGGGTAGGAGAGGGCATTGATGACCTCGAACCCTTTGCTGCGTCGGACTTTGCCGAGGCAATAGCAGGAAAACACGAATGACCAATTCACTTTTTGAACCCGATCCGGAAGATACCAAAGCGGTTAAAGAGCTACACATGTCACCGGCGCTCAAACTTATTCTGGAAATGGGGCCATTGGTGGTGTTTTTCTTTGCTAATTACAAGGGCGAATGGCTTATCAAACATGTCGGCCTGTTTCAGGGATTTGAAAAACCGATTTTTCCTGCCACTGCAATTTTCATGGTTGCCATTGTTATCGCACTTGTTGCTTCATGGATTATTGCTCGGAAACTCCCTATTATGCCGCTTATCTCGGGTGTGTTCGTATTGGTTTTCGGGGCTTTAACGCTTTGGCTCCATAATGATACGTTCATCAAGATGAAGCCGACAATTATCAACACTCTCTTTGGTTTTATTCTATTTGGCGGTCTGGCATTTAATAAATCGCTTCTCGGCTATGTACTCGACTCGGCTTTTCAACTTGATGATGAAGGTTGGAAAATTTTAACCCGCCGCTGGGCATGGTTTTTTATTTTTCTTGCCGTATTGAACGAATTGGTATGGCGCAATTTCAGCAATGATTTCTGGACGACATTCAAGGTCTTCGGTGTCATGCCAATCACCATTATTTTTATGATTGCTCAAATGCCGATTATCATGAAACATGCTACCTCGCCGATAGGTGTAAAACAGACAAAGCTTGACGAGTAAGTCGAGAATTTCAAAAATCAATGGGATTGAAACAATGGAAATTACACAGTTCATTTGCCGCAGTGATAATTTCGGAGTGCTGCTTCATGACGAGGCAAGCGGACTGACTGCGGCTATTGATGCGCCGGACGCAAAGGCAATCCGTGAAATGCTTGACCGGAAAGGTTATAAGCTTGATGTTCTTTTCATTACCCATCATCACATGGATCACATTGAGGGAATTGCAGCACTTAAAGCCATTTATGGCACAAAGATCATCGGGCCGGAGCGTGAAGCCGATAAAATTGGCGAACTTGATGAAGCGGTCAATGAACAATCAGGTTGTAAATTCGCAAAATTCGATGTGAAAGTGCTTGAAACCCCCGGTCATACGCTTGGATCCGTCTGCTATTATTTTCCTGAAGACAAACTGGTTTTCACCGGTGATACGTTATTTTCTCTGGGCTGCGGGAGACTGTTTGAAGGAACAGCCGAGATGATGTTTTCTTCGCTTGAAAAGCTCAAAGCTCTTCCCGATGATACCAAGCTTTATTGCGGCCATGAATACACCAAAGAAAATGCTCGGTTTGCACGCTCGGTCGATCCGGATAATGTCGCGCTTATCAATCGGGCTGCTGCTGTTGACAGGCTTATAGCAGTTGGAGAAACCTCGCTCCCGAGCTCGATAAAAAGCGAGAAAGCGGCAAATCCTTTTTTGCGCTGCAATAACCCCGATATACGCCGCACATTGAAGATGGAAAATGCTTCGGATGTCGCTGTTTTTGCCGAATTAAGAAAACGCAAGGATCATTTCTGAATGTTTATCAAGCGATTTGTCATTGCCCTTTGTTTGATTGTCTTTCCGGTTGCCGCTTTTGGCGAAGATGCTCCAAAGCAGGATGACAAGCAAAACGAATTCTATCTCTCTCCTACGGGTAATCCGAAGATTGTAGCGGAATATCCTTTGAATGAAGCTTTTCTGGTAAAGATGGAAAGTGTCCAAAAGGAAATGTCGGAGTCCACAATCAGGCTTTCGGAATCTGAAACCGGTAATGATGGTAGTATTGACGGGCTCGTTAAAACCATTTCAAAAGATGAACGCGTCATGAACATTTTGAAAAAAAACGCGCTCGAAGCAAAGGATTATGTTGTCGGTTATCTGGCATTACAAGCAAGCCTTGCTGCTGCATCCTCGCTTGAAGATCAGGATGCAATATTTGACGATAGCACAACAGTATCAAAAGAAAATCTCGAATTTGGAAAACAATTCGCCGACCGTATTCGTAAGGTTCTCGAACAATAGGATTTATAGCCTACCGTTAAATCAGATAAACTCGATAGCACAAATTGGTGCAGCACCTCCCTATGCTTTTTCACGGCGCGGTGAGTTAAAGTACTTATACTTGAAGAAAAATCTCTTTATTAAGAAAATAACATGAGATCGCTATAATTTTTGATGGTGTGAGTTTTAACAATACTTTTAAAAATATAAATAGTCACATTCCTAAGAAATGTTTTTATATTATATGACGCGACAAAGTTATACGATTTTACTTCAATATTTTTCGATTTGCGTTCTATGGTATCTTCACTTCATTATTTTACTAAAATCCGGGCAAACAGCGTGTCATTTTTATAAGCGAACTTACAAAGAGTTTTCACACTGGTAAGACCGGTTTTGCAGAGTCTCTGAAGAGGAAAAGACATCGCAAACACGAAAATAGATTCGGCTACTCTATTTTTGAAAGCCGGATAACGTCGAGCATCGCGTCTCCCGATCAATCGGGGTGCAAGATTGACGGCAAGCACTTCTAGTTCTGTAAACGCCTGCAAATGTCGTCAAGCTGCTCCAGCGAAGAATAATGAATTTTAACATCCCCGCCTTTTTTCCCGTGTTTGATGGCAACTTTCATGCCTATGACATCGGCAAGTAGTTTTTCGAGTGACCTGGTATCGGCATCCTTTTCGGTCGGTGTGCGTTTTTTTGTTTTTCCGTTTGATTGCCCGTTTGCCAAAGCTTCAGCCTGACGAACGGATAGGCCGTCACGGATAATTTTTTCTGCTAGAGCCAGAGGGTCGTCGACTGTTATCAGACAGCGGGCGTGGCCGGCCGACAATTGTCCATCATTGATGAATTGTTGCACTTTGGCCGGAAGTTTCAATAATCTCAATGTGTTAGCAACATGGCTGCGACTCTTGCCAATTACCTGTGCAAGATCGGCTTGGGTATAATCATGTTCATCGATCAGTTGCTGATAGCCCATGCCTTCTTCCAGTGGATTAAGATCGGTTCTTTGAACATTTTCAATAATGGCAAGTTCCAAAGCCGTACGGTCATCGACGTCACGAATAATAACCGGTATTTCATTGAGGTTTGCCCGCTGGGCAGCACGCCAGCGACGTTCACCGGCGATCAATTCAAACCGGTTCGGGTGGTCGGGTGAGGGACGTACGACAACCGGCTGAACCACGCCATGTTCACGGATGGATTGGGCAAGGTCATCAAGCTCGGTCTCGGTAAAGTGGCGCCGCGGATTTTGCGGATTACGGGAAATAAATTCGATTGGAACCTGACGTTCCGACGATGTCTTCTGGGTAGTGACAGGTTTATCAATACCAAGATCAACATCGCCGATAAGAGCCGCGAGCCCACGTCCAAGCCGTTTTTTCGATTGATCGTCACTCATATTTATTTCCTTGATTATTCAATAGGTTAAAAAATTCAAGCGGCGCGCAACTGGCGTTCGCGTTGAATGACTTCGGAAGCAAGTTGCAAATAGGCCTGACTGCCTGCACATTTCAGATCATAAAGCAAAGCCGGTTTACCGAAGGAGGGCGCCTCCGACACACGAACATTGCGCGGTATAACAGTTTGATAGACTTTGTCCCCCATAAAGGACCGTACATCCTCCACAACCTGATTGGAAAGATTATTGCGGCCGTCATACATGGTAAGCACAATACCCTGTATTTCCAGTGCAGGATTAAGTGAGCCACGAACCTGTTTTACCGTTTCCAACAATTGGCTCAAGCCTTCAAGTGCCAAAAATTCGCATTGTAGAGGCACAAGAACGGAATCGGCTGCGCCCATTGCATTAAGTGTCAAAAGATTGAGGGAAGGGGGACAATCAATCAGAATATATGAAAATTTCTCGGTCACCATAGGGTTTTTTCGCAAGGCCTTTTGTAACCGCTGAATACGGTCATTTGCCGGTGCAATTTCCATCTCGATTCCGAGAAGATCGAGCGTCGAAGGCACAACATAAAGGTTTGGCACTTCTGTTTCCAAGGCCGCATCATTCACAGATGCACCTGAAACGATAACGTCATAAGACGATAGCGGGCGCTTGTTACGATCTATTCCCAGTCCGGTGCTGGCGTTACCCTGCGGGTCGATATCCATCACCAATACGGTTTCGCCAATTGCTGCAAGCGCAGTAGCAAGATTGATAGCTGTTGTTGTTTTGCCAACCCCGCCTTTCTGATTTGCAATGGCGATAATACGTGTGTCGCTCATTTCCCTCATCCCTTACGTGAATCGATCTTGCTAATTTCGAGAATAACTGACTGCTTATCAATCTTGCTTTGATGAACTTCAAAATCGAATTTCCAGTTTTTCTCTGCTTCGGCTATTTCTTTCTTATAATCACGGCCCTTCTGGAATAGGGCGGTTGCGCCTTGCTCGAACCAGGGTTGTGTCAGTTCAAAAAGCTTTTCAAGCGATGCCAAGGCGCGTGACGTGATAATTTCCGGTTTGTTAATGTGTATGTAACTTGTTTCAATGCGGCAGGTATGAACTGTTGTAGGCAAATTGAATTCGGCACTCACACTTCTCAAAAATGCGGCTTTTTTGCTATTGCTTTCGACTAGGTCGATATGAAAACCGCTTTGTTCTTTCAAAAGAATTGCGATGACAATTCCGGGAAAACCGCCACCGGAACCAATATCACACCAATTTTTTGCTTGTGGTTTGAACTCTGCGAGTTGTGCGCTATCAAGAATATGCCGTTTCCAGAGATCGGGCAAAGTCGCATTTGCAATCAGATTGATATGGGATTGCCACTTTTTAACCGCCTCCTCGAATGCCATCAAAGTTTCTGCTGTTTCACGTGAAACCGAAGGTACAATTTGCAGCAATGATTGATATTTTTCTTCTACCCATTCGGTCATCAGGCGCTTCTCCGATTTTCGCGGTGTAAACGTTGAATATGGGTAATAATAAGAGACAGAGCTGCTGGTGTCATGCCATCGATTTTTTGTGCTTCGGCTATTGATCGGGGAGCACGGGCACGGATTTTTCCTTTCAGTTCATTGGAAAGGCCGGAAATCACATCAATGTCGAGTTCTGCTGGAATACGAAGTTGTTCATCACGCTGAAGATTAGCAATGTCTTGAGCTTGTCTCTCAAGATAAACCGCATATTGGGCCTCAATCTCGAGTGTTTCAGCTGTTTTTTTATCAATCTCGTTAAGTGATGGCCAAATTTCATTCAAACGAGAAAGTGACATTTCCGGATAAGAAAGCAAATCATAAACATTCCGGCGAATTCCGTCGTGTTTTATTTGCAATCCTTTTTCATTGGCCTCATTTGGTGTAATTGTTATAGATTGACAAAGGTCACGGGCTGTTTTCAACAAATCCTGTTTATGTTGAAAAGCCTGTTGACGTAACGAGCCGACAATTCCCCATTTTAATCCCAAAGGTGTCAATCTTTCATCGGCATTATCTGCTCTTAAAGACAAACGGAATTCGGCACGAGAGGTGAACATACGGTAAGGTTCACTGACGCCACGTGTAATCAGATCATCCACCATAACCCCGATATAGGCGGTTGACCGGCTGATTGTAACCTGTTCCTTACCTGAAGCTTTGTTTGCAGCGTTCAGTCCTGCAAGCAAACCTTGTGCACCCGCTTCTTCGTAACCTGTTGTTCCATTGATCTGACCGGCCAGAAAAAGACCTGAAATCGCTTTTAATTCCAACGTTGCATAAAGTTGGCGCGGGTCGATAAAATCATATTCGATTGCATAACCCGGTTGCAAAACCTTGGCGTGTTCCAACCCTTCAATGGTCTTGATAAAATCGAGTTGAACCTCTTCCGGCAGAGATGTCGATATACCGTTCGGATAGACCGTATCATCATCCAATCCTTCCGGTTCCAGAAATATCTGGTGTCCGTCACGCTCGCCGAATTTTACAATTTTATCTTCAATCGAGGGACAATATCGCGGTCCTATGCCTTTGATCGCACCCGAATACATTGCCGAACGATGAATATTATCTTTTATAATTTGGTGGGTTTTGTGGTTGGTTCTTGTAACAGCACAATCTATTTGCGGTTGACGAATTGTTTCTGTCAAAAAAGAAAACGGTACCGGATCCTCGTCAGCACTCTGCTTTGGAAGATTGTCCCAATCAATCGTTTTTTTACTTAAGCGTGAAGGAGTACCGGTTTTTAACCGTCCCAAGTGGATACCATATTGTCCTAGACGTTCTCCAAGAAGATTACTGGGTTCTTCGCCCATTCTTCCGGCTGGCCACGTTTTTTCACCTATATGAATAAGTCCACGCAAAAATGTACCCGTTGTCAAGACAACGGCACCGGCTTCAATTTGTCCATGGGTTTTACAGACAACGCCTGAAATTGCGTCATTTTTTACAATAAGATCAATGACTTCGTCTTCTATAACCGTAAGATTGGGCTGTTCCGAAATTAACGCCTGCATGGCTTGTTTATAGAGTTTCCGATCTGCCTGTGTGCGTGGCCCCCTTACTGCCGGTCCTTTTCTCTTGTTAAGCAGCCGGAACTGTATTCCGGCTTCGTCTGCCGCCCGTCCCATCAGTCCGTCAAGTGCATCAATTTCTCTCACAAGATGACCTTTTCCAAGACCGCCAATTGCCGGATTACATGACATCGTTCCGATTGAAGCAAAATGGTAGGTGACCAGCGCGGTTTTTGCACCGGTACGTGCAGCCGCACCAGCAGCTTCACATCCGGCGTGTCCGCCCCCGACAACAATTATATCGAATTTATCAGCCAATTTTATATTAACACCGTTAAAATTATAACGTTTCACGTGAAACAAAAGAACTGTACCTTCTTGGATGGTACATCAATTTAACAATCTGTCTAACACATAGAATGTTTCACGTGAATCATTATTTTCGAAGATTGAACATATAATTCAACCTCTGTTTCACGTGAACCACCACTTCACTGTTTCACGTGAATCAATTTTTGGAAAAAGTCATCAACCGTACAAGACAACCTATTTTCCTATACAAAACTGCGAAAAAATAACGTCCAAAATGTCTTCGACGTCAATATCACCGGTAATTCTACCAAGCGAATCTGCAGCGAGCCGCAAATGTTCGGCTCTCAATGACAAATCGCGATTTGAATGTTGAACCGCATTATCTATCTCGGAGACAGCAGTTTTCAACAATGTTAATTGCCTTTTGCGAGCAGTGACCACTTCTCCGACGTCATATGAAAAATTCGAGCAGAACGAAGCAACCGCTTTTACAAAAGAATCAAATCCTTCACCGGTTTTTGTCGAAAACTGGATTGGCCATTCTTCTGGTGAACCATTTACCAAATCGCATTTATTTCCGATATGCCAAATTTCTGCATCGGTTTCGGGAAGCTCTATCGGAAGCGGATGTGCCAAATCATCAACAACCAAAACAAGATCAGCATCCTTCACTCGATCATAAGCGACTTCAATACCGAGTTTTTCAACCTTGTTCTCTGTCTCTCTCAATCCGGCCGTATCTGTTATCAAAACCGGATAGCCATCAATCACAATACGCGTCTCCAAAGCATCGCGGGTTGTGCCTGCTTCGTCGGTGACAATTGCTACATTAAATCCCACTAACTTATTGATAATACTAGATTTTCCAGCGTTTGGGGCACCAGCAATGACAATTTTTATACCATCGCGCATGGATGCGACACGTTCACTCTTTTCAATAAAATCCGCGATTGAATGGCTTAAAGCTCGTAAATTATTCCAAACAATGTCACTCACAGAACCCGGAACGTCTTCTTCATCGGAAAAATCAAGCTCTGCCTCTATCATGGCGCGAGCTTTAATAAGATCGCTTCGCCATTGCCGATAAAGCGTCGCAAGTTTACCGCTTGCCCCCATGATGGCTAGTCGCCTTTGGCTTTCGGTTTCTGCTTCAATGAGATCAGCCAATCCCTCGGCTTCCGTTAAATCGAGCTTACCATTAAAAAACCCGCGCCTCGAAAATTCACCCGGTTCTGCCAAACGACATGAATCGAACTTCGCAAGCTCGTTCAAAAACCGTTCAACGACGGCTTTGCCCCCGTGAAGATGAAATTCCGCACAATCTTCACCGGTAAAACTATGAGGCGAAGGGAAAAACACCGTTAATGCACTATCGAGAAAATCATCGTCTTGGGATACCAGCTTTCCATATGTCATAACGCGGGGCGTCGGAATTCGACCGAGCAACGTCTTGACGATTGCTTTAGTCATATTTCCCGAAACGCGGATGACCGCTAATCCGGAGGGAAGCTTTCCACTTGATAAAGCAAAAATCGTATCCATAGTCGTCATCCTCGTTGTGGAATAGGTCTTCCAATCTCTCCCGCTTCATTTTGAACGGCCAAAAGTTCGAAAATTCAACAAATGTTCTATAAGGCATTTGAAGTAGAAGAGACCATCCATTTTTTGCATAACTTTGTTCAACTTCGTCTCAAGATGTTATTTGGCCGGACCAAAAATAAAAAACCGTCCGAGAAACTCTCCGGACGGAAAAAACTGTTACATCAATTTTTTTAAAACACCCATCAGGCATTATCCCCGATATTATCCGAGGTGTAACCTTCCCTATCAGGTGTTTCCAAATTAGGTATTTCCCAATTAAGTATTCATTGAATCGAAAAATTCCGCATTGGTTTTCGTCTGTTTCAATTTGTCAATCAAAAATTCGATTGCATCGGTTGTGCCCATTGGAGCGAGAATGCGACGCAAAACAAATATTTTTTGCAAATCGTGACGGGAAACCAATAGATCTTCCTTGCGGGTTCCGGATTTCAAAATATCCATTGCCGGGAAAATTCGCTTGTCAGCCACTTTCCGGTCAAGCACGATTTCAGAGTTACCTGTTCCCTTAAACTCTTCGAAAATAACTTCATCCATACGGCTTCCTGTATCAATCAAAGCCGTAGCGATAATCGTGAGCGATCCGCCTTCTTCAATATTGCGGGCTGCACCGAAAAAGCGCTTGGGTCGTTGCAACGCGTTTGCGTCAACGCCACCTGTCAACACTTTTCCCGATGAAGGAACGACTGTGTTATAGGCGCGACCAAGACGGGTGATCGAATCAAGAAGAATGACGACATCGCGTCCCTGTTCAACAAGGCGCTTTGCCTTTTCAATGACCATTTCAGCAACCTGAACGTGGCGTGATGCCGGCTCGTCGAATGTTGAAGAAACAACTTCACCTTTGACCGAACGTTGCATATCGGTCACTTCTTCCGGCCGTTCGTCAATAAGCAACACAATCAGGAAACATTCCGGATGATTGGCCGTAATTGAATGGGCAATGTTCTGTAAGAGAACTGTTTTACCGGTTCTTGGCGGTGCAACAATCAGTGCACGCTGCCCCTTACCCAAAGGAGAGATGAGATCAATGACCCTTGCCGACATATCTTTATTTGTCGGGTCACTTAACTCCATTTTCAACCTCTCGTTCGGATAGAGAGGTGTCAAATTATCAAAATGGATTTTGTGACGGATTTTTTCCGGATCTTCAAAATTGATTGTATTGATTTTTAACAGAGCAAAATAACGCTCGCCTTCTTTAGGGCTGCGTATCGGTCCCTCCACAGTATCGCCGGTTTTTAATGAAAACCGCCGGATTTGGGATGGTGACAAATAAATATCATCCGGCCCCGGAAGATAATTGGCATCGGCCGAGCGTAAAAACCCGAAACCGTCGAGCAAAACTTCCAGAACACCTTCACCGATAATTTCAACATCCTGAAGGGCAAGTTTCTTCAAAATGGCGAACATCAGTTCCTGTTTGCGCATTAATGAAGCGTTTTCTACCTCAAGCGTTTCGGCAAAAGCGACAAGTTCAACTGGAGTTTTACTTTTCAGCTCTTGTAGTTTCATCTGTTGAATATTCTGCATCCAATATAAACTCTTATATTTATGGAAAAATATTTTCCTTGGAGAAGTGCCTTATTCAGAAACTTTGGAAAATAAGAAAGGAGGGTAAATTCCATCTACCCCCCTTGTGTTAAGAAAGCAAGCCATTTTCATTCAGAACGGTTTTACAATGACATCGATTACAGCGATGATCATCAGCACCGTTGGCACCTCGTTTAAAATACGCCATGTTTTTTCCGAAATATTATTTCTGTCCTCGGCAAAATGGCGAACCCCGCGTGACAACAATCCGTGATAGCCAGAAAGTATAATAACAACAAGAAGTTTCAGATGTAGCCAACCACCCTGTAACGCATAAACTTCCCATGCCAACCAAAGCCCGGTTATCCATGAGGCGATCATCGCAGGATTGATAATTGCGCGCAACAACCGTCTTTCCATAATTTTGAAAGTCTCTGATTGCTTTGAACCGGTTTCGGCCCGACAATGGTAGACAAACAGGCGCGGTAAATAGAACATTCCCGCCATCCAGCAGATGATGGCAATCACATGGAAAGATTTGATCCACAACGTTGCATTCGGATATTGTTCCGGATTCACGTGAAACAATGCCCATAAAACAACCACAACAATCAATATTGAAATGATGGCGCGAAGCCAGATTGTCCCTGTTGTCATGTGCGTTTTAGAATTCGTCATTTGTTAAAATTCCTCACCAGTTTGACCAGTCTTTCGACGTTTTTGATAGGTGTCTGTGGTGTTATTCCATGCCCCAGATTAAAAACCAACGGGCCCTGCCCCAGATTCTCCAGAATAGTCTCTATTCCTTTTTCGAGCGCGACACCACCCGAAACCAGTCGCAATGGATCAAGATTTCCCTGAACCGGTGTTATTTGTTGCAATTTTTTAGCAAAGGAAAGAGACACAGACCAATCAAGTCCAAGAGCTGTAACACCCGTTTTCCTGGCAAAATTTTCATAAAGGGCACCTGCACCTTTCGGAAAACCTATTATAGGAACTTCCGGAAAAACTTTTCTGATACGCTGAACCATCCGGTTTATTGGATAAATGACATAGCTATCAAAGCTTTCTTCATCCAGAACACCTGCCCAGGAATCAAAAATCTGTAGAACTTCAGCCCCCGATTTTACCTGATTGATAAGATAATCTGCCGAAACATCGGCAAGAATTTCGAGAAGTGATTTCATAGCTTCGGGGTGGCTAAATCCGAACAGTCTGGCAGGAGCCTGATCTGAAGTGCCGTGTCCTGCAATCATATAGGTTGCAACGGTCCATGGAGCTCCACAAAAACCGATAAGCGTTGTGTCACAAGGTAAAGCGGTTTTGAGAAGAGATAAAGTTTCAAAACTTGGGGCTAGTCTTTCCTGAGCCCTTTCGACATTTAAATTTTCAATTTCATTGATCGATAGTGGATCAAGAATCGGTCCCTTCTTTTCTTCAAAACGTAGATCTCTGCCTAAAGCATGGGGAACAACGAGTATATCCGAAAACAGAATTGCTGCATCAAAGCCGAATCGTCTGACCGGTTGCATTGTGACTTCAAAAGCAAGGCGAGGATTATAGCAAAGATCAAGAAAGCTTCCTGCTTTTTCCCTGACTTCGCGATATTCCGGTAAAAACCTTCCGGCTTGTCTCATCAACCAGATTGGTGGTGGAGAAAGTGTTTTACCACTTAGAACTTCAAGAACTTTTTTTGTCATGGCTTATGTTGGCTTTTCCAAAGGGAGGTTTCAAGAAAGAAATTATTTTGAATCGGGATTCTGATTCTTAGAGTCTGTGTTTTCTGTTAATTATTTATTAACCTTATTTTATCCACAGATTTGGCGATATTTTTTAAAATCAGGAAATGGCGTTTTCCAACGCCCGTCTATTCATCTTAAAAGATAAAAAATGATTTATAGAATCAAATGGATTCGCGGTTTTTATGATGGATTGTCAAAGACCCGTTCAATTTAAAAGAATAAGAGTTTTCCCCATAATTCATAAGTCTGAATTTGAATTTCCCACAACGCATTGGCTTGTGTATAACATTATAGACTTATCCTCTGATTTTTTTGGTGTGCACAAAATGCTTGTTTCTTTGCACATCTATCAACAAGGGCCTGTGAATCCTGTGGCAAAACAAAAATTGGACTTTCATTTATATATGATTTCTGATGCGACCGGAGAGACTCTCCTCTCGGCAGGGCGCGCAGTCGCCTCTCAATATGTCGAAGCTAACGCTATCGAACATGTCTATCCACTTATTCGCAACGAAGCCCAGTTGCAGGAAGTGATCGGCCAGATCAATCGGGAACCTGGAATTGTGCTCTATACGATTGTGGATGAAAAAATCGCACATTTACTGCATTCGGCATGTGAAAAAATGGGTGTGCCCTCGGTTTCTGTTCTTGACCCGGTTTTCAAAGCCTTCCATTCCTATTTGCGGTTACCGGCAAATAGGCGCGCCAGTGCCCAGCACGAGCTTAATGCAAATTATTTCAAACGCATCGAGGCACTGGATTACACAATGGAACATGATGACGGCCAATTACCCGATGGGCTACAAAATGCCGATGTGATTCTCGTCGGGGTTTCGAGAACATCAAAAACGCCGACAAGTATTTATCTTGCCAATCGTGGTATCAAAACAGCCAATGTTCCATTGGTTCCCGGTGTTTTACCGCCAAGTGAGCTTTTCTCATCAAAAAAGCCATTGATTGTCGGTCTTATTGCTTCTGCTGACAGGATAAGTCAGGTGCGGCAAAGTCGCAATATTGGCGGAGGTCTTACCGTCGAAAGCTATATTGACAGGGCAAGTATCGCGCAGGAACTCAATAATGCGAAACAGATTTTTCAGCGCAACAATTGGCCGGTTATTGATGTTACACGCCGTTCTATTGAAGAAACAGCAACTGCGATTCTCGAACTTTACCTGCGCGATCATCAAATCTGAACTTCATAAAAAGAAAAACTATGTCTCATAAACCGCTTATTCTCGCATCTTTAAGCCCATTCAGAAAATCGATTTTGGAAAATGCCGGTCTCGAATTCGATGTTGAAGGAGCAAAAATAGATGAGCGCGAGCTCGAAAAAACTTTAGGTAAAATCACGCCTCAGGAACTTGCTAAAAAACTGGCAATGAAAAAGGCTGAAGATGTTTCCAGCCGGTTTCCGGATGCGTTTGTTATCGGATGCGATCAAACACTGGAGCTTGAAGGAAATGCACTTCATAAAGTGGCAAATCTTGAGGGAGTGCGTGACCGTCTTTTCTCTTTATCAAGTAAAACACATTATCTCCATAGCGGCATCGCTCTGGCAAAAGCTGGTAAAGCCGATTGGGTCGGGCTTTCAACGGCAAAAATGACAGTCCGGTCATTATCTCCCGAATTTATTGATTATTATATCGATAAAGCAGGAGAAGATGTTCAATCAAGTGTCGGTGCCTATCAGGTTGAAGGCTTGGGTATCCAGCTATTTGATAAAATAGATGGTGATTATTTTACCATTATCGGTTTACCCCTCTTATTATTGTTGCAGAAATTACGCGAGACAGGAATCATCATTCAATAAGATGAAAAACATAACAACTGAAATACCCCATGCTTTTGTAACCGGTTATCCGGTCGGACATTCGCTTTCACCGCAAATTCATCGCTTTTGGCTCAAAAAATATAACTTGGCCGGAACTTATGATGCAGTCGAGGTAAAGCCGGAAAATTTTGAAATATTTATCAGTTCGCTGCAAAAAAAAGGTTTTTGCGGTGGCAATGTTACGCTGCCCCATAAGGAAGAAGCCTTTCGCCTTTCTGAAAAAAAAGATCACGCTGCAACAAGGATAGGAGCCGCCAATACATTATGGTTCGAGAATAACACACTTTGTGCAAGCAATACCGATGGTTATGGTTTTGAAGCCAATCTTGACGATTTTGCTCCAGGTTGGGGTGGAAATGCGGCGCTTGTCATCGGCGCCGGAGGTGCAGCGCGCGCAATTATTTATACGCTTGAACAACGCGGTTTTGAGAACATTTATCTTGTAAACCGGACGAAAACCCGTGCCGACAAGCTTGCCGGTTATTTTGGCAATCAGGTAAAAGCACGCAATTGGAGCGAAATAGATGATCTCGTTCCTCTGGCGGATTTAATCGTTAATACGACATCTTTGGGAATGACAAATAATCTTATCGTGAAAGACAGCAAACCGTTTATTCACCTTGATCAGGCAAAGCCGTCGGTCCTGGTGACAGATATTGTTTATACTCCTTTGATGACGCCGATTCTCTTGGAAGCCAAAGCTAGAAACCTCAATTATGTTGATGGAATCGGAATGTTGCTTCATCAGGCTGTACCGGGGTTTGAACGGTGGTTTGGAATAAGACCTGTTGTTGACAACGAATTACGACAAGAAATTCTGGGTAAAATGGGCCATTAAATGATTATCCTCGGGCTTACAGGTTCTATCGGCATGGGAAAAACGACGACAGCCGGCTTTTTCGAGGAAGCCGGCATACCTGTTTATAATGCTGATAGGGCTGTCCATGAACTTTATGAAAATAAAGAGGTTATTGAAAATTTAAGCCGTATTTTCCCCGATTGTTTGACAGATGGCCGGATAGATCGTTCAAAATTATCGAAAACAATTGTCAGGGATCCGGCAAAACTTGTCCTTTTGGAAAAGTTTATTCACCCGCTGGTGCGCAAAAAAGAAAAAGATTTTGTAAAAATGCACCGCGATCGGGGTGATCCGCTTGTGGTTCTCGATATTCCTTTATTATTTGAAAAAGGGCCTCAAGGACGGGTTGACAAGATAGCGGTTGTTTCGGCACCAACCGGAATCCAGCGGCAACGTGTACTTGCCCGCAGCGGCTGGGATGATGAGAAGCTCGACCGTATTTTGTCACGCCAGATATCAGATGAAGAAAAGCGTCGGCGTGCGGATTTCATTATTGATACGGGCAAGAGTCTTGATGATGCCAGACAACAGGTAAAACATCTGATTTCCCGTTTGATTGGCAAGTAGACCGCCTGTCCATAAAAATAATAGTATTTTTTGGTGACAGTTTTTGTAAAATTGAAATGACGAGGTTATCGGCGGATTTTTGCGCCGTTATATCCGGATTATCCATAGTTTCTTTCAGATATAAGATGTAAGAGTCATCAAAATGTTTTTTGCGTCGATTATTTTGGATTGCCACTCTTCCGGAGAGGTGAGCGAATATAATCATTGGAAACGTGATTTGTTGTTTATTGTCTCCCCGAAACGCTAGAAAAATATGAAACAATCCGGTTTGAAGTGACCATTCGTTTAAAAAAGGCCAATGCAAATTAATGCACGTTAAAGAGTAGATGAGAGCAGATTTTTATGAGAGAAATTATTTTTGATACTGAAACAACAGGCCTTCACAAAGAAACAGACCGTATTGTCGAAATCGGTTGTGTGGAGATGGTTGATCGCTATCTTACCGATAAAACTTTTCACGTCTATCTCAATCCGCAAGGCGTAATCATCCCTGATGAGGTTGTAGCAGTTCACGGACTTACCAATGAGCGCCTCAAGGACGAGCCGAAATTTGAAGAAATAGCCGATGATTTTCTCTCCTTTATCGAAGGCGCAACATTGATTGCCCACAATGCAAACTTCGACCTTGGTTTTTTGAATGCGGAATTGGGGCGTATTCATAAACCGCTTATCAGTGTTGATCGTATTATCGATACATTGGCGATGGCTCGTCGGAAATTTCCGATGGGCCCGAATTCTCTGGATGCTTTGTGCAAACGCTTCGGCATTGATAATTCACGCAGGACGCTGCATGGAGCTTTGCTTGACTCTGAAATTCTCGCCGATGTTTATATCGAACTTATCGGCGGCAAACAGGGTGCTCTGGGATTTGACGGAGCTAATACCGATAGCAAATCCAATGAAAACGAGGATCAGAAGAAAATCGTTCTCAAAGCTCGCCCTGAACCATTGCCAAGCCGTTTGAGCGAAGAAGATAAAGCGGCCCATGATGCTTTGCTTGCAAAAATTGGCGAAAAAGCCATGTGGAGCCACATCAAAAATTGAACCGACGGGAAAAATTGGACGATGGGATAAACTGAAACATCCTGTAGCCAAACGGGTTGGTTTTCGTAAAATCTTCAATGAAGAATATACCCGACATTAGGACTATTTGGGGGTCATGATTGAGGGATATCGTGTTTAAAAATCTAGGAAAAAGTAGATTTCGACTTTAAACTCGACATTCAAACTCGGATGATGATTTTTAAATGCATCCCCTCGTAGAATTGCGCTTCATTGCAAGTCGATTTGATCAATGTCTTCGGAATTTATCTTCGGGAAGTCATTTTATAAAAATAGACCGTTGTGGAGAGGGGGAAACCACAACGGCCTTTTTTACTGCACTCACTCAACAGTCCGGAGAGGGAAAGTAGACTGTTGTATCCGGTAAACGGCGGGGGACAAAGCCGGAACACCGGACATATCGACGCAGTGTCGATAGGTCATATAAAAGAATTTAAAAATGGCTTTTCAAGGGCAACTATATTAACATTTTGTAACAAATGCGTGAAAAGAACCTATAAGAGCCTAACGATAAATTTTGCTCGCACCACATTTTCTATTGTTTGCTGATGGGCTTTTCGTGTTCAATGTGCTTTTTAACTTATATAATGTTTTCAAAATTCGATGTCAGGATTGACGATGCAAAAAAATGATCACCTTTTTCTCGTTGACGGTTCAAGTTATATTTTTCGCGCCTATCACGCTTTGCCGCCATTAACACGAAAAAAAGACGGTTTACCGGTTGGCGCGCTGGCCGGTTTTTGCAATATGCTCTGGAAATTGTTGTGCAATGCGCGTGATAATGCTGTTGGCGTCGTGCCGACGCATTTTGCTGTGATTTTTGATTATTCGTCGGAAACATTTCGTAAAAAGATATATCCCGAATATAAAGCAAACCGCCCTACCCCACCTGATGATCTTATTCCCCAATTCAGCCTTATCAGGCAGGCTACCCGCGCTTTCAATCTGCCATGCATTGAAAAAGAGGGTTATGAGGCAGACGATATTATTGCAACCTATGCTTCTGCGGCCACCCGAAGCGGTGCGAAAACGACAATCATTTCTTCCGACAAGGATCTCATGCAACTCGTCAATCAACAGGTCGGGATGTATGATGGTATGAAAGACCGCCCAATCGGCATTGCGGAAGTTATTGAAAAATGGGGCGTTCCACCTGAAAAGATGATTGATTTGCAATCACTTACCGGTGATTCTACCGATAATGTCCCCGGTGTGCCGGGTATTGGCCCGAAAACGGCAGCACAGCTCCTTGGAGAATTCGGCGATCTCGATACGCTGTTGGCTCATGCCGGCGATATCAAACAAAAAAAACGCCGTGAAAATATTATCGAGTTTGCCGATCAGGCGAGATTGGCGCGTCAGCTTGTAACATTAAAAACCGATGTTCCGCTTGAAATTGGTCTTGACGGTCTCCTGTTGGAACCAACTGATGGACCGCGCCTTATCGGCTTTTTAAAGGCAATGGAATTCAATTCTTTGACGCGTCGTGTTGCAGAAGCGACCAATTGTGATGCGGCTTTGATCGAGCCGGTGGAGCTTGATGTCGAATGGGGCAAAAGTGCCCATGGACCGGATCTTGAGGAAGGTTCCGATGTTGGCGGAGCGCCGGAAGTTGGTGGTAATGCTCGACAAGAACAAGAAAGCGATTCTGATGATTCACCAGCGGAAAACACCCCGCAGCTTCTGGCAGAAAAACGTAAAAAAGAAGCACTCACAGAAAAAATAGATACGACCGCTTATCACACCATAACGGACGAAGCCGATCTGAAACAATGGCTCGACCGGGCAAAGGGGCAGGGGTTCTTTGCATTCGATACCGAAACGACCTCGCTTGACCCGATGCAAGCGGAACTTGTCGGCTTTTCTATAGGTCTTAATCCCGGTGAAGCCGCCTATGTGCCACTTAATCATGTCGATGGTGGCAATGATTTACTGGGTGGCGGCCGCCTTAAGGGACAAATTGATACACAAAAAGCGGTCGCTTTATTGAAGCCGGTATTGGAAAATCCCGCAATTTTAAAAATTGCGCAAAATATGAAATATGATTGGCTGGTGATGCGACAGTATCATGTCACAATACGGTCATTCGACGATACGATGTTGCTTTCCTATGTTCTGGATGCAGGAACATTGACCCATGGAATGGACGCACTTTCCGAGCGCTGGTTGGGGCACAAGCCGATTACATTCAAAGAGGTTGCCGGAAGTGGAAAAACGGCAACCGGTTTTGCTGCCGTCGATTTGAAGCGGGCAACGCAGTATGCAGCCGAGGATGCGGATGTTACGTTGCGACTTTGGCGGGTTTTAAAACCACAAATTGTCGCCCGCGGTGTTACCCGCGTTTATGAGCGTCTGGAGCGGCCTTTGGTGACCGTTCTTGCCCGCATGGAAGAACGCGGCGTTCTGGTTGACCGGCAATTATTGTCACGATTATCCGGTGAGCTTGCCCAATCGGCAGCCGCTTTGGAAGATGAAATCTATCAACTTGCCGGAGAAAAATTCAATATCGGGTCGCCCAAGCAACTGGGAGAAATTTTATTCGGCAAAATGGGTTTGCCCGGAGGCTCGAAAACCAAAACCGGCCAATGGTCAACATCGGCTCAGGTTCTTGAAGATCTGGCAGCAGAGGGGCATGAATTACCCCGCAAGATTGTTGATTGGCGCCAGCTCACAAAATTGAAATCGACTTATACCGATGCACTACCGAATTATATTTTACCTGAAACGGGGCGCGTTCATACGAATTATTCAATGGCTGCAACGTCAACCGGACGGCTTGCTTCGTCAGACCCGAATTTGCAGAATATTCCGGTTCGCACACCGGAGGGAAGAAAAATCCGTGCTGCTTTTATAGCCGGTCCCGGTAATCTGCTTTTGTCTGCTGATTACAGTCAGATTGAGCTGCGTGTTCTTGCCCATGTCGCCGATATCAAAGCTTTGAAAAAAGCATTTGCAGATGGTCTTGATATTCATGCAATGACAGCATCGGAAATGTTCGGGGTACCGATCGAGGGTATGCCACCGGAAGTTCGCCGCCGTGCCAAAGCGATCAATTTCGGCATTATTTATGGCATTTCCGCTTTCGGACTTGCCAATCAATTGTCGATTCCTCGCGAGGAAGCAGCCCAATATATCCGCACCTATTTCGAACGTTTTCCGGGCATTAAAGATTATATGGAAAAGACCAAAGCGTTTGCGCATGAGCATGGTTTTGTAGAGACAATTTTCGGACGGCGTGCACATTATCCGGATATCAATTCCAAAAGCGCACAAGTGCGGGCTTTCAACGAGAGAGCGGCAATCAACGCACCAATTCAGGGGGCCGCCGCCGATATTATCCGTCGTGCGATGATAAAAATGGATGACGCGCTGAAGGAAGCCGGCTTGTCGGCTAAAATGTTATTGCAGGTTCATGATGAACTGATTTTCGAATTGCCTGAAAACGAAGTTGAAAAAACCACCGCTCTTGTAAAAAATGTGATGGAGAATGCAACTATGCCAGCTCTATCCTTATCTGTGCCTCTTAAAGTTGATGCACGGGCAGCTAAAAATTGGGATGAAGCACATTAAAAGAAGCTTCAATGAAAGTGTTATTCAGGTTATTCTGAATTGAAAACCGAATGATGCTGCACTTGAAATGGAAATTATTGCTCCATATTGCTCCCTATTACTTTGAGTAGGGAGCAATTTTATGAATCGGAATTTCCTTTTTCTTATTATCGGCGTGCTTATCGTTGTTGTTGCGGGCTTGGGTTATAAAACTTACCAACAGAAACAACAGCAAAAACCATCCGGCGTCGAAATGACAATTGATAAAAATGGCGTTTCGGTCGATCGTCATTAATATCAAGAGCAACGCAAAAGCATTTATTGATTTTTAAAGCGTAAGACGATTATGTTTTGTAACCATAAAAAGTTTTGTGGTTACAACCTCTTTGTTCAGGCAAACCTTTTATGTGGGAAAATTGCGTGGAATAGTGCGGATATGCCTTTCTCGCATTCTGGTTTTTCAAGAAGCAAGGCGCTTCTTCAATTGAACAGGAATTTGAAAGCTACGTAAATTCGGCAGAGTTTGATTATTCCACAAAGTATCACAGAAGAAAGAAGTGATAGAAATGTTGAGTTACGTTTTTTCTATTCAAGGATTCGTTCTTTCTTTGCAAGGACTCGTGCTTGCTTTCCTGTTTGGTGCTGTGCTTGCCTATTTTACCAATATCAGCCCTAAAACGCTTTATCGTATTCCTTATCTTTTCATGTTTGCATGTGCTTTCTTGGGCTATGTTTTGTTAAGTTATGCAATCAATTTGGTATTGTTCAGATTGAACGGTGCATTGCCACCGGCATTTATGGCTTTATTCGCAGCCGTAGCGCCTTTCTTGTTCGGCTATCTTACGATGTATCTTTCTGTGTCCCGCGCGCGTGACGGATTCGGGAAAAAAGGCGCTGCCTGGCTTCTGGTTATACCGCTTCTCAATCTCGGATTATTCATTGTCACGCTTGATGATAATCCGGAAGACAGAGAAGAAAAAAAGATCAGCCGGAACCCGCTTGGTACGCCGGCATTTATGAATGGTGCAACAGGTATCATCGTTGCAACACTTATTTTCGCGTTAAGCTTTATTGCCGGAATGATGTTGATTACTTATCCGAGCCTTGACCAAATGCCCGCTCTTTTGGAACATGAGACCCGTTGAGGGTGAGAAGTTTCCGGTTCAATCTTGCTTATTTAAAGAAATCTCAGTGTTTCAATGGGCAGCTTGATAGGCCGAATATCTTGTAAAGCGGGCAAAAACCGATAATTGCGGTGATAAGTGGAATAAGGCCGATTAGGCCAAACCAGCGTGCGCCGCTATCAAGAAAGAAAATAAGAGAAAGTAGAACAATACCGATAATGATACGGATAATGCGATCAACGCTACCAAGATTTTGTGTCATCCGAGAAGCCTTTCCAATTTAGTTCTCTTGTAGATTTAGGCCAGCATAAGGAAAAAAACAATCCATCCGCACTTATTTTGGCTTTTTACATATGGGTGGGAGTTTATGAAAACTGCTTTATTGGCTTGTTGTTTGTTTTTCAGAGCGTAGTTCTTGAATCTTGGCTGGTAAATTATGCAGGCGACAAAACGACAATAAAAAGCTCCGGAAAATTCATTCCGGAGCTTTTATCTAATCATAAATAAAAATGCTTATTTGCGGTCGCGTGCAGCAAGAGTGCGAAGACGCAAAGCATTCAATTTGATGAATCCGGCAGCATCTTTCTGGTCATAGGCACCATGGTCATCTTCAAATGTGACAAGCGAACTCGAATAGAGCGATTTGTCACTCTCGCGACCCTGAATAATGACATTACCCTTATAGAGTTTCAGCTTGACTTCCCCTTCAACATTTTCTTGCGACAGATCTATTGCTGCCTGTAGCATTTTGCGTTCGGGAGAGAACCAGAAACCGTTGTAAATCAACTCGGCATAACGCGGCATCAGCTCATCTTTTAAATGTGCTGCACCGCGGTCAAGCGTGATGGATTCAATAGCACGGTGGGCTGCAAGCAGGATTGTACCACCGGGAGTTTCATAGACACCGCGTGATTTCATGCCGACAAAGCGGTTTTCAACCAGATCGACACGACCGATTCCGTTATCGTGACCATATTTATTGAGTTCGGTCAGCAAAGTTGCCGGCGACATTTGTTTGCCATTGATTGAAACAGCGTCACCTTTCTTGAAGCCGATGGTGATAATTGTCGGTTTGTCGGGTGCCGTTTCAGGCGAGACAGTGCGCAAATGCACATATTCGGGAGCCGGAAGTGACGGGTCTTCCAATACTTTGCCTTCTGAAGAAGAGTGTAGCAAATTGGCGTCGACCGAAAACGGTGCTTCGCCTTGTTTATCTTTAGTCACAGGAATCTGGTGTTTCTGGGCAAAATCCAGAAGTTCTGTACGGCTCTTGAAATTCCAGTCACGCCATGGCGCAATGATCTTGATATCGGGGTTCAAAGCATAAGCTGAAAGTTCGAAACGAACCTGATCGTTGCCTTTACCGGTCGCGCCATGGGCAATTGCATCGGCACCGGTTTTTTTGGCAATTTCAATCAGATGTTTTGAAATGAGCGGGCGGGCAATTGATGTTCCAAGAAGGTAGACACCTTCATACACTGCATTGGCACGAAACATCGGAAAGACGAAATCGCGAACAAATTCTTCGCGCAAGTCTTCCATAAAAATTTGCTTTGCACCAAGCATCTCGGCTTTGCGGCGTGCCGGCTCAAGTTCTTCGCCCTGCCCCAGATCGGCCGTAAAGGTGATGACTTCAGCACCGAGTTCGGTTTGCAGCCATTTTAATATGATTGAAGTATCAAGGCCGCCTGAATAGGCCAGTACAACTTTTTTAACGTCTTTCCACTTTTCCATTTTTTCTGTCCGATAATTAATGGCCCCAATTGATTGACCCGATTGAATTGATATGAGCTGTTTTATCAGGAGATAGCAACCATGCAAGCAATCAAAAATTTTTTCTTACATAAAACTTATAAAAACAGATTGAAATGGTTTGATAAAACAATAAGACAAAGATGATTAACGAGAGATCATGATCATGTCTTTCTTGCCAGACGCCCATGTGTTTTTGGAATTTGCCGGTGCAGCAATCATTTTGACACTCATTCCGGGGCCCGATATGGCGCTTTTTGTCGGCCGCGCCATATCGCAAGGAAAAGCGGCAGGTCTTGCCTGCATTGCCGGTTGCACAACAGGTATTATCATTCAGGTTTTTGCAGTCTCTGTCGGCCTTTCGGCATTGATAATAGCCTCGCCAACAGCGTTTTTTATCCTCAAAGTGGCGGGCTCGGTCTATCTCTTGTGGCTTGCACTACAAGCGCTTTTGAACCGGTCGAATTTTTTGGTCGACGGAAAAAAGCAGAAAAAACTCAGTGTAAAACGGAATTACCTTACCGGTCTTGCGATCAATCTTCTAAATCCGAAAGTTCTTCTCTTCAATTTGACCTTTTTACCGCAATTTGTGGATGCGCACGACCCGCATGCGCCTGAAAAGATATTTTTTCTCGGTGCTTCTTTCATTCCGATATCCCTTCCCTTCACGGTTTCAATGGTATTGGCGGCTGACAAATTTGCCAGAGCCTTAAAGGAAAACCCGCATTTTGTAAGAATACTTGATTTTTTAATGGCCGGAATTTTTACAGCTTTTGCAGTCCGGCTGCTGGTTACTGAAGTCAAGTGAATGTAGACTTCAAAATTAGTCGAGGAATGACTGTAAAATTAACGATTGCAACAAATCTTAGCCAGAAAAACCGGTTTAAAATTTTATATAGAAGTTTTCATTAAGGCCGGTCATCCGGATTTTTCCGTTCTGCATAGTTTCTTTTAATGAGAGGACAAAGAAATGCGTGATTTCATATTTACGCCACCCGCAATTGTCGGCATCCCGATCAAAGGGAGTAATAAAGTTTTTCCGGTTCACAGGATTTATTGCGTTGGTCGTAATTATGCAAATCATGCAATAGAAATGGGGCATGATCCGTCAAAGGAAGCACCATTCTTTTTCCAGAAAAATCCTGATAATCTGGTGTTTGATGGTGTTTTCCCCTACCCCCCGAAAAGTCATGATGTCGAACATGAGATAGAGCTTGTTGTTGCTCTTCAAAAAGGTGGACAAAACTTGACAACGAAAGAGGCGCAGGATTGCGTGTTCGGTTTTGCTGTTGGCCTTGATATGACGCGACGTGATTTACAGGCAGAACTTAAAAAAGCGGGACGCTCATGGGAAACGGCGAAGGCCTTTGAACATTCGGCTCCCTGCTCTCCTTTGACCGAAAAATCACAAACCAAAGACATGAATGAAGGTTCGATTACCCTTTCGGTGAACGGCAAATGCTGCCAGTCGGGCAATTTGAACGAGATGATCTGGAAAATTCCTGAAATGATTGCTTATTTGTCGCAATTATTTGTGCTGCAGGCAGGTGATATTATCATGACGGGAACGCCGGCTGGCGTGGGGCCGGTGCAAAAAGGTGACGAATTGATAGGTCATATTGACGGGCTGGACGATCTGGTGGTGAAAGTTAGCTGAAGGCGGGGGGATTCACACGCACATCCCAACATGCACATCCCAAAAAGTGTGAAACGGTTTTTGAATAAGATGTGCGTGTACTTAAAAAACCATATCCCAAAAAGTGTGAAACGGTTTTTGGACAGATGTGCGTGCACTTAAAAGCCACATCCCAAAAAGTGTGAAACGGTTTTTGGATAAGATGTGTGTATGTTTCAAAAGTTGTATCCCGAAAAAGTAGGATGATTTTTTCTGAAAATTGTGAGCGTTAAACCGATTTCCCGAAACAATGTGAATATAGATGGACATAAAAACCGGACGATTTCGACGGCAGTAATTTAAAAGCTGTTAATTAAGTGGCTGGGCATCAGTTCTTGACGGTCTCGCCGGGATAGGCACCCCAAAGTTGATCCTGTGCTACATAGCCACGTGTATGGTTGACATCGAGTTCGCACCATTTACCGTCACATTTATGAATTGAGGCGATGACGCCGGGTTCGAGTTCGGCAGCAAGTGGTGCATTTTCGCTTGGTTCCCGACGCATGGGGGCAAGCTTGGATTTGTCTTTTTGCCAAGGTGTTATCATTGCTGTGCGATGGCCTGACAAAAGGGACTGGTAGACCCAACCTTCATCACCATCCGAGTCACGAATTTTGCGCCACTGGTCATATTCCTGCGTAATTTCTACGGGTAGACCCTGTTTTTGATAAGAAAACACAACCGTATAATTACGTCCGGGACCAACGCGCACATTAACCCGCGCCGGTTTGATGGAAACAAAACGCGGCAATGGCAAACCGCTAGGCCCCACATTTTGGGAAGCTTCCTGAGCCGCTTCTTCTTCTGCAAAGCCGGAAGCGGTAAAAAATAGTAAAGACAAACCCGTCAGAACCGAACAAATGCTTGCAAAGCAAAACATTCTTCCGAGGTTCGAAAAACGGAATTTGCTGAAACTGTCCACTGTGTGTGCCTCTCTTCTCTTGTGTTCTTTGGTTTCTTTTCTGCTATAAGCAGACCAGACTCATGACAGCCTGATGATCCTATGCCATAGTGCTGGTTAAAGAGGTCTCAATAATCGCAAAAAATAGCGGAAATATTTCGAGGTTTTCTATGCAGGGGAAAAAATTACCGTTGGTCATTTTGACACGCAAGCTTCCGGAACAGGTTGAAAGACGCATGTGCGAGCTTTTTAATACCGAGGTTGTCAAACAAGATCGGCCGATGTCACGACAGGAGCTGGTCGATGCGGTAAAACGTGCGGATGTTCTTGTGCCGACAATTTCCGATATCATCGACAAGGACCTTATCGATCAGGCAGGAGATAATCTCAGGATGATTGCCAATTTTGGCAATGGTACCGATAATATCGACATCAAGGCGGCGACCGGTCGTGGCATCCTAGTGACCAACACCCCGAATGTTCAAACAGAAGATACAGCCGATATGGCAATGGCACTGATATTGGCAGTGCCGCGCCGTCTTGTCGAGGGTGCCGATGTACTCAATGAAAGAGGTATCTGGCCGGGTTGGTCGCCGGACTGGATGTTGGGACGGCGCATCTATGGAAGGAAACTCGGTATTATCGGTCTCGGTCGCATTGGAACAGCAGTTGCGCGCCGCGCCAAAGCCTTCGGTCTTTCGATCCACTATCATAATCGCGCCCGCGTTAGCGAAAAAATTGAAGAACAGCTGGAAGCGACCTATTGGGCCGATCTTGATGATATGTTGAAGACGATTGACATTCTTTCAATCAATTGCCCGCTCACCGAGAACACCTACCATCTCCTTTCAGCTGAACGCCTTGCTTTGATGCAGGAAACAGCCTACGTCGTTAACACGGCTCGGGGTGAAATTATTGAGGAAAATGCCCTCGCCCGACAGATAGAAAATGGCAAACTTGCCGGCGCAGGCCTTGATGTCTTCGAAAAAGAACCGAATTTCAGTCCATCGCTCGCCAAATTGGCAAAGCAAGGCAAGGTGGTGCTTCTGCCGCACGTGGCATCGGCGACGGTGGAAAGCCGGATTGATATGGGAGAAAAAGTCATCATCAATATCAGAGCTTTTATCGACCACCATCGTCCACCCGATCGCATCATTCCTGAAAAATTACGTAACTAAGTTTTAAAGCGAGCCTTTGACCTTTGTAAAAAGCGGTTTGGATGCCAATTTACGGCACTCGATTTGACGCGTCTTACGAGCGTTATGGCTTGAAAGCACTAGAGTTCAGTGGCCTATGTTTTGTTGCCCGCCGGTTTTAAAAATGACAATGTTTTGTATTTGGCCATTAAGCTGAACAGCACAAGTCATCAGCTTTACGGGTCATCAAATTCCCGAAGTGGAATATCTTCGGATTTCAAAAAAATGCAGGATTGAAAGACCATTTTGGAAAAGGCTTTTTCGGCGAGTTTTGTTGTTTTTCACGAACGGGTCATTGAAGGATTTTGTCCGGAAACCGGAAAAGAGCGGCTTTAACTCTTTTCCAGGGGGGGGGGAGGTAAGGGTCTCTTTTGCATTACGAGTTGCGAGATTTCTGACGTTCGAAGCCATTATTTTGTCGCCTTTATTTCTAAATAGCGCTTTATGCCTTCTCGCTTTTCAAGAAAACTCAACGTGTGGGGACTGGTGTTTCACCGCTATAGTCGTAAAAGCCGCGGCCACTTTTGCGCCCCAACCAGCCGGCTTCGACATATTTTATCAATAACGGGCAAGGACGATATTTCGAGTCTGACAATCCCTGATGCAAAACATGCATAATCGCAAGGCAGACATCGAGTCCAATAAAATCGGCAAGTTCCAATGGCCCCATCGGATGATTGGCACCGAGTTTCATAGCAGTATCAATTGCATTGACATCCCCTACGCCTTCATAAAGAGCGTAGATCGCCTCATTAATCATCGGCACCAAGACACGATTGACGATGAAGGCAGGAAAGTCTTCAGTAACGGTAAAAGTTTTACCGATTGAAGTGACAAAGTCACAAATTGTCGAATAGGTTTCTTCGCTGGTTGCGATGCCGCGCACCACTTCAACAAGTTTCATTTGTGGTACCGGATTCATAAAATGCGTGCCAATGAATTTTTCCGGCCGGTTTGTGGTCGCAGCAAGACGGGTAATCGAAATGGTCGATGTGTTGGTGGCCAGAATGGTTGCAGGCGCAAGATTTTCGCATAGACTGATGAAAATATCCCTCTTGATATTTTCATCTTCGCTTGCAGCTTCAATGATAAGATCGGCATCTTTCAACTCGTCGATAGTCAATCGGGTTGAAAGCTTTTCAATTGTTTGAAGCCGGTGTTGTTCACTCATTTTTCCGGCTTTAACGAGATGGGCAAGATTTGATTTGATCGTCGAGATGGCATGTTCAACCTGTTCGGCCGAAATATCATAAAGAAGAACCTTAAAACCGGCAGTCGCAACAGTTTGGGCAATTCCTCCACCCATTTGTCCTGCTCCGACGATAGCGACCGTCTTTATCATGCGCTGGTTCCTCCTCTAGCGATTCTTTCCCGGTACCCATAATACATCATTTTTACCACAATCATTAGCATAACGGGCAGCAACAAACAGAAAATCCGAAAGCCGGTTGATATAGCCCAGAACATCTTTGCTGACATTTTCCTGTTTACTCAATGCAACAATAGTCCGTTCAGTACGTCTTGCGACAGTGCGGGCCAGATGTAGATAGGCGGATGCTTTGGACCCGCCTGGTAAAACGAAGGATTTCAAGGGCGAGAGTTTTTCATTCAGCCTGTCGATTTCATCCTCAAGCCGTTTCGTCTGGGTGGAAAGAACACGCAAATCTGTTTTATTTTCGCTTTCTTGCGGGGTTGCAAGATCGGCTCCGAGATCGAACAGATCATTTTGTATTTCTTCAAGCATTTTGTCGAGATCGCTTACGGTTTCGAGACGGGCAAGTCCGATTGTTGCATTGGTTTCATCAATCGAGCCATAAGCATCAACGCGCAAATCGGCTTTCGAGCGCCGCGGGCCATTAACAAGACCTGTTGTTCCATCATCACCAGTACGCGTGTAGATTTTATTGATTTTGACCATTTTGGACTCCTCGAGAAATCGTCTGTCTCATTTAAAAATATAGATAGATTGGCTTGTGGCAAAGTCCATTAAAGTTGAGTAACATTATCAAATGACGGGAAAACACTGAAATAGCTGTTGTAGCGCTTGTATAGATTGCGTTCTCAATTAAAATAATTTTATACAGATAATCTGTGCGATCAGCCCCATATATTGAGGTTGATTAACGGGAAAGACATTGATTTGAAGCCGAGACCCTTACGCTTTTGTTGGCGCATTTTATATAACGCTGTCAGCCACTATTTCCGTGATTCTGGCAGCGCTTTTGCCAGTCATATAGCTTTGTCCGGTTTGATGGCGCTGTTTCCTTTCCTGATTTTTGCAACATCACTTGCAAGTTTTATCGGGGCACGTGCCTATACCCAGCAAAGCGTCAATGCGCTTTTGAAAATGCTGCCTGATGCAATTGCCGGACCAATTGTCAAGGAGGTTGTCAATGTCATGACCATTCAGCGCGGTGGTTTGTTGACCATTTCGGTTATCGGAACTGCCTATTTTGCTTCAAACGGCGTGGAAGCATTGCGAACCGCGCTTAATCGTGCTTATCGCGTGGTCGATAGGCGCAGCCTGTTTTTCTGCCGGTTTCAAAGCCTGTTTTTTGTCATTGTCGGCACGATAGGATTGATGGTTATCAGTTTTCTTCTGGTGCTGGCGCCACTTGTTATCAATATTCTTCAACATGATTATCCGGTTATCGGCCAATATGTTGGCACAATCCGCTTCTGGCGTTATGCCATTGCAGTTGTAGTCCTTTTGGTCAGCTTGTTGATTGCCCATAAATGGCTTCCTGCCGGAAAACGGAAATTGGCTGATATTTTGCCCGGCATCGGTGTAACTATGGTGGTTTGGGTTTTAGCCTCAATGTTATTTGCACAATATCTGGCAACATTTGCCAATTATGTTTCCACTTATGCAGGGCTCGCCTCGATTATGGTGGCAATCATTTTCCTCTATATGTTAAGTGCCATTTTTATTCTCGGTGGAGAAATCAATGCAGCCATTATGTTTTATCGTAACCGCCAGCAACAGCCTGGCCAATTGGTGCGCTCTATAGAACAGAACAAGGAAAAAGAAGAAGGGCTGAAACAGCAAAACGATGACAGACAAACCGATTATAAAGTTGTTTCTTGACGGCGATGCCTGTCCTGTCAAAGCTGAAGCATACCGTGTAGCCGAACGCTATCATATCAAAACGTTTATTGTCTCGAACAGCTTCATGAGAATACCGAACGAGGATTTTCTTGAAGCTGTTATTGTCGATCAAGGGCTCAACAAGGCAGACGACTGGATTGCAGAAAAGGCCGATGAGGCCAGTATTGTTGTCACCAATGATGTGCCGCTTGCCGATCGTGTGGTCAAAAAGGAGGCGGTTGCTATTTCGCCTTCCGGCCGGCTCTTTGATGCGGCCACAATCGGCGCGGCATTGGCTACCCGCAATTTGTTTGAAAATTTGCGGGAAAGCGGTGTCGTAACAGGTGGTCCACGCCCGTTTTCCGGCCGTGACCGCTCGGCATTTCTGGGCGCACTCGATTTGGCTGTGCAACGTAAAAAACGTCAAGGTTTTGAGCCTGATTTTAGCAAAAAACGGCTTTGACCGGTTTGCAACCGGTCAACTTCATATCCTGATTATTTTTTAAGTATTGTCGAGAATAGAAAGCGGATGATCAGTCTTTTTTATCGACTTCCATTGCAGCTTTCATCAGTTTTTCCGAATCGGCATTGCTCCATGGTGCCGAACCGTTATAGGAAGCGAGCAAACATCCATTTTTATCAATCAACATGGTGATGGGAAGTCCCATAGCGAGCCCCTGTTTGCGCACTTCGTTAAAAACATCCATGGATTGGTCGCGATAGAAAACGATATTGTCGGCTTTGATGCTTTTCAAAAAGTCTTTCACTTTTTTGTCGGTAGCTGTTTTATCAATGTTGATAGCCATGACATCGAATGCGTCATTGCCGAGGGAACGTTTAAGATTGGCAAGTTCCGGCATTTCACTGCGGCAGGGTACACACCAGCTTGCCCACAGGTTGACAAGCAGGGTTTTGCCGGAAAATTCTGCCAATGTATGATCTTTGCCCGCTTCATCCTTGAAGTTGAGTTTGGCTGCATCATAAGGTTCGTCTGCAAAACGCATATTCTTGAAAAAACCGTTTGCCGCTTGTTTGAGCTTGTCAATTTTTTCAGGTTTGACGGTGCAGGAAGACGCCGCTTCGGCATGGGCAACAGAAATCAGCGAAGGAAAAGAGTAAACTTGGTTGTCAGACCCCATCATTATCGCGTATATGCTCAGTACACCAAGTGTAGTTGTGGCAATTATTTTCCGGATTTTACCGGAAGATTTTGCTTTTTCGAGAATTCTTGCAACCATTTTTTCGTCCTTTCGATGGGGGCTAACATATATGAAGAACAATGGATCAAGCAACCAGATGTGGGGCGGCCGTTTTGCCTCGGGTCCGGCAGCCATTATGGAAGAGATCAACGCTTCGATCGGCTTTGATAAAAAACTTTATAAAGAAGATATTAAAGGTTCGTCGGCACACGCCGCTATGTTGGCTGCGCAAGGCATTATATCGGCGGCGGATTATGACGAGATCGAAAAAGGCTTGAAAACCATTCTTGCCGAAATCGAGAGCGGCAAATTTGTCTTTTCGCGCAAGCTTGAAGATATCCATATGAATATTGAAGCCCGCCTTGCCGAACTGATTGGTCCGGCCGCAGGCAGACTCCATACTGCCCGCTCGAGAAACGATCAGGTCGCTTTGGATTTTCGGCTCTGGGTCAGGGAAGAAACCGACAAGACAATACAGTCTATCAGACATCTGATTGAAACATTGCTCGATCGCGCCGATCAGGAAGTCGAAACACTTATGCCGGGCTTTACGCATTTGCAGGTTGCCCAGCCGATTACTCTTGGTCACCATTTAATGGCCTATGTCGAAATGTTCGGTCGCGATTTGTCGCGTATGCATGATGCACGCGAAAGGATGAACGAATCGCCTTTGGGGGCAGCGGCCCTTGCCGGTACAAGCTTTCCCACCGATCGTTTCATGACAGCAAAGGCTTTGGGTTTCAGGGAGCCGACAAGAAATTCGATCGACAGTGTGTCCGATCGTGATTTCGCGTTGGAATTTTTAAGTGCAACAGCCATTTGCGCAATCCATCTTTCACGCCTTGCCGAAGAGATTGTTATCTGGTCAACGGCACAATTCAACTTTATCCATTTACCTGATTCTTTTTCGACCGGTTCATCTATTATGCCGCAAAAGAAAAATCCGGATGCGGCTGAACTTGTTCGTGCAAAGACCGGACGGATCAACGGATCGCTGATTGCTTTATTGACCATTATGAAAGGTTTGCCGCTTGCCTATTCAAAAGATATGCAGGAAGACAAAGAGCAGGTTTTTGATGCTGCCCAGTCGCTCGAATTATCGCTCGCAGCAATGGCAGGTATGATTGGCGATCTTGAGGTCAATCGCGACGTTATGAAAAAAGCTGCCGGTTCCGGTTATTCGACTGCAACCGATCTTGCTGACTGGCTTGTTAGAAAATTGGGTCTGCCATTTCGTGAAGCCCACCATATCACCGGTCACGCAGTGGCTTTGGCTGAAAAGAAAAAATGTAATCTTTCCGATCTGACTTTGAAAGATTTGAAAACTGTTTATCCGGATATCACGGAAGACGTTTTTGATGTCCTAAGCGTTGAAAAGTCTGTTCAAAGTCGCAAAAGTTATGGTGGTACTGCTCCGCAAGAAGTGCGTCGCCAAATCGACTATTGGAAAAAACGCCTTGCCAAAGCCTGAATTTGAACGCTACACAAAGAATAGATTGAATGGGAATAGGTTTAAAATAGTTCGGAAAGAGCGTAACGCTTGCTATTTTTAAATGGGACAAGCTTTTTGGAAAGAGACGCGATCATGAAAAAAACTCTGGCCGGTTTAATGATTGTCACAATCTGTGGCGTGGCCTTGGCCGGTTGCGGGCGCAAAGGTCCGCTTGAACCGCCGCCATCCACAATGGTTGAAGATGCAAACGGTAACATGGTTCAAAAACCCAAGGTCGATAAGCCGTTTATCCTCGATCGCTTGATTAAACAGAGGCATTAATTGCAGCCATTCCAATATCGTAACGGCCTCCTACATGCAGAAGATGTAGCGATTGCCGATATAGCAAGAAAATTGGCAACGCCTTTTTATTGCTATTCGGCTACAGCCATTCAGCAACAGTTTGAACAGTATCGCCATGCGTTTGCCGACACCAATGCGCTTGTTGCCTTTGCGCTGAAAGCCAATTCCAATCAAGCGGTTTTGAGCTTGCTTGCAAAAAAAGGAGCAGGTAGTGACGTCGTGTCGGGCGGGGAACTGCGTCGCGCACTCAAGGCGGGTATTCCTGCTGACAAGATAGTTTATTCCGGTGTCGGGAAAACCGTTGAAGAAATCGATTTTGCCCTTGGTCATGATATCCACTGTTTCAATGCCGAATCAGAACCCGAATTACAACAGTTATCCGCACGCGCTGTTGCAATAGGGAAAAAAGCACGTGTTTCCTTGCGCATCAATCCCAATGTCGACGCCAAGACACATCAGAAAATTGCCACCGGAAAGTCGGAAAACAAGTTCGGTGTTCCTATTGCGGTCGCACGTGAGGTTTATGAACGGGCAGCAAAACTCCCGGGTCTCGATGTCCATGGAGTTGACGTCCATATCGGTAGCCAGATTTGCGAGTTGCAGCCTTTTGACGATGCTTTTTCACTCGTTGCCGATTTTGTCCACGTTCTGCGGGATGAGGGGCATGATATCCGTCATGTCGATGTCGGTGGTGGACTTGGCATTGTCTATCGCAAGGATAATATGCCCCCGCCTTCGCCGGCCGAATATGCAGATATTGTCAAAAAACATTTTGCTTCACTCAATGTCCAGATCATTATGGAGCCAGGGCGTAATATCGTCGGCAATGCCGGTATTCTGGTAACCTCTGTCATCTATATAAAACATGGGGCAGGAAGAAATTTCGTTATTGTGGATGCGGCAATGAACGATCTGATCCGCCCGACTTTATACGATGCCTGGCACGACATTGTACCGGTAAAAGAGCCAAGGCAGAATGATGTGCCAATGAAGGCCGATATTGTTGGTCCGGTTTGCGAAACGGGCGATTACATGGGGTTGGGTCGCTTTCTTCCCTCGCCAAAAGCCGGTGATTTGCTGGCTGTCTGCAGTGCAGGAGCTTATGGTGCAGTTATGGCAAGCACCTATAATACACGTCTTTTGGTTCCTGAAGTTTTGGTGTGTGACAAGCGTTTTGATATCGTTCGCCCGCGTATTTCGTATGAGAAAATGATCGGGCTTGATCGGGTGCCCGAATGGGTAGAAAATTCTTGATATAAGGCTCGCCGGTTTTCAGCTAAAATCGGCGAGACATTTTTGGCAAAGGGTTTTGTCTTTGCTGTTTTATTGCAATGATAAATCGAATCGATGCGAATGGAAGAACTTGAACCTTGCTGAACGATGAGCGCACTTTCCGGTTTCGGCTGGCGGCACTTGCCAAAGCAAGAGCTGTTGCCTGGTGTGTTCTGACATTTGAACGCGTGTGGCCACGTATCATTACATGCGTTCTTGTGTTGTTGATTTTGTTGTCGCTCACATGGTTTGGTGTTTTCAATTACCTTTCCTATTGGCCGCATGTGATTGTGCTTTGGGCACTGCTTTTTATAGCAATCGGTTCGCTGTTTTTCATTTCCGGTTTTCATTTTCCTTCCCGAAAGGACATCGACCACCGGATTGAACAGGCAAGTGGCCTGAAAAACCAGCCTCTCGAAACGCTTTATGATGCGCCGGTCAATGATGACAACAATGCTTTTGTCAAAGCTCTTTGGGCCGAACATCAGCGCCGTATGGCAAGTGCCCTTCACAATCTGAAAACAGGCGCACCGGAAACAGGGATTACGCGGATTGATCCCTTGGCATTGCGGGCGCTGGTGGTGCTTTTTACGGTAACAGCGTTTGCCTATTCTTCCGGTGCATCCGGCGGAAGGATTGCCGATCTTTTTGATTTTTCCCAACCTGTCAATTTGTCGAAAATGCGAATGGACGCATGGGTAACACCGCCGCCTTATACCCGCGAAGCGCCTATCTATCTGACAGAAGGCAATCTTTCGAACGCCAAAGTTCCGGAAGGAAGCAAAGTCACTATCCGTTTGGTTGATGGCGGAGATGCAACACTGAAATTGCGCGATAATCAAACCCGAAAAACGGTAAATATCGGCGCTCTCGACGAAGGAACACACAGAAGCAATAGCAAGACGTTCGAGACCACTCTTTCTTCATCGGGAGATATGACATTAAGAACCCGCCACTATGAAAAGAACTGGCATTTTGATGTTGTTGCCGATCATGCGCCTACTATCAGGCTTACCAAGGAGCCAGGACGTATTCTCAATGGTTCGCTGGAACTCGATTATGCGCTTGATGATGATTACGGGGTAGAGAAAGCTTACGTGGAAATATCGCCTACATCCGCTATCAAGGAAACCGGTCACCCACTTTATGATGCACCGGAAATCAAATTGATGATTCCGCGCGGCGGCAAAGGTGATGCGCGCACCGTGCAGGATGTCAGCACCCATCCATGGGCAGGTTCGGAAGTGCGGTTAACACTCGTTGCAGAAGATGGCGCCGGTCATCAGGGAAGAAGCGAAACGCGTACGATGACATTGCCGCAAAGAAATTTCGGCAATCCGCTTGCCCGTGCAGTGGTTGAACAACGCCGGATATTGGCACTTAATACGCTTTCTCGCGATCATGTACTTGATATGTTGTCAGCTCTCACTTTGAGGCCGGAAGATACGATTAACAATTTTTCCCATTATCTGGCATTGCGTAGCATCTGGACCCGACTTCATCTGGCAGAAACCGATGAAGATTTGAAAAATGTTGCCGATTTTATGTGGCAAACAGCAATCGGTATCGAGGGAGACAACGTCAATCAGGCAGAAAAGAACTTGAAGGCAGCCGCGGCAGCTCTGCGGGATGCTTTAAGAAATGGCGCTTCTCCTGAGGAAATCGAACGTCTGACTGACGCCTTGCGTCAGGCAATGAATGATTATATTGCCGCACTTGCCGAACAGCAACAAAACGATGGCCTTGGCCAAAAGCCTTCTGAAAAGGCACAAAATCTCTCACCGGATGAACTTGCCCGAAAACTCGAACAGCTTGAGGATATGGCCAAGTTGGGAAACCACAGTGCGGCTGAACAGCTTTTAAACGAACTTGAACAGCTCATGGATAATCTTCAGGTCAATCGCGGGAACGGCGGTTCGGGAGAAGCCGGAAACCAGATGGAGGAGATGCAAAAGCAGCTTGATAAGCTTGGCGACTTGATGCGCAGGCAACAAGAGACTTTAAATGATACCCATAAACTTGAAGATGAGCGTGAGCGCGGGGAAAAAACACCCGAAGAATACCGCAAAGACCTTGATGGATTAAAAAAACGGCAAGATGATCTTGAGCAGGAATTGAAAAAATTCGGCAAAGACTTATCCGATAAAGGCTTGAAATCCGGTGACGGATTGAAAGATGCCGAAAATAAAATGAATAAATCGGGCCAGTCGCTTCAGCAGGGGGATGCGGGTGGCTCTGCCGATCAACAGTCGCAAGCTTTGGATGCGATGCGCAATGGGGCGGGGGAACTGATGCAGGAAATGCAGCAGGCCATGAAGAAAAATGGCGAAAAAGACGAAAATGGCGACGCAGCTGCAAAAGATCCTCTCGGGCGTAAACTGGGATCGGCAGGACATCAGTCGGAAAAGAACGGAATTCCTCAAGAAAGCGATATGCAGCGTGCCCGTCGCATTCTTGATGAAATCCGGAAAAAATTGGGGCAATCCGCATTGCCTGAAAGTGAAAAAGATTATCTTGAACGTTTGTTGAAGTTTGATTGACGAACCTCTTGATGCCGGCTCCTCTGACAGAGAGAGGCCATGCGGTCAGGCGTTTTGCAATTGTTTCAATTATCGCTAATTCAGGCGGTTTCTTGGGGGCCAGAATTTCTTTGAGAGCAATGCGTTTTCGCCTCTGATGCGGATCGCAGACAATCTAACGCTTTGCGCATATTCAAAATAATTTTTAAACCGGGCAACTATATATCGCAAAAACCGGAAAGTTGGCGAAACGGTTAGCCAACAAATTAAGCGGAAATATTTTATTTTTAAAACTCGAAAAAATATTTTCGGGCATCGAATCCAATAAAAATTCAGCCTTATTCATAAACGTCGGAATTTTTGTTCAAGACGTGACGAGACCAATCAATTCATTGAATTTTAGAAATTCTTGTTTTTTCATGATTAAAATATTTATTCCGCAAAATTTAATGATTCCATTACATTTCCGGTCTTCACCTGCTTTTTGTGATGAAGGTCGTTCAGAACGTTGTTTTATATTTTCATCGGCAATCCAGCTTGCCCATCTGTTAAACTAAACTATGTTTAAAGACAGAATTTAATTAACCAAGAGGATTTTTAATATGAAGAAATTGGTAGTGGCCTTATGTATTTCTTGTGCTTCAATTTGCTATGCAGCAGCTCAAAGTGAAAACAGTCACGTGACAGATATGGCAAAAACTGCAGCCTCGACTGCCTCGCAAGCTTTATCAGCATCTTCATCAGCTTTGGATAAAGTCAATGAATCCATGATGAAAAACATGTCTATCAAAATGAGCGGCAATGCAGACGTCGATTTTATTAAAATGATGCTTGCCCATCATCAGGGTGCCGTCGATATGGCAGAAGTTGAATTGAAATACGGAAAAGATCCGGAGGCACGCAAGCTTGCTGAAACGATTATTGCGGCCCAACAGAAAGAAATAAGCCAAATGCAGGATTGGCTTAAGGTCAATGATAAGCAATAACTTATCCGAACGTGGTTATAGCTGGAGAAGGATATTGTTTGACGCATTTAATACGTCGCTTCTCCAGTAATAACCGGTTTCGGTAACGATTTCGGAAAAAGTCCGACTTGTTCAGGCTAACTTCGATGGGGATTGCCATTGTTCATTTTTTATTGGACCATTTTTTGAACGGCTGATGCACATCACCTTTGGCTCGGGAAAAGTGCAAACAACCAATCCAACATTTCCATTCTGTCGTAACATCTCGCCCGGATTATTTTTATCCGGCCGATCGTTACCAATAAGCTTAAACTTGAACGCTTCACTTTCTGTTTCGGGGCGAGCTCAATCAAGGCCTTCAAAGAGCTGGGTAGACAAATATCTTTCAGCAAAATCGGGAATGATAATGACGATGTTTTTCCCTTTGTTTTCCGGACGCTTGCCAACCTCGACAGCGGCTGTCAATGCAGCGCCGGCAGAAATGCCAACCGGAATTCCTTCCAGATGGGCAAGATCCCGCGAATTCTTGAATGCATCGTCATTTGAAACAGTTACAATCTCGTCGATGATTTTTGTATTGAGTATTTTCGGTATGAAACCCGCTCCGATACCTTGAATTTTGTGTGGACCGGGTTGTCCACCCGATAAAACCGGCGAATCTTTCGGCTCTACCGCAACGATTTTAAAATCGGGGTTACGTTTTTTTATCACTTCACCAATTCCGGTAATAGTGCCGCCCGTACCAAAACCGGCAACCAGAAAGTCGACATTACCATCAGTATCATTCCAGATTTCTTCAGCTGTTGTCTGGCGGTGGATTTCCGGATTCGCCGGATTTTCAAACTGTTGGGGAATAATAGCGTCCGGATTTCCGGCAGCCAGCTCTTCGGCTTTGGCAATGGCACCTTTCATTCCCTTAGCACCTTCCGTCAATACCAGTTCGGCACCAAGAAACTTCAACAATTTGCGTCGCTCGATTGACATGGTTTCCGGCATTGTCAAAATCAGCTTGTAACTTTTGGCAGCTGCAACAAAAGCAAGTGCAATACCGGTATTGCCGGATGTCGGTTCGATTAGAACAGTTTTACCGGGATGGGCTTTTCCCTGTTTTTCAAGTGCCTCGATCATAGCAAGTCCGATACGATCTTTGACACTTGCCAATGGATTGAAAAATTCAAGTTTTGCCAAAAGGTTGGCTTTTACGCCTTTATTTTTGGCAAAATGGTCGATGCGGACAAGTGGCGTGTTTCCGATCGTCTCCAATACAGAATTATAAACGATGCCACGTCCTTTTTTCCCTGAATGTTTATCCGCCATGACCGGTCTCCCTGAATGATTGTCGTGAAATTTTTCAAGCAGAACGGTTTTTTCGCGCTCCCGCTTGCTTATTATCAGGATAGAGCCAAATCATAGAATGATATAGCTAAATTATGTCATTCATAGGCAGAAATTAAAAAAACATTCTAATAATAATGATGATTATGGAATAATTTATAAAGTCGGAAAGAAGGGCGTCGTCCATTTTTTAATGAACATTCCTCTTCTCTCCAGCTGTTGAAGTGATAATTCTAATAACTGCTTGCCTGATCGAGCGTATCGATATCGTTCTTGCTCAGATTAATCATGGTCGCTTTGACGAGGCTATAAAGTTGGTCAATCTTTGTCGCACTGGCAATAGGGGCAGTAACAGCCGGTTTAGCTATAAGCCATGCAAGGGCAATTTCAGCCTGTGTCACGTTATGCTTTTCACTAATTGTATCAAGGGCTTCCAAAATCCGCATTCCGCGAGGGTTCATATATTTTTCTACACGCGAACCACGCTTATGCCCCGCAAGGTCTTCTTTCGAGCGATATTTTCCTGAAAGAAAACCGGATGCCAGACTGTAATAGGTTATAACGCCCATACCGTATTTCTGCGCTGTATCGGCAAGTGGTCCTTCAAAGGACTGCCGGTCATAAAGGTTATATTCGGGTTGCAAAGTCTGATAGCTTGGAAGATTGTTATTCTTTGCCGCTGTCATTGCTTGTTCGAGCTGTTCTGCCGTTATATTGGAACAACCGATGGCGCGGATTTTTCCCGCTTTCAACAATTTGCTATAGGCTTCCAGTGTTTCTTCAAAAGGGGTTTCGGGGTCAAACCAGTGCGATTGATAAAGATCTATAAAATCGACGTGTAAACGGCGAAGAGAATCTTCAACCGCCTGTTCAATCCAGCGGGCAGAAAGACCTTTGTGCCCTGCTTCCCCCATATCCGAACCAACTTTGGTAAAAATATAGAATTTATCCCGCTTTGACGGATTTTGTTTCAACCAGTTGCCGATAATGGTTTCGGACTCACCCCCCTTATTTCCTTCAACCCATGTCGAATAGGCGTCGGCTGTATCAATGGCATTAAGTCCGCTTTCGGCAATTGCATCAAGCATGGTAAAAGACTGTTTCTCATTGAGTGTCCAACCGAAGACGTTGCCGCCAAAGACGAGTGGCACGATGTTGAAACCTGTATTTCCTAAAGCGCGATGTTTCATGAGACGTCCTTTCAATGGTTGTCTGTTATATCGAAACGTAGACGGTACGTTTGCGAAAACTCGTTTCTTAAGAGTTGTCACGTTTGTGAGTTGCTGAAAAGCGTTTCACGGGGTTTTGATGTTTTCATGCTTTTGTCAGATTTTAACCTTAAATTAACGATTTGTTTTTGTTATCGGGGCAGAGTTTGTTATTGTCATTTTCCGGAGAATGACGTGAACATCGAATGATCGGATGAAAATTCATGGGCAGTTTGAATCGTTTTATATCAGCCAAAACATTATTTCTGCCATGTTTCCTGATGCTTACGGGATGTGCAACCCAGGCGACAGCATGGACGGAAAAAATTACCACACAAAAAGTCGAGTTACCGACAGAATGTGCCGGTTGGCAAAAAATCAATGTGAAAACCAGAACGCGTTACTATATGATGAAAGACGACCAGCGTGCTCTCGTTGACATTGATGCGCATAATCTGCGTGGGAAAAATCTTGGTTGCTGGGACAGAAATGTGCAGCAGGCACAGCCGTCGCAGCCTCAAGTTCAAAACCAGCCGGTTCAGCAACAGTCATCTGTCGCAGCACCTGTCGCGTTACAATAGGTGGACCATACGATAAGCGGAGTAAGGACCTTATTTGGATATACTGACATTCAGATCCTTCTATCAAACACCACTTGGTGAAAAAGTTTTTTCAACCATTACAAACAAGCTCAACTTCAAGACTATTGATGTTGCGGGCGAACGTGTATTGGGGCTTGGCTATGTAACCCCCTATCTGGAATATTTACGCGGCCGCGCTGAACGATGCTTTGCTTTCATGCCGGCCCATCAGGGGGCCTGCGTATGGCCTTCGGCAGACAAAGTTGCCACAGCATTGGTATTTGAAGAGGATTTGCCATTACCGGATTCGGCAGTTGACAGGATTATTCTTATCCATTCTCTGGAATTTGCTGAAAACGCGCGTGAAATGTTGAGCGAGATGTGGCGTGTTCTGGCACCGAATGGCCGGATTCTCATCGTCATACCCAATCGCCGCGGTCTTTGGGCGCGCAACGACCACACGCCTTTTGGCAGTGGCCAACCTTATAGTCGCCAACAATTATTACAATTATTGCATGAAACCAATTTCAGCGTGGTCAATATCGGTGAGGCACTCTATTTTTCACCATCCGGTAGCGCACTGGCACGCGGTTTTTCTGCAATCTATGAACCTTTGGCGCGCAACTTTTTCCCTTATTTTGGCGGCATTATTATTTGCGAAGCACAAAAACGCCTGTTCCAAGGGTTGCTGATACATCGTCGCCAATCCCGTCGTGTGTTTATACCGGCATTATCTCCACAAATCACCAATCGTAAATCGTTTCAACCTGCGGATATAGTCAGGAACAACCAGCATTGAAACGTCAATCGTTCAAGGAAAACAGTGCCAATCGGGTATCGAAACTTTAATGGTGCAAGTTCTGGCTTGGTAGCAGCCAAGTTTTGAAAGTCGCGCCTTTGCTATTTTCCCTGTAAACGGCGGGTATTTTATTAAAAATTTTGGTTATGAGGTTTGTTTACCGATCGGTATTTCGACCATGCCGAGGAATGTGCCAAGGAAGACGTGTTAAAACTTCACTGCACAATCAATCTCTTTGAGAAACTGCTTTCAGCGGATTCATAATTCTATCGATTTCGAGGCGCCAAGGGGTATTGAAAAAACCGCTTCAATCCTGCTGTACATCTTGCAAATGATTGATATTGCTTGCAAGTTCACGAATACGTTCGCTTACATAGTCATAAATATTCTGTGTTATTTCAGGAAACTCGTTTATCAAACGCAAAAAGACAGACCGATCGATTTTCAATGCAGTCGAATGGGTTTGAACAATGGCTGTAAATGGACGACTGACTTCGGTAATTAAAGCCAGCTCGTTGAGAAGTGCATTTTTATTGACGATATCAATCGGCTGGTCGGGATGATTTTGCCGGTAGAGATTGACAGTTCCAGATAGCACTACATAAGCGCTTTCAGCGGGATCTCCTTCTTTGAAGATTATTTCACCAGCCGCAAATTCCTTGCGCTCGGCACCAAAAATCAACAAACGCAGCTGTTCTGTCGTCATCTTACTGAAAAAATCGAATTTCTTCAGCAAAGCAATGTCGTCGGTTATAGCCAACGAAAACTCCCTGTTTTATCGAACTGTCCTTATCCGAAAGGACAATTCATTTTTTAAGGTTTCATCCGCATCGGTTTTCGCAAATCAGGTCGATCCGGATTCGCTTAAAACTCAAGGATTCAATCTATATCCGCCACTATCAGTTATCAATATCTGCGCATTGGCAGGATCTTTTTCAATTTTTTGGCGGAGGCGATAAACATGGGTTTCAAGCGTGTGCGTTGTTACACCCGAGTTATAGCCCCACACTTCTTCCAGAAGCGTATCACGGCTGACAACACTATCGCCTGCGCGATATAGAAATTTTATAATAGCCGCTTCTTTCTCGGTCAGGCGGATTTTGCTTCCTTTATCATCAATCAGCAATTTCTGCCCGGGTTTGAAAGTGTAAGGCCCTACCTGGAACGTTGCATCTTCACTTTGCTCGTGTTGACGCAATTGGGCACGAATACGGGCAAGAAGAACAGCAAATCGGAACGGCTTCGTTACGTAATCGTTGGCGCCGGCTTCAAGACCGAGAATTGTATCCGAATCGGTATCATGGCCTGTGAGCATAATAATAGGTGCGCGAAACCCTTCCTGACGCAATTTCTTTACAGCTTCGCGCCCGTCAAGATCAGGCAGACCGATATCCATAATAATAAGGTCGACATTCCCGTTTCTTGCGGTTTCAAGACCTTTTGCAGCCGTACTTTCCTGAAGAACGTTGAATTCTTCGTGCATTTGTAGTTGCTCTACCAGAATAGAGCGCAGATCCTCGTCATCATCTACAATCAAAAGGGTGCGATCGGTCATTTTCTGTCCTTATAAAAAACGCTATCAAGCGTTATGTAATAATTGCAGTCACAATCACGAAAAACTGAACATCATGCAAGTGCCTTTAATCAGAAATCCGTTAAAAACACCAAAAATTGTTCCGTTTATTTTTGTGCGCAAGAAATGCGGTGTCACAACACAAGGGATATTGGCAATCGGTCAATATCGTTTCCCCTGCGCGTTGGGTAGAAACGGTTTGACCCCCCGAAAAAGGGAAGGAGACGGTTCAACACCCATTGCTGTCATGCCGATTCTCGGAGGGTTTAAAAAAAATAACTTTCCTAACTTACCACATCATTTGCTGAAGCTCCACCATGTTAAACCATCTGATGGTTGGTGTGATCAGTTATGGGACACAAATTATAATCGTCCGGTGAGACTACCTTACAAAAATAGTGCTGAAAGGCTGTGTCGCCGTGATGGCCTTTACGACATCGTATTGATACCGGATTGGAATATCCGTCGCAGAATTCAAAACTGCGGCAGTGCTATTTTTTTTCATCTTGCACATCCGGATTTTTCGCCGACTGAAGGCTGTATTGCCATTTCCAGACGTACAATGGAACGTATTTTACCCTTTATTTCACGCGGAACCAAATTGATAACCCTAGGGTCTATTACAAGATCTCAACCCGCACTTATCACTCGATAAAAAAACAATTCAATAAAAATGGGTCGGCGAGAAAATTGCGTGATTTATTAAGGAAAATCACCAAATTCCAATCTCGAATCTGAAAAGGAATAACAAAAGGCTGTGACTTTCTTTCGCCTCTCGCCTCGTTAATTCCATGGGACGAAAACGCACCTTTTGGCAAAAGCTACATCTCTCTTTAAAAACAACAAATATGATTTCCGTTTTGTCATTCTGTTTGTTGTCCTAATGAATTGGCGGGTGTCGAGAAATATTCTTGGGCTTACAAATTTGGCATGATTATCTGAAGATTGTGGTGAGTTGAGTAGGGCTAAGACTTTTTCCCGTTTGAAAAGGTTCCATCAGATTTTTATTTATCTATCGGACATGACCCGTCAAAATCGCAAGCGGTTCGGAGTTTGAGGCTTTTAAACGCGGACAGACGATGAAGATGGATAGCAGTGAATATTCATCGCCAAAATTTCAAAATTATCGGTCGGCTTTTCCGAGCTTATGGAAACAGGGTTTCGAATATTGGAAAATGAAAATATAAAAATCCATGTTTTCACGTGAAACATAGATTTTTACGTGAACATCATTGCAATGATCGCAATGTTTGTTTTTCTATCGCCATTAATAGAGCAAAGTTTACAAATTTCTGATCGCTATTTTTGCGAAAGTGAACGCCCGATTTCGAGATATTTATCCCAGCGTTCTCTTTTCAAGGTATCACCATCTTTTCCGGCCATACCTTTTAAGGCCGCTTCGATCACTTGGCCGGTTGCATCAATCGCTTCTTTTTTATTGCGATGGGCGCCACCGAGCGGTTCGGGAATAATACCGTCAATGATCTTCAGCTTATAAAGATCCTGTGCAGTAATATGCATAGCCGTTGCGGCATCTTTTGCGCGGGTAGCATCGCGCCACAAAATCGAGGCGGCTCCTTCGGGAGAAATAACCGAATAAATGGCGTGTTCAAGCATATAAACCTTATTGGCAGCAGCAATGGCTATAGCGCCACCCGAACCACCTTCGCCGATAATGACCGAGACAACCGGTACTTTCAGTCGCAAGGTTTCTGCCGTTGACTGGGCAATGGCTTCGGCTTGCCCACGTTCTTCAGCACTTACCCCGGGATAGGCACCGGCAGTATCGACAAGCGTGATAAGGGGAAGCGAAAAGCGGTCGGCCAATTCCATAATACGTACGGCCTTGCGGTATCCCTCGGGACGGGCCGAACCGAAATTATAGCGCAAGCGCGATTGGGTGTCGTAACCCTTTTCCTGACCGAGATAGGCAATTGCCTGACCGTTAAAACGGGCAAAGCCTGCCTGGATTGCTTCATCTTCGCCATATTTGCGGTCACCGGCTAGCGGTGTCACGTCGGTAAAAAGTTCGGCTGAATAATCAAGGAAATGTGGCCTGTCAGGATGGCGTGCAACCTGGGCTTTTTGCCAAGGTGTCAGTTTTTTATAAAGATCGCGCAAGGCTGTTTGTGCGCGCTCTTCCAGACGCGGGATTTCGTCGCCCATGTCAACACTGCCCTTTTCCTGGGCAATTTTTTTCAGTTCGAAGATTTGCCCTTCCAGATCGGCAACCGGCTTTTCGAAATCAAGGTAATTGTACATAGGCTCCAACTTTTGTCGTACTCTTCGGCTTTTTATCGTACTATTTTCAAGTTTATTGCAAGCTTTTACGGTTTCTTACAAAGCACATAACTTTTTTCTTTACTCTGCATGAGACCGCTCGGCAAGCGGATGATGCTCATTTACGAGACTTTGCAGCTTTTCTTCAAGAACATGGGTATAGATTTGTGTTGTTGATATATCGGAATGGCCGAGCAATTGTTGTACAACGCGTAAATCTGCACCATGTTGCAACAAGTGGCTGGCAAAAGCGTGTCTTATAACGTGCGGCGAAATGTTATGGGCGCTGATTCCGGCTTCAACAGCAAGAGCTTTCAATTCGCGCGCAACAAGCTGGCGGGCGATATAGCCCTGGCCGGCATGGGCAGGGAAAAGATAAGGGCTATTACTGTCGGACGTTTTGTCACGCAGTTCCAACCATTCCTTGACTGCTTGTCCGGCTTTTTCGGAAAGCGGAACTATTCTTTCTTTTGCGCCTTTGCCACGCACCAGTAAAAATTCCGGTCCGCCACGAACAACACGGGCAGACAAACTTACAAGCTCGCTAATGCGTAAACCTGTGGCATAAAGCAGTTCAACAATGGTGTGAAGACGCATCGCTCTTTTATGTTCGGCCGGTGATACATCTGCACGTTTGGCATATGTTTCAGCAAGATCAAGCAGCTTATCGACCTGTTTCTCGCTGATAATCTTTGGCAAATTCGCCCGTTTTTTCGGGGTGTCGATATTACCCGAAGGGTCGTCATCACGGAGACCTTCTGCATAAAGGAATTGGAAAAACTGGCGTATAGTCGACAAACGCCTTGCTTGTGAAGTTGCTGCAAAGCCGTCATTTTGCATGGATGCCAAAATTTTAACAAGTTGATCTCTGCCTGTTTCAAGCAGGTTTGTTTTGAAAGCGGCGAGTTGTTCATTCGCCCATAAGAGATCACGTCGATAGGCTTCAAGAGTATTTTTTGAAGCGCCACGTTCGGCGCTCATCATTTCAAGGAAATTGTCAATTGTTGCCGCAAGATTCATTTGTCATCCTTCTTTGTTTTCGAAGGTGAGGTTTTTGAAGGCGAGTAAGTGGCAGAACTTTTTGTTTTATTGTCTTCTTGTCGAACGGCTGACCGCTCATCTCCGGATTTATCGGATTCTTTTAAATCAGGGTTATTTTTTACAGGCATTGATCTGCTTTGCTTATCAATTTTCCGGTCATTCATGGCGGGTGATTGATCGGCAGGTGTTTTTGTTTCGCTTGATTCATCATTTGCCGGTTGTTGCGGGGTCGCATTTTCCAAAGTAGCAGAACGGTCACGCAGATGCAGATTTTCCGGCTGGATTTCGATCGTGATATCGGTTGTAACCGGTTTAACGAGATAGACGAGTGTGACCATTGCACTGTAAACCAGCACAACCAAAACGATCAAGGCAAGCAATAAACGGGCAAGAGTCGGCATAGCAGCAGAAAATTATCCAAAATTGAAAAAGTTTTAAACACTATCATGCCTTATAAAGATTAACAGGGATTGACTTATTCTGCGATAAATGTCGAAACGAAACCATGAAAAGCAGATTTTCAAAAAATGGCCCCATGGCAAAAACTGCGCATCGTCTGATCTCGCATCTGGACGGGCGTTCACTTGTTCTTGTCGGTCTTATGGGGGCAGGCAAATCTACAATCGGCAAACGCGTTGCCACAATGTTGGAACTTCCCTTTCATGATGCAGATTACGAGATCGAGCAAGCGGCTCGTATGACGATACCGGAATTATTCGAATCTTATGGTGAACCGGCTTTTCGTGACCTTGAGCGACGGGTTATTTTGCGCTTGTTGAAAGACGGCCCGATGGTGCTTGCCACGGGCGGTGGCGCCTATATGAACGAGGAAACGCGTAAAGCAATTGCCGAAAGGGGCATTTCTATCTGGCTTCACGCCGAGCTTGATGTATTGATGGAGCGGGTTTCCCATCGCCAGAATCGGCCGTTATTGCAAAGGCCTGATCCACGTGCCTTTATGGAAAAACTTATGGCCGAGCGTTATCCGGTCTATGCTTTGGCTGATATTCGGGTAAGCAGCCGGAAAACGCGTCGCGACGTGGTGGCACGCTCTGTTGTGCGTTCTGTCGACGGCTATCTTTCAAAACCCGGAAAACAACAATAAAGGACAACTTAAAAATGCAAAATCAGACAGTCGAAGTCACACTGGGCAAACGCAGTTATGATATTCTGATAGGCTCCGGTCTGGTTGTTTCGGCAGGCAAAGAAATTGCACGGCGTTTTCCGGGAAAACGTGTCGTTGTCGTAACTGATGAAAATGTTGCGGCATTGCACCTCGGTATGCTGACACAAAGTTTGCGCGATAACGGCATTGATGTGGTTCCAATTGTTGTCAAGGCTGGCGAAAAATCGAAGTGTTTTGAAACTTTGGAAGCTGTGACAAGTGACATTCTTGATAACAGAATGGAACGTGGCGATTTTGTCATTGCATTTGGCGGTGGTGTAGTTGGCGATCTCGCGGGATTTGCGGCCGGAATAGTTCGTCGAGGCATGAATCTTATCCAGATTCCTACGTCGCTCCTTGCACAGGTTGATTCGTCGGTCGGGGGAAAGACCGGCATTGATACCCGACAGGGGAAAAATCTGATTGGAGTGTTTTATCAACCGAAACTGGTGATTGCCGACACAGAAATTCTCGATACGCTTCCCGAACGTGAATTCAGAGCCGGCTATGCCGAGGTAGCCAAATACGGATTGATCAATCAGCCCGACTTTTTTGTGTGGTTGGAAAAAAACTGGAAGCAAATTTTCCTTGGCGGGCATGAACGGGTTGAGGCAATAGCCCGTTCCTGTCGTTCCAAAGCCGACGTGGTTGCTCATGACGAACGTGAGACAGGTGAGCGTGCTCTATTGAATTTGGGGCATACTTTCGGCCATGCACTCGAAACAATCACAAATTATGATTCGAACCGGCTTGTCCATGGTGAGGGCGTGTCGATCGGCATGGTTCTCGCACACCAGTTTTCAAACTTTCTGGGACTTTGTCCGGCCGATGTTGCAACGCGTGTTGAAACCCATTTGAATAGTGTTGGTCTTCCTGTGGCTTTGCAGGATGTGCCGGGTGGCGTACCCGATGCCGAAACATTGATGAAAATTATCTCGCAAGACAAGAAAGTCGAGCATGGCAGCCTGACTTTTATTCTCACACGCGGATTGGGCCAGTCATTCATTGCAAAAAATGTGCCGCCGGAAAAAGTGTTGACGTTTCTTAAACAAAAACTTGGCGAAAAATGATTGATCGTGGCGGCTATATTGTTTAATGCTTCAACTACGATGAAGTCTGCGTAGCTCAGCAGGATAGAGCACAGGATTCCTGAAATAAAATTGGGCGCCTCTCAAGGAAACTTTTGAAGCGGATCTGCTCAAAGTCGGGGAACGCTTTATGGCTCAGGCCATTGCCAATCCCGAGCCAAGCCCTCACAAAGGGAAGGTGTAGAGACTGGACGGGCAGCACCTTATGGTTTTTGCCAATGGTGAAGGGACAGTCCAGACCACAAACGGTCGGAAATTTTTTGACCGGCGATGAAAGTCGAAGTGGTATGAATCCTGGGGTCGTGGGTTCGAATCCCACCGCGGACACCATCGTGTTTTTCCTCGAAAAGGAAACGTTTATTCCAGCCGTTAATAAACCTGCTCAACTGTGAATTGAGAGGCTTTTATATTCGGGAATTTTGTTTTCTATCCCGTCGTTGGTCAATCCGAAAAATGATCAGGAGTTCGTTTTACCCGCGACCGCTGTTGATGCCGATTTGGAAGAACGGCGTCGCCATTTTGCAGCAAGCTTGCAGTTTGTTGCATTTACAGGATTGAGGCATCGTTTTTCATATTTCTACTAACCCGATTATTTTGGGGGAAGTATTTTTGGAAATGCAAAACTCAAAAAAATAAATCAACAAATGAAGTTCGGCAGGTCATTTACCCATGAGGGCTTCTTCTTTTAAGCCTTGAACTATCGGCTGACAGGATTAGCGAAAAAACGAACAATTATAAAGTTGTGGCAGCATCCCGTTTGATCAAAAGGATAGCTTTTATCCTGCTGTGTCTTCAAGTTTTGTTACAATGACGCATATGAGTGATGAAGTAATTTAAAAATAATATGTAAATTTTTAATGGTTAAAAACCATAAATTAAAATATATATAGAAGAATTATATATTCAAAATTAATATAAAATATAGAGTAATGAATGCTGTTTATATGGAATCTCCTATGAGTGTCAAAATCGATAGGTTGATTATCATCTTGAATCCTGTATAACAAAATTTATGAAATACGACTCACCGGCGTTATTTACTAAAAATTAACGTTGTTACAGGACCGGGTCTTAACGTAAACGTTCTTATGCCGCATGATATAAAGAGCTAGGTTCTTTGCGTTTGTTGTTTCATATTGCTTAGGTTCAGGCAGGGTAGACTGATGCATCTTTTTAGAATTTTACGGTTTTCGATCGCGGTGTTTATTGCGGTTGCAAGCATCCTGTTTTTTGCTCTTGCACCAGTTCAGGCCAAATCGAATTCAGTGGAACTTCCGGCAATTGTGGTCGATGCTAACACCGGTAACGTGCTGTTTGCAAACAGAGCCGACGAGATTCGTCCCCCTGCATCTATCACCAAAGTGATGACTCTTTATCTCGTTTTTGATGCAATCCAGAGTGGCAGATTGAGTTGGAACACGGAAATGCCGGTATCCAAACATGCCGCAAGCCGGCCGCGTATGAAACTTGGTATGCCTGCCGGTTCCAGACTTTCCGTACGCGATGCAGTCAATGCGATGATTGTTCTTTCAGCCAATGATGCAGCTGTTGTTGTGGCCGAGTATCTTGGTGGCAGCGAAGAGAATTTTGCACGGGTTATGACACTCAAGGCAAGAAGCCTCGGTATGCGCAATACCACTTTCAGAAACCCGAATGGCTTGCCTGCGCAAGGCCATGTTTCGACAGCTCGCGATATTGCCTTGATGTCAATTGCCATGCGCGATCATTTTCCGCAATATTATCACCTTTTCAGTCAACGCGAATTCACTTACCGTGGTCAGGTCTATAAAGGCCATAACAGGGTACTTGATAGAATCGACGGCGCAGACGGGTTGAAGACCGGATTTACAGGGCTTGCGGGTTTTACAATTACCACGAGCATTGCCAAGGACGGGAAAAAACTGGTTATTGTCGTGCTTGGTGGCACATCCGGTCGTCAGCGTGATGATGTCGTTGTTTTGCTTGCCAATGCCTATATGAATAGCGCAAGTCGAACGACGAAAAAGCGTATTTTTGCACAATGGAACGTCGCCCAATCGGCTTGGCGCGGGCAACCGCAGCCGAAAATTGCGCAATCCGACACGAAAAATGCAGAGATTGTAACAGCCTCGGTTTCACAGCGTGGCAATCGCACCGCGGAGACAGCGAAAACAGCAGTTGAAACGCGTTCGACAATCTCCATTCCGGTTAAAAAAACGGTCAAGATGGAAACCGCTCCGACGACAATGGCTTATGCCGATGATGGCAAAAAGACTGTGACCGAAATTTTAAAAAATGAAATTCAGGCAAATTACATTGTGCAGGTGGCTGCATTGCCCGATAAAAGTTCAGCTGAAGGCTTTTTGAAGACAATAAAAAAAGCTTTGACCGATGCGAAAGTGGCATCACTCGGTCATGTCGAGCCGGCAAATGTGGACGGTAAACAAGTTTATCGCGTCCGGTTTGGCTCGTTCAGAAGTGAAAGCGAAGCAAACGCAGCCTGTGGCAAAATAACCGCTCAAGCTTATTCCTGTTTCGTTGTTGCAAACTAAAACCGTGGCCAAACTTTTTTGAGCAAAGCAAAAGCTTTGAAGAACAAAACGTGCGTTTATAGCCAGAACGTGCTCAATGTCGTTGCTGTGAGGTTTTATATTTTCGAACCTTGAAGCTTGTTTCGAAATTAAGAACGCATTCTGGCAGTGCTCAAAATGTGGATAAGAGCCCGAAAAGATCCGGAAAGAGAATGCTTTCTGCCGAATTTACAGTTCGCCAATCAATATCGGGATTTTAAGACGACCATTATCACTTGCTATCGATATCAATCACGTTGGTTTTTCGTTACCAATGTCATCCACTTGCTGAGTGATTGTTATTCATCAAAATAATTACCGTTTGATCAGGTATTGCTCTGCTGGCCAGATTTTTTGAGCCCAATAATAGGTAACGACAGGAACATGTCATCCGGTTTCTGATCAAGAGTTCTTTGAAAAAATATCAAAATGAAAAGGCGGAGAAAATCCCCGCCTGTAAAGAATAGAATATTACGAATAAGATAGAAGACAATCCGATTTGTGGTTGGAATGAAACCCTTCTTTTAATCGGCTTTCTTTTCATCGTGAGTGTCATTCGAATCGTTTTTAACAGCTGTTTCTTTGGGGCCACCTTTGGAAACACCAACCATTGCTGGACGTAATACACGGTCACCAATGACGTAACCCGCCTGAACAACCTGTTGAACCGTATTGCTTGGAACATCGGTATTCGGAATTTCAAACATAGCCTGATGAAAATTCGGGTCGAATTTTTGCCCTTCCGGCTCTATTTTTTTGACGCCATTGCGCTCCAGAGCAGCCATCATGGCACGTTCTGTCATTTCGACGCCCTCTGCCAAAGCATTCAATCCGGCATCTTTCTCGCGTGCACCGTCGGGGATCGCCTGCAAAGCACGGTTAAGATTATCCGAAACCTGAAGCATATCACGTGCAAAATTGGCGACGGAATAAGCTCTCGCATCGGCAACATCACGAGCTGTGCGGCGGCGTAAATTCTCCATTTCGGCAGCAAGGCGTAAAACCTGATCTTTCAATTCGTCGTTTTCGGCTTGCATAGCTGCAACCGGATCAGCACCTTCATCGGCAACCTGATCATCTTCGACTTCCGCTTTTGCTTCGTCTTTCCGTTGTTTCAGGAAATCATCGGCTGCGCGCTTCAATGCATCTCTATCAGCCGGATTCTTTATGTCGCGGTTATTGATATCGTTTTCACCAGACTTCTTTTTTTCCTCAGACATAGGATTCCTACTTCTCGATAATAGTTGTTAAATTCGATATCGAAATTTTAGCGAGAAAAATCAAGAGGCAAACAGCAAAAGGAAGGCCCAAATACCCTTAAGCCCCCTGCTTTTAACCGTTAATTGACAATAGGGTGGAATTTTTTAGGGATTCAGGCTTTGAGCAGGCTTTCAACCTTTTTTTTGTCGCTATTTGCCGTGCAGGCACGAAGCAGCTCGCCGGCACCCTTATCAAGCAACCGTTCCGCCAGAACCTTGCCCATTTCTTCCACGCCGTAAGTACATGTCGTTGCGTAATCGACAACCTGTTTCAAACCGTCAACACCGGTTACCGTAGCTTTCATGTAAAGCATCGTATTTTTCCACGTCGAGCACACGCCGACAGGCAAGTTGCATCCGGCATCAAGGTATTTCATCAATGACCGTTCGGCATCGGTTTCTGCACGCGATTTCTTGCATTCGATTGCTTTGAGAAGTCGCAAAATATCTCTGTCGCCTTGACGACATTCTACACCAAGAGCCCCTTGGGCAACGGCATAAGGGAACATTTGCGGATTGAGGCATTCCATGCTGTCTTCAAAAAGACCAAGCCGCTTCAATCCCGCAGCAGCAAGAATTGTTGCATCAATGCCGTTTTTATCAACGGCGCGACGCAATCTCGGCGGTACATTGCCACGAACCGGAACAATTTCGATATCCGGGAAAAACGACCTGAGCTGGGCGGCACGACGAATGGAACCGGTGCCGATTTTGTGATGGTTGCTGCGAATATCGTCAAATTTCAAGCCGCAGAGAACATCACGCGGATCCTCGCGTTTTGGCACAGAGGCAAGAACAAGTCCTTCCGGCTGAACGGTCGGCAAATCTTTCAATGAATGGACAACGACATCGACTTCACGGTTCAACAGTGCTTCTTCGCCACTCTTTGTGAAAACCCCTACATTGCCTATATCCTGAAAACTTGTGTGCTTATCTTTGTCTCCCACACAGCCAAGCAATACCGTTTCGACTGTTAATGTAGGGTCAAGCTCCCGCAAAAGCTTAGCCACACTTTCCGCTTGCACGCGCGCTAACGCACTTTTCCGTGTTCCAAGCCTTATCCGCATAACTCTAAGCCTATTCCGTCAATTCCAATAATCAAACTCGACGCTCTTTAGAGCGTTTCTAAGAGTATCTAACTCAACTTGCGCATAAAAGAAAGTTCTCTTCACTTAAATTGTGTTTCGGGGTGTCATTTTCAAATTTTAAGGCAATTTTTCCTTAAAATGTCAGGAAAAGGAACAAATAATTCTCTTTCTCGCGCGGCAATTATAACGTTTTTTTGAAGTGATATGTTGCAGGGCTAATGTGGAATTTCCGGATTATCTTTGTCCACCCCAGAAAATGATTCTGTGTTTTGCAAAACCGACTATCAAATGCATGATAACGCCAATAAGCGCCAGAATGACCAGAATGGCAAATTGTCCGGCAATGTTGAATTGCTCGTTAAATTGCATAAGCATTTTGCCTAAACCCTTTTGGGCACCGACAAACTCGGCAACAATAGCACCAATCAGGGCAAAGATAATGCCAAGGCCGAGACCTGCAAAAACAAATGGCAGGGAAGCCGGCAATTTTACTTTCAGCAAAATCTGTATTTCGTTGGCTCCGAAAGCCTTGAGCATCTGGATTTCTTCCCGTCCGGCCGATTGTAAACCGGCGATCACGTTGATAAGCATCGGGAAAAACGAAATAAGTGCGGCCATAACAATTTTTGATGCGATGCCATAGCCGAACCATTGCAGAAAAATCGGGGCGAGGGCAACGGTCGGTATCGTTTGGAAAGCAATAATATAGGGCAAAAACGCAAGCTGGAAAACGCGAACCTGCGAAATGGCAACGCCAAGAATTGCCGCAAGCACTATGCCGCAAATATAGCCGAGCAAAACTTCAGCCATGGTAACACCAAGATTATCCCAGAAAAGAGTCGACTTTATCAGCCGGACAAGCTGGTAGAAGATGAGGCTGGGGGGCGGCAAAAGATAGGTAGGAACCTCCCATAGCCGGACCGAAGTTTCCCAGAAGCCGACAACAAGAATAAAAACAACAACAACAAGCAATGCTTGAAGTGTTTTTTCATTTTTGAACATTGCCAGCCTTTCTGCGGTTTTGCCGATTTCTCAATCACAGGATTTGATGGATATGCAACAGCAGTTCAACAATTCATACTAAAATTTTCAAAATGCTGTCTTATTTGACCTAAAATTTTTCCGACTTTTTTATCTGTCAATTCCTGAAGTTCACGCGGACGGGGCAATTTAACGTCGACAATTTCCTCGATATGACCGGGACGCGGGCTCATCACCACCACTTTATCGGCAAGAAATACCGCTTCCGGAATGGAATGGGTAACAAAAAGCACAGTTTTTTTGCTTTCAAGCCAAATATTTTGCAATTCTCCATTTAAAACTTCTCGGGTCATTGCATCAAGCGCCCCGAATGGCTCATCCATAAGCAAAACTTTCGGGTCGCGGATAAGGGCACGGCAAATTCCGGCACGCTGTCGCATTCCGCCTGAAAGTTCATTGGGCAATTTGTTTTCAAATCCTTTAAGTCCCACCGTTTCCATGAGCATCAAAGCACGGTCATGGTATTCTCTTTTGTCAAGATGCATCAATTCGACCGGCAAGAGGATGTTTTGCAGGATTGTGCGCCAAGGGAGCAGCGTAGGGTCCTGAAAAACAAAGCCGACTTCTGCTGAAGGGCGCGTAACGGCTATGTCATTAAGCATGACTTCGCCGGAAAAATTGTCAACAAGACCGGCAAGGATTTTTAGTAACGTTGTTTTGCCACAGCCGGATGGGCCTACAAGTGCAACAAAAGCGCCTTCGGCAATTTCCAGATTGACATTCTTCAACGCATCAATCGTGCCGTCTTTTTTGCTTATATAGCTTTTGTGCAATCCCTTGATGGTGATAAGGGGCTTTTTGATAGACGGCATAGACGTTTTCTCAATCCTTCAGAACGACAACCTTCGCTTTAAACGGGTTAGTCCTTTTTAACAATTGTCTCGATATCGAAATTATAAATTTCCGGCATCAAGGAATTGCTCCAGACATCCTTTACATGAAGCAGGCGTTCGGTTGAACCTGTTTGATGAGCAAAAGATAAAACTGCTTGCCAGCGTTCATCAGGAATATCAAGCCATTTTCCCCAACTTGCCGGATCCGGTTTGTCAGCCGGTGTCGAATCGGCAAGTGCTATGGCCATAGCTTCGGCCGTATTTTTGGCATCCTGTCCGTTCGGATTATCAGAACCTCCGAGTTCTGGGAATTCTTTAAAAGCAAGTTTCAAGGCGCTATCGGGATAAAGTTTGGTGTAGATCATGCCTTTATAGGCAGCGCGTGCAAAAGCCGAAAGTTCATGTGGCTTGTCATCGAATATTTTCTGGCTTGTGACCATAGTAACACTGAAAAGGCGGTTCATTTCTTCTGGACGTTGCAGAAGATCGAATTCAACACCGTTCTGCCGCATAACGGTAAAACTGTCGGAATAGCTGTCGACTGCGTCGATATCCTTCGCATTGAGCGCAGCTGCCGCGCGCGCACCTGCGCCAACAGGGACAATTGTAACGTCACTTTCTTTCAAGCCGGCAATTTTCAAATTCGCCCGTAAATCGGCATAAGAAGCCGAAGCGAGACTGATTACGCCCACCCGTTTTCCTTTAAGATCGGCAATGGATTTGATAGTGGAGCCTTTCGGAACACCAATAAAATAAGGCCATCTGACCGTTATTCCGGCAAATGCTTTGAGTGGCACACCTTTATCAACGGCGGCTGCAATATTAGCAGACGATGCATAGGCAATATCGGCCGAACCGGATGCAACTGCCTGAAGAGCTGCCGTAGAGCCATCGGTAAAGAGCAATGTCGGATTGATATTTTCTTCCTCAAAATAGCCGAGTTGTTTGGGTATGGCATAGGTAAATGTCTCTTCCGCCGGCGTTGTTGTGCTGCGGGCGAGCGCTAGAACAAAATGCACAGGTTCGGCAAATCCGGATAGAGTGAAAAATAAAAACGCATTGAGTAGTACAACGGCATGGATGAAAGCTGCTTTCATGGGATGCTCTCCTTTGTACTTTCCGTAAAACAAATGCAGCCCATAAAACAGATGTGGCTTGCGGAAAGAGCGGACAATAACAGGGCCTATCCGAAAAGTATCCCATCTCTAGCCGATAAGTGCAATAGAGAGTAAGGTTTTACGACATTTAACGGCGTTTATTTACGTCTATTTGAGAAGTCGCGAGACCAGTTGGGCAGTATAGTCGACCATCGGAACAATACGGGCATAATTCAAGCGGGTTGGCCCGATAACGCCGAGAGCACCAAGAACATGCTGATTTGAATCGCAATAAGGCGCAACGATGAGCGACGAGCCCGATAACGAAAACAGTTTGTTTTCAGACCCGATAAAAATACGAACGCCTGAACCTTCCTCGGCAAGGTCAAGAAGCTGCATCATGCTTTCACGTGTTTCAAGATCGTCGAAAAGATGGCGCAAACGTTCAATATCTTCTGCAGCTTTGACATCTTCCAGAAGGTTGCCGCGCCCGCGCACAATAAGCTGGGTTTTACGCCCCTGATCTTCTCCGCCCCAAACGGCAAGCCCCTGATCGACGAGATGTTGCGACAATTCATCAAGAGCGGCCTTGGTCTCTTCTCTCTGCCTCGAGATTTCTGCTTTGGCTTCGCTTAAGGTGCGCCCCTGAATATGTGCGTTGAGAAAATTTGTTGCCTCGCTCAATTGTGACAATGTTACCCCTTCGGGTAAATTGACAATACGATTCTCTACATCACCGTTTTGGGTTACCAAAACTGCCATGGCACGCGACGAATCGAGGCGCACAAATTCGATATGTTTGAGTGTTCCTTCGTTTTTTGTCGACAAAACCAGTCCGGCACCGCGCGACAGACCGGAGAGGATCTGGCTCGCACCAGTCAAAAATTGTTCAACCGATTGGCTATGCCCTGCTTCTTCAACCTGTGTTTCTATGGCTTTGCGTTCATCTGCCGGAAGGTCGCCAACTTCGATAAAAGCATCCACAAAAAATCTTAAACCCGATTGCGTCGGCATACGACCAGCAGAAATATGGGGCGAGTAGATAAGCCCTAAATGCTCGAGATCGCTCATAATTGTGCGGATGGTTGCCGGCGAGAGGCTTTGTGGCAATTGTCGGGACAGATTGGCTGATCCGACAGGGTCCCCTTCGTTCAGATAGGTTTCGACAATACGCCTGAATATATCGCGGGATCTTTCGTCGAGACTTTTCAATTCATCCGGAATGGCGGCGTGTTTCATCATATTCCTTCAATGATAGAATTTCTTTCCTTCTATATAAGTTTTGCCAAAGACGGGTCAAATGGTCTAAAGATGCTTGAAACAATACTTCACGGAAAGGAAAATTTATGCGTCCGTCCAATCGTGCCAGCAACGAGATGCGCGCCGTTTCATTTGAACGTCATGTGAACAAACATGCCGAAGGGTCATGTTTGGTCAAGTTCGGTGATACCCATGTTTTATGTACCGCAAGCCTTGAAGAACGTGTCCCCAACTGGATGCGCAATTCCGGTAAAGGGTGGGTTACAGCCGAATATGGCATGTTGCCTCGTTCAACCGGTGAAAGAATGCGCCGCGAGGCCGCTTCCGGTAAACAGGGTGGGCGCACCATGGAAATCCAGCGTTTGATCGGCCGTTCATTGCGTGCGGTTGTCGATTTGAAGGCGTTGGGCGAAATGCAGATTACCATTGACTGTGATGTCATTCAGGCAGACGGCGGAACACGCACGGCATCAATCACTGGAGCATGGGTTGCCCTTTATGATTGCCTGGGCTTTATGGAAACGCGCCAGATGGTCTTGCGCAATAAAGTGCTGAAAGACCATGTTGCGGCAATTTCTTGCGGCATTTATCAGGGAACACCGGTGCTTGATCTTGATTATGCAGAAGATTCCAATGCCGAAACCGACGCCAATTTTGTGATGACCGGTAAAGGTGGAATTGTTGAAATACAGGGAACCGCAGAAGGTGACCCGTTCAGTGAAGAGCAGTTTTCAACTTTGATGTCACTCGCTAAAGGTGGCATTCATGATCTCATTGAATTGCAGAAGAAAGTTATTGCAGCCTGAAAGGTGGATTATCGATGAGAAAGCTTGACGGGAAAAAACTGGTTGTTGCAACCCATAATTCCGGCAAACTCAGGGAAATAGCCGATCTTATTGGCCCGTTCGGTTTTGAAACCACATCGGCGGGCGAATTGGGACTGGAAGAACCGGAAGAAACCGGCACGAAATTTGAAGAAAACGCCTATATCAAGGCTTTTTTTGCTGCCAAATCGACAGGCCTGCCGGCATTGTCGGACGATTCAGGACTTGAGGCAGATGCTCTTGACAAGGCACCCGGCGTTTATACTGCCGATTGGGCTATTCAACCTGATGGGCACCGCGATTTCGACAAAGCGATGAAAAAAGTTGAAGATGCATTGGAAAAGAAGGGTGCAACAACGCCAGATAAACGGCATGGCCGTTTTGTCTCGGTGCTTTGCCTTGCCTGGCCGGATGGTCATGCGGAATATTTTCGTGGTGAAATCGAAGGGACTTTGGTCTGGCCTCCGCGTGGCAAAAAGGGTTTCGGTTTTGATCCTATTTTCCAGCCGGAAGGCTATGACAAAACATTCGGCGAAATGACGGCAGAGGAAAAACATGGTTGGAAGCCGGGCGACAAACATGCTTTGTCCCACCGCGCACGGGCTTTTAAACAATTTGCCGAAGCGTTACTGGAAAACTGATGGACGAGCCTTTCGGTATTTACGTCCATTGGCCGTTTTGTGCCGCCAAATGTCCTTATTGCGACTTCAATTCCTATGTCCGGTTGAAAGGCGTGGATGAAGACCGTTTTGCCAAAGCTTTTGCAAGAGAAATGGCAACGGTGCGTGAATGGACAGGATCCCATAAGGCAACGACTGTTTTTATCGGTGGTGGTACGCCATCGCTGATGTCGCCAAAGACAGTCGAATCACTCTTGAAAAGCATTGATCGCTATTGGCCGATTGTGGACAATGCCGAAATCACAATGGAGGCCAATCCTTCGAGCGTCGAGGCCGGGCGTTTTCATGGGTATCGTTCAGCCGGTGTCAACCGGCTTTCTTTGGGCGTTCAATCATTAAACGACGAAGAATTGAAGCGCTTGGGGCGCATTCATAACGTTGAACAGGCACGTTTTGCTATTGGTCTTGCACGTGAGATTTTCCCGCGGCTTTCCTTTGACCTTATTTATGCGCGCTCGAACCAGACATTGAAATCATGGAAACATGAGCTGGAACAAGCAATTGATCTCGCAGCCGACCATCTTTCGCTTTATCAATTGACCATTGAAGAAGGGACGGGGTTTGACAGGCTCTATAAAGCCGGGAAACTTAAATTGCCGGAGGCGGATTTAAGTGCCGATCTTTATGATCTCACACAGGAAATAACCGAAAGTCACGGGCTTCCGGCTTATGAAATATCCAATCATGCGTCCGCCAACGCACAGTCACAACATAATCTGATTTACTGGCGCTACCAGCAATATGTCGGCATTGGTCCCGGGGCACATGGCAGGTTCCTTCCTGTTTCAAATGCCGCTATTCCGGATCGGCGCCTGGTAACGATCACCGAAAAAATTCCCGAGCGCTGGTTGGAACTGGTTGAAAAACAAGGCCACGGCATTGTTGAAGAAGAACACTTGACAAAAAGTGAACAGGCAGAAGAAATGTTGCTCATGGGGATGCGCCTCACCGAGGGGCTTGATCTTGCCCGTTATGAGAAACTGGCGAATAGTGGATTGAACCAGAGTAAAGTTGGCGATCTTCAACAACAAGGCCTTGTAGAAATGGTAGGCAATAGCCGCATCCGTGCGACCAGAAAAGGCCGCGTGGTTTTAAACTATATTATCAGCGAACTTGCGTGAGAAATTCCATCCCGTTTCTTGCTGTGATTGGTTTCTATCCAAAGTTAAAAAGAAAATATCACTTCTATAGAAATTGCTTTTGAATTCATAAAGAACAATTTTTATATTCAAAAACAGTCTGTGGAAGACGTAACCGCGCCAAGTTTGCCTTTATATTATTAGTCAAATATCCGCTTTATTGAGTTGCCAGTTTATGGAATTGAATGAGATAAAGCGAGGGAATGCTTGATCTCTCCGTTCAAGTCGTTTTCTCCGAGGGTTTAGCTATCCCGCCTTTTCGATAGTCAGCATCTTTCATGTGTTAGAAAGTTTCAAGACTTCATGTGTACCTGTCTCTTTTCTCGCGAATGAGACCAATGGAGAGAAGGTGACTACTGTTTTCAATTTTTAAGGATTTTTATGCAAAACCGGATCCGGCTGGCATCACAGTTATAATTTTTGAAAAGCACGCTTCCCTTTTTCACATGGCGTTCATGTGAAAAACTTATAGAGCAAGCTTTTGAATTTCTTTCAGACAATGCAAAAGGATTTTTGTGGTAGAAAATCTAAAGCGATGGATTTGGAAGTGTTTTTGGCCTTAAACCTCTTCAAGCTCTACCAATGTTCCATCAAAGTCTTTCGGATGGATGAATAGAACGGGTTTCCCATGTGCGCCGGTTTTAGGATTTCCGTCGCCGAGGATTCTAATTCCTTCGGCAACAAGCTGGTCGCGCATTTTTAGAATATCATCAACTTCAAAACAGATGTGGTGGAGGCCACCTTTCGGGTTTTTTTCAAGAAATTTTGCGATAGGTGAATTATTTCCCAGTGGGCTCATCAGTTCGAGTTTTGTGTTGGGCAGTTTGACGAAAACAATTCTGACGCCATGTTCAGGCAGGTCCTGAACAGGAGAAACATCATTGTTCACGGAACGATAAAGTTCGGCAGCCTGTTCAATATCCGGTACGGCGATTGCGACATGGTTCAGTCGGCCAAAGTGGTACACTGGAAAAACTCCCTATTGAGCGAAGAAATATAAATTGGTCTCATCAGATATTACGTAATTTTCCTTGTAAAAGATCAAGGATTTTGCTGGCCGCTTCAACCACATTGGTTCCGGGACCAAAAACAGCAGCAACTCCGTTTTCTTTCAAAAATTCGTAATCCTGTCGGGGGACAACGCCGCCACAAACCACGATAATATTGGAATTGTGGTTTTGCAATGCTTTGACAAGCTGAGGCAACAGGGTTTTATGACCGGCTGCCAGCGAAGAAACACCGATGAGTTGAACCTTGTTTTCAATAGCCATTTCGGCTGCTTCTTCCGGTGTCTGGAACAGTGGTCCGGCAATGATTTCGAATCCCATATCGCCGAATGCCGAAGCAATGACTTTTGCTCCGCGATCGTGACCGTCCTGTCCGAGTTTGGCAATCATGATGCGCGGGCGTTGGTCTGTTGTATTGGTTATATCGCTAAGCCGCTGTTTTAAGGTTTTATATTCAGGCTCGCTCGCAAATGCTGTTCCATAGATGTTTTTGACCACAACGGGCTTGGCCGAATGGTCACCGAAAACTTTACGCATTGTGTCCGATATTTCACCGACAGTTGCGCGCGCCCTTGCGGCTTCCACCGCGGCTTCAAGCAGGTTGCCGTTTCCGCTTCTGGCAATATTTTCCAGATTCTTCAATGTGTCAGTGACTTTCCGGCTATTGCGGGTTTGTTTGATCTTTTCCAGTCGGGCAATTTGTTGGGCGCGGACCTTTGTAATGTCAATTTCAAGAATATCGATTTTCTTTTCTTCATCGGAGCGGAATTTATTAACCCCGACGATAATCTCTTCCCCCTTGTCAACCGCCGCCTGACGGGCAGTTGCCGCTTCTTCGATGAGGCGTTTCGGCAAGCCGTCAATCACTGCTTTGGTCATGCCGCCCATGGCTTCTATCTTGTCAATAAGAGCGGATGCTTTGTCGACGAGTTCTTTGGTGAGCGTTTCGACATAATAGGAGCCGGCGAGCGGGTCGACGACCTTGGTAAGGCCCATTTCATTTTGCAAAATCAGCTGCGTATTGCGGGCAATGCGTGCCGAAAATTCGGTGGGCAATGCAATCGCCTCGTCAAAAGAATTGGTATGAAGCGATTGTGTTCCACCCAAAACAGCCGCCAATGCTTCGTAAGCGGTGCGCACAATATTGTTATACGGGTCCTGTTCCTGCAGGGAAACACCGGACGTCTGACAATGCGTGCGCAGCATCAGGGAAGATGCTTTTTTAGGTGAAAATTCGTGCATAATGCGCGACCATAAAAAACGTGCTGCACGTAATTTTGCCGCTTCCATGAAAAAATTCATGCCGATGGCAAAGAAAAATGAAAGTCGGCCGGCAAATTGGTCAACATCAAGCCCTTTTTTAAGGGCTGCACGCACATATTCCCGCCCGTCTGCAAGTGTGAAGGCCAGTTCCTGTACAAGTGTGGCTCCCGCTTCCTGCATATGATAGCCGGAAATGGAAATTGAATTGAAGCGGGGCATTTCATTGGCAGTATATTCGATAATATCGGCAATGATGCGCATAGATGCTTCAGGCGGATAGATATAGGTATTGCGCACCATAAATTCTTTGAGGATATCGTTCTGGATTGTTCCTGAAAGATCGCGTCTTGCAACGCCCTGTTCTTCGCCAGCAACAATAAAATTCGCAAGAATGGGTATGACAGCGCCATTCATCGTCATCGAAACAGACATTTTATCAAGCGGAATACCGTCAAAGAGAATTTTCATATCTTCGACTGAATCAATCGCAACACCGGCTTTTCCTACGTCTCCCACAACACGCGGGTGATCGGAATCATATCCGCGGTGAGTGGCGAGATCAAAAGCGACCGAAAGGCCTTTTTGCCCGCTCGCAAGGGCTTTTTTATAAAAGATATTCGATTCTTCGGCAGTGGAGAAACCGGCATATTGGCGGATTGTCCACGGCCTTCCGGTATACATTGTCGCTCTCGGGCCACGCAAAAACGGGTCTAGCCCCGGTAATGTGTCCAAAAGATCGTCGTGAGCGAGATCGTCTTTAGTATAAAGTGGTTTGACATCAATGCCCTCGGCTGTATGCCAGACAAGTGTGTCGGGAGAAGCCTTAAGCTCCTTTTCGGCAAGTTTTTTCCACTCGCTTATATCTCCTTTGTCGGCCATGTCTATTCGAACTCCATGATGGTTTCGTCAACACCGAGACTTTGTCCGACTTTCACCGAAATTTCGCTGATTTTGCTTTTCTTTTCAGACCTCAGCATATTTTCCATTTTCATCGCTTCGACGATCGCAAGAGGTTGGCCGATTTCGACTTTATCGCCTTTTTTGACAAAAACCGCGGTAATGACGCCGGGCATCGGGCATAACAACATTTTGGATGTATCGGGGGGCAATTTTTTTGGCATGAGTGCTGCAAGGGCAGCAATATTGGGTTCCCTGACATGGGCAATTGCGTCAATGCCACCATGGCGCAACCTTATGGCTGTTCCTTTGACATCGACCTTCACAACCATGTTCGACAGGTCCGAAACAGAAAATTGGCAAATAGTCATGCCTGGTAGCCAATGGCTTTCAAGCGAAATCTGTTCTCCACCGGCAAATTCCAATTTGGCTCCGGCTTTATCAACCTCAATAACCAAAGGAAAAGACTGGTCGAAAATCGAAACGACCAATTCATTTTTTACAATACGCCGGTGGTTGTCGAGCGTGCCGGAAATCATAGCCGCCCGTTCTTGCAATTTCCAATTGATAAATGCGGCAATAGCTGCAAAGGAACGTGCTTCTTCCGGCGTTGGCAAGACGCCATGAAAGCCATCGGGAAATTCTTCAGCAATATAGGCGGTGGTTAATTTGCCTTCCTGAAAGCGTTTTTGCCGCATAACAGCCGAAAGAAATGGCAAATTGTTTCCGATGCCTTCAAGTTCGAAACTGTCGAGCGCTTCTTGCATGGTTTGAATTGCCGTTTGGCGATTTTTTCCCCATGTAGCCAGTTTCGAAATCATCGGGTCATAATAGATCGAGATTTCTCCCCCTTCATAAACGCCGTCATCGTTACGAATTCTCGTTTCATCATTGTCACCGGTTGCAATAGGTGGATTATAACGGGTCAGTCTTCCGGTAGAGGGAAGGAAATTCCGATAAGGATCCTCGGCATAGAGCCGGCATTCCAACGCCCAGCCATTCCGTTTGACATCATTTTGGGAAAGCGGCAAAGCTTCACCGTCAGCAATACGGATCATCAGTTCGACAAGATCAAGTCCGGTAATCATTTCGGTAACCGGATGTTCAACCTGCAAGCGGGTGTTCATTTCCAGAAAATAGAAATTCCGTTTGCCATCAACAATAAATTCCACCGTACCGGCGGAGTGATAATTGACGGCACGGGCGAGCGCAACTGCTTGTTCTCCCATGGCTTTGCGGGTTTTTTCGTCAAGAAAAGGTGAGGGAGCTTCTTCAATCACCTTCTGGTTGCGCCGCTGGATGGAACATTCTCTTTCATTGAGATAGATAATGTCGCCATGCTTGTCGCCCATGATCTGGATTTCGATATGGCGCGGTTCACTCACAAATTTTTCGATAAAAATACGGTCGTCTCCGAAGGATGATTTGGCTTCATTCTTCGACGCCTGAAATCCTTCTCTTGCTTCTTCATCATTCCATGCAATGCGCATGCCTTTACCACCGCCACCGGCAGAGGCTTTGATCATGACCGGATAGCCGATTTCACGCGCGATTTTTACAGCATGGTCTCTATCATCAATGAGCCCCATGTGTCCGGGAACAGTTGAAACGCCGGCTTCCGCTGCCAATTTTTTGGAAGTGATCTTGTCACCCATCGCGCGCATCGCATTTGCCGGTGGCCCGATCAATATAATTCCTTCCTGTTCCAGACGATCGGCAAAAGCAGGATTTTCCGACAAAAAGCCATAGCCCGGATGAACCGCATCGGCATTGCTCTGTTTGACCGCAGCAATGATTTTTTCGATGTCGAGATAGGATTGGGATGAAGGCGAGGCGCCAATATGGATAGCCTCATCAGCTTGACGTACATGAAGAGCATTGGCATCGGCATCCGAATAGACAGCAACCGTTTTGATGCCCATCTGTTTTGCTGTACGAATGACGCGACAAGCGATTTCGCCACGATTGGCAATCAGGATTTTTTTAATCATTTGAAGCCTCAGAGCGGGATAGTGTCATGTTTGCGATCACGATTTTCGACTTTTTTATTGCGAAGGGCGGCAAATGCCCGCGCCACTCTTTTGCGGGTGGAATGAGGCATGATCACTTCGTCAATAAAACCACGCTCGGCAGCAATAAAAGGATTGGCAAAACGTTTTTCATATTCTTGCGTCAGACGGGCAATCTCCTCTTTGTCATCAAGATGTGACCGGTGGAGAATTTCAGTGGCCCCTTTTGCTCCCATGACAGCAATTTCCGCCGTTGGCCATGCATAGTTGATATCGGCACCAATGTGTTTTGATGCCATCACATCATAGGCGCCGCCATAGGCTTTCCGGGTAATGACTGTCACCATCGGAACGGTTGCCTCGCTATAGGCAAAGAGCAATTTCGAGCCGTGAATAATAACGCCGTTATATTCCTGCGAAGTACCGGGCAGGAATCCGGGAACATCAACAAGTGTCAGGATCGGAATATTGAAAGCGTCACAAAAGCGTACAAAACGTGCACCCTTGCGGGCAGTGTCGATATCAAGACACCCTGCAAGCACCATTGGCTGGTTTGCAACAACGCCGACGGTGCGTCCTTCAATGCGGATAAAGCCGGTTATCAGATTTTTTGCAAAATTCTCTTTGATCTCGAAAAACGAGCCCTCGTCGGCAACACTCAAGATAAGCTCTTTCATGTCATATGGCTTTGTGGATGAATCCGGAATGAGCGTATCAAGCTTCATATCGAGCCGTTCGGTATCATCGTAAAAAGGCCGCACTGGCGGCTTTTCTTTACTGTTCAACGGCAGATAGTCGAAAAGCAGCCGGATATTTTCCAATGCTTCGATATCATTTTCAAATGCGCCGTCAGCGACAGAAGACTTTTTGGTGTGTGTTGTTGCTCCACCCAATTCTTCGGCAGTCACAATTTCATTGGTGACAGTTTTTACAACATCGGGACCGGTGACAAACATATAGGATGAGTCACGCACCATAAAAATAAAATCGGTCATTGCCGGTGAATAGACAGCTCCACCCGCACAAGGTCCCATGATAACGGAAATTTGTGGTATCACGCCTGAAGCTTCGACATTGCGACGGAAAACTTCGGCATAACCGGCAAGCGAGGCAACCCCTTCCTGAATGCGGGCACCACCGGAATCATTAAGGCCGATAATCGGCGCACCATTGCGCGCGGCCATATCCATGATTTTGCAAATTTTTTGTGCATGCGTTTCAGAGAGCGAACCGCCAAGAACGGTAAAATCCTGAGAAAAAACGTAAACCTGTCGGCCGTTGATTGTTCCCCAGCCGGTGACCACGCCGTCGCCGGCGTATTTTTGTTCGTCCATGCCGAAGTCGGTACAACGGTGGTTGACGAACATGTCGTATTCTTCAAAGGAACCGGCATCGAGAAGAACTTCTATGCGTTCGCGCGCTGTGAGTTTGCCTTTTTTATGTTGAGCGTCTATGCGGCGCTCCCCACCGCCAAGACGGGCACTCTGGCGCCGTTCTTCCAATTGTTGCAAAGTTGCAAGCATTGTTCCTCCCTCGGTCTTCAAGAACCGCTAAAACGCATCCTCTTACATTTCTGGATGATGCTATTGTGCGAGGAACAGATATCGGTTCAAAAAAAAGAAAAGGCGCGTTTTCTCCAACCGCAGCCTTTTCTTTTCCTCCCACATGTATCCGATCGATAAAGGCGAAGCCTTTTTCCTCCACGATTCGAAGCTATCACAGCCAAAAAAATAATAAAGCTTGATCGTGTGCGAATGCATAAGTTATAAAAATGCAAATTGTAAATTGCGAAATTGTGAAAAAAATGGCTATCGGAAAACTCTATATCGGGCGGAAAGTGCGCAAATTGCGTGAAGACCAGCAATTGACGCAAGCCCATTTTGCCGAGCGTATCGGCATTTCTACCTCTTATCTCAATCAGATTGAAAATAACCAACGGCCTGTCTCGGCTGCAGTTCTCCTATCTTTGGCTGAAAAATTCCACATTGATATTTCCAGTCTTTCTTCCGGAGAGGATGACCGTCTGCTTTCTGCTTTGAGTGAAACTCTGAGCGATCCGTTATTTAAAAATAATCGGGCAGGCATGCAGGAATTACGGCTTATTACACAAAATGCGCCGGGTCTTGCGCGTGCACTTATTACTTGTCATCAGGCCTATCGACTGGCTTCTGAACAATTGGCAAGTACAGATGGCCGGTTGCAGGCAAGCGGCCTCACGGAAGTTTTACCTTATGAAGAGGTGCGAGACTTTTTCCATTTTGTCGATAACTATATCGATGATCTCGACCGCAGTGCCGAACGACTCGCCGCCGAGATAGGTATCGGTGAGAGTGACAATCATTCCGCTATTATCCAGCGACTTGAAGAACGCCATCAGGTTCTTGTACGCTGGGGCACGGATGACAATGGCATGGTTCGCCAATTTGACCCCAAGAGCCGCGTTTTGACGTTAAATCCTTATGTTGCTCCGCAACAACGCACTTTCCAACTGGCCGTCCAACTTGCACAGTTTGAAGCCGACCCACTTTGCGACGAGATTATCAAAAAAGCTTCTTTCAAATCGGAAGAAGCCAATCAGATTTGCCGTATCGGACTTTACAACTATTTCGCCGGTGCACTGGTTTTGCCCTATAAACCTTTTCTGCGTACCGCCAATCTGTTGCGTCATGATATCGAATTGCTTGCTGCCCGTTTCAGCGTGTCATTGGAGCAGGTTTGTCACCGGCTTTCGACTTTGCAGCGCCCGGGTGAAAAAGGGGTACCGATTTTCTTTGCCCGCATTGACCGCGCAGGCAATATAACCAAACGGCATAGCGCCGTGAAATTGCAATTCGGCCGCTATGGTGCGGCTTGTCCCGTCTGGAACGCCCATCAGGCCTTTGAAACTCCCGGAAATATCATACGGCAACTTGCCGAAACACCGGATGGTGTGCGTTATCTTTGTCTGGCCGTTCAGGTGGTGAAAAGGAATGGTGGTTATCACAGTCCACATCCCCATTATGCGCTGGCTTTCGGTTGCGAAATATCGAATGCTTCACAATTTGTTTATGCTGATGGTCTCAATCTCGAGAATAACGCCGCTTACGAGCCGATAGGTATTTCATGCCGGATTTGTTCACGCACGGCATGTCCAAGTCGGGCAGCTCCACCTCTCAAGCATAAACTGTCCGTCAATTATAATCAGCGCGATGTATTACCTTATACATTGGAGCAAATCGGTTAAACCTGTTTGCCAATTAATGATGCTCTGGAAAGGTTCAGCTCATAAATGCAGGAACGACTGAACCTTTTTTGATAGCGTTGGTCGTTCCAGAGAAATTGTTTTGAAAAGATTAAAAATCCGGACGGCTTAAATGAAGTTTTCGAGGTCGCCCATCATTAGAAATGCACGCTAAATAAGCCAGGCGTTCGTTCACTTTTTGATCAATATGGATGACGGTTGCGGCAATAACCTTGATCAATGAAAAGATTATAAAGGGAGAGATATAACTCCTCTCGTATTGTTAGCTTATATTATGCGCAAGATATTTCTTTTTTAGCACCAGACTTGGCTTTTCCCGTTTTTAAAACACGTGGAAACGGGTACTGCTTATTTACATTTTTTATGAACAGCATAGTGGACCGATGAAACCGGTCTTCAAATTGATAAAGCGAGAGTGCGAATTCCATAATTTGAATGGTCATTCACACTCCCGATCATTTTTATTCAATCGTCTAATGACAAAGTGTTAAAAAGCCCGCTCAACCGGCTTTTACAAATCGGATAATGGTTATTTATCAACCAATTTCAACCGGCTGTCATCATAACGTTTTCCGGCAACTTTTTCAGGACTGACAATATTTTCCAGCCGCTTGCAATCATCTTTTGTAAGATGAATTTCGGTGGCGGCAACATTGTCTTCCAGATGACGGATTTTTCTTGCCCCCGGTATCGGTACGATAAAATCACCACGGCTTAGAACCCATGCCAGTGCAAGCTGGGCAACGGTGGCATTTTTCTCTTTTGCCATTTTTTCCATTTCGGTAATGATTTGCCGATTTTTTTCAAAAGCTTCGTCCTGAAAACGTGGTAGCAGGCGTCGAAAATCGTTAGCGCCCAAGCCTTTGGTTGTAAAACCGCTGGCAAAGAAACCGCGTCCTAAAGGACTATACGGGACAAAGCCGATTCCAAGCTCGCGGCATGTTGCCAAAATTTCTTTTTCGGGATCACGCGTCCAGAGCGAGTATTCACTTTGGAGTGCACTGATCGGATGAACCTTGTAAGCGCGTCTTATTGTTTCGCTGTTTGCTTCCGAAAGGCCAAGCGCACGCACTTTGCCTTCTTTAACGAGATCGGCCATAGCACCGACTGTTTCTTCAATCGGAACATTTGGGTCAACCCGATGCTGATAGAGAAGATCAATTACATCAATGCCCAAACGTTTAAGAGAGGCTTCAGCAACTTCACGCACATGTTCCGGACGGCCATCAACGCCGGCGGCATCAATGTGGCCATCAGGTTGCTTTTCGAGTTTAAAACCGAATTTTGTGGCAATGACCACTTTATCGCGAAATGGTTTTAATGCTTTGCCGACGAGAATTTCATTATTGAAAGGGCCATACATTTCTGCCGTATCAAAAAGGGTCACACCCAGCTCGACTGCGCGGTGCAATGTTTTGATTGCCGATTGCTCATCATCGCCGCCATAAGCATGTGTAAAGCCCATGCATCCGAGCCCGATTTCCGAGACACTCAATACACCGAGTTTGCGTTTCTTCATGCTTCAATTCCTCTTTATTTTTGTCTGTTTGCCTATTTTTCAACACTCTAGAGGAATATTTATTGTTTGTTTATACTATTTAATTCGCTAATTATGATCTAAAAATTAGAACAATAAAGGGGCAGGGAATTTATGGATAGGCAACAACTCTCCCATTTGCTCATTTTCGAGACAGTGGTGGAAGAAGGCAGTTTCCGGACAGCGGCGAAAAGGCTGAATATTGCGCCGTCAGCAGTATCTTATGCCGTTGGAAAACTGGAAGAAAGTCTGGGTGTCCAACTTTTTAACCGTACGACGCGCAGTCTTGGTTTGAGCGAAGCAGGCAAGGTTCTCATGCATGAAACGGCTTCTGCCCTCAGGGTGATCGAGGATGGCTTTAATGCCGCCAAAGCAACCCATAACAAGATATCGGGTTTGTTGCGCATAAATACCGGCTATTCGGCAGCCAAATTTGTCATCGCACCTTATTTGGGGGCGTTCAGCGAGGCTTATCCCGATATCACCCTTGATCTCGTCATCGACAATCGTTTTGTTGATATTGTCAAATCGGGTTATGACGCTGGTATACGTATCCATGAACAAGTCGAAAAGGATATGATAGCGGCAAAAATAGGTGGAGATTTGCGAAGCGTTCTGGTGGCAACGCCAAAATATTTCGAAACGCATCCGGCTCCCCGTCATCCTACCGAGTTGAAAAACCATAAAGCGATTTTATACCGGTTTAACGAAAAGCGGACTTATGTTTGGGAATTTGAAAAGGGGCGGAAAAAATATACAGTCACGCCACCGGAACAACTTATCCTCAACAATCATCAATTGGTAGTAAATGCGGTGCTTCAGAACGCCGGACTTGCCTATGTTTTCGAAAATTACGTGAAGGACGCAATCAAGGAAGGTAAGCTTATCAGAGTGATGGAAGATTGGACGCCGTCTTTTCCAGGATTTTATATCTATTACCCGCAACAAAAAATGCGGGCGGCACTGCGTGCTTTTATCGATTTTTTTATCGCACATAATCGTTGAACCGGCATGTCATAAAAGTCTGAACGACCAAACCTTGCACACCGGATCCGTTATTTTGAAAATAGGCGACAGCCACATCAACCATCGGTGATTGTTTCCGTTTGAACATGATCTCCATTAAAATAGCACGCAAGGGTTGCTGCTATTTGTTCATGCATATTCTTCGTTTATATCCGGAAATGTTTTTCTTCTCTGACAATCAGCCATTTATAACTTCAATTCGACCATCAGCATTGATCATCGCAGGTTATATTATTCAAAAAACAATACAAATTCTCGCATTGAATTCTTTTTAAAAACGGACGTATCTTTTCATATAAAACGGGAAGTTAACCGTTTGGGTTACCTTCCCACTTGTTATTCCGGTCAAGTCGTTGAATTCACCTATGCTTCAAAAATGGCGGGTTTTTACCATCTCCTGAATCTCCACGAGCGTTGAAGGATCTTCAATTGTACTTGGCGTTGACCATTTTTCACCATCAACAATTTGTCGTATGACAGCGCGCAGGATTTTACCCGAACGGGTTTTGGGTAATTTACGTACTGTCATGACGAGTTTGAATGCTGCAACCGGTCCGATAATCTCGCGGATGCGGGCAATGCATTCCTTTTCAATGATGGCGTCTTCCCGTTCGACATTATGTTTGAGGACAATAAAACCGCAGGGAACCTGCCCTTTCAGATTGTCTTTAATGCCGATAACCGCACATTCTGCAATATCCTGATGTCCTGCCAGTGCTTCTTCCATACCGCCGGTAGAAAGTCTGTGACCGGCGACATTGATAATATCATCGGTGCGGCTCATGACAAACACATAACCATCTTCATCGATATAGCCTGCATCTGAAGAATTGTAATAACCGGGGAAGCGTTCAAGATAGGTTTTTTTGAATTGCTCGTCGGAATTCCATAAAGTTGGCAAGCAACCGGGCGGGAGAGGAAGACGAAATGCCAAATTGCCAAATGTACCAGGCGCGACCTTGTTGCCGTCATCATCAAGAACGTCGATGATAAAGCCGGGCATCGGGAGAGTCGGGGAACCGGGTTTAATGGGCAAAAGACCCAATCCTAACGGATTGGCTGCGATCGGCCAGCCGGTTTCGGTTTGCCACCAATTGTCGATAACGGGTACATGAAAAAGGTTGGTTACCCATTGCAAAGTATCCGGATCCGCCCGTTCTCCGGCAACAAACATGGCTTGCAAATTGGATAATTTATAAGGTTTTGCATAATTGCCGTCGGGGTCTTCGCGTTTGATCGAACGAAATGCGGTCGGAGCAGAAAAAAACGAGTGTACATTATAGTCTTCACATATACGCCAAAATGTCCCCGGATCCGGTGTGCCGATCGGTTTTCCTTCGAAAAGTACAGTTGTTGCCCCCACGATGAGTGGCGCGTAAAGGATATAGGAATGCCCTACCACCCAGCCGACATCGGAAGCGGTAAACATAACTTCACCGGCCTTGACGTTGAATACAGCCCCCATTGTCCATGCCAGTGCTACAATATAACCGCCTATATCGCGCATGACCCCTTTAGGTTTTCCGGTGGTGCCGGATGTATAAAGGATATAAAGCGGGTCGGTTGCCGAAAGCTCGGCACACGGGATTTTGCGCCCGATATTTTCCTTGAGTATTTTGGCGTAATCAAAATCACGCCCCTCTTTTAAAGTAAAAAGTCCCTCGGGGGCTTTTTGGGTAATCGGCCGTTCGTGAACAATGCAATGTTCCACCTCGTGCTTTGCAATTTTTATAGCCTGATTGACCATAGCCTGGTAAGGAACAATGCGGTTCGGCTCGATACCACAGGAGGCGGCAATGATGAGTTTCGGCTTGCAATCATCAATGCGGATGGCAAGTTCCTTTGCAGAAAATCCCCCAAAAACGATTGAATGCACGGCTCCGATGCGTGCACAGGCAAAAACCGAAGTAAATACCTGCGGAATCATTGGCATATAAATGAGAACGCGGTCACCTTTTTTTATGCCGATATCCTGCATAAAGGCGGCAAGAGCCTGCACTTCTTCATAAAGTTCCTGATAGGTAATCGTTCTTTTACCATTGCTTACCGGACTATCATAATAGATAGCCACTTGCCCACCGCGTCCGGCTTTGACGTGCCGGTCAACAGCATTGTAGCAAGCGTTCGTCTTTCCGCCCGTAAACCAGCGCCCATAAACTCCGGCATTTTTATCAAACACCTTGTCATAGGGTTCAAACCAGTCGATCAGACGGGCAGCTTCACCCCAGAATTCTTCAGGATGCTTTAAACACTTATCATAAATCTGTTTGTAAGACGACATTATGCAACCCTCCCAGTTTGCAAATTCCTCCGCCGCGAAATTTAGCCGGTAAAAAATTCTTGTCTAGTGCTAAATTGTATCAATAGAAAAATATCTCGGATCGCGATAACTTTATCTTGTGTATTAACAGTTTTAGGCAATAAGATTTCCTGTTATTAAAAGGCAGTATCGATCCTGCAGTACTTCCGAGGAGGGCAATTTTAATGGATGAACCGACAACCAATGCTGCCGAAGTTGCCGAAAGACAGGCTGCGCTGCTTTCTGCAGCTTTGCCCTATATGCAAAAATATGAAAACAAAACGGTTGTGGTGAAATATGGCGGCCATGCCATGGGAGATCCTGAACTCGGACATGCCTTTGCGCGCGATATTGCCCTTCTCAAACAATCAGGCATCAATCCGATTGTCGTTCATGGCGGTGGGCCGCAAATTGCAAAGCTTCTTTCGAAAATGGGGATTGAATCGAAGTTCGAAGGCGGACTTCGTGTAACAGATTCAAAAACTGTCGAAGTTGTCGAAATGGTTCTGGCCGGTTCGATCAACAAGGAAATTGTTGCAATGATCAATGCCGAAGGCGAATGGGCAATCGGTCTTTGCGGCAAGGATGGCAATATGGTTTTTGCCGAAAAAGCCCGGAAAAAAATTATCGATCCCGATTCCAATATCGAGCGCATTCTCGACTTGGGATATGTTGGCGAACCGGTCGAGGTTGACCGTACACTTCTTGATTTGCTTGCCCGGTCGGAAATGATACCGGTCATTGCGCCCGTTGCACCGGGAAGGGACGGCAATACTTATAACATCAATGCCGATGTTTTTGCCGGTGCTATTGCCGGTGCTCTCAAAGCCAAGCGTTTGCTGTTTTTGACGGATGTGCCCGGTGTCCTTGATAACGCCGGCAAACTCTATAAAGAGCTGACAGTCAAGCAATGTGAAGACCTTATCCAAGACGGGACTATATCCGGTGGTATGATACCCAAGGTCGAAACTTGTATTCAGGCAATCAATCGCGGTGTCGAAGGCGTTGTCATTCTGAATGGTAAAACTGCCCATTCGGTGTTGCTTGAACTTTTCACTGAACACGGTGCAGGTACGTTGATTGTGCCATGATGAACGAAGAAATTTTGTCCAGGCTCGAAGCCGTCAATGTTTGGGTATTCGATCTTGATGATACACTTTATCCGAGAGAAAGCGGGCTTTGGGCGCAGATTGACAAACGTATCAGCGCCTATGTCAAAAAACAGCTTGAACTTGACGATGATGAAGAGGTCAAACGTTTTCGGCAATATTTCCGCAAAAATTACGGCGGCGCTTTACGTGGTCTGATCGAAGAATATTTCGTCGATGTTAAAGATTATCTGCAAGATGTTCATAATATTGATTATTCGCCATTAAAAAAAGATCCGCAGCTTGCCGAAGATATTAAAAGCTTGCCCGGCCGCAAATTCATTTTCACAAATGGTGACCGTGCTCACGCTGGCCGTGTCTTGGCACATCGTGGATTGGAAAACTGTTTTGATGGCATTTATGATGTCACATTTACCGATTTTTTGCCTAAACCTTACCGGCAAGCCTATCACAGATTTTTAGGACATTTTTCAATCGATCCGGAAAAAACGGCAATGTTTGAAGATAATCTTGCCAATCTTTCAACCTGCAAAGAACTTGGCATGACGACAATTCTGGTTGGTCACAAAGAGGATAAAGAAATTCCGGCTTTCGTTGATATTGAAGCACCGGAACTTGAAAGTTTCGTCCATAATCTTGTAGGGCGCCTGAACGGGGCAGGCTGAATGGAAGAAGAGAAAGAAAAAGCGTTCTTTGTCTTGACGAGACAAGAATTCGCTTTGATCGGCATAACTTTTCTATGGGGTACAACCTTTCTTATCGTGCATCTGGCGATGCGTTCATCAGGACCATTTTTCTTTGTCGGGTTCCGCTTCATTCTTGCCGGTATTTTTGCCGGCATCATTTTTTGGCGAAGCCTCAAAAATCTTGGAATTCATGATATTTTCGCCGGAACAGTTATCGGCATTCCGATATTTTTCGGCTATAGTTTGCAAACTGCCGGATTGAAGACTATTGCAAGCAGCCAATCGGCTTTTATTACCGCCGTTTATGTTCCACTTGTACCGCTCTTGCAGTGGATAGTTTTACGTAAAAAACCGCGTTTGACGAGTTTTATCGGTATAAGCTTCGCGTTTATCGGTTTACTTCTGGTTTCAGGGCAAGGAATTCATGCAATAGATTTTTCAAAGGGCGAAATTCTCACACTTTTATCGGCTTTTGCAATTGCCTCGGAAATTGTCTTTATCAGCTTTTTTGCCGGTCGGGTCGATAGCCGGCGTGTCACCGTTGTACAGCTTTTTGTTGCCGGCTTCCTTTCCTTTGCTGCAATGCCGTTTAATGGCGAAACTGTTCCGGCATTTTCTTGGGGTTGGGCGTCGGCAGGATTGGGTTTGGCCACAATGAGTGCTCTCATCCAGCTTACAATGAATTGGGCGCAACGATCGGTTTCACCAACGCGCGCAACAATCATCTATACCGGTGAACCGGTATGGGCAGGCCTCGTCGGCTGGATTGCCGGCGAACGCCTGCCACATCTTGCAATTCTCGGGGCATTTTGCATCATTGTCGGCATTCTCGTTTCAGAATTGAAGCCGAAAAAGCGGGCAATGGTGCAAGAATGATAAAAAGCTTGCCGGAAAAACAAAAAATTTCTTTTTAGAAAATAGACGTAGACGATTTAATGAAAGCGGCCCACTTGAAAAGTCATGACTTTTTATAAAAAACCGAAAACCGTGCTATTTCCGGTTTGAAGTGTTGTTTAAAGACGTTTTCTCAAAACGAAAAAAATAATCGGAATTTCAGGTAAAAATCGGGCAATGTTTATGCGCTCGTCTGTGGAATGAAGAAGATTTCTGCAAACTTGCTATCCAACATTCATTTCGGCTTTGCGTTTCTTTGCGTTCCTTGCTAAATCGCTTTTCATGACAGTAAATCGCGACCATATTCGGAATTTCTCCATCGTGGCCCATATTGACCACGGAAAATCAACTCTGGCTGACCGGCTCATCCAGATGACGGGTGGTCTTGCCCAGCGGGAAATGAAAGAGCAAGTGCTCGATTCGATGGATATCGAGCGCGAACGCGGCATCACCATCAAAGCACAAACGGTGCGGCTTCATTATAAGGCAAAAAATGGTGAAACCTACATTTTGAATCTGATCGACACACCGGGCCATGTCGACTTTGCCTATGAGGTTTCGCGTTCTCTTGCTGCCTGTGAAGGGTCACTTCTTGTCGTCGACGCTTCGCAAGGTGTGGAAGCGCAAACTCTGGCCAATGTCTATCAGGCAATCGACAACAATCACGAAATCGTTGTTGTTCTCAACAAGGTTGATCTGCCTGCGGCCGAGCCTGAACGTGTCAAAGAACAAATTGAGGAAGTGATCGGCATTGATGCAAGCGATGCAATAGAGATTTCCGCAAAAACCGGCATGGGTGTCGACAAGGTTCTCGAGGCTATTGTCCATAAACTGCCAGCCCCCCGTGAAGGTGATCTCAACAAGCCGCTCAAAGCAATGCTGGTTGATAGCTGGTATGATGCCTATCTCGGTGTGATTGTTCTTGTGCGCGTGATCGACGGGGTTTTGAAAAAAGGCCAGACAATCCGCATGATGGGCACCGGCGCAAAATATCCGGTCGAGCGGGTGGGTGTTTTCACTCCTAAAATGGCGACGATTGAAGACTTGGGGCCGGGTGAATTAGGCTTCATTACCGCTTCTATCAAGGAAGTGGCGGATACCCGCGTCGGCGATACAATTACGGAAGATCATCGTCCGTGCGACCATGCTTTGCCGGGGTTCAAGCCCGCGCAACCGGTGGTTTTCTGCGGGCTCTTTCCGGTTGATGCGGATGATTTTGCCGATCTTCGTGCGGCAATGGGCAAGCTTCGTTTGAATGATGCCAGTTTTTCTTATGAAATGGAAACTTCCGCTGCTCTTGGCTTCGGTTTCCGCTGCGGTTTTTTAGGGCTTTTGCACCTCGAAATTATTGAAGAACGGCTTGAACGCGAGTTTAACCTCGATCTTATTGCCACAGCTCCTTCTGTCGTCTATCGCATCAATATGACCGACGGGTCGGTGAAAGAGTTGCATAATCCGGCCGATATGCCTGATGTTGTTAAAATTGCTTCCATTGAAGAGCCGTGGATACGCGCCACAATTATGTCGCCGGATGAATATCTCGGTTCAATTTTAAAACTCTGTCAGGATCGTCGCGGGGTTCAGGTAGACCTGTCCTATGTCGGTACACGCGCGATGGTCACCTATGATCTGCCGCTCAACGAGGTCGTATTCGATTTCTATGATCGTTTGAAGTCGATTTCCAAAGGCTACGCCTCTTTCGATTATCACGTAACCGATTATCGGGAAGGTGATCTCGTCAAAATGAGTATTCTGGTCAATGGTGAACCTGTTGATGCACTTTCTATTCTCGTGCACCGGTCCGGAGCCGAGAAACGCGGCCGTTCAATGTGCGAAAAATTGAAAGAACTTATTCCTCAACATATGTTCCAGATTCCCATTCAGGCAGCTATTGGCGGCAAGATCATTGCGCGTGAAAATATCCGTGCATTGCGTAAAGATGTTACGGCCAAATGTTATGGTGGCGACGTGAGCCGTAAGCGTAAACTTCTTGAAAAACAAAAAGAAGGCAAGAAGCGCATGCGCCAATTCGGTAAGGTGGAAATACCTCAAGAAGCATTCATTCAGGCTTTGAAGATGACCGATTGATCACCCAGTATCACGAAGATCATATGTGGAAGTTGTATGTGAAAACAACAAGAATTCCATATGGTCTTTGTGAGACAAATAGAAAATGCGCGTAATCAAAGGTCACTGAAAACATCGAAAAGTAGCTTATAACTTCTTGTAATTGGCGTTTTTGTTGCTGCAATCAACAGGAATAAGATTCCTCGCTAAACCTTCATTTTCACGTCCATCTGCAAGTGATAAGATTAGCCGGAATGAGGGTTTTAAAGTTCCCGTTTTTGAAATTGCCATCAGTCGTGCGTTTGATGTATCTTATCTTTTAAACGCGGTGATAGAGGTGCGTTTACGATCTGACGATTCAATTCTACGTTGATTCGTATTTTGAAAAATCATTGATTTGATTTTCAATTTTCTTGGTTTTCGGCTTTTCAATTTTGACCGGATGTCGAACTATGCAATCTCTGTTTTGTGTCGCATCGACCGTTTCAATCATAAAGTGCCGGATTAAAAATATTTCACATAATTATCCACTTTTGGGAGTTGACGGCCGGTAATAAGCCGATTAATAGTTTGCCATATAAAATTTCACACAAGGTTTTGATTTTTCAGACCTTAAGGGGCTGATAACCAGTTGGGTTTTGGTCTTTCTTATGACCATGACCCGGCGCAGCAGAGTTACACCCCCGCATACTCTGCTGCACTCTTTCAATGTAAAAACGGGTGAGGACGCGAGCCGGCTCTTCACCTGTTTTTGCATTTAATTATTGTTTCGGACAATTATTGATTGAGATGGATTGTGCATTCGGGCAATAGCGGTGCCCGAATGGTCATGAATTTGTTGAATTTTGCCGGATATCGGTTCTCCCCGTCCTTTCTCGGTTTGGCATTATCAATGCATTTGAAAAGACGGGGGCTTTAGCTTGCTTGGCAGCACTTTTAGTCGCTTTCAGTCGCGCAACAGTTCGTTGACCGATGTTTTTGAGCGCGTCCTTTCGTCAACCCGTTTGACAATGACTGCGCAATAAAGATTAGGACCGGGTTCGCCATTCGGAAAAGGTTTTCCGGGCATGGTTCCTGCAACAACAACCGAATAAGGTGGTACTTCGCCATAGGAAATTTCGCCGGTTGCGCGGTCGACAATTTTTGTTGATTTGCCGATAAAAACACCCATGCCAAGCACAGCCCCTTCGCGGACAATGCATCCTTCCACGACTTCGGAACGTGCGCCGATAAAGCAATTATCCTCGATAATTGTCGGGCCGGCCTGTAACGGTTCAAGCACACCGCCGATGCCTGCGCCGCCAGAAAGGTGAACGTGTTTACCAACCTGTGCACATGAGCCGACAGTCGCCCATGTATCGACCATTGTGCCTTCACCGACATAAGCACCGATATTGACGAATGAGGGCATCAAAACAACACTTGGTGCAATATAGGCCGAACGGCGCACAATCGCATTCGGTACCGCACGAAAGCCTGCTTTCTCGAAATTATCCGCGTTCCAGCCGTCGAATTTGGATGGTACTTTGTCCCACCAGTTCGATTGATCGGGTCCACCGGAAATAAGTCCCATAGCATTAAGCCGGAACGACAAAAGCACAGCCTTTTTTAACCATTGGTGAACTTTCCAATTGCCATTGGTTTCACGTTCGGCGACACGTAGTTCTCCCTTGTCGAGAAGGTCGAGCACGTGGTCAACTCCCTCGCGTATTTCCCCTTGTGTCAAAATATTCACTTTATCGCGTTCATCAAACGCCTTTTCAATGATGGATTCCAGTTGGGACAGATTGGTCATGGCATTAGGTCTCCGTTAAGTAAGTCGAAAGCATCAGCATTTATTCTCTCCGGCCTAATGCAAGAAACAATTGTGGTCAATGAAAAGGAAGATCCTGAATGGCTAATGGCGAAAAAAACGGTTGGACACCTTTTCCGCACTCGAAAGAGGATGCCCGCAAAGTTCATGAAGTTCCCGATACCGCCCAAACGCGTTCACCTGCCTATCGCCTTGCCTATGTAGATGAAGATTTCATGATGCGGCGCGAGTTACGTGCGGTACGAATCGGTCTGGAACTGATGAAGCCCGAATTCAGTTTTGTCGAGCATGGCATCAAATCGACTGTCGTTCTATTTGGTGGTGCCCGTATTCCCGAACCGGGTAAAGAAGCGCGTGCGGCAAAAAATTCGAAACAGAAGAAAAATCTTGAACAAGCCTCCCGTTATTATGACGAAGCACGCAAATTTGCCCGACTTTGTTCGCAATATTCTGCTTCTTCCAACCATCATGAATTTGTCATTATAACTGGTGGTGGTCCGGGCGTAATGGAAGCGGGTAACCGCGGTGCAGCCGATGTCGGTGCTCCCAGTATCGGGCTTAATATCGTATTGCCTCATGAACAGGCGCCTAATCCTTATGTGACGCCCAATCTTTGTTTTGATTTCCATTATTTTGCGATGCGCAAGATGCATTTTCTTATGCGCGCAAAGGTTATCGCAATATTTCCCGGCGGCTTTGGTACGTTGGATGAATTTTTCGAATCTCTCACACTCATCCAGACAGGTCGTATGAAACGTGTGCCGATATTGATGTTCGGCCGTGAATTCTGGAGAAATGTTCTCAATCTTGATTATCTTGCCGAACAAGGGACGATTTCACCTGATGATGCGAAACTCGTCAATTATGTTGAAAGTGCCGAAGAAGGTTGGGCGATTATTCGCGAATTTTATGAGCTGGATAAACAGTAAGCTATAAAAATCCGAAAGTCTGATTCATCATCCTGAAAGCAATTTTTTCCTTGGTGCTTTTCGGTCGGTGTAGAAGAAAATTGTCGTCGGGATAGTTTAGCTTTTAAAATGCGCGAATAGATTTTGTTACTTCTGTTTTCGGGAAAAGATGCGGGAAATTTCTTTTGAAATTGGAGGGCGTTCGGTTCCGAGTTTTCTTACTTCTTAGTTTGAAAGTTCGGGCATCAGCGGTTTGATTATTCTTCATAAGCTGCAAACCGGTCACGGCAATCACCGTTTTCCTCAAGCCTCTTGGTCAGGAAAAGCTGTTTCGGATTTCATGTCTTTTAATTTTTAACCGAAAAAAGAAAATGAGAAAGATTATTTCTTTGCGTTGAAGGAAGTTTTTTTAGCCGGAAGAACGGTTTAAAAATTGAAAATTCGTAACGCATTTAAAATAAAAAAGGCGGGTCAAAGCCCGCCTCGCTTTAAAACATAAAACCAGATTATTTTCTCGGTGTGCCGTCGTCGGATTCACCTTTTTCATCGTCCTGAATGACAGTTTTGTCCATAGGTGTATCTTTCTTTTCACCCGGTACGTAGCTGTCTTCACGTGAACCGTCACCAAAGTGGCGACCGGCGTTGCCACCACGATCATGATGAACGTCAGCTTCCGGCGCCTTTTCCTTTTGGCCTTCTACATAGCTATCTTCAACCGAACCGTCACCTGAGCCATTGCGGGCTTCAGCTGCCAATACCATCGATCCTGCTGCCAAAAGGCCAGCCAAAGAGACTGCAAGAATCTTTTTCATTTTCATTTCTCCTGTTTTGAAGCGTTGATGCTTCATGTCATCACACCGCTTTGGTTCTACTCTTATCGTTAAATTATCAATAAAGAAATGGCCCTGACAGTGCTTTATTCAAGTTACAAAGCTATACGAGCGCATTTACTTTGTAACACTCGTATAGAAACATAATCGGGTTTTATTTGCAAATGTCGTACTTCGTTTTTTACACACATATACGTTTGAATTTAGTCGGAATTTTAGAGCCGGTTTTATACCAGACAAGCTTTGTCTGTTAAAAATGACCTTCAAGTGACATAAAAGACGGATAATCTCGCAGTTTGGCTGCCAAAAAAGCTCCGAAGCCATCAAAAAATATCAAAAAAACGCTTTATCATATGAATCTTGCCAACATCTCTTGCACGTCTATTGGGGTGCCCTTATATACGCGTCAACGAGGTTCGTTATGGTTGCCGATTTTTGAGTGGCCATTACGAGCTTTTCATATGATAAGGAGCTGTCTGGGGAATGCTCGGTAGAGGTCCCGACAGCTTGCTGGATGGAGAGTAGATATATGGCAAAAGTAATCGGTATTGACTTAGGTACGACAAACTCTTGCGTGGCTGTCATGGACGGCAAAAACGCAAAAGTTATTGAAAATTCGGAAGGTGCTCGCACAACACCTTCTATTGTAGCGTTTGCAGAGGGTGGCGAGCGTCTTGTTGGACAGCCGGCTAAACGTCAGGCTGTAACCAATCCTGAAGGCACTATTTTTGCGGTCAAGCGTTTGATTGGCCGTCGTTTCGACGACCCGATGGTTACCAAGGACAAAGAGCTTGTTCCTTATAAAATTGTAAAAGGGGAAAATGGTGACGCCTGGGTTGAAGTAGAAGGCAAAAAATATTCACCTTCCCAGGTTTCTGCAATGGTTTTGCAGAAAATGAAGGAAACGGCAGAATCCTATTTGGGCGAAAAAGTCGAGCAGGCAGTTATTACAGTTCCTGCCTATTTTAATGATGCCCAGCGTCAGGCAACCAAAGATGCCGGTAAAATTGCCGGTCTTGATGTTTTGCGTATCATTAACGAGCCTACGGCAGCTGCTTTGGCTTATGGCCTTGACAAGAAAGACGGTAAAACAATTGCCGTTTATGACTTGGGCGGTGGTACGTTCGATATTTCTGTTCTCGAAATCGGCGATGGCGTTTTTGAAGTTAAATCGACCAATGGTGATACATTCCTTGGCGGTGAAGACTTTGATATGCGTCTTGTCACTTATCTTGCCGAAGAATTCGAAAAAGAAAACGGCATTGATCTGAGAAAAGACAAACTTGCTTTGCAACGTTTGAAAGAAGCTTCTGAAAAAGCCAAGATCGAGCTTTCATCTTCGCAGCAAACGGAAATCAACTTGCCGTTCATCACTGCTGATGCAACTGGTCCTAAACACTTGACCATGAAATTGACCCGCGCAAAATTCGAGTCATTGGTTGATGATCTGGTTCAACGGACGATTAATCCGTGTAAGGCTGCATTAAAGGATGCCGGTTTGAGCGCTGGCGATATTGACGAAGTCGTGCTCGTTGGCGGTATGACCCGTATGCCGAAGATTCAGGAAATTGTGAAAACGTTCTTTGGCAAGGATCCGCATAAAGGCGTTAACCCGGATGAAGTTGTTGCAATGGGTGCTGCCATTCAGGGCGGTGTTTTGCAGGGTGATGTCAAGGACGTTCTGTTGCTTGATGTTACACCGCTTTCTTTGGGTATCGAGACATTGGGCGGTGTCTTCACACGCCTGATCGAACGCAATACAACGATTCCGACCAAGAAATCGCAGACCTTCTCGACTGCCGAAGATAATCAGAATGCTGTGACGATTCGTGTCTTCCAGGGTGAACGCGAGATGGCAGCTGATAACAAGTTGCTTGCCCAGTTTGACCTTGTAGGCATTCCGCCGGCACCACGTGGCGTTCCGCAGATCGAAGTTACATTCGATATTGACGCCAACGGCATTGTCAGTGTTTCGGCAAAAGATAAAGGCACTGGTAAAGAACACCAGATCCGCATTCAGGCTTCTGGCGGCTTGAGTGATGCCGATATCGACAAGATGGTCAAGGATGCTGAAGCCCATGCAGCCGATGACAAGAAGCGGCGTGAAGGTGTCGAGGCGAAGAATCAGGCGGAAGCGTTGGTTCATACGACCGAGAAATCGCTTGCCGATTATGGTGATAAAGTCTCGGCTGAAGACAAGTCGGCAATTGAAGCTGCAATCGCGGATGTCAAGAAAGCTATCGAGTCGGATGATGTTGATAGTCTTCCTGAAAAAACCAAGAAATTGTCTGAAGTCAGCATGAAACTTGGTGAAGCGATGTATGCCGCTTCAAAGGCGCAAGCTGAAGCCGATGCAGCCCATGATGCTGCAAAAGAAGAGCATAAGGACGACGATGTTGTTGATGCCGATTTTGAAGAAGTCGACGACAACGATAAGAAGAACAAGAAATAATTGATCTTATGTCCTTGTAAAATTGAAAAAAGCCCGACCTTTTATCAAAAGGGCGGGCTTTGTTATAAAACAGCCAATATGCTCGTAATAAAAGCCAAAATGACAACGGTTTTTTAAAACCGACGACAATCGTTCGAGCGAATTTTGAATATAGCAAATGTCGTCTCGTCAATAAATGGCAGAGGAACTGCAGGAATAAGCGATGAAAGTTGATTATTATGAAACATTGGGCGTTTCACGAGAATGCGATGAAAAAACGCTCAAATCTGCATTTCGGAAACTTGCCATGCGATATCATCCAGACAGAAACCCCGGTGATAAAGAGGCGGAACAAAAATTCAAAGAAATAGGCGAAGCCTATGAAGTTTTAAAGGATCCGCAAAAGCGTGCGGCTTATGATCGTTTTGGTCATGCTGCTTTTGAAAATGGCGGTGCCGGTGGTGGAAATCCATTCGGACGCGGTGGTTTTGCTGCGGGCGGTTTTTCCGATATTTTCGAGGATTTTTTCGGAGAAATGATGGGTGGCGCACGGCGCAAGCGTGCTGACGGACGAGAGCGCGGTGCCGATTTGAGTTACAATATGGAAGTCACTCTGGAAGAGGCTTACCATGGTAAAACTGCGCAAATCAGGGTGCCGGGTTCGATCACCTGTGATCTTTGTTCGGGAACCGGTGCCAAGAAAGGCTCGAAACCGCAACCCTGTGCAACCTGTGGCGGAACCGGAAGAGTTCGCAGTGCCCAAGGGTTCTTCTCGATTGAAAGAACCTGCCCGACATGTCAGGGGCGCGGCGAAACCATCAAGGATCCGTGCCCGAAATGTCATGGGCAGGGACGCATTGAAGAAGAGCGCACATTGACGGTCAATATTCCCGCCGGCATTGAAGATGGCACACGCATCCGTCTGGCAGGAGAAGGTGATGCGGGAAGTCATGGTGGACCGGCTGGCGATCTTTATATTTTCCTATCTATCAAACCGCATGAATTCTTCCAGCGCGATGGTGCCGATCTATATTGTCGTGTTCCTATTTCGATGACAACTGCTGCTCTTGGCGGAGATTTTGAAGTTTCGACCCTTGATGGAATGAAAACACGCGTCAAAGTGCCGGAAGGCACGCAAAATGGACGTCAGTTCCGGCTGAAGGGTAAAGGAATGCCTGTTTTGCGCCAACAGGCAACGGGCGATCTTTATATTCAGGTTGCAATCGAAACGCCACAAAAGCTGAGCAAAAGGCAACGTGAACTTCTCGAAGAATTCGAAAAACTTTCGGTTGATGAAAACTCGCCGCAGTCACATGGATTTTTTGCCCGTATGAAAGAGTTCTTTGAAGGTATTGGCAACAATAATACCACACCGAAAAGCTAGATTGGTAAGGTCGGCTCGACTTGTGTCGTCTTGAGAGCTGTTAAAGGGCATTATTGTTCGGTTGGAAGGCTCTTCAAGCGATCGACCATTTTAAACGAGCCGAAAGGACATGTATGTAAGAAGCCAAGCTCGCTAATTTCAACGCAATTTTGAAAAGCAGGAAGCTACTTTGAAAAGCGGTTTTTCAACCGGTGTCTGTTTTGTCTGTCGTTTATCCGGAAATTTGGCTAATTTTTCAGGATTGGAAAAACGCTTTCAAGAAAATTTCGTAAATTTTTGTCAGTCCTTCAAGATCATCGGTTGCTACACATTCATCGACCATATGCATGGTTTTTCCTACGAGCCCGAATTCAACGACGGGACAATAATCTTTTATAAAACGGGCATCCGATGTGCCGCCGGAGGTTGATAATTCAGGCGTGCGTCCGGTAACCGATTTGATCGCTTTGCTCAAGCACCCGACGAGCTCATCATTCTTTGTTAAGAAAACGCCACCGGGGCTTATAACCCAATCGATTTTGAATGTCGGAACAAATTTTCCTGTTTTTTCAATTTTTACCGAGTTAAGCCGCTTTTTTATTTCCTGTTTCAAGGTTTCGGCGGTCCAATTATCGTTGTAACGCACATTGAAGCGGATAATAGTTTGTTGCGGAATGACGTTGCTCGCCGGATTTCCCGTGTCAATGGTTGTTATTTCGAGATTGCTCGGTTCGAAATTTTCGCTTCCCGTGTCTATAACCGGATTTTTAAGCGCTTCGCATAATTTTACAACAAGATCGAGTGGATTGGCTGCTCGTTCAGGGTAGGCAACATGGCCTTGATGCCCAACGACGGTAATGATACCGGAAAGTGAACCACGTCGCCCAATTTTTATCATATCGCCCAAACGGTCGGGATTCGTCGGTTCACCGACAATTGCCGCATCCCATTTTTCACCTTTTGTTTTTGCCCAGTTCAGAAGTTTGATTGTGCCGTTGATTCCCGGACCTTCCTCATCATTGGTGATAATAAGGCTGATACTGTCTTCAAGTTTATTGCTTTCGAGATAGCGTGCGAGTGCTGCGATAAAGCTTGCAACCCCGCCTTTCATATCCACAGCGCCCCGTCCGAAAACTTTACCCTCTTCAATGATGCCGGAAAATGGCGGGTGACGCCATAATCGGGGTTCGCCTGTCGGTACAACATCAGTATGTCCGGCAAAAGCAAGGTTTTTCCCTCCTTTGCCGATTCTGGCATAAAGGTTTTCAACATCAGGTGTGTCTTTATCTGTGAAAACCGGTCTTTCTACAGTAAATCCCATAGCTTCGAGCCACAATTGGACGGTTTCAAGAACTCCGTTTTCTTGTGGTGTTACCGATGCACATCTGATGAGTGCCTGCGTTAAAGCGACCGGATCTTTGAGTGACAGCACAGCGATTGTCCTTTGTTTGAAAACTTATCGGCAATAGTTATTAACCGATATGATAATAATTAAGAAAATATATTGTTAATATTTTCAATAGGATGCTAAAGAAATTACATGCCCGAATTTCTTTGGGCGAATAAAAAACATTCAGTAGGGGAAAAATCAAGGGATAGCAGTTATGGCCGGATTAATCGATACGCCTGATAATGGCGGGGGCGATATTGCCCTAAATCCTGTTGGCAACAAAACAAAATTGATTGTTGCAGCAGGTATCGGAAACTTTCTCGAGATTTTCGATTTTACCGTTTACAGTTTCTTTGCTGCAATTATCGGCAATGTTTTCTTCAACTCGGGTGATCCACTTATCTCGCTGTTAATTTCGGTTTCGGTTTTTGGTGTCGGTTTTGTGATGCGTCCACTCGGTTCGATTGTGATCGGGTCTTATGCTGACCGGCACGGGCGCAAAGCGGCCATGTTGCTTACGATTATTCTCATGGCATGTGGCAGCGCTATCATCGGATTTGCTCCGCCTTATACATCAATCGGAGTTGTAGCACCTATCCTCATTGTTCTCGGTCGTTTGTTGCAAGGCTTTTCGGCAGGTGGAGAAATCGGTGCCGCCACAACATTGTTGATGGAATCAGCCGATCGTAACCAACGCGGATTTTTTGTGAGCTGGCAGTTTTTCGGACAGGGGTTGAGTTCTTTGACCGGTTCGCTCTTTGCAGCAGGTTTGATGGGCTTTCTAACACCCGAACAAATGCACAGCTGGGGCTGGCGTGTTCCATTCATCTTTGCATTGGTTATTATACCGGTCGGCCTTTATATCCGAGCGCATATTTGTGAAACATTCAAAGCACCGGTTGTCGAAAACAAAACAACCCACCCGTTTAAAGAGCTGATAACGCAGCACGGAAAACAGACAATTTTAGGGATTTTCTTCATCCTTCCCGTCACCGCTTTGATGTATATTCTGGTTTTCTATATGCCGAATTATCTGAAAACGGTAACCGACATCAACAGTTCTACCGCGTTTTTGATATCAAGTTACGCAAGCGTTATTGTGCTGATAACCACTTTTGCTTCCGGTTTCTTGTGTGACAAGCTCGAACGACGCAAAGTTGGCGGCATTATCATTATCGCGGTCGCGTTCATTTCGTCATATTTTGCTTTCCGCTTTGTTTCGCATATCGGCATATTTCTTATTTTCCACACTATAGCGGTCGGGTGCCTCGGACTCATTTTAACATTTTCTGTTTTGATGGTTATGGAGGCGTTCGAGCAAAAAATCCGTGCAACAGCGACTGCGGTTATCTACGCTTTTTCGGTTTCGATCTTCGGTGGCACAGCGCAAATGATCGTGACACTTCTGTTGAAGTATTCGAATAGCAACAACATGGCGCCGTTCTGGTATCTCGGGACTTCTCTGGTTATCGGAGCTATCGCATTGGCCCTCTTCGACGAGAAGCGTTATAATATCTAGGCGCTATCAGGAGACTTATAATGAAGAGTGAAAAAGTTTCACCGGAAAGCGAAAAGCTTTTCGGTGCGATTTCCAAATATTTGTCGGAAATGGTGGCCTTGAGACACGACCTTCATTCCCATCCGGAGCTCGCTTACGAGGAACACCGCACGGCAGATATTGTTGCAAAGCTTCTAAGAAAATGGGGTTATGAAGTTCAAACCGGCATCGGAAAAACCGGTGTTGTCGGACGGTTGAAGGTAGGAAATGGTAAAAACTCGATTGGCTTGCGGGCTGATTTTGATGCTCTTCCCATCCATGAACTGACTAATCTTGAATATTCGAGCACAAACGAAGGAAAAATGCACGCTTGTGGCCATGACGGGCACACAACCATGTTGTTGACGGCTGCGAGATATCTCGCAGAGACTAAAAATTTCAACGGCACTGTCAATGTGATTTTTCAACCTGCGGAAGAAGGATTTGCCGGTGCGCAGGCCATGATCGACGATGGTCTGTTTGAAAAATTTCCATGTGATGCTGTTTATGCAATGCACAATTGGCCGGATCTTCCTGCAGGAAAAATTGCGGTTAATAGTGGCCCGTTTATGCCTGCAAGCGACAATGTATCAATCCGCGTTATTGGCAAGGGGGGGCATGGAGCTGTTCCACAAAAGGCTATTGACCCGATTGCAGCAGGTGCTGCCATTGTTACAGCATTGCAAACAATTGTTTCACGTAATGTGCCACCGCTTGAAGCTGCTATCATAACAGTGGGAAGTTTTCATGCCGGCTTTGCCAATAATGTCATTCCGGATACAGCCGAGATGGAGCTCACCGTACGCTGCTTCAGCGCGGATGTGCGCGATTTGCTGGAAAACCGCATAGAAAAACTGGTAAAATCCCAGGCAGAAAGCTTCGGCGCCACGGCAGAGGTAAATTATCATCGGCTTTACCCGATGCTTTTCAATCACAAGAAAGAAACCGATTTTGCCGTCGGCGTTGCGCGTAATACTTTCGGAAAAGAAAAGGTTGATGCGCAATTGACACCTCCATCTGTCAGCGAGGATTTCGCCTTTATGCTTCAGGCAAAGCGCGGATCCTATCTTTTGATCGGCAATGGTGAAAGTGCGTCCCTTCATAGTCCGAATTATAATTTTAACGACGATTTGATCCCGTTGGGTGGTTGTTATTGGGTCAAGTTGGTGGAAACATATTTGCGTTAATTCCGACTTGAGCCGGACGAAAATTTGCACAAGGCTCATTCAGAAAACGCGTGCTAGAAAGAAAAGATAATGAATCATATTCGCGAACATATTAATAAAACGATCAATGAAATGATCGAATTACGCCATTCGATCCATCAGAATCCGGAGCTTGGCTATCACGAACATCAGACGGGTGATAAAGTCGCCGCACTTTTGAAAAAGTGGGGTTTCGAAGTCACTCGCGGAATCGGAAAAACCGGTATTGTAGGAACATTGAAGGTCGGAAACGGCAAAAAAATCATCGGTATCCGTGCTGATATGGATGCGTTGCCGATTTCGGAAGAAACAAATCTTGAATATTCCAGTAAGAACGAAGGTGTCATGCACGCCTGCGGACATGACGGACACACAACAACCCTGCTGACAGCTGCCCGTTATCTCGCCGAGACAAAGAATTTTGATGGCACAGTTCGCGTTATTTTCCAGCCGGCTGAAGAAAATTATGGTGGCGGTAAAGCCATGATTGAAGACGGTCTGTTTGAAAAATTTCCCTGTGACCGTATTTATGGGCTTCATAATTGGCCGGGCTTTCCTGCCGGAACATTGCGCTTTACCAAGGGGCCGATGATGGCTTCAGTCGATACCGCTTATATTACAGTGCACGGTAAAGGTGGTCATGGTGCACGGCCGGAAACCACAATTGATCCGATTGTTGCAGCCTCTTCTATCGTTATGGCCTTGCAGACAGTTGTTTCCCGTAATGTTCCCCCGCTTGAGGCTGCACTTGTTACGGTTGGCAAGATTCAGGGCGGCAGCGTTTCCAATATTATTCCTGATGAAGTGAAGATGGATCTGACGATCCGTTGTTTCTCGGCAAAAGTTCGTGACCTTCTACAGGAACGGATTTGTAAAATCGCCAAATCACAGGCTGAAAGCTATGGCGCAGAAGCCATTATCAATTACGAGCGTGGTTATCCCGTTACAGTAAATGATGCGGATGCAATCGACTTTGCTTTAGGCGTTGCAAGAGACGTTGTCGGCGACGAAAACGTTGTCGAGAATGCCGAGCCGTTGACCCCGAGCGAGGATTTTTCCTATATGCTGCAAAAAGTACCGGGCGCATACATTATTATGGGTAATGGTGATAGCTCGGGTCTGCATACGCCACATTACAATTTCAATGATGAAGGCATTGCTGTCGGTGCAAGTCTCTGGGGTGCACTGGTTGAGAAATATCTTGCCAAAGCTTGAAGAATTTAGATCTTAAGTTGCCTTTTCTCCGGCCGGATATTCAATGATTATTCATTGCATCCAGCGGCAAAAACCAGCTTATCAACATTATTTACCCGTCTGTTTAAAAAAAGCCGATCGGCATATTTCAAAAACAGGCGGGTTTTTTATTCGAGAAAATTATTTTTGACGTGTTTTAACCGCAATCGCAATCGACCGGATTTTTTAAACAGCAACATAGCCGGAAACTTCGGTTAAGAAGAAAAAAATAGCGCGGCAAAAAGAAAACTTGGTTGGCCATTTCTTGATAATCACCTTTTGCAAAATCCATAATAGGCAAGATGATCAACGGGGACAGGAAAGATGGCTGACAAATCAATTGAAAATTTGATTCTCTCCTATTTGCCGGAAATGACAGCATTCCGGCATGCTATGCATAAAAATCCGGAATTGTCGGGAAAGGAAACGGTAACATCGGCTCGTGTAGGCGAACTTCTCGAACAATACGGTTATAAAGTCACACGTCACGTCGGTGGAAACGGTATTGTCGCATCATTGAAAAATGGCAATGGAGAAAAGTCTATCGGTATTCGTGCCGATATGGATGCTTTGCCGATAAAAGAAGAAACAGATCTGGAATATGCCAGTAAAAATCAAGGAGTGATGCATGCATGTGGCCATGACGGCCATACGACAATACTTCTTACAGCTGCACGTGCTTTGGCCGTTACAAGGAATTTCGACGGAACAGTGCATCTTATTTTTCAACCGGCTGAAGAAATCGGTGCCGGAGCAAAGGCTATGATTAAAGACGGATTGTTTGAACGATTTCCTTGTGATGCTGTTTATGGACTGCATAATTGGCCGGGATTGGAACAAGGTAAAATACAATTTACCAAAAGTGCCATGTTGGCTTCTGTCGATGCCGTAACAATTGTTGTTCATGGAAAAGGTGGTCATGGAGCCCGCCCTGAAACTGCAATCGACCCTATTATTGTTGCGTCTTCGATCGTCATAGCATTACAAACCATCGTCGCGCGGAATGTTCCGCCACTTCATTCGGCGATTATATCAACCGGCTCGATACATGGCGGTGAAGCATTCAATATCATTCCGGATAGTGTGACAATTTCACTAACGGTGCGTAGTTTTTCAGCAGATATTCAAAATCTTGTTGAAGACCGGATCAAAAAAATCGTTGAAGCGCAGGCGCAGAGTTTCGGGGCGCGCTCTTATATACAATATGACCGGCTGGTTCCGGCGTTGGTCAATCATGCTGAATATAGCGATTTTGCTCTCGATATTGCAAAACAGAGATTGGGAGCTGATAAAATCGTCCAAAACGAGATGCCAACCACTGTAAGCGAGGATTTCGCCTTTATGCTGCAAGCCTGTCCGGGAGCATTTTTCTTTCTCGGTAATGGCGACAGTGCAAGTCTACATAGTCCACACTATAATTTCGACGATCGCAATCTTATAGACGGAGCAATTTTCTGGTGTGCACTTGTAGAAGCAGTTTTAAAACAGCATTAACCAATCGGAAACCATCCTTATGCATTATCGAAAAAGTTGAATATCGGTCGAACGGAATTATCGGAAATTGAATCCGTTCGGAATTGCAACTTTTTGAAGATGAGTTCACGCACTTTATGAAAAAATCTTGCCCCTCTTTGTCTCGTCGCACTTTCCTTGTTGGAAGCGGAACAGCATTTATCGGGGTTTTGAGTGGCTGCACCAGCAGCGGAATTTTGGGGAGTGGTTATAATAATATGACCACCGGTTCAATTCCTCGCCCGCCGATCGGAATTGATAAAGGCTTTACCTCACCTGATGTTATGTATGCGGCCGTTCACGAAGGTCCTTATACGCTTAGCGCCATACCTTATGACAAGGTTCCGAAACAATTTTTACGGCAGATTGTACCAAATCCGACTGGTGAACCACCTGGAACCATTGTTGTTAGCCTGAAAGATCATTTCCTCTATTTTATCCAGCCGGATGGCGATGCTCTGCGTTATGGCGTAGGCATTGGTGCTGCCGGTTTCCAATGGTCGGGGCGTGCCAATGTCCAATTCAAGCGTGAATGGCCACGCTGGACACCACCTGCCGAAATGATCGGAAGAAAACCCGAACTTGTCGAATATCGTAACGGCATGGAACCGGGGCCGACAAATCCGCTTGGTGCGCGTGCTCTTTATATCTATCAGAATGGTCGTGATACCGGCTATAGAATCCACGGCTCGCCGGAATGGTGGTCCATCGGACAATCAATGTCTTCAGGTTGTATCAGATTAATGAACCAGGATATCATAGACCTCTACAACCGGGTTCCTGTCGGAACACCGATTGTAGTAGGTTAGTGCTCATTATATGGGAGGAGGCGTATAATGAGAAGAACGGGTGCCCGACCTAGACAAGCGGGGGCAACTCTATCGGGCACCCAGGGGTACCAGGTTTGTTCCCGGTGCCTTCATAACGGATGGTCTCACATAAAGTTCCAAAAAATTATCCTGTTTAAAAGGTCCTGAAAAATGTTGAAGACGATTTTCGTGACGGTTGCTTTGTTTTTGGCATTCCCTTTTATTGCGGCCAATGCACAAGACCCGTCCGTACATAATGAGACCTATATTTGCGAGCGCGGTGTGTCGTTACAGGTTGTCTTTATCAAAGACAAAGAACGCGATTATGCAGTTGTTGCCATTGATGGAAAATTGGTCGCAATGCGTGAGGAGCCTAAAAATCCGGATAAGCTTTTTCCAGGAAAACTTTTTGTTGCCGTTGATGAACAAGATAATTATCGCCTTCATATAAAGGGTAATGAGGCAGTCCTTACCTATAAAGACAACGGGACCTATAAAGACAACGAGCAGTCAAAAACAGATAAAGTCGTATTACAGTCCTGTCAGGCAGATATAGAGGAGGATTAATGAAAAAACCCGATTTCGAACAAGGTTCTTTTGGACAATTGAGAAAAAACGCGGGCGCATTATGGCAGGCTTATACTTGTCATCCTTTTGTCAACCAATTGGCTGCAGGAACGCTGCATGAAAAATGTTTCAGGAAGTTTTTAACGCAAGACTATCTGTTTCTTGTTCATTTTTCCCGAGGCTATGCGCTTCTTGCAGCAAAATCTACAAATATTTCCGATATCACAGAGGCGCTTGACGGGCTCAAAGCCATTGCAGAGGAAATGCCGCTTCATGTTGCCTATGCAAAAAAGTGGGGAATATCGGAACAGGAGATGAGCCGGGCAGAAGAAGCAATTCAAACCATTGCCTATACCCGTTTTGTTCTGGATGTCGGATATTCGGGCGATAGACTTGATTTAATGACGGCCTTGATACCTTGTGTTGCAGGCTATGCCGAAATTGGTCTTAATCTCGTCAACTCTGATAAAACAGTGTTCAAAGGCAATCCCTATTCGGAATGGATCAATAATTATAAGAGCGAAGACTATCTGAATGGTGTCCGGTCTTTTCTTGAAAGTTTCAATAAACTTGCCGGGGCAGATAACAGCAAAGAACGTTTTGACCGCTTGAGCAAAATTTTCAACACGGCAACCCGCCTTGAAACCGAATTCTGGCAAATGGGGCTTGATGCCTAACCTTTATGCATTCCCCAAGGTGCTGGCGTTTTAATGAATCCGCGGCTTTTCAACGTTATTTTGCAGGTGACATCAACAACGTATTTCGTCAATTTCAATCTATTCGGACTCGTCTTTCCGCGAAGACGGTGATTTTTTTAAGGCCGCAACAATGATCGCGTTTTTTCAATCAATTATTTGAAGTCGATCGCATGAAGTGCCTGTCCATTGCGCTTGAGCCATGCCTTATATTCTTTTGTGCGAGGGCACAGTTTCTCGCACAGCGCCCAGAATTTCGGGCCATGGTTCATCTCTATAAGATGGGAAGTCTCGTGAGCAACGAGATAATCAATGACACCCAAGGGTGCCATGACAATGCGCCATGAAAACGACAAATGACCGTCGGCCGAGCAAGACCCCCAGCGGCTTCTGGTATCTTTATAGCGAATGGAAACCGGTTTGCGGCCGACCGTTTGACTATGTTTTTCGACAAGCGGGCCGATAATGCGGGCAGCCTGTTTCTTCAGTGCTTCGCTGATGTGTCGCGGCAAATGCCGGCTATCACCATAAACAATGATTTTTCCGCCCTTGCCATTATCATTCTGAATAATAGTGACATTGCCGCGCCCTTCCTGATGAATAATTTCATAAGGATAACCGAGGATAGGTATGGCGGCACCAGCTCTCAACATCGGTGCCTCCTGTGGAGGAGGCAAACAGGAAATGCGGTTTTCTATCCAACCTTTATAACGCTCGACGAAGTTTAAGACCTCTTCTTCAGATGTTCTTGGCGGGATAGTTGCACGCACGCCTTTTCCACCGGCTTCTATCCGCAATGTCAGCCTTTTTGCTCGAGCGCTTGTTACAATCGTAAGCGGCAAGGCACGATCCGACAATTGCAGCGTCAGCTGTAATTTTTCTGGTTCAAAATAGTGAGTGCGAGGCTTGGGAAAAAACATGGCCTTTATTTAATAACAAAAAGCATTTTTTGAAGAGATAGGTAAAAATATCATGGAAAGATTTGCTATAAATTCACTCCAAAAACATTCGGCGAATTTTTGTTTTGCATTCAATTTGTTAATTTTGAAGACAAACAATTTTCACGGCAATTCTCGCCAATTTGCTTTTCCGTTGTTAACGGGATTTTGCCGATTAGAAAACCGGCCGGATTTTCCGTTTGATCATCAAAACATTGTTTTCAGTGGTCGTGATTTTCTATCAACATTTTCAAACCATCCAGAATTATAGCAATATCTTCGGGTCTTGAAAGATGATGTTCGCCGTCTTTAACCAACGTCAGCGTGACATTATTGAACGGAAGATGTTCGACAAGTTCGAGCGTGTGTTGATAGGGAACTTCATTATCGGCCATTCCCTGTATGATGTGAACGGGACAGTTGATATCAATGAGCCCTTCCATAACCAGATTTTTATCCCCGTCATCAAGGAAAATTTTTGTAAAAGGTACGGGATCCATATCCTTTTCGTAAGGAACTTCAAAAAAGCCCTGTTTATCAAGTTCCTTTTTCTGTTCATCTGTCATTTGAGGGCGAACAAGATCGCGCGTAAAATCCGGAGCAGGTGCCAAAAGTAACAAACCGGCAAGCGGGATGTTTTTTTTTGCGAGAATTTGTGCCATGCGAAGCGCGATCCAACCACCCATTGACGAGCCGGCAATAATTTGCGGTCCTTGGCAAAATTTTTCAAAAAGTATCAGGCTTTCTTCCAACCATTTGGAAATACTGCCCTGATGGAAATCACCTTCTGATTCGCCAGTTCCCGAATAATCAAAACGTAAAAAAGGATAATCGTTGCTTTTTGCAAATTCGTTCAATGCAAGAGCTTTGCCGCCCATCATATGTGAACGGTAACCGGGCAACCACATCAAGCCGGGATGTTTACTCCCCTTCAACGCGCGAATAGCGAGTTTTTGATGGCCTACAGTCAGAAATTCAAGATCACCATTTTCCATAAAAAACTCCTTGCAAAGTTTGAAAGCCCGGATTTATTTCGAACAGTTTTATTCTAACCGGAAATTTGCGAACTTAAACCCTTAATAGCTCTTTCACGGCAAATTCGTTAAAAGCCTAGCATTTCGGTTGTTTTCAAACGTCAATTTGTATATGACAGAGAAGATATAAGTTTATCCGGATATAAAACATATATCCGGCGAGGAAACTTTGTTCTATCAAGTCACCCCGCCTATTTTTAACGGATAGCTTATGTCAAGGCTGAAGAATTGAAACTATTATAGGGAGAACCGACCATTCGCCGACCGTTTAAATCAACGCCAACCCCAAAAGATGGGCCGCGTTCCAATCAGGATATTCGCATTCCTCGTATACAGCTTATTGATCATGAAGGGCATAATCACGGGATTATTTCAACGCACGATGCTTTGGCAATGGCTGAAGAGGCTGGTCTTGATCTTGTAGAGATTGTTCCCAATGCAGAACCTCCGGTTTGTAAAATCATCGATCTTGGCAAACTGAAATATCAGAACCAGAAAAAAGCATCTGAAGCTCGTAAAAAGCAGAAGACCGTGGAAATTAAAGAAATCAAGATGCGGCCGAACATCGATACTCACGATTACGGGGTAAAGATGAAGGCGATCGCAAAATTTCTTGAAGGTGGCGACAAGGTCAAGATTACCCTTCGGTTCCGTGGCCGTGAAATGGCCCACCAGGAATTGGGTATGCAACTTCTTGAACGTTTAAAAGTAGATACGTCCGGTATTTCGAAAGTGGAAGCCGAGCCTAAGCTTGAAGGGCGACAGATGATGATGGTCATCGCACCCAAATAAAGCGATGGAATTTGAAAAGCACCGTTTATAACGGTGCTTTTTTATTACCTTTTTTTGTTGCAATTGTTAGCCAATAAATGAAATAGTAAAAACATCGCATTTTATTTTTATATTTATAGAACAAAAAAGTTGGAGTTTCGCGTTTTATACCGTGAAGGGATACATGCTTCCAATCTGTTGAGAGCATTGTAAGGCGGTAGGAGTAGGGAGTAGATAGAGTGTCAGAATGGCTTAGACGTAAACCGGTTGTTCAACAAACTTCGGATAACGAGCGTAAGCTCATTCCGACATTAAGTTGGCATCATCTTGTTGCCTTGGGAGTTGGAGGGATCGTCGGTACCGGCATTTATACTTTGATCGGCATTGGCGCCGATAGAGCAGGGCCGGCAGTGCTGTTATCCTTTGTGATTGCAGGTGTTATTTGTGCATGTGCCGCATTTGCCTATGCCGAACTTGCTACCCTTATTCCGCTTGCCGGAGGAGCCTATACTTATTCCTATGCTGCATTAGGAGAGCTGATTGCCTGGATTGTCGGATGGAGTCTTATTCTCGAATATTCACTGGTTGTAAGTACTGTTGCTGTCGGCTGGTCGGCCTATGCAACAGGTTTTTTGCACGGCATCGGCATTCATCTGCCGTTCTGGCTGACAGCCGGTTATAATTCTGTTGATCCCGCAACCCAACTTCATGGGCTTGTCAATCTTCCTGCAGTTTTTATTGTTTTCGTTATTGCCGGCATGTTGATTATTGGCACCAAAGCAAGTGCAACGTTGAATTTGTTCCTTGTTCTTATCAAGATAGCAGCTCTTGTGCTTTTCATTATTGTTACGCTGCCGCATTTCAATATTGAAAATCTTCATCCTTTCATGCCGAATGGCTTTTCCAAAGTCATGTCGCCTGATGGCGTCGAACGCGGTGTGATGGCTGCGGCCGCTATTATATTTTTCGCCTTCTATGGTTTTGATACAATTGCAACGGCTGCTGAAGAAACCAAGCAACCACGTCGTGATCTGTCTATCGGCATTGTCGGTTCGCTGATCGTCTGTATCATTATTTATGTTCTCGTCGGTCTTGGCGCAGTGGGAGCACTTCATTACACGGCATTTTCCCACAGCGAGGAGCCACTTGCACATATTTTGCGTAGTCTTAATTCCAATAGTATTGCCGGCATCATCGGTATTGCTGCTGTCGTGGCCTTGCCAACTGTTTTATTAGCATTCTTTTACGGTCAGACGCGCATATTTTTTGTTATGGGACGTGATGGAACCCTTCCCGGTTTCCTTTCTCGCGTCAGTGCAAAAACCGGTACGCCGGTTACGACAACAATTTTCACAGCGATAATCATTGCTGCCATTGCCGGGCTTTTCCGTCTTGATGAAATCGCGGCATTGGCCAATGCCGGAACGTTGGTCGCCTTTACCTCTGTCGGTATTTGTCTTGTTGTCTTGCGTAAAACTGCAGCAGATATTCCCAGAAAATTCAAAACACCTTTCGTATGGATTGTCGGGCCGGTGAGTGCTATCGGGTGTATTTATCTGTTTTTCAGCCTGCCTTCGAAAACCCAGTTCTATTTTCTCTTGTGGAACCTCATTGGAATCGTGTTCTATTTTTGTTACGGATACAGAAAGAGTAACATAGCCCGTCACATTTCCGTGACTGATCCATCATGAGGGTGTTTTTTGTTGAACATTTCTATCTTATAATCGTTCTAGGTATTATATTAGATATGCGGTTCAACTCGTTGATGCATTGGGTGGTTTAGAATACTGGAGGTCCGAACAGTGTATAAATCAATACGACTCATCTCTGCTGTTATTGCTTTATGCGTGGCACCGATAGCTACTCGAGCTGCGGTATACCAGAAAGTTCCCGGAACAGCGGTATATATCAGCGTTCCTGACAGCTTTACTCTGACAACCGATTTTAGCGGCTTTGTCGACAAAAAAAACGGGGCTTCCATTCTTGTTGCGACCATGCCTCCGGCAAGTAACAGGATGAAAGAGCTGTTCAACGATCAGAGCAAATTTACAGCTGCAATGGGTGCTCAGCACTATGACATAGCAACGCAGCTCAAAACAAAATCGCGCGATGGCTATGATTTAATTGTTTATAAGGGCAAGCAGGCGGCTGCAAATGATGTTTTCGATAAATGGTCATCAATGCTTTTCACGTCGAATGCATCTTATGTCATAACGGTGCAAGCACCGGAAACCGAAGAATTTTCGGCTGATGATGCCATGAAGATTTTCAATTCTGTTTCACTTGCCAGCCATAATGACGAAACTGATCAATTAAGTGCATTGCCCTTTACCTTTGGCGCTCAACCGCCATTCGAATTTGTCGGATCGATCATGAACAGTTCGGCAATGCTCACGATTCCGGCTTATACAAAAGAGGATGTCGAACGGCCCGATATTATCGTCACAAAAGGTCTCGAGACTGCCCCGAATGCACCCCTTGATAAGGTTGTTGATACTTATCTCCAGTCTATCCAGAACACCGTCAATAATGTCGAGCATCGCAAGACCTCGACGACAAAATTTGCCGGCCATTCGGGACTTCGTTTACAGGCAACCGCCCTTATGAAGGGGGATCCTGTTGATCTCGTTATCTATGCTGCGGTTGGTAATGACGGTCATCCGATTTTTATGCATGCAACCGGTGAAAAAGGTACATTGGCTGCCTATAGTGACGAGATTGAAAAAACTGCCGAGAGCATAAAACTGAGAAATGACGAAAAAAAGTAAGGCTTTCAAAAGTCGTTAAATTCCGTCGTTTGTCGTAACAAAAATATGGTTCCGGTTCATCCTTTGAAAAAAGGATTGTTTGGAACCACTCTTTTCTTAAATAGGCTCATCGCATTGTGTCTGGTAGATAGGTTGTAGCTATATCAAGGCCTTGTTGATAGCAGCTTAACGTCAACATCCGTTCAATTGCATGTAAATGCGTACCATCGGTTGGCAGGGGCTCATCAGGATAGTCTTCCCATGTGAGGTTGAGATCGACAAATGGCTTTAGCACAGCTGCTTTAACCCAAAACATTGAACCTGTTGGAAATACAACATATTTGGGCAATTTCACTAACCCTATACGGTGAGCTATATCAACCGCGGCTTGATAATTGCGGGCCCAGCCAACGGCATATTTGTCATCAGGAAAAATAAGAGCGTTTTTTTCATTTGATTGCATATAGTTCAGGATGGCATCGGCCATCCGTATCTTTTTCCCATCGCCTAAAAGATTTGTTAAAAGGAAATTATTCCACGCAGCGACCATCTCGCGGTTGGTTTTGTGCAAACTCTTTTTTGTGTGGATATGACCGATGATATCATAGTCTTCTACAAACTTGTGTCCGAATTCCGTTAACAGTGGACCGATATCTCTTCCGCGGTTAGGAACAAGCTTGATCTCGATTTTGTCACCATATCCTTTAAGCATCGGTTCAATAACCGATTTATCTCTGTCACTTTTGACACTGATAAATATATCCGGACGTATTGTATTACTCTTCAATCTTTGAAAGATTTCCCCCAGCATATCCGGGTAAAATGCATGTATGTGCAATGCAATTTTCTGTCTGCCAATGAAAGAATGAACAATGTCTGGCGATGTAAGTACTTGCCAATTCCATTGCCCTTGAGGTTTACCCGACTTTAGATAATCTACGAATGGATCAATTCGAGTTATACCAAGATCGTGATTTTCTGCGTAAATTCCCGGATGAAAGCCGGGTTTGGGACGAGCTGCATTGGCGCCGCTTTTATAATCACGGATATAACGCCGAGCATAACGAAAGCGGTTTAAGACATGTTTGTTTTTTCCGGTCCAATACGGAATATCAAACTCCGGCGATTTACTTAAAAAATGCGCATCTTCGTCTTCCTGAGCGAGTTGCTTATTGGCCCTCTCGCAGATATCAATGATCTCCCGAACATAAGCCTCGGCTTCTCGTGGGCGCTCATCTTTTTCGAAAGAAAGATAGTCTGTACTGTCAGGAAACGCCCAGAGCTCGTTAGTGAGAGTTTTCATAAAAGTATTATAGGAATCGTAAATAACTCTCGTTGCGTAAGCGAGTACTCTATTTAAAGGCTTTCCTTTGAGAGGATAATTTTTGTTAACAAGCAATATACTGGCTATTTTTTTACGCCACAGATAGCGCATCAGAAAGCGGCCGATACAGGCGTCGACCAAGACAAAATGCATGTCAGGGACGGATCGAAAAAACCACGCAAATTTCTGTTTTACACGCTTAAGCAAATCTTCTGGATTATAGTAGTAAATCTGCCAACATTTTTTCCGTTCTTCAACTGGTAAGCCCGTATATCCTTCGGGTAAGAAAAGGACGAGGTTATAACAGCCTGCTAATCCGTTTACATAATCAATCAGGCTAACAATGGTAGAATTTGAAGAACCATATATGATGGTAACTGTAGGAAGCTGTTTATCAAAACGCCGGTAACTAGCCGGTCTATTAATTAGATCGACGATTTTTCTGACAGTTTTTGACAAAAAAACGTTTATTGTTTTTTGATAAAAAGACACTTCAAAATTTCCCAACCTGCCAGAAATATGTACAAAAATTTTGCGTTGTTGAATAGTCTTACTCTTCGGTAAAGACAGTTTTCATTTGCCTGTTTGTTTTTGGGATAACCTGTTTATCTGGATGACATAAAATTACACTTATATATAAGCACTGTCGGCTAATCGGCTACATAATATATTTGAAAATGGACGGACTTCTTGCATCTGGCTATTTAACAGGATAGGAACGTGGATAGTGATAGTGGCTGTTGGTGAAGGAACGATTTATCCTTCACGAAAAGTAGCCATTTAAAAAGGTTCAGCTGTTTATGGCAAAAAAAAAGCAGATATCATCATTTGATAAAAAACTCATTATGCGTTTGCTTCATGATAATTTCCGCAAACATGCATTCTGGTATGTCTGTGCGATTATCGCAATGCTCGTGATTTCTGCTACGACCGGAGCAAGCGCGTGGATTATGCGGGATGTGGTTAATCACATCATTGAAGCCAAGGACTTTAAAATTATTGCAATGGTTTCCGCGGCGGTTGCGGGAATTTTTATTCTGAAGGGTTTTTCCACTTTTGCCCAGACCTATTTTTTAAGTAAAGCAGGCAATAGTATTGTGGCTGAACAACAGCGCCGTATTTATTCGCGACTGATGCAGCAAGGTGTTGCATTCTATCAGAATAATTCTTCCTCCGATTTGCTTGTGCGTGTTACACAAAACGCAAATGCCGCTCGCAGCATTATTGATACGATTGTAACCACATTTGTGCGTGACCTTTTTTCGGTTGTCAGCCTTCTCGCAGTGATGCTTTATCAGAATTTTCTGCTGAGTATTGTTGCCTTGGCTGTCGGACCGCTTGCTTTTATCGGTGTTCGCCAGGTTCTCAAACGCGTTCGTGGCCTGATGGAAAAAGAACTTTCCTCTATTTCCGAAATCATTAAAGTTATGCAGGAAACCACAATCGGCATTCGCGTTATTAAAGCTTTTTCTCTTGAAGAGCTGATGAAGCGGCGCATGGACAAGGCTATTACCGATGTGGAAATTCGCTCGAATGGTATTGCGATGCTCGAATCGGCAACTAATCCGATTATGGAAACGCTTGCCGGTATTGCTATAGCCGTGGTTATTTGTTTTTCCGGCTATATGGCAACGCAAAAGGTTGGCGTTCAAGGCGAGCTGATGTCATTTATTGTTGCGCTCCTTCTAGCTTATGAACCCGCAAAACGGGTTGCCAATGTGCGTGTCAAAATCGAATCAGGCATGATCGGTGTGCGTATGATGTTCGAAATTCTTGATCATCCGCTCACTCTTATGGAAAAAGAAAATCCTGTTGATCTTGATCGCTCAAAGGGTGATGTCCGGCTTGAACATGTCGGCTTTTCCTATGTGAAGGACCACATGGTTCTGCATGATATCAATCTTGATATTCCGGCAGGAAAAATGACTGCCTTGGTCGGACCTTCCGGTTCAGGTAAATCGACAATGATCAATCTGATCATGCGCCTTTATGATCCGCAAGAGGGCCGTATTCTGATTGATGGTCAAGATATCCGTGATGTGAGCTTCAAATCGTTGCGCGAATTGATGTCTTATGTCGGGCAAGATACGTTTCTCTTTCAAGGGTCTGTCCGCTATAATATCGGGCTCGGGCGTGAAGGGGCAACCGAAGAAGAAATCGAAGAAGTTGCCAAGCTTGCCAATGCGCATGATTTTATTATGGAACTGCCGAATGGCTACGACACCGATGTTGGTGATAATGGTGGCAATCTTTCAGGCGGTCAAAAACAGCGCATTGCTATTGCACGCGCCATGTTGCGCAATAGTGAAATTCTGATCTTGGATGAAGCAACCAGTGCTCTTGATTCAGAATCCGAATCCTTGATCAAAGAAGCTTTGGCACGGTTGACAACCAACCGCACGACGATCGTCATTGCACATAGGCTTTCGACAATTTCGCGCGCTGATAAAATTGTTGTTATGAAAAATGGAAAGATTGTCGAACAAGGAACCCAACATCAATTGTTGCAGATTGAAGGTGGCCTTTATAAGCATCTCCACGATTTACAATTCAAGGACCCCGATTTTGACGATGTTGATCATATTGAAGCGTCGTCGAAAAATCAGAAAAAAATTGCCAAATAATTCGGGTTCTTTGTAATTCCGGTTACATTTTGCATGGGCTATCTCTGGCAGACGCAAAATAATGCAATAACCGATTTGTCAGGTTCAATTGGCTTTCTTTCAAAAATACTCTAAATTGGTGGTTTAGGAGATAATTGCCTCCTATCCATGTCAGTTTATAGATGTTTTAAATGTTTCTCACCAAAGGAAAACCATTATGAAAGCCGTCGGATATTTTGAAAATTTACCGATTAGTGACGATCGGTCATTGCAGGATTTTGATCTTGATGTGCCGGAAATCGGCGACAATGACCTGTTGGTTGCAGTGAAAGCTGTTTCGGTCAATCCGATTGATGTGAAAACACGGCAAAGCGGAAAACCTTTTGGGGATAGCCCACGAATTCTGGGGTTTGATGCCGCGGGCATTGTGCAAAAAATTGGCAAGAAAGTTACCGGTTTCCACGAGGGCGATGAGGTTTACTATGCCGGTGCCATTAACCGGCAAGGTTCAAACAGTGAATTTCAAGCGATAGATAGCCGTCTGGTCACGTTAAAGCCAAAAAGTCTGGATTTTAAGACAGCCGCTGCTATGCCGCTTACATCGCTCACTGCTTACGAGATGTTGTTTGACCGGATTGATATTTTAAAGCCGGTTCATAAGGGCAAAAATGCGCTATTGATGATTGCTGGCGCCGGTGGTGTCGGCTCTATAGCCATTCAATTGGCACGCCACCTTTCCGATGTAGAAATTATTGCAACCGCCTCCCGTCCACGGTCACAGGAATGGGCGCTGAAAATGGGAGCGCATCACGTTATCGACCACACAAAAGATTTTGCACCACAGCTTGAGAAGATCGGTTTTCCTCATCCGGCGTTTATCTTCTCGACAGCAAATTCTGATGGTTATTTGCCACAATATGTCGACATTCTTGCACCCGAAGGGCGACTTGGTCTGATCGATGGACCGAAAACATTTGATATTAACCCGTTAAAGATGAAAAGCGTGTCGGTTCATTGGGAATCGATGTTTACACGTTCTATGTTCACGACAGATGATATTGCCCGACAGGGAGAGATTTTGCGTCATGTTGCGCAATTGATCGACGAGAAAAAGCTGGTACCAACATTGTCCAAAGTGTTGTCGCCCATCAATGCTGCCAATTTACGTGAAGCGCACCGCCTGATCGAAACCCAACGTTCGGTCGGTAAACTTGTTGTTGAAGGTTTCTAAATCAAATGGCGGCAAAATTGCCGCCATTCATTTTATGTATTCGGATTTTTATTCGGACTAAAGCAGATGTCCTAAGCGCACTGCTGTATTGCCTTTGCGGGCGTGGCGCATTGATGGTTGAACAAGAATACAATTGTCATAAGGTGTCTTTATCTCTTCATCACCATCATAGGCGATAATTGTACCGGCCTTCTTTATCAGCTGCATACCTTTGAAATCATCGGCAAAACGGAATTTGTCTGTTTTGATTGTAACAGCCTCGGTAATATCGACCACTTTCTGTTTTTGAACGGTTGTGGGCAGGAGGTAATCTTCAACTGTTTTCCGGTCGACAACGCCGGCAACGATCAAAAAGCGGGCAGCAACATCAAGCGCAGCCGGATAGGCATGTTTTTCAAAATGCTGGCCTGACTCGAACAAAATAGCTGCTTTCGGGCTTTCCGGATTGCCAAAATCGCCATAATCGCGCAACCGCTTTCCGGCTTTATGGCCTTTATCCATGACAATATACTCGGGTACACCAATTTTGCGGGCGAGATCTTCACCTTTTTTAAGATAGCCACCCATCATAATTGCCGGATCGGATTCATGCATGGAATGGAGATCAAGAAGAAGATCAACCTGATCAACAATAGGGCGTAAAGCACGTGCGCGGCGCAATTCCTGACTGTCGCGGGGACCGTCAAGGGCTTTCTCGTCCCAAACACGGTTCATATCTTCTTCGAGAAAGCGGGTTGCATCAGGTGCATCGGGTGAGAACGCTTCATAGGCTGCAACATTGGCAAACCCCAAAGTGAGAGTTCCGCGTTCGGGCTTTAACTTGTCTCGCAAAAGCCTGTCGACAACCAAAGCACCGCTAATTTCATTGCCATGAATAAGCGACATAATCATAACGTGTTTGCCGGGATTCTCCGACTTGAACTGATAAACGTAATCGACGCCACAATTACCCTGCTTCCATTTTGATAAGTCCGGAAAGGACAATTCGATCGGATATTGTTTGAGGTTATTCATCATAGTCTATTCTTGAATTCCTTGTTTCAAAGCTTTGGATTGAGAATTTTCTTTTGGCTCGGCAATCTGATGACGATGTGCAAGAAAAGATATCGATATCAGGCTTAGAAGAACCGTAAACATGACATAAAAACTTGGAGACATGTTGTTGTGTGTCGTTTGAATGAGCCATGTTGCAATGAGGGGGGCAAAACCACCAAAGATCGTGACAGCCAGATTATAACTGATGGCAAGACCTGTACTGCGTACATTGGTAGGGAATATTTCGGCAATAAGCGCAGGCATTGCTGCCAGACTACAGGCAAGGAGAAAACCAACAAAAGCTTGTACGGCAAACAACACGGCAGGCACCGGCATAGCATTGAGGATATAGAATAACGGCCATGATGTGATGCCGAGAAATATAAGTGATATGCCAACAATCCGGATACGTCCAAACCGGTCGGAAATGGCACCCACCATTGGCGAGACAATCAACAACATAACGCCGGTAATCATTGCACCGATGAAGGAAAATGTTTCCGGTAAATGGAGTTGCTTGATCGCATAGGTCGGCATGTAGATTTTATGAACATAATTGAATGCCGTTGCCGCTGCGACAAGTCCGATACACAACAGGATATCGCGCCAATTATATTTAAATAGGTCGTGCAGCGGTGTATTTTTCGGGCGAGAGGTTTTTACACTCTCGAAATCGGCTGTTTCTGCCACACTACGGCGTATGTATAAGCCGATCGGGCCGATAAACAATCCGAATGCAAAGGCGAGCCGCCAACCCCATGCGTTAAGTTGTTCAGGCGTAAGAAGAGCAAAGAGCAGCGCACTGAATCCGGCTGCAAAAACGGTTGCCAATCCTTGTGTCGACATCTGGAAGCTTGCAAAAAAGCCGCGTTTGTCGATGCCTGCGTGTTCAACGAGAAAAGCAACAGAAGAGCCGAATTCCCCTCCGGTCGAAAAGCCTTGTAACATGCGTGCTATAATGATGATGAGCGGCGCCCAGATCCCGATGGTTTCATAGGTCGGACAAAAAGTGATCATGGCCGTGCCGACAACCATCAACGAGATAGAAAGTGTCATTGATGCTTTACGGCCGGCTTTGTCGGCATAGCTTCCCAAGACGACGGAACCTAAAGGTCTGGTAATGAATGATATGCCGAAAGTGCCAACAGCAATCAGTAACGAAACGGCGCTATCTTTGTTCGGAAAAAACAAATGACCGATGGTAATCGCGAAATAACCGTAAATCAGGATGTCATAAAATTCTAACGCATTACCGGCACTTGCAGCAGCAAATTCACGCCAATGTTCTTTTATGCTTTGCCGGATTGACCGTTTTCCTTTGCTCTTGGCTTGGCCCATTTTTCCCTCTGTCATTTTCGGGTTTTTGAAATTCAACTTGTCCGAATTTTTTGAAACCACTTTTATACGATTGATCGAATTGTTATTGTAGTGATCCATTCATGTGATCAATGTCAATCAATCGATTTAGGTAAATTCTAAACTAGAGCAGGGTCAAAATACCCGTGCTTATTTTGCACAAGTATGTGCTTATTTTAAACTTTTGCCGACGTAATAAGCCCATATCTTGTCAACGATCGGATGGCTCGAAAATTTTTTGCGATAAAGAGCGATGTCAACCGGCATAAGCCATTTGGGATTATCAATTTCCACAATGCGCCCGCTTTCTATTGCGGGCTTACAGAGTTGATAGGGTAGCCAGGCCATTCCCAATCCGGCTGCAACCAGTTCTACAATCGAGCTGAAAGAGTCGGTTTCATGAACAACATGTAAATTCGGCTTGTCGTCGAGGCTTGCGAGATGACGGGTGATAATTGTTTTCAATGCGGTTGTCGGTAAAAACGCTAAAAACGGATCGGACTGTTCAGTCATTCCGGTAAAAACAGGTTTTCCTTCTTTGTCAGGGGCACTAATGGGAACAAGTGTTTCATGAGCAATTGTCAGCCAGTTGAATTTTGCCGGATTGATGCGTAGCCTCGTATGATAGCTGGAATAAGCCAATAGAAGGTCTGCTTCATTATTTGCGAGCGACTGGATGGCACTTTCGTTACTTCCCGCGATGACACGTGTTCTGAAAGTACCGACTTTTTCGTTCATCTCCTTGTACCATTGGGGAAAGAACGTTACCGATAATGCGACACCGGTTGCTATTCTCAAATCCGGTTGTGCATCATCCTTGCGGGCATCAAGCCTGCCATGGAGCAACCGGATTGTCTCCAATATATCGGTTGCGGCTTCAAGCACTATGACGCCGTCAGGTGTCAGCTCGACCGGCTTTTTCCGCTCGACGAGCGGAACTCCGGCCCATTCTTCCAGAAGTTTTATGCGCCTTCCGAAAGCCGGATGGGTAACATGGCGATTTTCGGCGGCTTTGGTGAAACTACGGGTGCGGGCGAGTTCCAGAAAATCTTTGAGCCACACCACTAACATGATAATTTCTTCCTTTAATCCGGACGGCGATAGCAGGTCGGTTGCGCGTGATTTCGTGCAATGCGTGCAATCGCTTCATCAAGTGGTTCTGTTTTCACACTCATTGATGCGCCATTGGCATGAATAAGCGTGCGAAAATCAACCATAATGGCAACATGTCCTTTCCAGAAAACGAGATCACCACGTTGCAGTCCTTCTTCTGGTGCAATCATTTTTCCGATTGTCGCTTGCTGCATATCGGTATCGCGCAAGACCGTTCGTCCCGTCATCATCATAGCAAGTTGTACGAGGCCTGAACAATCAATTCCCAAACCACTTTTTCCGCCCCACAGATATGGGGTGTTCATAAAGGACTCTGCTATCGTCACATAATCATCTGCCACAGTGGTGACAGGCATAATATGATTGGCAACAACGAAGCTTCCATTATCAAGCTTGGCATAACGGGTACCGCGTGTTTCAGTTTCTTGAACTACAGTGATGCGGCTTCCCATGGATAAAGGACTTATCATGGGGCTGCGTAAATCTGCATCCCGATATTGGAAGGTGCGTGGCACGTTCACCCGATGGGTGGGGTGATTTGCGGCAGATCCGATTTTTGATTGCTCGATGTAGCCGACATAGCCATCCTGTTGAGCTTGAACCCAGCAAAACCCGTTTTTTTCGTCAAATACTTTTACATCCTCGCCGAAAAGACATTCGCTTTGCCGCTCTGACAGCGCGTCCGGAACTTTGTAAAGAGCAGCAACAGGCGCAACAATGCGCTTCAAAGAGCCGGCCACAAATTGTCGCGCTTCGACTTTGCCACGCAAACATTCGTCGGCAAGGTCAGGGCGATAAGCATGAAGACGCGGATCAAGTTTATCCATCAAAGGCCTTTCAGAAATGTGTAAAGCGTACGAATTCCTTGAGCTTCGCCACCAATCGGAAATGCCGGTTTTTCGGCAGGTGTCCAGCCATAAATATCAAAATGCGCCCAGTTTACCGCCTGATCGACGAATTTTTGCAAAAATAAAGCAGCCGTAATAGAGCCGGCAAATCCGTCGGTTGTTACATTATTGAGATCGGCAATGCGTGAGGAAAGTTTTTTCTGATAGGGTTTCCAGAGCGGCAATTGCCACAACGGATCCTGAATATTGAGCGAAAGTGTCGAAATTTCCCGGCCGAGATCCCCGTTATTGCAATAAAATGGCGGAACGTCCGGTCCTAATGCAACACGTGCTGCACCTGTCAAGGTTGCCATGTCGAAAAGATAATCAGGCTTGTCTTCGTCGCCAAAGGCAAGTGCATCAGCCAGAATAAGCCGCCCTTCTGCATCGGTATTGCCGATTTCGACGGTCAAGCCTTTTCTGCTTTTTAAAACATCACCTGGGCGAAAGGCATTTCCCGAAATCGAATTTTCAACAGCGGGAACGATAAGTCGTAACTGGACAGGGAGTTTTGCATCCATGATGAGTCTGGCAAGCCCCATAACATTGGCAGCTCCCCCCATATCTTTTTTCATCAATAACATGCCGTTTGCGGATTTTATATCAAGGCCGCCACTATCGAAAGCAACCCCTTTTCCCACCAATGTCACTTTCGGGCGGTTCACTTCTCCCCAGCGAAGATCGATAATGCGCGGGGCTACCGAGCCGGCACGGCCGACAGCATGAACCATCGGGAAATTCTGTTTGAGAAGATCATCCCCCCAGATACTTGTAACATTCGCACCGTAAGTTCTTCCCAATTGGCGTATTGCCTCCTCGATCGTGTCGGGCTGCATGTCATTGGTAGGTGTATTGATGAGATCGCGTACAAAAAATGTTGTTTCAACAAGGCGTTTGAGTTCACTGCGGTCAATATTTTCCGGAAGGGTGAATTTTAGTTTTTTGTCGCCTTCGGTTTGAAGATATCTGCTGAATTTATAGCTTCCTAACCCAAGTCCCAGAAAAAGATTAAGCGGGTTTTCCGGCAAATTGGCAAAATACCATTCACCTTCCGGCAATTGTTTAAACAAATTTCCGGTTATAAAGGCATCGCTGCCGTCGCCCGCTCCAAGGTAGGCTCTGGAAGCCGTCCCGTCATTATCAGGAACCACCAATATGTCACCGCTTTTTCCGGTGAAGTGGTTGGCTTTTGCCCACGAGGCTGCAACGGGGTCTTCGGAAGCAAAGGATTCATCATTTTCGGCAACCAGAATGATCGGGTGGCTGTGTTCGGATTGTTCTGTTGTAAATTCAATCGGACAAGACGTTATCGGAGCCAATATTCGCGACATAATTCACCTATAATTTTCTAAGCGCAACATATTCCACCAGATGATCGCTGCCCTTGCGCAAAATAAGATCGGCGCGTGGTCTTGTTGGCAGAATATTTTCTTCAAGATTTTTCAAATTGATTGTGTTCCAAAGCGTTTCGGCAACGGCCATGGCTTCATTTTCCGTCATTTTTGCATAACGATGGAAATATGAATCGGGCTTCTGGAATGCTGTGAGTCTGAAACGGCGAAACCGCTCCATATACCAATGACGGATGATTTCGGTTTTTGCATCGATATAGATAGAAAAATCGAAAAAATCGGAAACAAAAGGCACAGCTTTTCCGTCACGCGGTAAATCTCTGACCTGAAGCACGTTAATACCTTCGACAATGAGAATATCCGGCCGGTCAACAACAATTTGCTCATTTGGCAAAACATCATAGGCTGCGTGGGAATAAAGTGGCGCTACAACATCGCCCATACCTGCTTTGATAGCAGAAAGAAAGCGCAAAAGTTTGCCGACATCATAAGAATCGGGAAACCCCTTTCTGTCCATCCTGTTTTCAGCCTTCAGGACTGCATTGGGATAGAGAAAACCGTCGGTTGTTATCAGATCTACCTTGGGGCTTGATGGCCAGCGTTTCAGGAGCTCTTGCAGGATGCGCGCGGTGGTTGATTTACCAACTGCAACCGAACCGGCAATCCCGATAATAAAAGGTGTTTTTGCAGTGTTTTGTGTGCGCAAAAACCGCTTTCTTTTCTGGAATAAAGTCTGGATTGCCTCGACATGGGTCGAAAGCAAACGGGATAGAGAAAGATAAATACGTTGAACTTCCTGAAGGTCGATTGGATCGCCGATGGAGCGTAACCGTTTGACCTCGTCAAATGTCAGGGTCAATGGCGTATCGGCGCGAAAGACAGACCATTCGTAAGCAGTGAAAACACTGTAGGGTGAATATCTTCCGAAAACGAAGTCACCGAGGTCGCCGGACTGACTGGCAGGCTTCAACGCGTTACCCATTCTTTCTGGACGCCTTTTCCTCAAGTCCCGATTGTGCGGTGCGCCTTTCAAGCTCTTTGATGACGTCATCAAGCTTTATTCCGCGGATATGCCACATAACCAGCAAATGATAGATAAGGTCGGCACTCTCGCTGATGAAATGTTTGTCGTCTTCATCAAGCGAGGCGATAACAGTTTCAACAGCTTCCTCCCCCATTTTTTTGGCAGCACGCCCCATTCCCTTTTTTACGAGGCTTGCCGTATAGGAACTGCCATCGTCAACCACTGCCCTTTTGGCAATGGTATTTTCAAGGCTATGCAAGCTAAAATCAGTCATTCACCTTCTCCAAACTCATCCATGCGTACAGGAATGCCGGCTTTTGCCATATAGTGTTTTGCTTCGCCGATGCTATAGGTTCCGAAATGGAAAATCGATGCGGCAAGCACGGCCGTTGCATGTCCGTCACGAATACCGGCCACAAGATGGTCGAGTGTTCCGACCCCACCCGACGCGATAACGGGAACGTCCACTGCATCGGCAAGGGTGCGGGTCAAAGCAATGTCATAGCCTTCTTTTGTCCCGTCACGATCCATAGAGGTAAGCAGAATTTCACCGGCACCTTTTTTTTCAACAAGACGGGCAAATTCGATTGCGTCAATGCCGGTCGGGCGCCTCCCTCCGTGCGTATAAATTTCCCAATGCCGGTTTTTGCCATCGTTTGCCACCTCTTTGGCGTCAATGGCAACTACAATACATTGGTTGCCGAATTTATCGGCCGCTTCGGCTACAAAATCGGAGTTTTTAACAGCGGCGGTGTTTATCGACACCTTGTCGGCACCGGCAAGCAGAAGTTTGCGAATGTCGTTTACAGTGCGAACACCTCCGCCAACAGTGACAGGCATGAAACATTGGTCAGCCGTGCGGGCAACAACATCGAACAATGTTTCGCGATTATCGCTGCTTGCTGTAATATCGAGAAAACACAATTCATCGGCACCGGCGCTGTCATAGGCTTTTGCGACTTCAACCGGATCACCGGCATCAACGAGATCAACAAAGTTGATCCCTTTGACCACACGTCCGTCTTTGACATCAAGACAAGGAATAATACGCGCTTTGAGCGTCATGATTGCCCACTCTTTCCGGCATTTTTATTTGCCTCGTCAATCAATGCCAATGCTTCTTTTGCATCAATATGCCCGTCATAAAGAGCACGTCCGGAAATGGCACCATTCAATATGGAAGCATCGGGTGAACAAAGCCGTTTGATATCCTCCATCGATGCAAGACCGCCGGAAGCAATAACCGGAATTGAAACAGAACGGGCAAGATCAAGGGTCGAATTCCAGTTGATACCGGTGAGGATACCATCGCGATCAATATCGGTATAGATAATGGCGGCAACGCCCGCACCTTCAAAACGCTTTGCCAGTTCAAGGACGGAAAGTTCGGACTCTTCAGCCCACCCTTCCACGGCGACTTTGCCACCGCGGGCATCAATGCCGACAGCAATTTTTCCCGGAAAAAGTTTGCAAGCCTCGCGAACCAGTTGCGGATTTCTGACGGCAACAGTGCCAAGAATTACGCGGGCGAGACCCTTTTCCAGCCAGTTTTCGATATGGGTAAGGGTTCTGATACCACCACCAAGCTGGACTGGGTTTGTCGTTGCGCGCAATATCGCATCAACGGCCGAACCGTTGACTGTGACGCCTTCAAATGCACCGTTGAGATCAACAACGTGAAGCCATTTGAAACCTTCCGACTGGAAGTGGTGGGCTTGTGCGGCAGGATCGGCACTATAAACAGTTGCCTTATTCATATCGCCGAGTTTTAAACGAACGCAAAACCCGTCTTTGAGATCGATTGCAGGGTAAAGAATCATGGTTTCCATTCCAGAAAATTGGCAATGAGTTGAAGGCCGAGACGCTGGCTTTTCTCCGGATGAAATTGTGTCCCGAACATATTGTCGCGGATAACTGCTGCTGTGACCGGCCCACCATAATTGGTTACCGCCAATAATTCATCAGAATTTTGACAATCAAGTTGATAGGAATGGACAAAATAGGCGTGAAGCCCGTGTTCACCCGTGCGGATGCCGGAAAATAGCGGATGGCTCCGTTTCAATTCGAGAGTGTTCCAGCCGATCTGGGGCACTTTCAAAGCGTCGTCTTGAGGCTTTATCAAAGTAACGTCACCTTTAATCCAGTTAAGCCCGTTGGTGATTGCTTTTTCCATTCCGCGGGAAGCCATGAGTTGCATACCAACGCAAATCCCCATGAAGGGATGGCCACCGTTCAGCACCCGTTCATTCAAAGCTTCAACCATTCCCTGAACAGCATCAAGTCCCGCCCGACAATCCGCATAGGCACCGACGCCTGGCAAAACCACGCGGTCGGCTTTTATAACATCTTCTGCCCGATTGGTGAGGATAATATCCGCGTTTATGCCATGGTCATGGCTTGCACGCTCGAAAGCTTTTGTGGCCGAGCGTAAATTGCCGGAGCCATAGTCGATAATTGCGACCTGCATTTTATCAACCTTTCAAAGTGCCCTTGGTCGAGGGCACAGCGTTTTTCTGGCGCGGGTCTTCTTCGATTGCAGCACGTAAAACGCGGGCTACCGATTTGAATGCGGTCTCGGCTATATGGTGGCTATTCAAACCGTAATGATTGACAATGTGAAGCGTAATTCCGGCATGCTGGGAAAAAGCCTGAAAAAACTCTCTGACCAATTCGGTATCGAACGAACCGATTTTTTGTGTCGGAAATTCAACCTTGAAGATGAGATACGGGCGTCCCGATACATCAATGGCCGCTCTCGTGCAGGTTTCATCCATCGCGAGATCAAGCGAAGCATAACGGCGAATGCCGCGCCGTTCCCCCAAAGCCTGTTTGATAGCTTCACCCAACGCAATTCCGCAATCTTCAACCGTATGATGATCATCTATATAGGTGTCACCGACAGCCTTGATTTTCATATCGATCAATGAATGGCGGGAAAGTTGTTCCAACATATGATTGAAAAATCCTACACCGGTATCAATCTCGAATGTTCCTGTCCCGTCAAGATTGACCGAAACCGAAATATCTGTCTCGTTGGTTTTGCGTTTTATCGTTGCTGAGCGCGTCATTTTGTTCCCGTTCCAAGAAGCTTGAAAGATGCTCCACTTGTTGTCATTTTCAAAACCTGACGATGAGTACAAGACTTAATGAAGCAGTATTATTTATAAGCTTTGCCAGCGTCACTTTTGAAGTAGCAATGTTAAATCATTAGTGCAAAATATCCAATTGCTTTCACGTCTTTTTCATCAATCAATCGGTTTTGTGACTTTAAGCAGTTTTTTATCATCTAGCCGATTTGCCAGTGTTTCCATTCTTTTTCAATTTCCTCTTTATCATGACGGGCTGAAAGAAGAGCCCATAATAAAAGCCGCGCTTTTAAGGGCGAAAGCCAACCGCCCATCAGCACGCCGCCTCTCATCAGATCGATTTCAGATCCTTTATAGCCATAGGTTTTCTCACTCGTTGGACCGCTATAGGCCCGTGTTGCCATAATAACCGGAAGTTTATGGGCATAATTTTTGATAATATCGGCTTCCTCGAAGCTTACATGACCTGATCCGAAACCGGCAATCACAACGCCCTGATAAATGCCGCTTGAAAATACGAGTTCAAGATGGTCACTTCCCGAAGAAAGGCAGGCTTCGACGAGGGCAACTTTTTTATCAAGCGTTTTCGGTTGGCTTAACGGTTTTGGTAACCTATCGGTAGAGCGGAAGAAAACCGGTTTTGCCTCGACAACCGCACCAAGCGGGCCGATTAAACCTGATTTGAAAGTTTCAACTTTGAGCGATTGGCTTTTTCTTACAAAATAAGGGGAATGGATTTCGTCATTCATCACTACCATGACACCGCGACCGATGCTTTGTTCATCTATTGCCACGAGTAAAGAGGATAAAAGATTGGCTGGCCCGTCGGCGCCGGCTGCCATAGGTGCGCGCATAGCACCTGTTATAATGAGCGGCTGCGGCTTTTGCCAATAAAGTGAAAGAAGAAACGCTGATTCTTCAAGCGTATCGGTTCCTTGTGTCAGAATAACAGCTTTTGCACCTTCATCAATCTGGTTATTTGCCCAATCAAGAGCATCAAATAACACTCTGAAGGAAAGGGAACCGCTTGGCAGTTTTGCCAATGTTTTGGAATGTATTGTAGAAAGTTCGGAAATGCCGGGAACTGATTTTGCAAGCTGGTCAGCCGAAAGTTCCGGCTCCACGCCGCCAGATGTTCCGGCGACCATGGCAATTGTGCCACCCAATGCACCAATAGCTACTGTCGGCAATGGCATTTTACGTCTTCCTTTGAATGTTCTTATCGGCCAACCCTTAGCAGGATTTGTTCACACCAACAACGAGCATTCACTGCAAGTCATCATTGAATGGAATTTCCGGAATGATTGAGGCGTTGTTTAAAAAGTAAGAAGGTTTTTAAAATGTCTTCGTCAATATGGTTGAGTTTTAATGTGCGAGTTCCTAAATATGCACTCTATATAGCCGCTTTTCATTGCTTTTAACGAGGATGGAGCGTGTGGATAAAAGGAGTTTACTTGTGACAGAACATAAGCCCGATACAATGTATGGCACGACCATCATTACAGTTCGTAAAGGCAATAAGGTTGTCATTGCCGGCGATGGACAGGTGACATTAGGGCAGACAATCATGAAGGGTAATGCAAGAAAAGTCCGCCGTATTGGCAAGAATGGATCGGTTATTGCCGGTTTTGCCGGCGCAACAGCCGATGCATTTACTCTGCTTGAACGGCTTGAAACCAAGCTTGAACAATATCCTGACCAATTGATGCGTGCCTGTGTTGAACTTGCCAAGGATTGGCGCACCGATCGTTATTTGCGTAAATTGGAAGCAATGATGTTGGTGGCCGATAAAAATGTAACGCTGGCTTTGACAGGCCTTGGTGATGTGCTTGAACCTGAAGATGGCATTATGGCAATCGGTTCGGGTGGTAATTTTGCACTTTCGGCAGCGCGTGCACTTATTGACACCGATATGGATGCCGAAACAATTGCCCGCAAAGCCATGAAGATTGCTTCCGATATTTGCGTTTACACCAATAGCAACTTTATTGTCGAAACGCTTGATGCCGAATAATGATTGAATGTTTCCATGTCGCTTCTTGTCGAAGGAGCTTTAAGCCTGACAGGAAGTGCGAAAGAGAGAGCACTTTTAGATGAGTTCTGTATTTTCCCCCCGCGAAATAGTTTCCGAGCTTGATCGCTTTATTATCGGACAAAAAGATGCCAAGCGTGCCGTTGCTATAGCATTGCGCAACCGTTGGCGCCGCCAACAGCTTAAAGGCGAAATGCGCGAAGAAGTGATGCCGAAAAATATTCTAATGATCGGGCCAACCGGTGTTGGCAAGACCGAAATTGCACGGCGTCTCGCAAAACTTGCAGGTTCACCTTTTGTCAAGGTTGAAGCCACCAAATTTACAGAGGTCGGCTATGTCGGCCGTGATGTCGAACAGATTATTCGTGATCTGGTTGAAGTGGCAATCAATCTTGTCCGTGAAAAAAAACGCGAAGCTGTGAAAGCCAAAGCCCATATCAACGCAGAAGAACGTGTTCTGGATGCGCTGGTTGGTAAAACTGCAAGTCCCGCAACCCGCGACAGTTTCCGCAAAAAATTGCGTGAGGGCGAGCTTGATGACAACGAAATTGAAATTGAAGTTGCCGATACCAGCCCGAATAATGCGCCTACATTCGATATTCCAGGCATGCCGGGCGCACAAATGGGCATTATGAATTTGTCCGATATTTTCGGTAAAATGGGTGGACGCACCAAAACGCGGAAAACAACAGTCAAAAATGCATTCAAACCATTGATCGAAGATGAATCCGACAAACTTCTCGATCAGGATCAGATTGTTCAGGAAGCACTTCGTTCCACTGAAAATGACGGTATTGTCTTTATTGACGAGATCGACAAGATTGCAGCGCGTGAAGGTGGCCTTGGTGCCGGTGTTTCGCGCGAAGGTGTGCAGCGTGATCTGTTACCTTTGATTGAAGGAACAACGGTTGCTACCAAATATGGTCAAATCAAAACCGATCATATTCTGTTTATTGCTTCCGGTGCGTTTCACGTATCGAAACCTTCGGATCTCTTGCCTGAACTTCAGGGGCGTTTACCGATCAGGGTCGAACTTAATGCGCTCACACGGGAAGATTTCCGCCGCATTCTTACGGAAACTGAAGCCAGTCTTATCAAGCAATATATTGCTTTGATGGCAACCGAAAATGTGACGCTCGAAATTACCGATGATGCCATTGATGCTCTGGCCGATATAGCAGTGGATTTGAACTCTACTGTAGAAAATATCGGTGCCCGCCGTCTGCAAACAGTGATGGAACGCGTTCTTGATGAAATTTCCTTCACAGCTCCTGATAAATCGGGAACAACCTTCAAGGTTGATGCAGCTTATGTCAAGAAAGCCGTAGGTGACCTTGCCGCCAATGCCGATTTGTCGCGGTTTATTCTGTAATCTTAAAAGAAACAGATTGCATTTAATCTATTAAAACAGCCCTTCGGGGCTGTTTTTTTTGGATATATCGTCGTTTACGACACTATCGGCCATTTATGACAATTGAAGAAGCGAGATCATTGTCAGACTTGCGGTTGCCAGAATGATGATGGATATGAAAGCTGTCAGGACAACCCGTGGACCGGATTTTTTCAAAGCCTTTATATCAACACCCAGTCCTAAAGCGGCCATTGAAATGACTGTCAAAATTTTTGCCAGAAAAGCCATGGCGTCGAGTGCCAATTGCGGAATGATAGCGCAGGAATTGGCAAGCAAAAGAATGACGAAGCCGATAATGAACCACGGCACTATTTTGCTGAATTTGAGTTTGGTGTTGGCACCGAGGCCGTAAATGAGGCCGATCACGAATATTACCGGCCCAAGCATCAAAACCCTGACGAGTTTGACAAGTGTTGCTGTCTGCACACTGATAAGTGATACAGGTGCAGCCGCAGCCAAAACTTGCGGCACTGCATAAACAGTCATACCGGCAAGAACCCCGTATTGTGTAAAGCTTAAGCCCGCTAAGGGGACTGCAAGTGGCAAGACCAGAATGACAACAATACCGAGTGCGGCTGTAAAAGCGATTGATGAAGCCACATCCGAGCCTTCTGCCTTGATGACCGGTGCGACAGCGGCAATGGCCGAATTTCCACAAATCGAATTGCCACAGGCCACAAGCAATGCGAGACGTGGGCCGAGGCCGAAAAGTCTGCCGATTGCATAGGTTATGGCAATTACACAGGCCACAATAACGACAATACCGACAAGCAATCCGAAACCGGCAGCAACGACTGCGCTCACGCTGATACTTGCACCCAATAGTACAACCGCGCATTCAAGAAGGATTTTTGCAGAAAATCCGACCCCTTCCGCATATTGGGATGGAATGCCTTTGACTGTCCGGATAATTGCGCCGATCAGTATAGCAAGAACCAGACTTTCAAGCCAGGCCTCGCCGAAGATGAGTTTTTCAAGCTTTTCCAGAACAATGGCAACAGCCGAAATAACCGCGCATAATATGATGCCCGGTGCAAAACGAAAGAAAATTGCCTGAACTCGGCTAGCCATATTGAAATATCCTTTTTTTAAAATCTGCTAGCGCTGTTTAATCATGTAATCAATTTTCAAATATGTTATGAATTATTCGATTTGATCGAACATTGGCACGGCAATGATTACATTTGAACAGATGCGGATATTTCTGGCTGTCGCCGAACGCGAGCATTTGACCGAAGCGGCGAAAGCACTTTTATTGACGCCTTCTGCCGTTTCCAGTGCCATCCACATGATTGAAGAACATTATCAGGTGCGTCTTTTCAATCGCATTGGCCGACGTATCCAGTTGAGTGATGCGGGTTCTGTCTTCGTGGAAGATTGCCGCCACACATTGGCGCAAGTCAAAGTCGCGGAAACAACTTTGCGTGAATTTAGCGGTCTCAAACGTGGAGCGCTCGGTCTCTATGCGAGTCAGACAATCGCAAATTATTTTTTGCCACCGGTCATTGCACAATTTCGCAATTTATATCCGGCGATAACGGTTAAAATGTCGATCGGTAACACCGAACAGGTCGAAAATGCTGTTCTATCAGGCCTAACAGATATCGGTTTTGCCGAAGGGACCATAAAAAATGAAAGCCTTCATCGTCAAAAAGTAGCTGATGACGAATTGTTCATTGTTGCCGCAAAGAACCATCCTCTTACAAATAAGCCGTCGGTGAAGTTTAAGGATATTTCGGCGTTTCCGTGGATTTTGCGTGAAAAGGGTTCGGGAACACGGGCCATTTTCGAGCAGGCGCTTTCAAACCATGGTTATGAACTGGCCGCTCTTGATGTGATGCAGACTTTCCCGTCGAATGAAGCGGTGCTTTCGGCAGTAGCGGCATCAAATGCTCTGACCGCCATTTCAAAACGTGCAGTTTCGGCTTTGCTTGCCGCAGGACTCGTTGAAAGGTTGAATTTTTTATCCGTAAGACGAGATTTTTTACTGTTACTCAATCCGCAACGCTTCAAAACCAAAGCAGTTGGTGCTTTTATTGATTTGCTTGATGGCTGATTTTATAAAACCGACAAGCAATAAGGTTAAAACAATGTGGGAAAGAAAACAGTCAGACGAACAATGAACTGCCGGATGGGACCGATGATGAAGAAAACTCTTATGATGCTTTTTTTGGGGTGCTCGTTCTTGATGCTGACACATGCCGATGCGTCGAAACTCAATGATGTTCTTGATATTAAAACATTACGTGTTTGCACCACTGGTGACTATAAACCTTATAGCTTTTTGAAAACTGACGGTACCTATGAAGGCATCGACATTTCCATGGCGCATTCTCTGGCCAAATCGCTTGGTGCCGAGGTAGAATTTGTGCAAACAAGCTGGAAAACGCTGATGGCGGATTTCCTTGATGACAAATGCGATATTGCAATGGGCGGGATTTCCATTTCGCTTGCCCGCCAACAACAGGTTTATATGTCGGAACCACTTGGAGTGGATGGCAAAATTCCGTTTGTACGTTGTGAAGACGCTAAAAAATATAATACGTTAAGTGCACTTAACCAAAAGACTGTTCGTGCGATCGAACCCGCTGGCGGAACCAATGAGGCGTTTGTCAGAAAATATATGCCAAATGCAAAACTCGAGCTTTTTCATGACAATACGACGATTTTTAAAAATCTTGTTGATAAAAAAGCCGATGTCATGATTACCGATGCATCCGAAGCTCTTTATCAAAAACGGTATTATCCGACATTATGCGCCGTCAATCCGGAAAAGCCTTTGGAGTTTTTCGAGAAGGGCTACATGCTTCCGAAGGGCGATATCAGTTGGAAACTTTATGTCGATCAATGGTTGCATTTGATGCAGAAAAATGGCGAATATAATGCAATTTCCGCCCATTGGCTGAAGGCGGATGATGTAAAACATCATGATAAAAAACATGCTCCAACCAAACATAGCCACTAATTTTAACGCACCGGAATGGAATTAGTGAGACCGCCAAAAACAATGCCCCATTGTTTTGCCAAACGGGTTCATATCATTTGGTGCGTTTTTAAAAATCTGTCAATAAATCAAGTAAGTTCGTTAGGCGGTTTCAGTTGCTACAAGCGGATGAATATTAAATAGCTCTAAAATGTCAAAAAACGGAAGCATTTTACGGCCTCCGTTTCTTGAACTTTAGTTTATGGGCAAAATACATTTCTGCCTTTTATAGGTATTGTTTCAGCCCACAATTTTTTTGGCTGGGAATAATAAAAATACGCGTGTTTCATTGCTCGCACGGTCAACCACAGCATTATCGGCAACTTTCGCTCCAACACGCAAGCAATAGCGCAGCATGGGCGGAAGCGAAGAAAATGCTTCATCGGGCTTGATTGCCTCTTCCGGCATAATATCCATGGTCACACCATGGGCAGCACGCAAATGAAGTCCGGATTGTGACCGGCAAAAATGATAGAGATAGGAAAGTTCCAGAGCATGTGCGGCAGGATAGCGGCTGTCGAATGCGAGACTTCCAATGACATAATCGACATTCTGGAGCTGGCAGAAGTGCGAAATCGCCTGCCATAAAAGGCCTTGGGCACGATGTGCCTTCGATTTGTCAAAGCATTCAAAAGGAGCGATTGCCAAAATCACCGGTGAAGTCTGGCCGCCTTCGACTTCGAAACTGTCACCGAGACTCGTCCCGTCAAGATTTTGATTGGCACCTAGAACATTTGTAAGTGTCATGTGGCAACTTGCAACAGGATTTTGCGGGTGTGCTTTATCATTGACAACCATCACCCATTCGTCACGATCATCCGTTACATTTTTTTGGGCTGATGCCGGAACCGTTTGTTCAAGGTCACCAGAGACTTTCCGCAGACGGGCTTCCAAAGAACTGAATGTTGCAAGTAAGAGGGAATCGCTCATATCGCAACTTTCATTATCCGGTGTTTTCAGAACTGTCCTTGCACAAGCTGTCATTTCAATGCTCCTTATTGAAGCGCTGTTGATTTAAAATCAATCAACATCATGTTCTGTTGTCGATTTAGAACTTTCTTGGTGCATGACAATGACGGGAAAGTGATTTTTTCAAGGCAATTCACAATCGCCCTGAAATAGGATTAATAATTGGTAAATATAGACTTTTTTCTATGTTTATAAGAGCTTGAAACGGGTTAGCCGGTTAAGAACCGCAATTTTATTTCTGTCAAAAAAATGGCAAAGGCAGATGTTAGAGGGCGGATGTATCAAAAATGGATATGATTTTTATCCTTTTTAACCGCTAATGGATAAAGGCTGATGACAATCGAAACAGCTTTGTCGTAACCATTTTGGGAAAGACGGGGCTGATTAATTTGAAAAAAGACGGGTTTATCGAAAAGGACGTTTTTCAACAAGCTTTAGGAAAAAGTAGCCCATCCGTTTCGAATTATTTTTGTTTTAGCGGAAGTCTCGGCAGATTAAAGACGCTGATAATATCGTCTTGGTAAAGAATTGTTATTTGAAGTGTAAACAAGAGAGCGGATGATTTTGGTAAAAAGCGCGAGCCAAAGTGTTTTTCGGCTTTAAGAAAATGCAAATGAAAAGCTGCTTACGAGCGTTCTAAGATTTTCAAGTCCATAAAAGGGGGACGCAACGAGCCTGATTGCGTAGTTGAAAATTCTAGTCTGCTTTTCGCTTTTCCCTTTTCCAGTGCAGCAATTCATCCAGTACGATCAGGACAGCGCCGACCGTTATGAAACTGTCAGCAAGGTTGAAAATAGCAAACGAGAAAACACCGTTGATATGGAAAGAAATGTAATCAATGACATAGTGAAAACGTATGCGGTCAATGAGATTGCCGATGGCTCCACCGATCACCAGCAGGAAACCAAATCGCGACAGTGATTTTTCAGGACCGGCGTTTTTCCATAACCAGATAACGAAGCAGATAATGCATAACGTCAATGCAATCAGCCCCCAATCGGAGACTGATGACAACATGGAAAAAGCAATTCCGGGGTTGCGGGCGTGATAAAGTGAAAGAAATGGCAAAAGGTCGATTTCTTCCCCGACTTCCAATGTATTCACCACCCAATATTTGATCAATTGGTCAAGACCAACTGTGATGATAAGCCCCACTATAAGTGTGATGAGGGATTTTGCCTTCATGAACGGGCCTCGCGCGGGTCAAGTGTCAGGTTATGACGGCGGATTTCATAAAGCATGACACCGGTTGCCACAGCTAGATTGAGTGAATCGGCGCGTCCCGCTTGCGGAATACGGGCAAGTTGATCGCAACTATCGGCAAGATTATCCGGAAGGCCTTGTTGCTCGTTGCCCATAAAAAGAATGATAGGTCCCTTTTTATAGTCGATTGTGCGGTAATCAACGGAACCTTTTAAGTGTGTACCGATGATTTGGCCGTGAAATCCGGTGCGCCATTTTAAAAACTCGTCAGCACTCATTTTAAAAAGCGGAAGAGCAAAAATAGACCCCATGGTTGCGCGTACTGTTTCAAGCGAGTAGGGGTCGGTTGTATCACCAACAAGGATAAGTCCTTTTGCCCCGACTGCATCGGCTGTACGAATAATGGTCCCGAGATTGCCGGGGTCACGAATGCGATCGAGTGCAACATAGACATCTTCTCCCTTGGCGTTGAAGGTAGACATGTCACGCCAGCGTTGTTCGAAAACACCAACCACCATTTGCGGATTGTCGCGCCGTGTTACGGATTCCATAACTTTCTGGTTTGCTTCGATGATGAGACCACCGGAAGCTTTTGTGCGGGCTGCGGTTTTCTCGATGAGCGGGTTACCTAGCCCTGCTTTGGAAAACAAAAGTGTGCGTATTGTCCAGCCGAGATCAAGAGCATCAATGATGAGCTTCAGCCCTTCGGCCATAAAAACGCCCTCACGATCGCGGTTTTTTTTGAGTGACAAGGATTTCATATCCTTGATGATCGGATTGGCGAGCGAGGTAATTTCTTTAACCTGACCGTGTTGTCTTTGTGTTGTCATTTTAAAAAATCCAGCGGCTAAAAAGAGAAGTCGAAAGCGCCCTTTTTGCCTTTTCTTCACGCAAAATAAGTTCACCCGATTCGATAAGTCCGCCAAGGCCGGTAAATTCATCACGCATCAATTCATGGATTGCAAAAAATGAGGCGCGAATTGAATAGGCAGTCAATATCACGGCAATCGGGGTGTCGGATAAAATAGCGCGGCATCCTTTGACCATTTCGGGCAAATGATCGAAAAGTTGCCACACCTCGCCATGGGGCCCGCGCCCGTAAGCCGGCGGATCAAGTAAAATAATATCGTAATGTTTGCCGCGTCGCCCTTCGCGTTCGACAAATTTCATCGCATCATCACAAATCCAGCGAATGGGGCGATCTGTCAAATGTGCAACTTCCTGATTTTCTTTGGCCCATAAAATAGCTTTTTTGGATGCGTCGACATGGGTGACCTCGGCTCCTGCTCTTGCCGCAATAAGCGAGGCAAGACCGGTATAGCCGAAAAGGTTCAACACCCTGACCGGACGATTTGCTTTTTTAATAAGTTCTTCCATAAAACGCCAATGGGCATCCTGCTCGGGAAAGACCCCGACATGACGAAATGAGGTAAAGCGGCCGAGAAATGACATTCCATCCCATGTCAATGGCCATGTTTCGCCAAGTGGCTGTTTTGGAAAATTCCAGCGCCCCATCCCTTCTTCATCGGTATTTCCGGTAAAAATCGCATCAACATCCTGCCAATCTTTTTCACTTAACGCGGGTTGCCATAAAGCTTGCCCTTCAGGCCGGATAATGCGCAAATTTCCGTAACGCTCGAGTTTCAAGCCATTACCGCTATCAATCAATGCATAATTTTCGCTTGCAGTTGTTTCGAGAATGACCGGCAGTTTTTCTTCGGGCCTTTTCCCCAACGGGCGAGGTAAAAAGCGGTTTTTCACCTGCGTTGTGTTTCCACCCTTGTCTTCGCGTAGTACCTCTTTAGCTGATTTCACAGCGGCGTCCGGTGTGTGGGCTTTATGAAATTTCCCTGAATTGTTGATGCGCATAGCTTTGCGTCTTTCAGGCCTGTCTAACGTTTCAGAGGCCTTTTTCGGACTATAGGGAGCACTGTTGCGTGATATTTTAGATCCGCGCTTCTTTTCTTTTGGGTGTTGTGCTTTCACAATCGGGCGTTTTCCATAAATTTCAGGATGTTCTTTGCTTATAAAACATCTTTTTCAAAAAGGTATATTTTTCTTGCACGCTCTAAAACCGGTTTCGGCTAAAGAACAACGCATTCCACTATCAAAACGAATAAAGATTCCGGCAAAATAATCGTTCTTCATTTTGCTTATGCGGTTTAGTGAGAATTGGACGGTAAGCTGATAGTCCCGTTTTTATTGTCGCAAATATTCGAAAACAATCGATAACGATCACCCAAAAAAGCGAGCAAAAAACAATAAAATATTTGCATAAAATTATTGATAAGCCAAACGCTTATAATCTAGGTCATTCAGTTCAAGGGCGCCGGTTACAATTTTAAAAAAATTGTTGAATACAGAAAGCAGATGAATGAAAAAATTCTACTTTGCCCGACGGGGCTTAATATTCAGGAATGGTCAACGACTGTAAGATCTGTTTTAGTCAAATCCGGTTTCTTAGACATATCCATTTTAAGCCCTTGCAGTTCGGTTTGCGTGTCTTTCAGAGCTTTGCGGAAGCGATGTTGGGTAAGCCAGACTGTTATTCCGCCGATAATAATACCGATTGCAAGTGCAAGAAAAAGCCAGACAAACAACGGAGCGTGATAAACAAGACTGGTGTCCGTTGTGTCAAAAGGATTGAGGCTTAAAGCAACGCTCGCCCGATTGGCGATGATAAAAGCAATCAGGATGATGCCAACCGGGATCAGTATTATCAAACTAACAATCTGTTTCAGATTCATGATTTCACTCGTTGTTCAAGCGGTCACGCAATTCTTTACCTGTTTTAAAAAACGGAACCCATTTTTCTTCAACCGAAACCGTTTCTCCTGTGCGGGGATTGCGACCGGAGCGCGCTGGACGGTTTTTAACCGAAAAAGCCCCGAATCCGCGCAATTCTACGCGATTCCCCTCAGCCAGAGCCGTGGATATTTCATCAAATACAGCACTGACAATATTTTCAATATCCCTTTGGAAAAGATGAGGGTTACGGTTAGCGATAATTTGCACAAGTTCCGATTTAATCAAAACAGCCTCCAATTTTGATCGGCTTGGTGACAATGACCCGTTACAAAATCAAGGCTCATAACGATTCGTTGATTTTATAATCCCATGTCTGACAGGCATTTCGAATTCCGTTTCAAAAATTCTGCCAGTTGTCCTTTGCCATTCACTATAATATTCAATTGCTGTGATAGTTTATTGTCTGTCTATTGCATTTCGTCAACGCTGTTTGATCAAAAAATTATTCAAGACCGTTAAAAACCGTTGAAAAAAAAAGCGTTTTTGCCTGTTTTGTTCAGATTTACACGTTTTGTTGTCGTTCTATTTAATAACAAGGTCGTTTAATGAAAAGTTGAATGGCGGGTACAATTGCTCTAAATATTGAACTGGTATATGGGAACTTCGTCTAGGCGATTGTTTTTATCAAACTCGAAAGATTGTTAGGGGTAGAATGGACGACAGTTCAGAAATATTTTCACCGAGCTATAAATCTGACGCTGTTTTTGATGCCGCACGTCGTCATTCAGTGCGCGTCCATATATTGAAGTTTCTGCTGCCGGTGGCAGCCATTGTTATTGCACTGATTTTTTCCTGGTTTACGTTTTTTGCTACCCCAAGCACGAGTGATCTTGTCGTTTTAAATGGCGATCAGGGCAGTGGCGGACAATTGACAATGACTGATCCGAAGCTTGAAGGTTACACATCGGCCAATAAGCCCTATTCTTTGAAAGCCAATAAAGCCATTCAGGACCCACATCACCCCGGTATGATCGAATTACAACAGATTGCCGCAACTCTTCCCTTGGGGCAGCGCGGGGAAGCGGCGGTCAATGCGGTGGGTGCATTTTATGATAATGTCAACGGGCGACTGCAATTCGACAAACCCTTTGAGGTTAAAACAAATGATGGAATGGTGGCAAAACTCGAAGCTGCTGATGTCAACTTGTCAACCAGCCAGTTGAGCACAGATCAACCGGTTGATATTCGTCGTGGCGGGCAACATTTGAAGGCAAACGGTTTACAAATACGTGATAATGGACAAGTGTTGTTTTTTAATCGTGGTGTCAGTCTTGTCATTGACAACGCAAATGCGCAATAAGGAACGAAAGACCCCTGCCTTTTGAAATGAGCAGTGTCGCGTTTATTTGAGGATTGTAAAATGAAGCCTTTAAAGCAGTATTTTTCTAACCTTGGTGCAGTGATGGCAACAGGATTGGCTTTCATGAGCCTCGGGCAAACGCCTTCATTGGCTCAACAGACGAATTTCGGTGTCAATCTTTCCGGCGGAAAAGAGCCGGTGGAGCTCAACGCTGATAATCTCGAAATGCGTGACAAAGACGGCGTTGCAATTTTTACCGGTAACGTTTCGGTTGTTCAGGGCGACCGGATTTTGCGGACATCGAAATTGATAGTCCATTACGCCAAGGCACCTGAAGACGCCAATAAAGACAAGACAGATGCATCAAGCAACACTGCCTCCGGTCAGGCAAAAGGGGATGCTGCCACCAAAACAGTAGGTGCCGGTGGTCTCGGTTCGACGGGTGTTGAAAAAATGGAAGCATCCGGCAAAGTCTATATCAAAACGGCAACACAGGTTGCGACCGGTGATGAAGGTGTTTTTGACGGCAAATCGAAATTGATGGTTCTGACAGGAAAACGCGTCATTTTGGCAGATGGTGATAATGTGGCGACCGGTTGTAAATTGACTGCCCACATGGATACAGGCAAAGCTTTTCTCGAAAGCTGTAAATCCGCGGGTCAAAATGGTCGGGTATCGATCATTATGAATCGCAACGAACAAAACGGAAAATGAGCGTTTTATGTCACAAAGTGATTCGCAAATGGCTTTTGAAGAAATAGCCTATGAAGATGGTTCGGGTAAAAGCCTCAAAGAACGCCTCAAAGGGACACTCGTTGCTCGCGATCTGACAAAAACCTATCGGGGGCGCAAAGTTGTCAAAGGTGTTTCTTTTGGCGTGCGCGCCGGAGAAATTGTCGGCATTCTTGGCCCCAATGGAGCGGGTAAGACAACATGTTTCTATATGGTCACAGGACTTGTCGAAGTTGATGGCGGCAGCATTGAAATTGATGGTTTTGATGTGACCGACATGCCGATGTACCGGCGTTCACGTTTGGGCATTGGCTATCTGCCTCAGGAAGCTTCCATTTTCCGCGGGCTTTCGGTGGAAGACAATATCAAGGCGGTTTTGGAAGTCGTCGAAAAAGACCGCAAAAAGCGTGCCGAAGAACTTGATGCGCTTCTTGATGAGTTCAAGATTGCGCATTTGCGCAAGAGTCCTTCTCTCGCTCTTTCCGGTGGTGAAAGACGGCGTCTGGAAATTGCCCGTGCACTCGCTTCTCGCCCGAACTTCATGCTGCTTGATGAACCTTTTGCCGGTATTGACCCGATTGCGATTGCCGACATCCAACAATTGGTGCGGCATCTTAAAAGCCGCGGCATTGGTGTTCTTGTGACCGACCACAATGTGCGTGAAACATTGGGGCTTGTTGACCGTGCCTATATCATCCACGATGGTCAGGTTTTAACCCACGGCCAACCGGACGATATTGTTACCAATGCGGATGTCCGCAGACTTTATCTCGGCGATCAGTTTTCTCTCTGATTTTTCAATATTTATGTGAAATAGGCGAGATGTCGGCGCCGGACGTATCAAGGCATCTTCTGTTGCTTGATCTTCGTGTTTTCTAAACAACGTCGGATAATTAACAGCCTTAGTGGACGCGGCTTGTCCATGTTTTTATTCATCATGAATGGGGTTTTGATAACTTATTTCCGATGTTGGTAATATCGAATAGCCGTGCTTCATATTTAGCACACTTGAAAGATACGGGCGCGGGTGTCGAATATAAATTGCATCAAAATATATAGAATATATTTATGGTTTTGAAATTTTAATTAAAATTATAACAAAATATAATATAAATAATTTTTATTTTATAAAATAAAAATAATAAAGGTTATTAAACAAATTTGTATTAATTTATTTATATATAAAAATTCTTAAAATATTTTATAGTATAAATATATTTTTGTGTTTTTGCGTTTTTACTTTCATGTCAGAACAAGTGAGAAGGGGGACAATGAGGGTTGAAAGGGTGATTTACTGCGCTCGAGCGTTTTTATTATAATCCATGTATCAAGCAGCTTTTAACAAAAACGTGTTCATACGGAATAATGTCGAGGCATTTATTGCAGACGACAACTAAATTCGATAACCGGTAAGATACAAAAATTGTTGAAAATGAAAGCAAGGATTGAAGCTTTCGACTTTTTATCATTTTTTTATTGACAAGCAAGGATCATACCAGTTTCGGTAGGGAATAGATTTTTTTAAAATATCACGTCGAAGTTTCAAACTTCGGTTGGTTGTGTGTGATGTTCATTGGCCGTTTCGCGAGGGGTCCATCGGGGAGGAATTAAGGTTATGGCGCTATCACCGTCATTCAAGCTACGTCAATCACAATCTCTGGTGATGACGCCCCAGCTGATGCAATCAATCAAACTTCTCCAGATGACTGCAGGTGAACTTGAGCAATTTATTGAAGAGGCGCTGGAAAAAAATCCGTTACTTGAACGATCGGATGCAGACGATTGTGAGGGAGACACGGATCTCCATGCCGAAAGCGGACAAGAGACTGGAAAATTCGATTTAAGTGAACAAATTCCGGAAGAAAAAGCCGCCAACGATCAGGATACATTTGAAACATTTGATTCCGAAACGCTTTCCAACATGTTTGACGGCGCCGATGAGGCTGTTTCTTTGCATAACCAAACGACTGATAGAAGTTCGGGAAGAGACTATTCATCCGACTTTATAGGCATGGACAATTGGGACAAACCGGCGACAAAAGCTTTGGCAATTGGAGATGTCAACTTTTTTGAAACGATTGCAGATAAAACAAATCTACAGGATTTCGTTAGCGAGCAGATTGCCTTTGCCTTCAAACATAAAAATGAACACGATATTGCCTGTTATCTCGCTTGTGATCTTGATGAAGCGGGATATTTTACCGGTTCTGTCCAAAAAGTGGCGGAAGAATTTTCAGTGCCTGAAGCACTGGTTTTAAAAGTTCTGAAACACCTTCAACAATTCGATCCCCCGGGAATATTTGCGACCTCGCTTTGTGAATGCCTTTCATTGCAGCTTGAACGAAAAAACCGCCTTGATCCGGCAATCAGCGTTATTCTTGAAAATCTTCCGCTTTTGGCAAAACGTGATTTTACAATGCTTTCAAGGCTTTCCGGTCTTGATGAAAGTGAGGTTGTTGATATCTTGAAAGAAATTCGCAGTCTCGATCCCAAACCGGGAACGGCCTATAGCACATCAATGGCGGTTCCTGTTGCGCCCGATGTGATTGTTTCTGTGGATCAGAATGGCGAATTTGTTGTCGAGCTTAACCGCGCTTTAATGCCGAAGCTTGTGATTGATCGGGATTATGCAGTCAAAATAGGTAAAGGCGATATCGGTCGCAGTTTTATTAGCGATTGTGTTCAAAATGCAAATTGGCTGATCAAGGCGCTTGATCAGCGGGAACGCACGCTTATCACGGTAAGCGCAGAAATTGTTCGCCACCAGCAAGAATTTTTGCGTCGTGGCATTGCAGCTCTCAAACCCCTGACACTAGCGATGGTTGCCGAAGCGGTTCACATGCATGAATCAACCATAAGTCGCGTAACCGCAAATAAATATATCGCAACGCCTCGTGGTATTTTTGAAATGCGCAGTTTCTTTTCGGCGGCATTGCAATCAACAAATGGCGGCGAGCAATATGCGGCAGATGCGGTCAAGCAACGTATCCGTGACCTGATTGATGGCGAAAATGCAGATGACATTCTCTCCGATGATACACTTGTTCAGTTGCTCAAAAAAGAAAATATAGATATCGCACGTCGTACAGTGGCAAAATATAGAGAAGTAATGAATATTTCCTCATCAGTGACACGACGCAGAGAAAAGAAAGCAAAACTTGCAACAACTATAGATTGATTTAAGTCAATTGACTTATTGTTGATAACTGAATAGAAGCCCCTTTGAAAACGTGGTTTTTCCGTCATTTCGAGAAAAGGGCGTGCTTTGAGTTGCTTCCTCTTGAAGATGTCGTTAAACTGCAAAAATCACGAATTATGAACGAGGTTTATAATGAGCTTGCGCATTTCGGGAAAGCACATGGATATCGGTGACGCTTTCCGTACGCGGATTGAGGACCGGATCAACGATGCGATTTCAAAATATTTTGCCGGTGGTGTGACCGGACATGTTACCGTTGTAAAATCCGGTTCGCGTTTTTCGGCGGAATGCGTATTGCATCTAAGCTCTGGTGCAGTGTTGCAGACAACCGGTCAGGCACAGGATCCGCAAGGTGCTTTCGATGCCGCAGCAGAACGATTGGAAACGCGCCTTCGTCGTTATAAACGGCGTTTGAAATCACGCAGCAACAAGCAAAATGACAATGCGACTTTTGCCGAATATGCTTATCATATTATGGAACCGGTGCCGGATGAAGATGAAGGCTTGCCGGAAGACTACGCACCGACGATCGTTGCCGAAACGTCGATGGCTTTGCGCGATATGTCTGTCGCCAATGCAGTTGTAGAACTTGATTTGATGGATAATCCGGTTCTGGTATTCCGCAATGCTGCTGATGGTAAAATCAATATTGTTTACCGGCGGGCTGACGGAAATATCGGTTGGATTGACCCGTCATCCATTACCAATAAAGCTTGAATGAGGAATTCCCTTTTCTTCGACTTTCATAAAGTTTGATGTTAAGGGGAATGCTCCACGCCCTTTAATGCTCCGGACTTGGCCCTCAGGCTCGGGAAAGAATTGGGGATGGAAAAAAGGAAACCACATGGATCTCAGTGATTTGATAGCACCGGACGCAGTTATTCCCGCCCTCAAAGCAAACTCGAAAAAGCAGGTTTTGCAAATCATGGCGGATAAGGTCGCGTCTTTGACCGGTCTTGACGAGCGCACAGTACTAGATACGATTCTTCAGCGAGAAAAACTTGGTTCGACCGGTGTGGGAAACGGTATAGCTATCCCTCACGGCAAACTAGCCAATGTTGATCATATTATCGGGGTTTTTGCCCGTCTTGAAACGCCGGTTGATTTTGAAGCGCTTGATGACGAACCGGTCGATCTGGTTTTTTTGCTGCTGGCACCTGAAAGCGCCGGTGCCGACCATTTGAAAGCTCTATCCCGAATTGCCCGCGTTTTGCGCGACAATGATATGGTTCAAAAATTGCGCAACACCCATGATGCGGCAGCCATCCATACTTTTCTTACGCAGCATCCGGCGGCTTCGAACGCTGCATAATCTATCTTACTTGTGCCCGCATGAGGTTGAAATGCGGGTATTCTATTCCTGTCACTTCAACCGGTTTTCGCCGGTTATCTTGAGTTGACCGGCGGGGATACGGCTGATAGGCTTTCTGTCGTCGGATTTTCATTCAGTTGTTCGGCGTTTTTCAATAGCAGGATAAAATAATGACCTCTTTGGCTCATCAGAATGATGATCGGTTTCGCGAGCCGGGTATAGCCGCACCACTTACCTTCCTCATTATGTTTGTTATTTTCATCTATGGTGCATTGCTGGTTGGTCTGCTCGGGATCTCGAACTGGATTATTCATGCATGGAATTTGACATTTTTTATTGATCTCGGAAAATTTGGTGTATTTCTTCTGGCCATTATTATACCGGTTTTGTGGGCAGTTATTGTGGGCATCTGTGCCAGCATTCCCTATTATATTTTGCGCGCGCGCGGGCACTATCTTATGGCGTCGAAAGTCGCAACGATTATTGTTCTTGCAATGTTTCATATCTTTGCTTTGCCTTGGATTCTTTGGCCAATGGTGCGTCGCGGTTCGCCAAAATTACGTCGTAAGCGCATTGAAAAACTGCGCCAGATGGTGAGAGATGGAAAGATGAAAGACCGGCTGGCCGAACGCCATCAGCGTCTGGTGGCTCGCGGATACCAATTTTCATGAACCGGTTTTAAGGCTTTTGGCAGGTCTTACGGTTTTTGGCTAGCTCCAAATAACAGGGCTCAAAAGAGACGATAGAAAACGGCATTCTGAAACGGCGACACGATCAGATATGCTTCAATTCTATAAGAATGGGAAATAGCTTTTATCAGCTTTGTAGACTGGAACATAGGGGCATGACAAAGCATCATGTCGAGTGATCTTTAGGCTAAAATAGTTCAAGCTTGGAAAAGTATATCGGGTGCGCTTTAAAAAAAGATTTGCTAATCGATAAAATAAAAACCGGCGATATAAACGAGTAAAATTCAGCCTAAAAAAACCGGGTTTGCATGTTTTGCAAAGCCCGGTCGAACGGCGTAGTCGCGAAGCCTAGTTGTTTTTGAGGCTTGCCAATGAGCGGCGATTATAGCGACGCGGTGTGATACACCAGTAAACACCGCCAGAAACCAGAGAAGCTATAAGATTGATGACAGTTTCACCAAATGAAAGAGCCATTCCGCTCAGCCATAGAGAGATGAAATAAAGAATGGCGGCTACGAGGGCTGACAATAAATAATAGTGCATTTTGTAGAAATGGCGGTGTTCGCCATAGATAATTGCCAAAATGAAGACAACACCCACAATGAGGAAATGGGGCGGAACTGCGTAGAGAGGATTGTTTGGCGATAACAGATCGTGCAACGTTATATCATGCTCGAGTAAAAGAACCGTCAAGCCGATTTGTACAATCATGAATGCAGCTTCGGCAAAGATACAGCCGACTAAAATCCATGTAATGTGAAATGCTGTAATACTTTTCATGTCACTTCCTATTCGAGCCACCATTTTCAGTCGCCATGTCCGGCAATCATCATGGCTTCAAGTTTTAACCGTTCCGATTTTCTTAAACGTTCCGATTGTGATTTAAGTTGCCCGCAAGCGGCAAGAATATCGCGCCCGCGCGGTGTCCTTATCGGTGAAGCATAACCGGCCTGATTAATCAAATCGGCAAACCGTTCGATTTGTTCCCAATCGGAGCACTGGTAATTGCTTCCCGGCCAGGGATTGAAAGGGATAAGGTTGATTTTTGCCGGTATGCCTTTCAGAAGTTTGATCAGACCTCTGGCATCATCAAGGCTGTCATTGACATCCTTGAGCATGACATATTCGAAGGTTATCCGTTTTGCATTTGATAGTCCCGGATAAGCACGACAGGCATCAAGCAATTCGGCCAACGGATATTTTTTATTGATAGGAACCAGTATATCGCGCAATTCGTCGCGAACTGCATGAAGCGATATAGCAAGCATCACGCCGATTTCTTCACCGGTTTTGAAAATTCCCGGTACGACACCGGATGTCGACAATGTGATGCGACGTTTTGAAAGCGATAGCCCTTCACCATCCGAAGCAATAAGCAGTGCCTTTTTCACGGCCTCGAAATTATAAAGCGGTTCTCCCATTCCCATCATGACGATGTTGGTAATTTTGCGCCCCTCTGCCGGTACAATGGCACCGTCCGGTGTGTCCTTATCCGGAAAATCTCCGAGCCGGTCGCGGGCTATCAGCAATTGGCCAAGAATTTCTTCGGCTGTGAGGTTACGAACCAGTTTTTGAGTGCCCGTATGACAGAATGAACATGTGAGAGTGCATCCCACTTGCGAGGACATGCACAAAGTACCGCGGCCCTCTTCGGGAATGTAAACCATTTCGACTTCAACAGGTTTTCCGGCACCACGGGCGGGAAAGCGCAACAGCCATTTACGCGTGCCGTCGCGGGAAATCTGTTCTTCGACAATTTCCGGACGGGCAATGGAAAAATGCTTTTTCATTTTTTCACGCATGTCTTTGGAAATATTGAACATGTCATCAAAATTGGAAACACCGCGTACATATAGCCAATGCCAAAGCTGGCTCACGCGCATGCGTGTCTGACGTTCCGGTACGCCTATCTCCTGTAACGCGCTTGCCATTTCAGCGCGCGACAAGCCAATAAGGGATGCTTTTGTTTCATCCATTCTGGCAGGGCGCAAAAGCGAAGTCGCGCCAATAGGTCTAAGATCGTAGGATACGCTCATAGTTTCCAAAGCTCTGAATAAAGTTCTGTCTTGGCGGATTTAGCATAAAAGCAAGCCAACGTCACCACACTTATGCGCCATAAAACAAGCACTGCGCCATGACAATATCATGATGCAGTGCCTGAAACTGGTGAAAACTATAAAATTTATGTTATTTGCATTTCTGTGCAGCGTTGAGAGCTGCGGTAATTCCCTTCAGGGAATAGGTGTAACTTGTATTTGTTCCACGCTGGGAAACAGCTTTGACAGAAAGGTTGGAACCGTTTTTCATGGCTGCAACGAGCTGGCTTTCTGTGGCCGGTGAAGCCGCCCAGGCAGATGAATCCTTGGTGAAAAATTCAAAATTCTTGCCGTCGACGGAAACCGTGACTTTGTCCTTCAGGGCATAGCCTGCCATGAATTGCGGCTCATAAGTAACAGGATTGCCTGCGCGTTTGCTGACGAGGAAATAGTTGTCGCCATGGTTGACCGATTTGGGTTCCGCAGTGATTGGCGCGGAAAGCACGTAACATACTGTGTTGTTTCCGGATTTATAGGAATAGGCGCCCCATGCATCAAATTGGTTGATGCGTGTCGGAGTTTGTGCCGAAGCAGTTCCGGCAACAGCCATAATCATGACAGACGCAGCAACAAAAGTTTTTCCAAACATCGTATACTCAGCTCACTTTTTATTTTCGATTGGCAAAGCCATGTGGCTTCAAACCGGCGATTTTTTAAAAACCGGCATATCATTCTCACAATATACCGAAAGTTGTTACATGCAATTTTGACTAGTTTATGGTTACCAAAAGGTGAAGTTTTGTTCAAAAATTACAATTTCGCCCAAAAAAACTATTTTTCGGGTGTTTCAATCGGGGTTTTTTCCAATGCTTTGCGGGCTGCCTGATAATGCGCGTCGGTGATGTGGGAACGCACTGCCGAAATCGCGATTGTTAAAACAGCGATATCATCCGAGAAGCCGATAACGGCCAACATATCGGGAATGAGATCGAAAGGCATCACGAAATAAGCGAGTGCTGCAAGAAGAATGCCGCGTACACGTGTTGGTGTTTTAGGGTCGAATGCGCAATAATAACTGGCAACGATATCTTCCATAAAAGGAATGTGGCCAGCTGCTTTGCGAACTGTTTTCCAGAAAGCCGCACGTACTTTTGCCGCACGACTCTTTTGTGTCTTTTCTGATTCGGGCTTCAAAATTTTGTCGATTGTCGTTTTATCCATCTTAAAATCCCATCAGGAAAAATGTTCTTAAAGCACGCTTCATTAACAATGATAGAAGTAGGAAGTGCGTATAATTTTACAAGTTTCCGGTTTCAGGAATCCTTTGCATGAGGCATCTCGAAATAGACTTTTCAAAGGATATTCCAAAATTGAAGCGGGCAGTTTCTTTTGCAAAATCTCCCACTTGACTCTGATTTATGTTCGATTCCATAATAGAACAAAACAAGAACATTGTTGCGAGTCTTTTATGCCGGATATAACCCAGTTACGTCGCCTTGTTGCCCGCATGGAAGGAAAACCTGTCGCTTTTTCTATGGATGACAATAGAAAGGGCAAGGGAAAACACGCTCTTCCTGAAGGCTATTTTTATCTCGGGCATGAAATTGCCGATTTCGAGGCTGGTCCATTTCCTTCTTATGCTTTGCATGAAGTTATTTCCGGGCCTGCTGCCATGAATAGTGCAACCGGTTTTTCTCTCGGCCTTCTCAAACGCAATGAAAAGGCAAACTGCCCTTTTATCTGGCTGGAAGAAGAAAGCACAGAAATAGAATATGGCATTCCTTATCCTGTCGGTATTTCTGCTTTCGGGCTTGATCCGGCGCGATTTATTCTGGTGCGTTGTCCAAAGGCTGAAGATGTTTTGAAAGCGGCTGATGATGCATTGGCAACGTCTCGTGTCGGCGGTTTGTTGTTGAGCCTTTCGGGGGCCTGTCGGGCACTTGATTTTACAGCCACCCGACGTTTGCATCTGGCAGCAGAAAAAGCACATTCGCCGGTTGTTCTGGTGCTTGGCAAAGAAGCTTTGAAAAACAGCAACGCTGCCACACGTTGGCAAATCAAAGCAGCACCTTCTGAAAGTTCGGGTGCAAAAGCACCGGGATTAACAAATTATGATGTCACACTTTTGCGAAATAGAACCGGATATACCGGACATTGGCTGATGCAATGGAACATCCATGACCAGATTTTTACAAAACCCCAAGAAATACGGCATACACGACCGGCTCTATCTGGCACTCGCTTTTCTTCGCCTGCCGATAGACCGTCTGAAGACGGTTTTGCCGCCTGAAAAAACGCCGGATTTCACAAAACCTTTTGCTGTGGTCGGCCGTTCTGTACACGGACTTAGGCTCGTTCATATTAATGAGGCGGCTACACATGCCGGCCTTTATCCGGGGCTTTCTCTGGTTCATGCACGCAGCCTTTGTGAACGAATAGAAACGATTAATGAAGCAGAAGAAGCCGACAAGGACTATCTTCAATATCTCGCCCGTAATGCCGGACGGTTTACCCCGCTTGTTGCCTATAGCCTTCCCTTTGGTCTGATACTTGATGTAACAGGCTGCGATCATCTTTTCGGGGGGCCACAAAAAATGCTCGAAAAAGTGACCGCTTATTATAAGGGGCTTGGGCTTGAGACACTCTCGGCACTGACAATAACACCCGCAGCCGCACGGGCTTTTGCCCGTTTTGGCGTCAACCGTTTTGTCACAAAAGAAGATTTTGTTTTAACACTGGATCGGCTGAAATTACCGGCACTTGAAGCAAAGCCGGATGTCCAACTGGCACTTCGCCGTGCCGGCTTTCATTGTCTGAAAGATATTCAGGCGGTTTCACCAAAAGCACTGGCTGCGCGCTTTGGCGAGGTTTTGCCTGCCCGCCTTGATGCGCTTTATGGAAAAAGACAGGAACCGCTTTCATTCATAAATCCACCCCCGTCCCTTTATTTGTCATTACGATTGGAAGAGCCATTGATTGATGTAACAATGGTTGAAAAACAGTTTTTTGTTCTGGCAAAAGAATTTTTCAAGCGTCTGACGAAACTCGGTCTTGGATGTCTGATGGTAAACATCATTCTTTATCGGGTTGATGGGCATATTGACCGGATAGGCATCGAGACCGGTCGCCCTTTGAGCGACCCTAAACAATTTCTGTCGCTTCTTGAGGAACGGTTGAAAAGCTTGAAAACGCCGCTTGATGCGGGATACGGTTATGACACATTGGCTCTTTCGGTAAGTCGTTCCGCTCCCCTTCGCACCGTTCAGACCGGACTTGTCAATGACGATCTGGAACCGGCAGAAATCGGGCAACTGGTTGATCGGCTTTCAACCCGTTTGGGGGCAGATCATGTTCTGGTGGCTGGTACAAGAGAAAGTCATATTCCCGAATATGCAGCGTTTTGGGGGATAGCACAGCGTCATAAACCGCATACCGAAGCTTTGAAAGTTTTGGATGCGCAACTGAAGGCACAAGGATTTTCTCCTCTTCGCCCCAATCCTCCAGAACGCCCTATCAGGCTTTTTTGCCCGCCACAGCCTATTGATGTCATTGCCGCTTTGCCGGATGATCCGCCAGCTTCTTTTCGCTGGCGACGGGTTATCCATAAAATTCGCCTTGCCGAAGGGCCTGAACGCATCAGCGCCGAATGGTGGAAACATTCGAGCCCCGATCGTGATTATTATCGCGTGGAAGATGAAAATGGCGAACGTTTCTGGCTATTCCGTTATGGAGAATATCCGCAAACAAAATGGTTTTTACATGGTTTATTCGCCTGAAATCTTTCAGCTTCCAGAAATTTTTAAGGCAAGTTTACGCATTATGCGTTGGTTTTTGTTCTCTACCAGAAAGTTCGGTTTTGTGAAGAAGATGTCTTTTCGTCGGGCAAAAAAATCTTTTGGCCAAGAAACGACCAGACAAAATAAGGCGTCAGCATGTTTGCATTGTCTGTAAGAAGCAATTTTTCGTTTTTAAAAGGAGCTTCCCATCCCGAAGAGTTGGTTGGCGAGGCGGCGCGCCTTCACTATGCCGGCATCGGTATTGCCGATGAAAACACATTGGCCGGTGTGGTTCGCGGTTTTGCCATGGCACGGGAAGTTTTGAAACTAGACCATTCTTTCCGCTATCTTGTCGGGTGCCGGCTGGTGTTTTCGGATAAAACGCCGGATCTTGTTGTTTATCCACGTGACAGAAAAGCTTATGGCATGTTGTGCCGGATGTTAAGCGAAGGAAAAGCAAGATCCGGCGAAAAAGGAGCCTGCCAATTAAAGTTTGAAGATTTTTTGTTTCGTGCGCGCGGTTTCCAGATCATTGTCACAGATGGCGAAAAACTGGAAGACACGTTGAAAAACTTGCAACAAGTGGCAAAGGGGCAAGTCTTTCTTGGTTTGCCGATGAATTTTACCGGCAAAGATGCCCGTTATGGCGAATATCTGGCAAGAATGGCCAAAAACTTTAACGTCGGTCTCATTGCTGCTGCCGATATTCTCTATCACAGTGAAGAAAGGCGCATTTTACAAGATATTTTAACAGCAATCCGCCTTCATAAAACAATTGACGAAGCCGGATTTGCGCTTGAAGCCAATAGCGAGAAATATCTGAAGCCGGTGAAAGAAATAGAACGGCTTTATCGAAATTTTTCCGGTGTCATCAAAGCGCAACAGGATTTTGTAGTCCCCATTTCCTTTTCACTTGATGACCTTTCCTATTCCTATCCGGACGAACCGGTGCCTGCCGGTAAAACGCCCCAATCCTATCTGGAAGAATTGACCTGGAAAGGCATGGCTGAAAGGTTTCCAAAAACAGCTTATGAGAGTGTAAAACCGCTTCTGGAAAAAGAATTGAAGCTTATCAAGAAGCTTCGCTATGCTCCCTATTTTCTGACTGTTTATGACATTGTCAGTTTTGCAAAATCACAAGGCATTCTTTGTCAGGGGCGCGGTTCGGCTGCCAATTCGGCGGTATGTTTCTGTTTGGGCATCACCAATGTCAATCCGCAACAGATTGATCTGTTGTTCGAGCGTTTTATTTCCGAAGAGCGTAACGAGCCACCCGATATCGATGTCGATTTCGAGCATGAGCGGCGCGAAGAAGTGATGCAATATATCTATCGTCGTTATGGTCGTCATAGAGCTGCAATTGTTGCAACGGTTATCTGTTATCGCAGTCGCAGTGCCATTCGCGATGTCGGCAAAGCTTTGGGCTTGAGCGAAGATATTATAGGTGCAATTGCCTCGACTGTCTGGGGCACATCCGGCAAGAAAGTGAGCGATGAGGAGATTGCTCAAAGAGGACTCGACCCGACAAACCGGATGATTGGTTTGACATTACGTCTTGCTCATGAATTGGTTGGCTTTCCAAGGCATTTGTCACAGCATGTCGGCGGTTTTGTTTTGACTGAGCAAAGGCTTGATGAAACCGTGCCGATCGGCCCTGCTGCCATGAAAGACCGCAGCTTTATCGAGTGGGATAAAGATGATATCGACACTGTCAAATTGATGAAAGTCGATATTTTGTCTTTGGGCATGTTGACCTTGATCCGCAAAGCTTTTGATCTTTTGAAACGTCATAAAAATATCAACCATGGCTTGCATGATGTGCCGCGGGAAGACGAGCGCGTCTATAAAATGTTGTCAAAAGGCGATTCGATCGGAGTTTTTCAGGTTGAAAGCCGGGCACAAATGAACATGTTGCCGCGATTGAAACCGAAACAATTCTATGATCTGGTCATTGAAGTGGCTATTGTCCGCCCAGGCCCGATACAAGGCGATATGGTGCACCCGTATTTGCGCCGTCGCAACCATATGGAAAAAGTGGTTTATCCTTCACCTTCACCACAATTCGGTCCACCTGACGAATTGCAACGTGTTCTGGGAAAAACATTGGGTGTTCCGCTTTTTCAGGAACAAGCAATGCGCATTGCCATAGAAGCCGCCAAATTTACTCCCGATGAAGCCAATCTTTTACGCCGTGCCATGGCAACGTTCCGGCGGGTTGGAACCATTCATACCATGCGGGCAAAAATGGTCGAGGGAATGGTGAGACGAGGCTACAAGCGCGATTTTGCTGAAAATTGTTTCAAGCAGATTGAAGGTTTCGGTGAATATGGTTTTCCTGAAAGCCATGCTGCAAGCTTTGCCCATCTTGTTTATGTTTCGGCTTGGCTCAAATGTCATCATCCGGAAATTTTCGCGACTGCTCTTCTTAATTCCCAACCTATGGGGTTTTATGCTCCCGCCCAGATTATTCGGGATGCCCGCAATCATGGTGTGGAGGTTTTGCCAGTCGATGTCAATTATAGTCATTATGACCATCGTCTGGAAAAAAACGGCAACGGTTTTTCCTTGCGATTGGGGTTTCGTCAAATCAACGGTTTTTCCATTGAATGGGGAAAAAGAATCGAACTTCAACAGGCTGAAGGGCCGTTTTTTTCGATTGAAGAATTGCATCGTCGGGTGGTGTTACCAAAACGCGCCTTCGAGCTTCTTGCCGATGCCGATTGTTTCTTAAGTATCAATAAAGAGCGGCGTTCGGCTTTGTGGGCGGTGCGCCGTTTGCCCGATCATGGAAACTTGCCATTGTTCGCGGCAGCACAACAATCCGATCTTGGTGAGGAAGACCCGCTTATTTTTACGCCAATGAAATTGAGCGAACATGTTATTACCGATTATGAAACAACGCGCTTGTCGCTAAAAGCCCATCCGTTGAGTTTTTTGCGAAACGATCTTATGAAAAAGGGTGTGCTTACCTGTCATGAAGCAATGGAAATTGCAGGAGGCTCTACGGCAACAATTGCCGGTATTGTTACAGTCCGGCAAAAGCCCGGCAGTGCCAAGGGCGTGGTCTTTTTGACAATGGAAGATGAAAGCGGCATTGCCAATATTGTTGTCTGGCCAAAAATAATGTTACGCTTTCGCCGCGAGGTCATGGGAGGAAAGCTCCTATTGATAACAGGTAAAATACAACGGGATTCTTCCGGTGTTACCCATCTTGTTGCCTCCCATATAGAAGATAGAAGTATGGACATTATCAATTTGAGCGAAATTCCCGAACATTTTGCGGCAATTGAAAGTGAACCTGTGGCCCACCATCCTCGTCAATTCCGTGCTCTGCCGAAATCTCGCGATTTCCATTGAAATATTTTTTATGCATGGAGACTTCTAAGCTTTTCAGCTTTTTATTTTGCATGTCTCAAGCCGTTTGATGACAAGCTGAAAAATGTAGGAGCCCATGAAGGCTTCATCATTTGACCGGCGACTGTTCAGCACTTTTAAAACTTTTGTTTCAATCTTTTAGGGAAAATAAAAACCCGTCAAAAATGAATAAGACAATAAACGACTGATCAAGCAAAAAATGCGCCGGAAAGCCCGGGAGCGCACCTGTGTTCAGGTGATCTGAACGTCCATGAATCCATTTGCTCTTGTCATTTTAGTCAAATCGGAAATTTGCAAAATATTCGCGTTTTTAAAAAGTATTTGAATGCATTGATCGCCGGTTGCTGCTTAAAAATAAACAGCGGCAACAAAATCCGGAACCCTGATTTTCATATCATTCACCCGCAGGCAAAGGCTTCGATGCCGTTAAAACCGCATCATGTTCGATCAACCGGTTTTTGAAAAAAGCTTGAAGACCATTCGGAAGTTCATTTCGTTTCGACAAAAAGCTCCATATTTCATTTTCACAGTGTAATTCTGGATTATGTAACTATGAATTATGCGAGCCTGGTTGTGGAAATTTCGAACAGCGCAAAAAATGCGCATAGAACGTCATTTTCATGCTTCGAGCAACAGCATTCAAGTAACAGCTTTTAGCCGCTCATTGCCTAAACGATAGGAAATTGCTTCGGCAAGATGATGTTTCGTCAACTGTGGCGCACCATCAAGATCGGCAATTGTGCGTGCAACTTTCAGGACACGATGGTAAGCGCGTGCTGAAAGGCGCATTTTTTCACTTATTATTTGCAACAACGTTGTTGCCGCATCATCAAGAAGAGCAACCTTTTCGATCAGATTTGCAGGACAATCGCCATTGGTGCGGATTTGGGGCATTCCCAGTTCTGCATATCTTTTGCTTTGTATATCCCGTGCTTTTCTGACACGTTCGGCGACAACGCGGCTCGGTTCGGCTTCTGCCGGTTTGATAAGATCAAGTGCCGATAAGGCTGGCACATCAATTCGTAAATCTATGCGGTCAAGCAATGGGCCGGAAATACGTGCCTGATAATCAAGCTGACATTTCGGGCCTTTGGCGCAAACATGCCCCGGTTCGCCCGCCATACCACAACGACAAGGGTTCATGGCAGCAACAAGCTGGATGCGTGCCGGATAGCTGACATGCCGGTTGGCGCGCGCAACAACACATTCCCCGCTTTCAAGCGGTTGACGCAAGGAATCGAGAACTTGCGGCGAAAATTCCGGAAATTCATCAAGAAACAAAATGCCATTATGAGCAAGCGAAACTTCTCCCGGATGTGCCTTGATACCGCCACCGACCATGGCAGCCATAGATGCTGAATGGTGGGGCGCGCGGAAAGGTCGATGAATGGAAACAGAACCATTCGTTGTTTCACCGGCAATCGAAGCAATGAGCGAAACGTCGAGAAGTTCGCGTGCATCAAGAGGTGGCAATATGGATGGCAAACGTTCGGCCAGCATGGATTTTCCGGCTCCGGGCGGACCTACAAATAGAAGATTATGGCGTCCGGCTGCGGCAACCTCTAGCGCACGTTTGGCTGCACTTTGTCCCTTGATGTCGGCAAGGTCGGGCAGATTATCCTGAATAATATATTGGCGGGGTTGCGGAGACGATAAAAATTGGGAACCTTTGAAATGATTGACCAGTGCAAGCAAACTTGAAGGAGCCAAAATCTTTATGTCTGAACCTGCCCAAGCAGCTTCCGGTCCGCATTTTTCCGGACAAATCAGTCCTTTGCCGGAAGCAACAGCAGTCATAGCTGCGGGCAAGACGCCACTTACAGGTGCGATTGAACCATCAAGTGCCAATTCGCCGAGAACAACATATTCCTGTTCGACTTCTGTCGGAAGAAGCCCCATTGCGACCATGAGCCCGACAGCAATCGGCAAATCATAATGGGAACCTTCCTTGGGTAAATCAGCGGGAGCAAGATTGACGGTAATCCGTTTGACCGGCATGGATAATCCACAGGCATGAAGTGCTGCCTGCACACGTTCGCGGCTTTCGGCGACTGCCTTGTCGGCAAGGCCGACAATGGACATCCCCATTTTACCATTGGCAATCATAACCTGTACATCGACGGGTAAAGCCTCGATGCCGGAAAAGGCAACAGTCGTAATACGTGCAACCATTTGTCTTGTTCTCACCTGCGTTGTGTCAAAATGAAACAATCATTTTTTCGGGTGGAAATCAAGAACATTTCAAGAACATCCGCTAAAAATATGTATGTTGTTATGATATGACAAAAATTATCGCTTAACACTTCCTTGACGAAAATGAAGCAAAATCATGGTTGTCGGTGTATGAATAAGAAGTAGCCTATGCTAACGCATGGGGGAGCGAAGTTTTTAGAACAGTGCCTTTTGTTTAATCTGATGAGATAAACTGTGGGTTCGGCTTTCAAGGGCGCTATATTCGAATTGATTAAACGGGTAAATTCACGAGTCTGACGGTCAAGAGTTAAGTGTTTTGGTGATATCGGGTAAAAAATCGACGTTGAAAGCAGGAAGCGCTCTTGTCGCTATCATAGCCTGTTTTGCGTTCACTTTTTCTTATCCACAGGAAGCAAGTGCTTTTGATCTCTTTGGTATCCATTTATGGGGTAAAAAAGACCAGACTGATAAAAATGCCGATGTTATCGGTGTCCCCAAACATTATAAGGTCAAAGTTGTCGCCGCCGAGGGTGCTCCGCAAGCAGGCGTAAAAATTGTCAAAGCAGCTTCTTCGCTTGTTGAAGACGATGATAAGCCCGCCTCCGGCTCTGCGGGTCTTCTCGCCAAAGCGCGTGGTGATTACAGGAAAATTTTGGCCGCTCTTTATGCCGAAGGCTATTACGGCGGTACAATCAGTATTCAAGTCAATGGTGCGGAGGCAGCCAATATTCGACCCGATGCGGAATTGCCCGATCAATCCGATATTGTCATTACAATCGATACCGGTCCGCAATACCATTTCGGCGTTGCCAGTGTTCATGACCTGGCGCCAAAAACCGATGACAAGAAGGATAAGGTTCCTCTTCCGGCCGATTCTGGATATGCCGCCGGCGATGTTGCCAAATCAGGTTCTGTCTTCAAGGCAGAACAGCTTGCCATCGAGGGGTGGCGTCAACAAGGCTATGCCAAGGCAAGCGTAAAAAACCGTGAAGTTGTAGCCGATCACCAAACAAATACAATCGATTCCAATATCGAGGTTCAACCGGGTAAGAAAGCCAGTTATGGTCCGTTAACAGTTAAAAATGTCAGCGACAAGCCGCGCATGGATTCAGCCTATGTCGCATGGATGACTGGATTGAAAGAAGGGCAGGAATATGACCCCGACGATATTGCCAAAGCCAATAAAAGGTTGGCACGACTTGATGTATTTCGTGCTGCCAATGTGAGGGAAGCCGACAAGATCAAGGCGGACGGCAGTTTACCGCTTAATCTCACAGTTCAGGAACGGCCGCTCCATCGTTTTGGTGTTGGCGGTAGCTATTCGACACTTGATGGCGCGGGGCTTGAAGCTTACTTGATGCACCGCGACCTTTTCGGTCATGCGGAACGCTTGCGATTTGACGCAAAGATTACCGGTATTGGCGGCAGTCAGGATGACTCGTATAACCCGAAAAACTTTGGCTATCTTTTGGGAACCACTTTCACTCGCCCGGGTGTCATTACGCCCGACACCGATTTTGTTGCAAGTCTCAAAGGGCAACGTGAGGTTCTGGATAATTATACCACGACAGGCATTACCGGACAGCTGGGTTTAACACATATGTTTACCGATGAGCTCTCAGGGCGGATTTATTTCAATGCTGCCCAGACAAAGTCGGAAGATGATTATTTTGGCAACCGCGATTTTACGCCGGTCGGGTTTTTGGGTGGATTATTATATGATAGCCGCGACAATAAATCCGATCCGAAACACGGACTTTATGGTGAAGCTGTTCTGGAGCCAATTTACGAAATTCATTATGGAAACTTTATCGGCAAGATGACATTGGAAGGTCGTTCCTATTTTTCGCTTGATGCAAAAGATCGCTATGTCATTGCAACGCGGGCAAAGATCGGTTCGATTACCGGTCCGGAAGCGCGCGAAATCCCCTCCGATATGCTATTCTTTGCTGGTGGCGGTGGTTCGGTGCGTGGCTATGGCTATCGCAATATCGGTATCAGAACCGATACCGGTGATACAATTGGTGGTCGTTCGCTCGTCGAGGGTTCGGCAGAATTGCGCACAATGGTTACCGATACAATCGGTCTCGTCGGTTTTGTCGATGCCGGTGTTGTCGGCGCTGATTCCACACCCGATTTTTCGGAAAACACCAAAGTGGGTGCCGGTATCGGTCTTCGTTACATGACAGGGCTTGGACCATTGCGGTTTGATGTGGCAGCACCTCTTGATGGTGCAGTGGGCGACCCTGATTTAGGTTTTTATATCGGCATAGGGCAGGCGTTCTGATGATGAAAAATTTTTCACTTTCAGCTTTGATGACTGCGTTGTTCCTGATCTTTGCAGGCTTGACGGCGGGTTTCGCCGAGACTTCTTTGCCCTCCGGTCATGATACGGCTGCGGCTGAAAAATCATGGGTTTTGTCATTCATCGAAAGCAAGATTTCCTCACCTAACCGGCAAATCCGTTTTACCGGTATTGAAGGAGCTTTATCGTCGAACGCCACGATCGACTCGATTACGGTTGCCGATCGACAAGGCATCTGGCTCAAAATCACCAATGCCAAGCTTGACTGGAATCGTTTGGCACTATTACGCGGACAAGTGTCCATTAATGAATTGTCAGCCGAGAAGATTGATATTTTCAGGAAACCTTTGCCTGATTCTTCCGCGCCAAGCCCACAGTCGAAAGGCTTTTCTATACCGGACTTGCCAGTTGCAATAAGCATCAAATCACTTGATGCAAAGAAAGTTGCGTTTGGAGAGGCGCTTTTCGGCCTTCCTTCCGAAGTGTCGTTGAATGGCGGCATAACTCTTGCCGATGGCGATCTTGCAGCGCGACTTGTCATGAAACGGTTGGATAAAGCCGGTGATTTTGATGTATTGGCCGATATTTCGAACAGTACCAATAAGGCAAAAATTGATATCGAAGTCTCGGAGCCGGAAAACGGCATTGTTGCCAATCTGTTAAAAATAAAAAATCGTCCTTCGCTCGCTTTGATTGCAAAAGGCGAAGGACCACTTGATAATTTCGAGCTCGGTCTTGCGATGAAAGCTGGTGCCGATCCGGTACTGAATGGTAAATTCAAGCTTCAGGGCACAGAAAGCGGAAAATCGATAAATGTTAATCTGTCAGGGCCGATTGTTCTTTTAATGCCGGACGAATATCGGGCGTTTTTCGGGGCAAGAACGGAGCTTGAGCTTGATGCGTTACTCAAACATGGCGGCGGCTTTCGTCTTGACAAATTTTCGATCAATGGTGAAGGCGTTCATATAGCTGCAAATGCAGAAACATTGTCAGACGGTTTTTTACGCCGTTTGGCGGTAAAAGCATCGGTCAAAGCGCAAACAGGCGGTTCGCTTATTTTGCCGGTTGCAGGCGGTAATACGCGTGCTGACGATATCGCGCTTAATATCGATTATGGACGCAATAATAGCTCGATGTGGAGTGGCCAATTTATCGTCAACAACTTCGCAAACGAAAATTTCATTGCCCACGATATAACCGTCGATATGGGCGGGGACGAGGAAAACCTTGATGACGTCAATAATCGTCATGTCGGGTTGCAGATTACCGGCGCAATCAACGGTATGGCAACGCCGAAGAGCAAGATTTCGGAGGCCTTGGGAAAATCGGTCAATTTGAAAGTCGATGCCGATATTCTTGCCCGTCAACCGGTTACTATACGCACTGTCAATCTTTCCGCTAACGGCCTTGCTTTGTGGCTGAAGGGGCAAGTCGAAAAGCTTGAATTCAAGGGAAATCTCGGCATTCAAGCCGATACATTGGAACCTTTGGCAATGTTGAGCGGAAAACCGCTTTCAGGTGCAGCCGATATTGAGGCAAATGGCGTCATCGGCCTTGTCGGTGGTTCTTTCGATCTTGATCTTTCCGGAAAAACTGTCGCTTTGAAAACCGGCAATGAGACTTTGGATCGTTTGCTGGCGGGCGATGTAAAATTATCAGGCGGAATAAAACGCGACGAAAACGGGATCACAACGCGTGACCTGTTGATCGGTAACGATCATATCAAGCTTGAAGCCAATGGCAGTTTCTCGAGTGATGAAGCCGATATGGACTATCAGCTTGCGCTTTCCGACCTTAATCTCGTCAACTCCCGTATGCATGGAGCCGTTCAGTTGCGGGGCGCCGCTCGCGGCCATAACCGTCTTGTTGCCTTAAGTCTTGGCGCGAAGATAAAAGAAGCAACTTTGTCGGGCGAGAAAATGCAGGATACGGCAATTTTTGCCAATGCCGTTCTTGATAACACCTCTCCTGTCGCCACCTATTTGAGCGGTTCGGTAAACGGTACCGGCCTTTTTGGCGGTGAAAAACTGAAACTAAGCGGAAGTTTTTCCGATAATGACCGGTTTAAAAGTCTGAACAATCTGGACATTCTCGTTGGCGAAACGCATGTGAACGGCAATCTGAAGCAAAATCTGAAAGGGCTGATTGACGGAAATATCCATATTGATGCACGCGATATTTCAACATTGAGTGCGCTTTTGCTCACCGACGGACATGGCGCTATGACGGGTGACTTTAATTTAAGCGAAAGTGAAGGAAAACAAAGCGGTCGTCTGAAAGCCCACGTCGACAAACTGGTTTTTGGCGAAAATCATGTTGAAAGCCTTGATATGAATTTGACGCTCGATGACCCGAAAGGTGCTTTCCGTGTCAATGGCTTTGTCAATGCTTCGGATATTCGTGTTGCCAATTTTGTCGCCAATACCATAAAAGCGACAGCAAAAGATATGGATGGGAAAACCGCTTTCCAGGTTTCTGCCGATGTCCAGAATAATATCAAGGCCGATCTTTCTGGTCTCTTGATCTATCCTGCAGCAAACGGGGATGACGGGCAAAACGGACAAGGGGATAACCGGCGGCTGACGGCCGAATTTGATTCTTTGAACGTCACGCAGGATACGGTTCATGCGAAACTATTAAATCCGGCTTCTGTGATTTTGTTTGATAACAGCTATCACATTTCACCTTTGATATTGGATGTGAATGGCGGGAAATTTTCTCTAAAAGGCGATGGCGGGTCAAAACTCGATTTAGAATTGCAAATGGATCATTTGCCCGTTTCACTTGCCAATCTGATAAAACCGGATCTTCGTGCAACCGGTAATTTAACCGGTCAAGCCGATATAAAAGGAACGCCGGATAAACCTGATGTCGCCTTTGATGTTAAAGGCGAAGGTCTGTCGATCGGCCTTATTAAAGACAAGAAGATCGCACCTTTTGCACTTGATGCAAAGGGCAGAACCAATGGCAAATCGGTCAATGTTGATACCAGAATTTCCGGCTCCGGTCTTGATGTTGAAGCCAGTGGCAAAGTACCGCTGGATGCAGGAAATCTTGATCTTGACATCGATTTGAAAAATTTGCCCGTTGCTCTCGCAAATGGTTTTGTATCCAATCAGAATCTTGGAGGAACGGTTTCCGGTCACGCTCATATTGGCGGACAATTGAAAGCACCGACGGCAACACTCAATCTTTCAGGCCAGAGCTTGAGAGCCGATTTGTTGGCAAAAAATGGCCTTACGCCAATCAGTTTGAATGCTGAGGCGCATTATGAAAATAATGTTCTTAGTCTTGAGCAATTCAACGCCAACGGGCCGCAAGGACTTAATATGTCGGCAAATGGCCGCATTCCGGTCAAAGGCGACGGTATTGATCTTCATGTCAAAGGTTCGGCACCTATGGGGATTGCCAACCAGTTCCTTGCCGAACGTGGAGCGCAAGTTTCCGGCTCGGCAAATATTGATGCAACCGTTAGAGGTTCCTTCGTAAAGCCGGAGCTTAATGGTCATTTAGCTCTTTCAAATGGCACATTCATTGACCCGCAAAGCAATTTGCGGCTGAACAATATTGTGGTTGATGCCGGTTTGAGTGGCGAGCGCATTGTGCTCAACCGTGTCAACGCTTCATCATCTGCTGGAGGAATAATTTCTGCCAGTGGTTCTATCTCGACAGATTTTGCTGCCGGCATGCCCGCCGATATGACTGTTCGCCTCAATCATACACGTTATAGCGATGGAGAGATGGTTGTTGCGACCGTTGATGGCACTTTAACAGTCACAGGTGGGCTGTTGAATAATCCGGTGATTGGCGGTGATTTAACAATCGAGAAAGCCGAAATTACCGTTCCGGATCGTTTCGGAGGGGTTGCTCTTATTGATGTCAAACATAAGAATCTTACAAAAGATATCGAAACAACGCTTGAACGCGCAAAAATCGATACCGGCAAAAACAGAGTTGCAACGGCTCCGGCAAAACCTTCCGTTGTTCAGCTAAAACTGCATATTCGTGCACCGAACCAGATTTTTGTTCGCGGCATGGGGCTTGATGTCGAATTGGGTGGCGAAATCGGTTTGTTCGGGCCGGTGAATGAAATTCATCCTGTCGGCGGTTTCCAGATGTTGCGTGGCCGGTTTGAAATTCTTTCTCAACGCCTTACCTTCACCGAAGGAACGGTAACACTTGTCGGTAATCTCAATCCTGAAGTCAATTTTGTTGCGACCACGCAAGGAAGCGATATTACGGTTACGGTAACTGTTAGCGGTACGATCAATGCATTGAGTGTTTCATTCACTTCGGTTCCGGTATTGCCTCAGGACGAAGTTCTCGCCCGTTTGATTTTCAATCGTTCGATCAGTGAACTTTCACCCTTCCAGATTGCCCAACTTGCGTCTGCTGCTGCGGAACTTGCCGGTGTTACCAATACGTCGCTTCTCGGTTCCTTACGCTCGACCACCGGTCTTGATGATCTTGATGTTGTGACAGATAAACAGGGAAATACCGGTGTTAAAGCGGGTCGCTATATTCGCGATAATATCTATCTCGGTGTCGAAGCTGGCTCCGGTGGCAATACAAAGGGAACAGTCAATCTGGATATTTCCAAAAACTTGAAAGCCAAAGGCGCACTTGGCGCACAAGGTGATTCAAGTGTTGGTGTTTTCTATGAAAAAGATTATTAAAACGATGAATATTGCTTTTGCCGGAAATCACCTTCCGGCGTTCATTCCATCGTTACTCACAACGCGTAAGGAATAATGATGCCCCGACTTTTTGCCGCATTGGAAGTGCCGCATGATGCCGCATTGTCCTTGTCACTGTTGCGAGGCGGTTTACCTGGTGCGCGTTTCATCGAAGTGGAGGATTATCATATCACTCTGCGTTTTTTCGGTGACATGAGCAATGAAATTGCTGATGAACTCGTTCACGCACTTGATCATATTGAAAGAAAGCCATTTAACCTTTGTCTGAAAGGAATTGATGTCTTCGGTTCGAAAACGCCGCATTCGATTTATGCAAGCGTAGAACCATGTGAGGAGCTGCTGCTTTTACAAAGCGACATTGATCGTATTGCCAAGAGACTTGGCCTCAAATCGGATAAAGGAAAATATATTCCTCATGTGACAGTTGCTCGCCTGAAACAGGTGAAGCTTGACGATTTATTGCCCTATCTTTCTTCACATGGCCATTTTGAAACGGGGTATTTTCCGGTCAACCGCTTTGTGATGATGTCATCGCACGAGTCAATTGGCGGTGGGCCTTATGTTATTGAAGACAAATGGAATCTTTCTATTTTTGTTCCGTGAATAGGCATACAGATCTTCTTCAAACTTAATGCTACCTGACTGTAATGCACTCACTATTTCATTTACCATGTACGTGGTCTATCCACAAAGATTCAATAATATATTCGTATGATGCAATGGACACGTCTTCTTCATTCGGCTGATAATTACCTGCTTCGTTAATAAGATTTGATAAATCTTGATATACGCTATCAGTTGAATGACCTGCATAATGTTGACAGAATTCAATACTCAACGGTGTTTTATCAATTGTTTGACTTAAATTGTCACGTAAAGCATCAAGAGAAACAGGCTCGAGATGGCTGTAATGAAGCTTATTGTGTGTGTCATATTGAATAACTTTTTTCCCGGCCACAGCGCCGTCTAACAATATTGTAGACAATGAAGAGATAATCGCATCGACACCTGCTATGATACGGCTGATTGTCAGGTCGATTATAGCCAAATCAATATCATCTATGACCAGACAATTACTAAAGGTCAAACCGGAATAATCGGCAGAACTTTCACTTGGATGCGGTTTTACAATGAAAAATATATTTTTATTCTGCTCAATGATACTACGAAATTTCTCACATATTTCGTCTCTTGATATAGCGTGCATATCCCAATGGAGATTGGTCGCTAACATAACAATTTTGTCATACTGTTTTTTAGGTATACCAAGTCGATTTGATAATATATTTTTAGAACAAGGTAGCTTTGCATCAAAAAAACGTGGAGCACCGATTGTTTCTACCTGTCCTTTACGTAGGCTTCCAATTTTTTGTTTTAAAACAGAAAAACAGGGAAGAGGTTGATCCATGAAATTTTTTTGTTCATCCGACCAATATAGAACTTTGTCCGATTCAAATCTAATTGGATATTTATTTATTAACGTCCAAATGCCGTGCTGAAGAAGGAGTGTTTCAATGCCGTTCAATTTGGCGGCAGTCACTAATTGAGCCGATAAGGCATGACCAAAATATACATTCGATTCAGCTGCGGAAACGAGTATATCAATTTGTAGCGACGTCCAGTCTATCTCGTCGACACGTTCGTAAATAATATACCGTACGCCCCAACGTGAGAAAATGGCGGTGTAAAGGTTGACTAAAATATCGGGATTGAAATGTTTTCTAATCAAAATCACTACATTTTTTTTATCAATAACGTCGAGTAGTGGCCTTATATTATTATAGTCCTGAAAGAAATGTATATTAAATCCAATAACGCGATCATTTTTGTTATTGAATAGGAATCGTTTTTTTTCTTTATAACCAATATCAAGTATCTCTTTAAATTTTCTTTGGACTGCAACCCAGTCAACAACATGATTTTCGCGTTTTTTCAGGAGAAAAAAATGGGGCAGTCGATTGCCAAGATCATGGAAAATATTGTCTTTACGCCAATGACTCAGAACGTTGTTGTTTTCATTGTTATTTAAATCTTCTGGATCGTTGGATTGTTGCAAGTCATCGGCAAAATTATTTTTTACGGAATCAAAGCCAGCCGTTTCAAATAATAGTTTCCATGTAGAAATAGGTAAAATTGTAGAAATTAGAACATCATTTCTTAAAATATAATTATTGTTAATGGATACGATAAGATAATTGTTAGAAATATTGTAGAGATTATACAATGCAACACTTAAATCCTCGATATCAATAAATTCAAGGACGTTAAAACATGTTACAAGAAAATTTTCACAGCTTAAATGTTGTCTGAATGAATCAATTTGTGTTTCATTAAGTTTTGTGAGGTCGATAGCACCCGGGGTTTTTGAGTGAGGTTTCATTCCACACGAAACGAAACTTATGTCGTGATTTACAAATAAATCCGAAGTTGTACTACTACAAAATTCGAGATTGATTATGGATTTCAGGTTATGTTTATCGCAAAACTGTTTTAAATAATCTGATAGGGAAGTTGATATTCCGTTTACTTTTTCCGAATCTTGAAAAGTGTCGAATTTTTTATAATCAGCTTTTGTGGCCTGCATTGTTCTCTTCTTGAGCTTTACTTAATATAGAATTCCGTGCAGTTGACGTAAAAATTATATTTTATGATTTCTTTACATTAGTTAGTTGTGCAAAAACGGACAAGTAAAGAAATTTTGAATGTCTCTTAATTTAACCAAGAAATATCAGAGCTAACCATTGGTCGTGAGAGGATGATTTAAAAGTAGTAATATTTAAAATATCCTTTCAAAAAAATATTTATTAGAAAATATTATAATCGACACCTCGATATTTGATTAACAATTAGAAGAGATCGTTAATTAATTTTTATAGAACGGGTTTTTTCAGATTTTTTTAAAAAATCCTTATATTTTTCTTTAAACTGCTTGATACGTTCAGGATCCGCTGCGAAATAATCGACATTTTTTAGCGTATCTTTCCATTTTTTAAAGAGTTTTTCATTATTTACTTTTTGGCGTCCCTGCGGACTAATCGATTTTTCCTCACTATAAGAGGCATGTTCAAAGTGAATAACTTCCGAATCTGGAATGTATTTTACACAAAATCCTAAATTCCATATGGCTAAGGCCATGTCAGAATCTTCGCAATAAGCAGGTTGATATTGTTCATCAAACCCTCCGAGGAAATCCCACAATTCCTTGCGTACCAGGATTGATGCCCCCGATATATAACTGACATCTTTTTTTATGAGTGCTTCGGGGCAATATCGAGGTTCGCCGTGTGCCATATTCGCTGCACTTCCATCAGAAAATATCCTACCACCAGCTTCCTGGATGGTGCCGTCAGGATATAGTAATTTCGAGCCAGCGAGACCAATTGTATGGTCTTCTTCCATTGCGTTGAATAAACTTTGCAGCCAATTTGGGAAAACAATCGTATCATTGTTCAAGAAAAGAAGGTAGCGTCCACGTGCAGTTTTTGCGGCATTATTGCAGTTTAACAAAAAGCCTAGATTACCAGTTGTTCTTGCGACGTGAATATTGGGAAATATATCTTCCGCCTGAGTTGTTTTGTCCGAGGAATGGTCATCAGCTAGTATGACTTCATATTTGATTGATGAGGTGTAACATGACTGAAGAATAGATTTCAGGCAATCCTCGGTCAGTTCCCATTTATTATACACAGGTATAATTATTGAAACATCAATACCGGTATCTTTTCCGTATGCAGGAAAAGCAGCGGGCGCGCAACTTTTGATGTAATCAGAATAAAGATCCACGGGTAAAGCTTTGGCTTGTTCAAGATTATTCAATAGATCGGCCCGGTTTGCGAGTTCACTGAATTTTCTTTGAACCAGTTTTTGCCCGTTGTTGGAGAATCTCTGCCATAATTCGGGATTCTGATATAATTTGACAACCGCTTCAGAAAAATCATACGGGTTATCAGCAATGAAAGTATCCTCATTGTCCTCCAAATCCATTCCTTCAGCCGCAATCGTTGTACAAATGCAGGGAATTCCGGCCCCCATTGTCATAGCCACCTTGCCTTTTATTCCCGCTCCATAGCGTAACGGCGCGACGCCAAGGCGATATTTTTTCAATACGGGATTTAAATTTTCAACAAAACCAACGTATTGAATTCCTGGTTTCTTACCGAGGGCCCTAACTTTATCAGGTGCTTCAGCGCCTAAAATATGGAACTGAACATCAGGGAGTTTTTTATAGATCAGAGGCCATACTTCTTCGGCAAACCATAAAACAGAATCGACATTCGGGGTATGAGCGAAGCCACCAAGGAAAAAAATGTCTTTCCTTTTGTCATAGGGCTCTACATGTTTTATCACTGGAATATAAAGTGCGGGCAAAACTCCTATAGAACTGTTCGGCAGATATTGTCTCAACACAGGTACTTCGGCAGGGCTTACGACTACGATATGATGGCTTAACTGCATCATTGCCAATTCTCGTTTTCTCGTTTCATTGGCTTTTGCTATCTTTTTCGGGTCTCCGGCCAGTTTAGCCTCCCGCGTTTCCCGTAAAAAATATAGATCAGGTGCATGAAAAATTATTTTTGCAAAAGGAGCAATTCTTGAAGCGCTGATTAATCCTTTTTCTGCAACGTCGACGCGAATAAAATAAAATATTCCTACGTCTCGACATTCCTTTTCGATATATTCTGATAAAGAATTGTATCCGTCGTCATTGGTTATTACCTTGACACCCAAGTTACGAACCAAGTCTCTGTAAGGTTTAGCATCAGCCATATTTGAAGGAACAAATGTAACATCATATCCTAACTGCACTAGATCGTTTAAAATACCGACAGTAGCTTTTTCTCCGGCGGAAACGTCAGGACGGGGGATGCGGTAATCGCTAACGAGTATTTTTCTCGGATTTGGGGTTTGCGGGTCGGGGAATATAGCTGATATGAGTGAACTGTTATCTTTAGCATTTACGCTACAGTTAGCGCCGTTAACATTTTTTTGCGTATATGGAAAACGAATATCTGTATAAGCAGATCCGAATAATTTTTGTTTTTTGCGTTTCCATTTTGCTAGATAATATTTTCCGCTACGTTTGTCTGCTGAATGCCTGAATCGCATACGTTGTTTTTCGGGAATAACAAAACGTAGCGACGAGAAAAATTTTAGAAACCGACTATAAATATGCTTCAACAAAAGCGTCGACGGATGGTCATAGGCCCACGAAATATCCTTGATCGTTTTGTCTGTGAATATCATAAGCTCGGATAAGACATAGGTAGAAAGGTCTTTCTGATCCAATACGGAATTTTTTTCATCAACGTTATGTGATGCATTTCGAGAGAGATCATCGGTAAGGGTATTTTTATTCTTCATGCTGTTTCTATCCGAGAAATCATTCTATGATCAAATCATATATTCTTAGTTGCTATTGAACAGTTTAGCCAAGTAATCTTTTACAAGAAACAATTTATTATAGTCAAACACATTTGTTCCTTTTGGATAATCTTCACAATCAAGCTTATCCTTTAGAAGTAAACAACAATTGTTCACTCCTGCGCGTTTTGCTGCTATGATATCGTTCGGGCTGTCGCCGATCATTATGGATGCTTGTGCCTGAATATCATATTTTTTGCAAGCATCTAAAATCATTCCCGGTTGTGGTTTACGACGAAAACTTTCACGTTTATATTTACCAATTCCATGTATAGGGTGATAGGGGCAATATTCAACACCGGTTATAATGACGCCATTTTCATAGAATTGTTTGATCATCCATTTCGTCAATAAATGGAAGTCCTCTTCCGTGTAATAACCGCGCCCGATACCTGCTTGATTAGTGATAACTATAATAAGATAGCCTGCATCTTCTGCAGCTTTACAGAGCTCAATGATTCCCTTACGAAAAACAAAATCTTCTATGCGATGGGTGTAGCCATGATCCTCATTAATGACACCGTCACGATCAAGAAACAACGCTTTGTTCATGAATTTTTTACCCAATTAGGTATCATTGTTTGTGCACGCTGATAATCTTCGGGTGTGCCGATATCAAGAAATGTTCCGTTACAAATATGTGCGCGTATATCAAGTGAACGAGGATGTAAGAAAATCTCGTTTTCCAGGCTAAAACTTTCGGGCATAGCTAAACGTTTTAAAAGATCTTTGCGGAAGACATAAAGTCCGGCATTGATCAAAACAGGTCCCTGTCTTTGGATTTGTGGATTAAGACCAACTATTCTGTCGCCCTCCAACTTGACTCCACCAAATCGGTCTTGAGATTTTACTTCTTTTGCAGACATGATAATGTCTGCATTCGGAAAACTGGACGAAACCTCCGCCAAGGGAGCGTTGAGCCATGTATCTCCGTTAAGTACAAATGTTTTGTTGCTAGAGCACAGCTCTAAAGCCTTCCATATTGCTCCGCCGGTGCCGAGTGGTTTTTGTTCAACGCTATAAAGTAAATCTATTCCACGATAATTTTCGCCAAGGTCATCAATAATTTTATCTGCCATATACCCAACTGCAAGAACAATGCGCTTTATCCCCTGTTTGCCAAGGTTATCAAGCAACCAATGCAAAAACGGCCTACCACTCACTGGCGCCATTGGCTTGGGTACATCGCTGACGACAGGTCTCAATCGTGTTCCTAATCCGCCCGCTAGTATGACAGCTTCTTCGATCATTCACGATCTGCTTTCGGGAATATCTCCGCTTCAATATAAGCACAGACTGTATGACCAAGTACTTCGTGGCCTTCTTGAATTCGAGGAGTCGAATTACTGGGGATACGTAGACAAACGTCGCATAACTGCAACATTTTCCCTCCGCTATGGCCGGTAAAACCGATTGTTTTTAATTTTTTTTCATGCGCCTTCTCTAAGGCTTTTATAATGTTAAGAGAGTTACCTGAGGTAGAAATTGCGACGAGAACATCTCCTTCGCGCCCCAGGGCATCGATTTGTCTGGAAAAAGAGCGTTCATAACCGTAATCATTGCCAATCGCAGTTAGAATTGACGTATCGGTTGTAAGAGCTATAGCCGCCAGGCCCGGACGGTCATAATAAAAGCGTGATACCAGTTCACCGGCCCAATGCTGGGCATCGGCCGCGCTACCACCGTTGCCACAAAACAGAATTTTATTTCCTTTTTTGAGTGTTTGAACACAAACATCGATTGCCTTGACAGTAGCATCATGTAAGTCAACGTCTTCTTGCATCGCCTGCAGAACCGATTGAGATTCTTTAATAGCGTTTTGAATATTTTTCACACATGCCATGTCACAACTCCTTCAGAGGTAAACTGTATTGTTTCAGTCCTGAAATGTTTCTCGCATAACACTGATAGAACATTTCTGCGATATTCAAGCGGCACTAATAACATGATAAAACCACCGCCGCCAGCACCTGAGACCTTTCCGGCAGTAGCACCGGCGTTAAGTGCATCGCTTACTGCATTGTCAATAAGTGTATTGGTTATGCTGTTTGACATTGCTTTTTTACTTGTCCAGCCCGAACAAAGTGCAGCACTGACCGCTGCAATGTCACCGTGCAGAATTGCGTTTTTCATTTCGACTGCAGTAGCTTTGAGTTTCAGCATAGCCTCTATAGATTTACTGTCGCCTTTCTTTACGTTATCGGTTTGCTCTTCAATAATTTTCGCACTTTCTCGACTTACACCGGTAAAGCAAAGTATTGTTTGAAGTTGTAATTCGTTAATAAACTTTTGTTTAATTCTCAAAGGATTTACAACGACAACATTATCAGAAAAAAACTCCATAAAATTGAAACCACCAAATGCAGCAGCATATTGGTCTTGTCGTCCGCCACCAAAACGCAGGTCTTCCCGTTCAATACTGTAGGCCAAAGCAGCTATGTCATATTCACCTAAAGGTAATGACAAAAGATCTGCGAGAGCCGCGACAAGGGAAACGACTAAAGTAGATGAGGATCCCAATCCAGAACCGGCCGGTGCTTCGGAATAAGTTGCTAAACGGATCGGTAAATAGGCTCCATCGAAATAATCTTTCATGATCCTTTTATAAACAGCCCGATGTAATGGTAATATTCCCTCATCAAGACGGATATCATCAATATTTCTAAAGGTTTCTTTTTTTATTAGGTCGTGACTCTGGAACTCGATATTATTATCGACACAATAACAGGCACTGGCATAGATAAAACGGTTAATGGTAGCATTCATAACCGTCCCCCCATAAAGATCACAGAATGGAGATACATCTGTACCACCTCCGGCTAGCCCAAGTCGAAGAGGTGCACGAGCACGTGCTTTAAAGTCTGGTATTCGACGTAACTGGTTATTTTTTAAAATTGACATAGTCGCGTTTAGAACCTTCCTGCATTCAGTGCTTTTGACAATTCTTCTTTCCAAGTTTCCAGATTGACCAAGAAACATTTTTTTACCAAAGAATTATCTAATAAAGAATAGGTCGGACGTCGTGCTTTTGCAGGATATTGATTGGAATTTATATTCTTTATATTTGGAACCTGACAAGCGGGATATTTATAATCGCAAAAAATTTGTCGTGCAAAATCAGCCCAATTGGTTTTTCCGTCAGGCACAAGATGAAAAATACCACGCCAATTTTGTGGTGGAATTTTACCTGTTACTTGCTTGCTGATAGCAATGATATTGTCAGCAATAAAATCGGCACTTGTTGGAGTTCCCCACTGGTCACTCACAACGTTTATTTCATCATGCGTTTGCGCCAACCGGATCATCGTTTTAACAAAATTATTTCCAAAACGGCTATAAACCCAGGCGGTGCGCAAAATGATGTGGTTTGGATTGGCTTCCATTACGCTCCACTCGCCTTCCAGCTTGGAAAGGCCATAAACGTTCAGTGGCCCTGGAGCATCATCTTCCTTATAGCCATTTTCATTTTGTCCGTTAAAGACATAGTCTGTCGAAATATGAATAATCGGCAAACTATTGTCGTGCGCGACTTCAGCAACATTTTTGGCACCGTCTCTGTTGACAGCAAATGCTTCCTGAATCTCGGTTTCGGCCTTATCGACAGCAGTATAGGCAGCGGCGTTGACAACAATATCAGGCTTATAAACCTGAACAGCCTTTGCGATTGAAGTTTTATCGGTGATATCAAGTTCGGGTCGACCAAGCGCAACAATTTCAACGCCATCTTGTGTTGAGTGCAGCATAGATTGCGCAACTTGACCATTTTTGCCGGTAACCAGAATTTTCACAGTTGTTCCCTTTTCAAGCGATTTTTGCGCGTTCTTTTAGCGGCTGCCACCACCATTTATTGTCAAGATACCACTGGACGGTTTTCTTCAAACCTGTATCGAAAGTTTCCTGCGGTTTCCAATGAAGTTCTGTCATGATTTTTGTTGGATCAATCGCATAACGCCTGTCGTGTCCGGCCCGGTCTTTAACAAATGTAATGAGTTCCCGATAGGATTTTCCATTTGCACGGGGCTTTAGTCCATCAAGAATGTCACAGATAGATTCGACAACCTGAAGATTGGTTCGTTCGTTATGTCCGCCAACATTATAGCTCTCGCCTATTTTGCCATGGCAGACAATTGTTTCCAAAGCCCGTGCGTGGTCTTCGACATAAAGCCAATCGCGAATATTCTTTCCTTCACCATAAATAGGCAGTGGCTTTTCATCAAGCGCGGAGAGAATAACAAGCGGAATAAGTTTCTCGGGAAAATGGTATGGACCATAATTATTTGAACAATTGGAAATAACAGTTGGCAACCCATAGGTATGATGCCAAGCACGCACCAGATGATCCGATGAGGCTTTCGAGGCAGAATAAGGAGAAGACGGGTTATACGGTGTTTGTTCGGTAAAAATACCACTATCAAATGGCAGATCTCCGAAAACTTCATCGGTAGAAATATGGTGAAAGCGAAACGTTGCTTGTCGGGCAGGATCCAATTTTTCAAAATAACGGCGCGCTGCTTCCAATAAGCGAAAAGTGCCTACAATATTTGTCTCAATGAACGCTGATGGCCCGAGAATCGATCGATCTACATGACTTTCGGCGGCAAGATGCATAATGGCATCGATTTGTTCGTTTTCCAAAATTTCAAAAACAGCATCACTGTCACAGATATCCAATTGATAGAAATGGTAATTTTGTTTACCAACCAATGTTTTTAAAGACTGAAGATTTCCTGCATAGGTCAGCTTATCAACATTAAAAACATCATATCCTTTATTAACAAGATGTCGGCACAATGCCGACCCGATAAAGCCTGCACCGCCAGTCACAAGAACTTTCACTTTGTCATCTCCGCGAAATCGAAGAGCTCGGCATCTTTTAAAAATGGTGCATTTTTGTCTTTTTCTGAAAGCTCGACATGGGTAAGGTCGATCGGCCATTTGATCGCTATGTCAGGATCGTCAAAACGTATAGAGCGATCGCATTCGGGAGCATAATAGTCTGTGACTTTGTAGACAAATTCACAATTGTCCTCAAGAGTTAGAAAACCATGAGCAAACCCCGCTGGAATATAGAACTCGTTCCATTTATCAGGTGAAAGTTCAACACTCGTCCATTTGAGAAAAGTTGGTGAACCGCGTCTTATATCAACGGCAACGTCAAATACACGTCCTCGTGTTACACGAACGAGTTTTGTTTGTGCGTGCGGGGTAAGTTGGTAATGCAATCCCCTCAAAGTACCAGCTTTGGCAGAATAAGACTGATTATCTTGAACAAAAATATCCTTGATACCATGAGCCGAAAAATCTTTGGCATTATAAGTTTCAGAAAAAAAGCCGCGATTATCTCCGAATTTTTTAGGCTGAATTATAAAAACATCGGGAATAGGCGTTTTATTGACTTCAATCATTACCGATCTCCGTAACGAGACGTTTCAAATATTCTGCATAGCCGGTTTTGCCTAGTTGATCAGCCCGTTTTAAAAGCTGATCAGTTGTTAGATAACCGGCATTATAAGCGATTTCTTCGGGGCACATTACCTTGATGCCTTGTCGTTTTTCAATTGCTCTAACGTAAGACGATGCATCATGAAGGCTATCATGAGTACCCGTATCAAGCCATGCGTATCCGCGTCCAAGTCGGACAACCTGTAAACGCTTTTCAGTAAGATATAAGCTATTGATATCGGTTATCTCGAGTTCTCCACGAGCAGAAGGTTTTAAATCTCGCGCAAATGAAACGACATCATTGTCATAAAAATAAAGTCCGGTAACAGCCCAATTGGAGAGTGGTTTTTCCGGCTTTTCAACAAGTGATTCTGCCATACCTGTTTGCTTATCAAAACTTACAACGCCATATCGCTCGGGATCATCGACACGATAGGCAAATACCGTTGCGCCGTTTTTGAATGATTTCGCTTTTTCAAGCTGGTTCACAAGGCCGTGACCGAAAAAAATATTATCGCCAAGCACAAGTGACACATGGTCATCACCTATGAATTCTTTGCCAATTTTAAAGGCTTCGGCAAGGCCATTCGGATGGGCTTGTTCGGCATAGGAAAAATTAATTCCGTAAGCGCTGCCATCGCCCAATAAATGATGAAACAACGGGAGATCACGCGGCGTCGATATAATAAGGATATCACGGATTCCTGCCAGCATAAGAACACCAAGCGGATAATAGATCATCGGCTTATCATAAATTGGCAAAAGTTGCTTTGAAATTCCCAAAGTTGCCGGATAGAGTCTCGTTCCGCTCCCTCCAGCAAGAATAATCCCCTTCATGCCAATAGCCTCATTTGAATAGTTTTTTGAAAACAAGTAAAATGCTATTTAGGTGTTTCACTAAATATATCCACAAAGAGTTCGAGAAAAAATCAAGTCACAAATTCCTATATCTATTGCAACAAAGTTTATCATAAAACGCATGAATGCGCATCTATATAACAAAGATATAAGAGCAATTTTTACGTCTTATGTCTATTTTTTAGTCACCTGTCAAAATCATAATTGGCATAAAGATCTCTTTATATCCCTGTTGCGCCATTGTTCGACATCTGTTAAATCACCGAAAGCTAAAATCTTCAAGGAGTGCATAATGGCTGCCAAAGAATATATTATCAAGGATATCGGCCTTGCCGACTATGGTCGCAGAGAACTCGATATTGCCGAAACTGAAATGCCGGGTCTGATGGCCTGCCGTGAGGAATTCGGCTCCTCTCAACCGTTGCGTGGCGCCCGCATTTCCGGTTCACTGCACATGACAATCCAGACAGCCGTTCTTATCGAAACGTTAAAAATGATCGGTGCAGATTTGCGCTGGGCTTCATGTAATATTTTTTCAACGCAGGACCATGCTGCCGCAGCAATTGCCGCAGGTGGTACACCCGTTTTTGCCGTCAAGGGCGAAACACTTGAACAATATTGGAGCTATACTGATGCTATTTTCCAATGGCCGGATGGCAAGCCTTCCAATATGATTCTTGATGATGGCGGTGATGCAACAGCTTATATCCTGACCGGTGCCCGCGCCGAAGATGGAGAAGATGTTCTTTCAAAGCCGGAATCCGAAGAAGAGGCAATCTTTTTTGCTCAAATCAAAAAACGCATGAAAGAAACACCCGGCTTCTTCACCCGTCAACGTGATGCCATCAAAGGTGTGACTGAAGAGACAACAACAGGTGTTCATCGTCTCTATCATTTACAGGAACAAGGGTTGCTTCCGTTCCCGGCAATCAACGTCAATGACAGCGTGACAAAATCCAAATTCGACAACCGTTATGGCTGTAAAGAATCGCTGGTTGACGGTATCCGCCGCGGTACCGACGTGATGATGGCTGGTAAAGTTGCTATTGTTTGCGGCTATGGCGATGTTGGTAAAGGTTGTGCTGCGTCGCTTTCTGGTGCCGGTGCTCGTGTCAAGGTTACCGAAGTTGACCCGATTTGCGCCTTGCAGGCAGCTATGGATGGCTATGAGGTTGTAACACTCGAGGATGCCGCTCCGACCGCCGACATTATCATCACTGCAACGGGAAACCGTGACATTGTTCGTCTTGAACATATGCGGGCCGTCAAGGATATGTGCATTATCGGCAATATCGGGCATTTTGATAACGAGATTCAGGTTGCTTCGCTGAAAAACTTGAAATGGACAAATATCAAGCCGCAAGTCGACATGATTACATTTCCGGACGGAAAACGCATTATCCTTCTTTCAGAAGGGCGTTTGCTTAATCTTGGCAATGCAACAGGGCATCCTTCTTTCGTTATGTCGGCCTCTTTCACCAACCAGACATTGGCCCAGATCGAATTGTTCACACGTGGCGAGAATTATAAAAATCAGGTCTATGTTCTGCCGAAACATCTTGATGAAAAAGTTGCTCGTCTGCATCTTGATCGTCTTGGCGTCAAGCTCACGAAACTGTCGGAAGAGCAGGCTGCCTATATCGGTGTGTCGGTTGATGGCCCGTTCAAGCCTGATCGTTATCGCTACTAAAACCGGTATCGCTGAAAGAAACCAAACTATATTTATTATTAAAGGTCGGGTAAAAATGCCCGGCCTTTGTTTTTTTGAAGATACTTCACCTGAAAAGCATAGACATGTATGGTTAAAACTGATTCGGCTAGATATAATCGAGAAATCAACTTTGCAGGCAAAAGGTGGATATAAAAGCAAATTATTGTCGGGGATTTTCTCGGGCCTGGTTGCTTTATTCTGTTTTCCTGTAACGTCTATTACAAGTCACGCTGCCGGTCTTCACGCGCTTTCCGATTTTGACAGCTCAAGCCTTCAAATAGTTGTTTTTGGTGGCGTTATTGTTGCGGCATTTATTGTTTGTCTGGGCATTTTCAATCGTTTTTCGTCAAAGAAGCTGATTGAAGAGAACAACAATCAAATCGACTATTTGCAAAAAATTGATAATTACGAACTTTTGCTGACACATAGCGGGCAATGTGCGGTTATCTGGAAAACGCCGGTTGCTCTCCCCGAAATAATCGGCCACATGGTTGCACTTGATAAAGCGGGCATAAATTCTCAGGACATATTAAGGTTTGGACAATGGCTTGATGAGAATGAATTGCGCGTTCTTGACGATGCGTTGACCCATTTGCGACAGGATGCACAAACGTTTACCCTTTATCTTAAGACGAAACAAAAAACATTGGTTGAAGCATCCGGTCTTATTGCCGGAACTGCTGCAGTTTTGCGTTTTCAGGATCTTTCCGACCGACAGGAACAGCTTGCACAGATCGAGAAGGAAGCAGCTTTCACAAAGACGATGCTTGCAATGCGCAATGTTCTTCTCGAGGCACTTGATGAGCCTGTATGGCTTATCAATAAAGATAATAGAATTATTTATGCAAATCGTGCGTTTCGGAAAGCCAGCGGTTATGACCCCGAGAAAGCACAGGATGTTTCATTGTTCAATGAAACGACGCGACAGAAACTTCTGGAAAGTAAACCGCTTTTCAAAGGACCGGCCTATGCCATTGTTGAAGGCGATCGGAGGCTCCTTGAAGTCACACAAGTGACTTCCGAAGACGGTGTTGCAACATTTGCTCATGATATCAGCGCCATGGAAGAAATGTCGGAAGAGATGAAGCGCATGGCGCGCGGACACTCCGAAACACTTGACCAGATTTCAACAGCAGTAGCCATTTTTGGTCCCGATCAAAAACTGAAATTTGCCAATCAGGCTTTTGCAACGCTCTGGCCGTTGGATACGGTTTTTCTTGAGAGTGAACCCAGTCATACCCTGCTTCTTGATCGTTTGCGGGAAGAAGGCATCATTGCTGAAAAACCGGACTGGAGGGGGTGGAAGGAAGAACTTTTTTCTGCCTATCGTTCGGGTGAACCGAGCCAGCAAATCTGGAATTTGCCGGATGGTCGCACGCTCAGGGTACTTGCAAGCCCGCACCCGCAGGGTGGCGTGACATGGCTTTTTGAAAATCTCACTGAAAAAATTGATCTCGAACGGCGTTATAACAGCCTCATTGAAATGCAAGGTGAAACGCTGGATCATCTCTCGGAAGGTGTTGCCTTGTTTGGTCCGGACGGGCGTGTGCGTCTTACCAATCCGGCGCTAGCCAAATTATGGTCTTTACCCACCGAGCTCACAGTTGAAGGAACGCATATTTCAAAACTTCAGGCTGAATGCGCGCAAAAAACAACGAGCAACGCATGGGATACATTCGGAGCATTTATAACCGGGTTTAGCGAAAATCGGGATGCCATTTCGGGGCGTATGGATTTAACAAATGGTGTTATTCTTGATTATGCCTTGGTGCCTCTGCCAAATGCACAGACCATGATGACCTTTGTCAATGTGACGGATACAGTCAATATCACCCGTGCATTGCAAGAAAAGAACGATGCATTGCGCAGTGCCGACGCATTGCGCAGCGAATTTGTTCGCCATGTGTCTTATGAATTGCGTACTCCCCTTACCAATATTATCGGCTTTTCCGATATTTTGCAGAGCGGACTTTTCGGCACTGTCAATTCCCGCCAGCAGGAATATCTCAAGCACATCGCCTCTGAATCGGGTGCACTTCTTGATATCGTCAATGATATTCTTGACCTTGCCAAACTTGATGCGGGCATTATGGAACTTGATATTAAAGATGTCGATATTGCCGCTTCAATGGCTTTTGCAACAGAACGCACGAAAGAGCGTCTCGGTACCCGTCCGGTAAAAATTGAAGAAAAAATTGAAGACGGCCTCACGACGATTCCGGCAGATCAGGCTAGGCTACGGCAGATTTTTGTCAATGTATTGAGCAATGCCGCCAATTTTGCTCCCGACAATAGTGTCATTACCTTTTCTGCCAAAAAGGACGGAAACGACATTGTCTTTTCTGTCCATGATGACGGAGCGGGGATTCCGGAAGAAATTCTTGATACTGTTTTCAATCGGTTTTCATCTCATGCCCATCATGGTTCACGTGCCGGAGCAGGGCTTGGTCTTTCGATTGTCAAAAGCTTTGTCGAGCTTCATGGCGGCAGCGTCACAATAGAAACGGGGAATGCAAAAGGAACAACCGTTTTTTGCCGATTTCCGGCTGAACGCCCTTCACCAGTAACGTTGCTTCAATCAGAGGAAACAGAATGATTTTCAGTTTATTTCTTGAAGATGAAAAAGCAACCGAACGCTTCGGCGAGGATTTTGCGCTAGCCCTTGAAAAGGGTGATCTCGTTACACTTGAAGGGGACCTTGGAACAGGAAAAACATCGCTTTCCCGTTCTATTGTTCGCACATTAGCAGATGATGACGGAATGGATGTTCCAAGTCCAACCTTCACACTTGTTCAAGTCTATGATTTGCCAAAATTTAGCCTCACCCATGCCGATCTTTATCGCATCAATGAACCGGAAGAAATTGATGAGCTTGGCTTTGAAGAGGCGCGAGGGGATGGAGTTGTTCTTGTCGAATGGCCGGAAAAAGCCGAAGGAGAATTGGGAAAGGCAGATTTTGCCATTTTTCTTGAGCATCAAGGAAATGGTCGAAAAATAACGATTGAAGCGGAAGGCCGTGCTGCAGACCGTCTCAAGCGTTCACTTGAAATAAGAGAATTTTTAAAATCCAATCACCGTGGCAATTTCAAACGCCGTTATTTCACCGGTGATGCTTCGGCGCGTTCCTACGAGATTATTTATGGCAAGGATGGTCATGAGATTTTGATGAATGCGCCGGCAATGGAAATGCCCGAACAAAATGGCCAGTCTTATGGGAAAATTGCCCATCTTGCGACATCGGTCAGCCAATTTGTCGGTATTGACCGGCTAATTTTGAAAAATGGTTTCGTAGCGCCAAAAATTTTAGCGCAAGATTTAAAAAACGGTTTGCTCATTACCGACGATCTTGGGCGGGACGGCGTGCTTGATGAAGAGAGGAAGCCGATTGAAAACCGCTATATCGAATCGGGAAAATTGCTTTCTTCATTTCACCAGAAAGAGTGGCCCGAACATCAAAAATTCGATGATCTGACACTTGATATACCGGCTTATGATCGGGGGGTCTTGCAGGCTGAAGTTTCCCTTCTTCTTGACTGGTATTTCCCTTACTCTACCGGAACAGAGATAAGTCATTCCCTAAAGGAAGAATTCTATCGGCAATGGGAGCCATTTTTTGAAATTTTTGAACAGGCAGAACGAAGTTTTGTTATGCGCGATTATCATTCGCCAAATATTATCTGGCGGGAGAATGAGCAGGGCTTGAAAAAAATAGGTCTCATTGATTTTCAGGACGGGCAAATTGGCCCAACAGCCTATGATGTTGTGTCACTCGCCCAGGATGCGCGTGTTGCTATTAACCGCCCGCTTGAGGAGCGTATTATCAAGGCTTATTGCGATGAACGCAAAAAGGGCGCGCGTATCTTTGATGAAGAAGAGTTCAAACTGGTCTATGCTATTGCTGGTGCGCAACGCGTTTCCAAAATTCTCGGTATTTTTGTTCGTCTTGACAAGCGTGATGGCAAGCCCGCTTATTTGAAACATTTGCCGCATTGCCGCGATTATCTGAAGCGCAACCTTGAACATCCGGCTCTTTCATCATTGCGTCAATTCTATATTGTCTCGAAACTGGTTGAAGAGTGAAAAAATGAAAATAACACATGCCATGGTGCTTGCTGCGGGGCTTGGCACCCGCATGCGGCCATTGACTTTCAAAACACCGAAACCACTGGTAAAAATTGCCGGTCGAAGTCTTTTGAACCGCGCTCTTGACGCCCTTGAAAAAGCCGGTGTCGAGGAAGCGGTGGTCAATGTCCATTATCTTGCCGATTCCATCGAAAGTCATGTTGAAAGCCGTAAAAAACCGCATGTAACCATTTCGGACGAGCGTACGGAACTTCTCGATTCTGCCGGAGGCGTGGTGAAAGCTTTGCCGCTTTTGGGAGAAAATCCGTTTTTTGTTCTTAACGCCGATACATTTTGGGTCGACCATGGCACGCCAACGCTTGAAGCAATGGCAAATCGTTTTGACCCCGATAGAATGGATATGTTGCTTATGACGGTTAAACGCGTGCAGGCAGCGGGTCCGGAAAAAGGTGATTTCCTGATTGGTGAAGGTCAAAAACTTGTTCGTGCACCTGCAAATGCACCGGAAGCGGTTATTTATGGTGGTGCACTTATTGTAAATCCGAAAATATTCGCATTTGCAAAAATCGAACCGCAATCGCTCAATCTCTATTTTGACGAGGCGATAGCCCGTGGTCGTCTTTACGGTTTTCCTTTGGATGGCAACTGGTATACTGTCGGGACAATTGCCATGATTAGCAAGGTTGAGGAGCTGATGCGCCAAAGGGGGGAAATAGTGTGAAAGACAAGCCCAAGCTGTTTTCGATTTCGAGCGGTGCGCCGTTTTTGCCGACTTTTGTTGATGCACTTCTTTCAGGACGCCTGATTAAAGATTTCGGCAAAGATGGCAATATCCAGAAAGCTTTGGCAGATACCCTTATCTATGTTCCCACTCGTCGTGCCGCGCGTGCGCTACGCTCCTGCTTTGTGGAGATGAGTACGACACATTCAAGTTTCTTGCCGACAATTCGCCCTTTGGGTGATGTTGATGAAGACACCGCTTTTTTCCTTGATAATGGAGCGGCAGCTTTGTCGCTCAATCCGAAGATTGGCGATGTCGAGCGGCTTTTGTTGTTGGCGCGTCTCATTCGTCCGTGGCGGGAAAATTTGCCTGCCCATGTGCGCTCGCTCTTCGGTAGTGAAGATATTATCATACCGGCCAATACAGCCGATGCGATCTGGCTTGCCGAAGATCTCGCCCGTTTGATGGACGAGGTCGAGACAGAGTCCGCCGACTGGGCAAAGCTTAAAGATATTGCCCCCGATATGGTCGCCGAATGGTGGCAGGTGACACTTGATTTTCTTGAAATTGTAACAAAAACCTGGCCTGATATTCTTGCCGAACGGCAAAAAATAAATCCGGCAGAATGGCGCAATCAGGCTATTCGGGCGGAAACTGAAAGACTTTTGCGTAACAAACCGCGTGATCCCGTTATTGTGGCCGGTTCCAATGGCTCGATTCCGGCCATTGCCGATTTGCTGAAAGTAGTTAGCGGATTGGAAAATGGTGCGGTTGTCCTGCCCGGTCTTGACCTTGCCATGGATGACGCCCAATGGGCAGCACTTGATGAAACGCATGATGACCCCTCCATTTTCGGCCATCCGCAATATAGCTTCAAAAAATTGTTCGACCGCATGAAACTGACAAGAAATGTCGTTGACGAGATCGGAGCGCCTTCGGAAAACAAGAAAAAACGCGCTGCAATTTTGTCCGAAGCATTGCGACCGGCCGTGACCACCGACACATGGTCACAATTGAAACGTGATGGTTTTGATGAAATTTTTGCCGATGTCTCTTTGATCGAGGCCGCCAATGAGCGTGAAGAGGCTTTGGCTATCGCAGTTGCGCTAAGGCAAGCAATTGAAGACAAAAAGAAAACGGCCGCACTTGTGACGGGGGACAGAAATCTTGCCCGACGTGTTGTTGCCGAACTCAAACGTTTCGGCATCGAGGCCAATGATTCCGGCGGTGTTCCTTTAAGCGAAGTGTTACCGGCAACTTTATTGCGGCTTATTTTGCAAACTTTGTTTCAACCTGGTGATCCGGTGGCTTTTCTGTCGCTTTTGAAACACCCTTTGACATCGCTTGGATATGAACGCGGAGCTTTACGAAAAATTGCCGAACGTTTCGAGCTCTTTGCATTAAGAGGGGGAACCGGAAGAATCAATATTGCAACGTGTGAGCAGTTTGTTGAAGAACGTCTTCTCGCGCTCACAACAGATGAAAACGAAACGAGCGATATTGATACCGATATGATCGAGGAAGCAAGAAAACTTGCTTCTTCACTTGTAAGCGCTGTTCAGCCATTGGTGGCATTGATGGCAAAAAGCGAACCGCAGTCGGCGAACGAAGTTGCCCGTGCTACGACTGAAGTTCTGGAAAATTTCGGGGCTAACGAGCAGGGCTCCTTTCACGAGCTTTATGCAGGAGAAGCGGGAAAAGCCATTATATCGTTACTGCGTGATCTTGTTGCCGATCAATCCGGCCTTACGTTCGATATTTCCGAATGGCCGGCCATTCTTGAAGCTTTGATGGCAGCGCGCTCGGTGAGCCCCTCTGCCGGTGGACATCCCCGTCTTTTTATCTGGGGTGCACTGGAATCACGTTTGCAAACGGTTGATACAATGGTCATTGGTGGCTTGAATGAAGGCTCGTGGCCGGCAACAGCACGCAATGACCCGTTCATGTCGCGGCCGATGAAGATGAAATTGACACTTGACCCTCCGGAACGACGGATCGGTTTGGCTGCCCATGATTTCCAGATGGCTATGGGCATGGATAAAGTCATTATGAGCAGGGCATTGAGAGTGGATAATGCCCCTTCTGTGCCGTCGCGCTGGTTACAAAGGCTGGAAACAGTTGTGGGCGCCAAAGCGAGTGACGACATGTGCGCTCATGGTGGAGTTTTTGTCCACTGGGCGCGTGAACTCGATCGTCGCAAAAATGTCGATTTTATTGCGCGCCCATGCCCCACACCGCCATTGAAACAACGTCCGAAACATTTTTCTGTTACCGAAATCGAGACATTACGCCGCGACCCTTATGCAATTTATGCCAAAAAAGTTTTGCGTCTGAAGCCACTTGATGACCTTATCCACGATCCGTCGGTTGCCGAACGTGGCACGCTTTATCATGCAATTGTTGCGGGCTTTTCACTGCTGAAAATTGATCCGGAAAAACCGGATGCACTGCAAAAATTTCTTGAAATTGCGCGTGCCGAATTTGACCGTATGCAGCTTCCCCTTGATGTTGAAGCTATATGGTGGCCGCGTTTTGAAATTCTTGCGCCATCAATCATCGAGTGGGAAAAAGGACTTTCTCCACGCGAAAGATATGTCGAAATTTCGGCCCGTCCGGTTCATATTGTGCCGGAAGGAGCAACCCTTTCAGGACGTGCCGACCGCATTGATGTGATGAATGGACATTTTGCCGAAATTCTTGATTTCAAAACCGGTTCGACTCCTTCCGTCAAGCAGGCTGCAACACTCATGGCACCGCAATTGGCGTTGGAAGCAGCGCTTTTGTCGCGCAATGCTTTTGTGCCGCTTAAAAATATCAAACCGACAGAACTTGCCTATATCCGTTTGAATGCCCACGGAGAAGTAAAAGAAGAGCGTATTTCTCTCACTGCCAAAAAAACTGCAATCGAACTTTCCGAAGAAGCATGGGCAAGATTGGGTGAACTTGTTGAATATTATCAAAATCCTGCCCATGGCTATTTGTCGCGAGCAATGCCGCCTTTGACCACTTATGAAGGCGATTATGACCATTTGGCGCGGGTTCTTGAATGGTCAGCCGGTTCTGATACGACAGGTGACGAATGACCAAACGCGAAATTCCTGAGGATGCCATTAAAAATCAGACGGCCGCTTCAAATCCGCAAAGCAGTGCGTGGGTGTCTGCCAATGCCGGCTCCGGTAAAACCCATGTTTTGACGTTTCGGGTTATCAGACTTTTATTGAATGGCACCGAACCGGCGCGGATTTTGTGCCTCACTTATACCAAAGCAGCCGCTGCTGTCATGCAAACGCGCATTTTCCAGACTCTTTCGGGTTGGACAGAGCTTGACGATGACAAATTGACGGAGGTGTTAATTGGCCTTGAGGGCAAAAAGCCCGATACAAAAAGGCTTGACGAAGCGCGTAGACTTTTTGCCCGTGCTCTTGAAACACCGGGCGGGTTAAAAATCCAGACGATCCATGCTTTTTGTGAAGGTCTTCTTCATCAATTTCCTTTGGAAGCCAATATTGCCGGCCATTTCGAGATGATGGACGATCTCAAGCGTGACGAGTTTTTAAAAAATGCGCGTCGTGACCTGCTCGAGAAAGCTTATTTGCAAAAAAATAGTTCTCTTCATAACGCTTTGATGCTGGTTTTAAAAACCGTGGGCGAAAGCGGACTTGACACTCTGTTATCCGAGGCCATTGCAAAACGTCAGGCTTTAACGCCGTTTCTTGCTCGTGTGAGTGGCCCGGATGGCAAGCATATTCTGGAAAATGCATTACAAATATCTCCGGATGATACGGAAGAAAATCTCACTGATGAAATCCGTAAAACAGCACTTCATTCTGAAGAGACTATTGAGGCATTCAAAAGTCTCGGCCACTCTTACAGCCAAAATTTCGTTGAAAAATTGGAGCTTGTAGAAAAGGCGGATAATGTCGAGAGCATAAAATTTATCGAACTTGCCTATTTTACCAGTGGAAATCCGCGCAAAATAAGCAATCTGGCATCAAAAAAACTTCTTGCAACTTTGCCTTGGCTTGCAGACGATTTGTTAAAGCGTCAGGAAAAGCTCGTTCTCTATCTCGACAAGTTGCGACGTGTACGGCTGGTACCGCTCAATTTGGCTGCCTTCAAGCTCTGTTACCGGCTTTTGGCGCGTTATGAAAGTTTGAAGAAGGCAGAAGGTTTGCTTGATTTTGATGATTTGATCGAGCGGGCGCTTAATCTGTTAAAACGCGATGGTGCGGGCCAATGGGTGCAATATAAACTGGATAGGGGCATTGACCATATTCTGGTTGACGAAGCACAGGATACTAGCCCTTCCCAGTGGCAGATAATCCAGCTTCTTGCACAGGAATTTTTTGTCGGGGAAGGACAAAGAGAGGTCAACCGCACTGTTTTTGCCGTTGGTGATGAAAAACAGTCGATCTATTCCTTCCAAGGCGCTGTACCGGAAGATTTTGCAACGAATGGCCGCATTATCGAAAAAAAAGCCGAAGCCGTCGGCAAATCTTTCGGCCACATACGTTTGAATTATTCCTTCCGTTCGACAGCCGATGTTTTAAAAAGTGTTGATCGGGTATTTGAAAAACCTGAAAATTATAAAGGTCTTTCAGCCGAAAATATCAAAACCGTGCATGAGCCGGTTCGCCGCAATGACCCCGGTGAAGTTGTAATCTGGGACAATATTGCGCCGACCGATGTGGAAGAGCCGGAAGATTGGCGCAAACCTGTCGACCAGCTTCATGCACCGGCTGTTCGCCTTGCCGAAGAAATAGCAACGACGATCAGCCATTGGCTTTATCATCATGAAATGCTTTCTGGTCAGGGAAGAGAAGTTAAAGCCAGTGATATTATGGTGCTGGTGAGAAAACGTGACCAGTTTGTTCCGGCTTTAGCGCGCGCATTGAAAAACCGCAATGTTCCGGTTGCCGGTGCCGACCGCTTGCGTCTTGCAAGCCATATTGCCGTGCGTGATTTAACGGCGCTTGCGCGATTTGTCCTGCAACCGCAGGATGACCTTTCTCTTGCATCTGTTTTGAAAAGCCCTCTCTTCGGACTTGATGAAGATGATCTTTATAAGATTGCTATAAACCGCGAAGGAAGCCTGTTTAATAGCCTTGAAGCCCATAGTGAAGAGAAGCCGGAATTTGCAACTGTTCTGGCTTTACTCAAAAAATATAGAAACCTTGCCGATAAAACCCCTGTCTATGAATTTTATAGTCATATATTGAGCGAGGATCAGGGACGGGCAAAAATCCTCGCCCGATTGGGTTCGGAAGCTAGCGACGTCCTTGATGCGTTCATGGATTATACTTTATCCATCCAGAAAACCGGCTTACCCGGTTTGCAGGCGTTTCTGGAAACAATCAAGCTTTCCGATCCGGAAATCAAACGTGAACTCGACCAGAATCGTGAAGAAGTCCGTATTATGACTGTTCATGCGGCAAAAGGGCTGGAAAGTGCCGTTGTCTTTCTGGTCGATTCCGGTTCGCGTATCTGGAATTCGCAACATGAGCCGAAATTCATCGAAATTGATAATCATGGCAAGAAAAGCTTTTTGTGGCAGCCCGCTAAGGAGTTCAAAACATCATTCGGTGACAATTATATTAATACGTTAAAATTAAAAGCAGAGGAAGAATATAGGCGGCTACTTTACGTTGGAATGACACGGGCAGAAGATCGCCTCATTGTTTGTGGTTATCGAGGAAAGAATGTTGTTGGTGGCACGTGGAGTGAACTTGTCGGCGAGGCATTGAAGCCGGTTTCTGAAGAAAGTTCCGGCCCTTCACCCGACATCAAGGCATGGCGTTATTGCGTGGATGACAACCGCGCAAGTGTTGAAACAAAAACTGCGGAAGATGAAGCAGACGTTCCGGCTTTTCCGCTTCCTTCCTATTTCCATAAACGTATGGAGCCGGAAACAGATTTACCTAAGCCCCTTACCCCTTCAGGTGCTTCACTCGATATTGACGAGAACGCACCGGCAACAAAAAATATCGTCACCATTTCTCCGGTTCTGGGAGAAAAACCGGCAAATTCGTCATTTGCTATCGAACGGGGGACGATCATTCACCGGCTTTTGCAATATTTGCCGCAAATTCGGGAGGAGGACAGGCAAAGTCTTGCCCGTGCCTATCTTGAAAAAGCCGCACCTGAATGGAGCGAAGAACAAAGAGAGGATGCTTTTCAACAGACCTTCAAGGTCATGGATGACGAAGCACTGCGCCCCTTATTTGCCAAAGAAGCGCGTGCCGAAGTGACTTTGATGGGAACTGTCACAATAAGGGGTAAAAAATATGTCGTTTCCGGACAAATAGACCGTCTCAATGATGGTGATAACATAATTGTTCTGGGAGATTTTAAAACCGGCCGTGCTCCCAAGCGTGAACAGCAAATTCCAGACAGCTACATGTTGCAAATGGCACTTTACCGGACGCTATTGATGAGCATTCATCCGGATAAGACCGTCAGAACGTTATTGATCTATAGTGATGGGCCAAAAGTTTTTGAACTGGACGGCAAAAAACTCGATTTCCTGATCAATAAAGAAAAAACTAATTCACCGGAACAATAAAGGGTGAAAAAGCTTGCTCTTGACGGAACCCGCCAAGCACGCCAAATTTAGGCAAATTGGAATCACAAAGGAAAGATCAATGAGCACTGTAAAAGTCGATACAAGCAATTTTGAAAATGACGTGCTAAAGTCGGCAGAACCTGTTGTTGTAGACTTCTGGGCTGAATGGTGCGGTCCGTGTAAGATGATAGCGCCCTCGCTTGAAGAAATTGCTACCGAATTACAGGGTAAGGTCAAGGTCGCCAAAATCAATATTGATGAAAATCCCGAGCTTGCAACACAGTTCGGTGTCCGTTCAATCCCCACATTACTGTTGTTCAATAATGGGGAAATTGTCTCCAATATGGTCGGCGCTGCTCCGAAAAGCCGCTTGTCAGACTGGATCAAGGACGGCGTAAAATAACTCTGTAAAATTTATTTTATTGAAAACGGCATCCAATTCAGTTGGTGCCGTTTTTTATATCTTCAAAAAGACGCGTTATTCGACGCGCAATTGCCTGTAGTTTATTCATTTTTATCAAGCAAAGTCGAGCTTGCTTTCCATCAAAAATTATCGGGATTGACAATAAAACAAGTCAAAAACGATTAGTGCCGGAACCGGAAACGCTTGATATCGGGACCGGTAGAAAACGGTTTTGGCCGGATCCGTTTTGATGTTGTTCATTCTCACAGCACCGGATGGGATGAAAGATGTTTTAACATTCCCTTCTTTCTTAGCTCATCAATATCGGGATAATTTGTCCGGTTTTTCTTTATTTCGAATAGTGCAGATTAAATGATCGGATCAAACATATTTGATTTATATAATTTTAAAATGAATATATTATTTCTCAATTTTAGAATATGTGGTATTGGCTAAGTCCGGTTCAGTCTGCCACGACCAACAGCGTTGCGCGGGTAAAAAGCGGGCTTGGCCCAATGGGACATAGAAAATGGTGATCAATATCAGGAGTTGATCGTTCGGGGGAGCTTTTCCAAAAAGATATCGTTTCGGCAATGCTTTTTATAGAACTTGCGCGTGATTGCCCGAAACAGGAAATTGAAAGAAAATTTTTATTGGGATGAGTTGATGGTGAATCATATGGAAAATGGCGGTAACATTTCCTCAGAAAATATTCGAACATTGAAATTTAATGAAACCCAAAGTGACCAGAAAATAGGCGGGTTGTTACGCCAATTTCGTAAAAAAAACGGCGTAACTCAAACAGAATTGGCAGCCGTCGCGGGTATCACACCGCAGCAGATTCAAAAATATGAAAAAGGAGCAGATCGCATTGCCGTTTCGAGGCTAATGACACTTCTGGACTTTCTGGATATCAATTTTGAAGAATTTATAAGAGCAATGAAAAACTGCAATCGGCGCTGATTTATCAATATAAGGCAGACAATGCCAATCACTGTAATCGATTGACATTGTTCGGGTTTTGCGGGATCGCCGTCCAATAAAGCGTTAAGCGAAATCCCCGAATGGTGTGAGAACAGAAATCACGCTGCCCCATTTATATTTCAATAATAAAATTTACCGGATATCAAATAAAATCACCTGCAATCATTTACGCTATAAAGAACTTCGCATTTATGCATTTATAAAGATTTATTTGCTGCGTATCTGGTAGTCTTTAATTGTTGCGAATTTGATTTTCGGTGACCGCTCCGCTTCGTAATTGAGCGAAAAATTGTTTTCTGCGAGAAATACCGGATCGCCGTCGAGATCGGATGCGATAGCATCACGGTGTGTAGCAACAAAATTCTCGAGATCTTCTTTGTTATCGGCCGAAATCCAGCGGCATACAGTAAAGCGCGCCGGTTCAAAACCGACAGGAAGAGAATATTCCACTTTCAGCCGTTCCGTCAGCACATCAATTTGCAAAGCACCAATAACACCGACAATTGACGGCGAACCATCGTCAGGCATAAAGAGTTGCACAACACCTTCTTCGGCCATTTGTTGCAAAGCTTCTTTAAGCTTCTTTGCCTTCATTGGGTCGCCAAGACGAACACGACGCAAAATTTCCGGAGCAAAATTCGGAACACCTTTGAAAAGAATGTCTTCGCCTTCTGTCAGCGTATCGCCAATACGTAATGTTCCATGGTTTGGAATTCCCACAACGTCACCGGCATAAGCTTCGTCGGCAATCTGGCGGGAGCGGGCAAAGAAAAATTGCGGCGTCGACAATGTCATGGGTTTTCCGGTGCGCACGAGTTTTGCTTTCATGCCGCGGGATAGAATTCCCGAACAAACACGTAAAAACGCGATGCGATCGCGATGGTTGGGATCCATATTGGCTTGTATTTTGAAAACAAAACCGGTCATTTTCGGTTCTGTCGCCTCGACAATGCGCGTATCTGCAACCTGCGCACGCGGACTTGGCCCATAGGCAACAAGAGCGTCGATAAGATCGCGCACGCCATAATTCTTCAACGCCGAACCGAAATAGACCGGAGTCATTTGGCCTTCGCGGAACGATTTCAGATCAAATTTTTTACATGCGTCACGTGCAAGAACAACGCCTTCGACAAAAGCGGCACGGTCATGTTCCGGCAATAATAGAGCTGCTTCTTCAGGCCCTTTGACAGGGCGCGGAGTTTTTTCTTCGTCTTTCTGGCGTACAAGATTGTGATGAAGGTCAAAACTGCCGGCAAAATTTTTACCCGATCCGATTGGCCATGTAACAGGGGCCGTATCAAGCGCAAGCTTGTCTTCTATCTCATCCAATATCTCTAATGGGTCGAGTGCTTCCCTATCCATCTTGTTGACAAATGTCACAATCGGAATGTCGCGCATGCGGCAGACTTCGAATAGTTTTAAGGTTCTGGGCTCGATGCCGCGCGCTCCGTCAAGAACCATGACAGCGCTATCGACAGCGGTCAGTGTACGGTAGGTATCATCGGCAAAGTCTTCGTGTCCGGGCGTATCGAGCAGATTGAATATATGATCTTCATATTCGAACGTCATAACCGAGGTGACAACCGAAATACCGCGCTCACGTTCGATTTTCATCCAGTCGGAACGGGTCTGGATACGGTCTTTCTTGGCCTTGACTTCACCTGCAAGCTGGATAGCACCGCCGAACAGCAACAATTTTTCGGTCAAGGTTGTCTTACCGGCATCAGGGTGCGCGATAATAGCAAATGTGCGGCGCCGCGCGACCTCTTGTGCCTCGTTCATAACTCACTCCTGTTGCTTCGTTACCCGCGCGACCTGTTTGTTTTTAACCGGCCGGTCGAGAATAAAATTGCGCTTCTTTTACCTCTTTTTTTAAAAAAGAGTGAGGAATTTGTGTCCTTTATCTAAAAATTTTCAATAAATTGGCGACAAGCTCAAAACCTGTCTTGCAGAATTGTACCGGATTGTTTCAAAATCATCGTGAAAGGGGGGCAAAGCCCCTTCTTAAAGATGGGTTTCGACCTCTTCTATTCGTTGACAAGTTTCCCGGCGAGCGCGTCGGCAATCAAGCCCCGCGTTTCATTAATGCCATAAAGGGCAATGAAGGAGCCAAAACGCGGTCCCCGTTCCTGACCGATCAGGATTTCATAAAGCATTTGGAAAAATGAAACAGAAACACCGGGGCCCCCATCAGGGCTTTTTTTGTTGTGGTCCTGATAGCGCTCTGTCACACGGCCAATGTCGAGAAGTGCATTTTGAATTGTGTGGGCATCGGCATCTGCCGGCAAGTTTGCAAGCGTTTGGTCGATTTTTTCCAAAGTTTTACGCTCGACAGCATCCGGTGCACGGAATTTTTTGGTCGGTTTGACGAAATCATTGAAATAGCGGATTGCAAAACCGACGAGGCTGTCAAGTTCGGGCTGGTTTTCCGGTGTAGCACCCTTCGCATAGCGCGAAATAAAGCCCCACAACACGTCGGCATTCTCGGCATTGGATGCACTTACGAGGTTGAGCAACATGGCAAAAGGCACCGGCAAATCCACTTTCGGCGGATTGCCATTATGCATATGCCAGACCGGATTGTTGAGCCGGTCTTTCCAGCTTTGCTTCGGATAGGCTGAAAGAAAACTGTAATATTCGTCAACAGCCTTCGGTATCACATCGAAATAAAGCCGCTTGGCAGTTTTCGGTTTCTGATACATGTAAAGGCCAAGGCTTGACGTGGGCGCATAGGTGAGCCACTCGTCAATTGTCAGGCCATTGCCTTTCGATTTTGAAATCTTTTGTCCTTTGTCATCCAGAAACAGCTCGTAATTGAATCCTTCCGGCGGTGTTCCACCAAGGATACGACAAATTTTTGAAGACAGAGCCACAGAATCAATCAAATCTTTGCCTGCCATTTCATAGTCAATGCCCAGCGCTGTCCAGCGCATAGCCCAATCGGCTTTCCATTGGCATTTGACCTTGCCACCGGTGACTTCGGTTTCAATTTTTTCACCGGTTTCCGGTTCGATATAGGTAACAGTGCCCTTTTTGGCATCATGCGCAATCATTGCAACTTGCAAAACTTTTCCCGAGACAGGAGAAATCGGCAAGAATGGCGAATAGGTCGCGCGCCGTTCTTCACCCAATGTGGGAACAATGACAGCCATGATCTTATCGTAATTGGCAAGCATTTTAAGGAGCGTTTCATCGAAACGTCCCGAAGTATAATAATCGGTCGCGCTGGCAAATTCATAGTTGAAGCCGAAACGGTCAAGAAAAGCACGAAGCCGCGCATTATTGGCAGCGCCGAAAGAGGGATAATCTTTCGTAAACGGGTCGGGTACCCGCGTTAAGGGTTTTCCAAGATAGGTTTCCATCAATGCACGATTAGGGACATTTTCTGGCACTTTGCGCAATCCGTCCATATCGTCGGAAAAACATAACAATTTGGTTTTGACTTTGTTTTCCGTCAACACATGAAAAGCATGACGCACCATTGTCGTGCGCGCAACTTCACCAAAAGTGCCGATATGCGGCAAACCGGACGGCCCGTAACCCGTCTCGAACATCACCGTATCAGGGTAACCCTTTTTTTCGTAACGTTTGACAATCTTGCGCGCTTCTTCGAAAGGCCATGCTCTGGATTGGGCTGCCGCATCAATGACATCCTGATTAAGATTTTCTGCCACGAAATTGTCTGTTGCCATGGGGTTTTATCCTGAATTTGAATCGTTTAAGAAAGCTCTATGGCTCAAACAGCTTTTCGTCAATCATTGTAAGAAAAAAACCGGAAAAAACCGTAAACGAAGAGAGTAACAAAGGGAGGAGCTGATGGAAAAACTGACAGCACAAGAAGCATTGATATATGTTATGGTCACAACTTCTGCCGCTGACGCGGCGGTGAGTGACGATGAACTGGAATTGATTAGCGAAATTGTTGCGCGTTTTCCGGTTTTTAGAGGGTTCGACCGGACGCGGCTTGATCAATTGGCTGCAAAATGTTGTTCTTATCTCGCCCATGAAGATGGAATTGAACAAATACTTGAAGTGACCGGCAAGGCACTTTCTCCAAAGCTTCGCGATACTGCTTATGCTCTCGCCGTTGAAGTTGCAGCAAGCGATCTTGACGTCAGGCAAGAAGAATTGATGTTTTTACAAATTTTACGCGAGCAGTTCGAGCTTGAGGATTTGACTGTTGCGGCGATCGAACGTTCGGCACGTATCCGGTTTAGAAAAGCCTGAGGAAACATAGACGAGGAAAAAGAGAATTGAACTCCAAGAATTCAATAAAATTCATTCCGGCTAAGAGTGGCCTAATTTTAATCCGAAATCTCGAAATAGGCTTTTCGATTTATTTATTTCAGTCAATTACCGAACGTTATTTCCTGAATGGCGAATATATCCCCGGATCCTGATCGTCTTCCAGATTGGCGGTGAGGTCATCACTCAGGCGCGTTTGCTTGAATTCTTTTTCTTGCGAGTCAAGAAAGGCTTTAAGAGCAGTGCTTACACGTGCGGCTGCATCGCTGTCGCTATCAATCATAGCATCAAGAAAATCTTTGAGTGAAATACCAATAAGGTCAAATCCAAGGTCTTTTTCAACGGCCCGAAGATCATAACTATTTCGGGGAGAATAGAGAATTTCTTTCAAATAGGCTGCGGCTTCCTGAATTGGCAAACCATGCGGTTTTTCGAGACCGAATTTTTCGGAAAGCACATAGAGAAGTTTTTCTTCTTCATCCTCGATTTCTTCGGCACTTTTCCGGTTATCCAGAGGTTTGAAGCGACTGGCAACCTGACGTGCACCATTTTCTGCCTGTGAAGAGGTGCTCGGTGTTACGGCATTGAATGTTTCTGCAAGATTGTCGGAACTTGAATCACCATCAAGATTTTTTGCACGGCGGTTGGTCAGCTCCGTAGCAGCCGCTACCGTGACATAAAGTTGCACAGGAATGGGTGGTATCATGGCAATTCCCTATCCGGCATTGAAAGCTGAAGAATAAACGATTGTGGGAATAGGTGCAATTGATTTTAAAGATAGATATTCAATAGAAATTATGAATAGGGAACTCAAAATCGCTTAACATTATAATATTTATATAAAATATGTTTCATTGTAATTTTTTAATTCATTGTTCTTGATCTCACTATTAAAATAAAATTTTAAACTTTAAATTGAATATCGGATTTTGTGTTAACCTTTAAAGATAAAATATTTATTTTCTCTTCCGTCTAACCCAATAAAAGCCGGACGAAATCGTTTAATAAATTATCCTTTCGCAAATTGAAGCCAACACAAACGAATTTTAGAGCAGGAGACGCTTGATGAACATGTTTTCACCACCTGAATGAAGAAACTATGTTGATTTCTTCTCGATTTCATGTGTTTGTTTGGCTAAAGGAGAATGAATATGAAGCCAATATTTATCCAGTTGCAGTGTGCACCGGGTACAGCTTACGATGTTGCCGACATACTTTATGAGCGCGAGATTGTTTCGGAACTCTATTCCACAAGCGGTGAATTCGAGCTTCTGGCAAAAATCTACATCGAAGAAGGCAAGGATATCGGTAAATTCATCAATGACAATATTCTTGATATACCCGGCATCACGCGGTCTTTGACAACGCTCACTTTTACTGCATTCTAGACCTCTTAACCATGAAAATGGCGAGGAAACACCGGATCAGCGGATGCAGTCGGTAAAGCATCAATTTTTTATATTTGTGCTTGTTGCTATGATGACAATTCAATCACTTGTCATGGCAAAAGCCGGTGTGTTTGACGAATACGCTGTTCGCGATGCTTATGGTGGCATTATTTGCACAGCATCAACCGGAAAAGATCGTTCAACTCAAGGTCATTTCCCTATCTCCGCTTGTTGCATTGGTGGCTGCATTCTTTCTGCGGCACTTCAAATATCAGGACCGGTTAATGTCGTTCTTGAAACATCCGAATGTTCAAGCGAGGCGATGGCTGTCATTCGGGGTTTGTTGCTACCCTGCGAGCGACCATCATTTGTTTACGATGCGCGTTCTCCGCCCCATATAATTTCCTGAGCCAATTTATCATCATTTGCCAATTTCCAATTCGGTTCGTCTAATTAAGCGAAGATCTTTGGCAAATGGTCACAAACATCTTCAACACGAATTTATATTTTAAATATCAGGAGTTATATATGTCTTACGCTTTTCAAAAATGTTCGACTTTGATCAGGACAAGCTTTGCTGTTCTGGCAGCTTTTGCCTGTTTGTTTCTAACCTTTTCGCTCGGTAGTGCTTTTGCGAATGATTATAAAATTGGTGATATCGAAATTACCAATGTTTGGGCACGCGCAACCCCGAATGGGGCAAAAGTTGCGGGTGGTTTCTTTACCATTGTCAATCATGGTAAAGAAGCTGACAGGCTGGTGTCTCTATCTTCGGAATTATCCGATAAAGCACAAATCCACTCAATGGAAATGGCTGATGGTGTTATGAAAATGCGTCATCAGGCGGATGGTATGGTGATTCCGGCTGGTGGAACAGTCGAATTCAAACCGGGCAGCTTCCATGTCATGTTTATGGATCTCGACAAAACCTTGAACAAAGGTGACGAGTTCAAGGCAAAAATGGTTTTTGAAAAAGCCGGCACTGTCGATGTGGTCTTTACTGTTTCGGGCATCGGTGCACAAGCACCCGATTCAATGCCTGCCAATCATGAAGAACATCAGCATTGAACGTTTGCTTTTAGAATTAAAGTTTTTACGAAAAAATAAAATGCGTGGCGGATTTCTGTCACGCATTTTTGTTGATCGAGATTTTTATTCAAGTTTTTAAAAATAATCGCCAATTTAAACACGTTTTAAAAAGCAGTTTTCACGTGAAACGCTATTCCATGATAAGCAAATGACCGCTTTCAGGAAGCAAGCTTTGCCGGCAATATTTCCAATTCATCCGACAGGCGTAATCCGTCGCAAAGTCAGATTGATACGGCCGGGAACTTTCAAAAGTGTAGAAGTTTCAGGATAAATCCGGTCAACACCATGAAATGCAAGCCGCATATTACCGCCGAACATGATGACATCACCACTATTTAACCGTAATGAATGGGTTTTCCCTCCTTTGACTGTCGTTCCGACACGAAAGAGGCACGCATCTCCCAAAGAAATCGAGATGACAGGTGCGGCAAGTTCACCTTCATCCTTGTCCTGATGCATTCCCATGCGTGCGTCCGGCGCATAAAAGTTGATAAGACAGGCCTCCGGCGGAGCGCCAAATCCGGATAATTTTTGCCATAATTCCTGGAGTTCTCGGGGAATTTCCGGCCAAGGTTTTTGCGTTTGAGGATGTGTTTCCTGATAACGATAGCCGCGATCTTTATCGGTGACCCAACCCAGTTTTCCGCAATTGGTTTGCCGGACACTCATCGGCTTTCCGGTTTTCGGCATTCTGGGAACAAATAATGGCGCTTGCCGGACAATTTCTCTCACCTCATCAACCAGTTTTTCCTGACTGATGCGATTGAAATAGTTCGGAAAATAATCAAAGCCATAAAAATCCATCCTTTGAAAATAAACAGACTGTGACGGCTCTTCAAGATGTCGAGCATCATTCGCCTCGCCCGATCTTCAAGACGGTATAATCCCTTTTAAAAATACCGCATGAAGCTGTGAGCAGCGAACAAAAAAATTGCCTGTAACGTTTTTTTATAAGCAAATAAAGGATAATAAAATTGATATAAAGGCTGAATAAATACGCATGATGAAAGCCTGCTATTTTCTCGCAATGTCGGGCAAATTTCATATGGCAAATGACAGAACAAATCCGGCTATTGTGTGGGAAAAAACAGATTGTCAGCACTGGTCCTTAAGGCTAATTTTTGTTGGCCTTAAGAAATTTTACGAAAATGCTTGCCTTGATCTTTGAAAAACTGGATTGGATAATCTTTTAAAGATGTGCGGTTTCCATATAGCTTTCTCGGAAATCGCTTCAGGTCTTCCGCTGCAACCTCCCGCTATCCTGTGCGACAAGATTTACATACGTGTCGGGCAGGGGAAGATTATCCATTTTTTTCTCCCGAAAACCGTTTCACACATTTCGGGATTGGTTTTTTAGTGCCCGCGCATCTAATCCCGAAAACCGTTTTACACTTTTCGGGATGCGTTTTTGAGTATCCACGCATCTTGTCCGAAAACCGTTTCACACTTTTCGGGATGCGTGGGGTGCATGGTGTAAAAATAAGAAAAAATAATCAGGCCTGATTAAGGTCGGGGATGCGAAGCTGTTGGCCGGGGAAGATTTTTTCAGGCGATTTCAACATAGGCTTATTTGCCTCAAAAATAATCTTGTTTTTGTCGCCATGACCTTTTCCATAAACTTCTTCAGCAATCTTCCACAAAGTGTCACCCTTTTTCACTTCGTAAAAATGTGGTTCTGCCGGTTGTGAACCTGACGGTTGAGAGGCCGAAGAGGTTTGCGAAGTGCCCGATTGTGCCGTTTGGTTGCTTGCCGATTTTTGGCCGTTCTCTACCTTGAGATTATCGGTATTGACCGATTCAATGCTGTGAAGGTTGCCAACCGCAAGAATAGCTTTTTCAAGTGTTGCCTGATCTTTGACAGCGCCGGTCAGAATCGCTTTGCCATTCTCGACCGCAACTTTGACGTTTTCTGTTCCAAGATTAAGGCCATCCAAAGCTGTTTTAATGCTTTGCGCGTCAGGGGCTTGTTCCCCGAGGCCAAGTTTTTCACCAACCGATTTTACGAAATTAAAAAGTCCCATTGCATTCTCCTTTCAAGAAAATGCGCGTCTTGCCCTTTTGAAGGGGGAGCGGCACATCGTTAGAGCGGAAACCCGTGTTCCGTCTTTCAATGAAAGACATAGAGCAGGAATTTAAATTTCAATCAGGAGTTACTTTTGAACGAGCCTTTTTCACTTCCGAACGAATGTTTTTGGCTTTCAATCTTCGTTCAATCGAACCTTTGGTCGGTTTGGTTTTACGCCGTTTTGGCGGCGGTGGTTCAGCCGCTTTTTTAATAAGTGAAACAAGTCTTTCACGCGCATCTTGCCGGTTTTTTTCCTGCAAACGAAAACGCGATGCTTCAATGAGAATTTCGCCCTCTTTTGTTGCTTTTTGTCCGGACAATTTTATGAGGCGGGTGAATATATCGTGGGGAAGGCCTGCCCGATAAGCAAAAAAACGTAATTGTACAGCCGTGGCAACCTTGTTGACATTCTGCCCTCCAGGTCCCGAAGCACGAATGAAACTTTCCGCTATATCGCTTTCGCGTATGCGGATTTTCGCACTGATAAAAAGTTCGCCTGTATCGCTTTTCATTTGTGCAATTATAACGTCGATACGCCAATAAAAAAGCCCGGTTACAAGAACCGGGCTTTCATTTGTTTATTTTTAAATTCACGCCTTGGGGGCTGCATTTTTCACTTCATCATCAACATGCGGAATGAATTTCTCGAAGTTTTTGATGAACATGCCTGCAAGCTTCTTGACCTGTTCGTCATAGGCAGCTTTGTCTTTCCATGTCGAACGCGGATCAAGAATTTTCGAATCCACTCCGGCAACTGCCTTCGGTACCATAAAGCCGAAATTCTCGTCTTTGCGGAATTCGACATTTTTGAGCGAACCGTCCAATGCAGCGTTCAGCAATGCACGGGTTGCCTTGATCGGCATACGGCTGCCAACTCCGTAAGGACCACCGGTCCAACCGGTATTGATGAGCCAGCAATCGACATGGTGTTCGGCAATTTTCTTGCGTAAAAGATTGCCGTAAACGGAAGGATGACGCGGCATGAATGGCGCACCGAAGCATGTCGAGAACGTTGCTTCCGGTTCGGTTACACCTTTTTCGGTCCCTGCAACCTTGGCAGTATAGCCGGAAAGGAAGTGGTACATGGCTTGTGCCGGTGTGAGTTTGGCAATCGGCGGGATAACGCCAAAAGCATCGGCGGTCAGCATGATGATGTTTTTAGGCTGTCCACCCTTACCCGTTTTACTTGCGTTATCAACAAAATAGATCGGATAGGCGGCACGTGTATTTTCAGTCAGAGAACCGTCATTGAAATCGGGCTCGCGGTCTTTGTCGAGGACGACGTTTTCAAGAATAGTACCGAAACGCTGGGTTGTGGAATAGATAACCGGTTCCGCTTCGGCAGAGAGCCGGATGACCTTGGCATAGCAACCGCCTTCAAAGTTGAAGACGCCGTCATTGCCCCAGCCATGTTCGTCATCGCCGATCAATGTGCGGCTTGCATCGGCCGAAAGTGTTGTCTTGCCGGTTCCCGAAAGCCCGAAGAAAACAGCAGTATCACCTTTTGGCCCTTCATTGGCTGAAGAGTGCATCGGCATGACGCCTTTTTCAGGCAAAATATAGTTCAACGCGGTGAAGACCGATTTTTTCATTTCACCGGCATAAGATGTGCCGCCGATCAGAACGATAAGACGGGTAAGATCGCAAGCAATGACTGTCTCGGAGCGTGTCCCATGACGCTTCGGGTCGGCGCGGAAAGACGGCAGGTTGATAATGGTCATCTGCGGAACGTATGATTCCAGTGCTTTCTCTTCCGGACGGATGAGAAGGTTGCGGATGAAAACGGCATGCCATGCATATTCGGATGCAACACGTGCCCTGATAGAGTTTTCATGATCCGCGCCACCAATAAGATCTTCGACAAACAGGTCGCGGCCTTTTGCATGTTCGACAAAATCGGCAAACAACTGGTCGAAATGTTCCTGACTCATCGGCTTGTTGTTGTCCCACCAGATATTGGGTTCGGTTTCTTTTGTGCGAACGATGAACTTGTCTTTTGCTGAACGGCCTGTAAATTGGCCTGTATAGGCAACAAGCGCTCCCTCGGCTGTCAATTTCGCTTCATTGCGACGGATAGCTTCTTCATAAAGAAAGGGCGGTTTGAAATTATAGTAAACATTGCCCAGATCTTTGAAACCGAAGCTTTTGAGTGAAGCCTTTGGATTGAATATGCCAGTCTCTTTCATAGTACCTCCGCTATTGCCTTTCAAAGCAAAAATGCCCCACGTGATTGTGAGTGTCCCCTCCTAAAATCAGAAAAAATATTAAATATCAAATATTTAATCGATTTAAAAAATTTAATTTTTTTTAAAAATCAGTTAATGAAACTTCAAAGGCCTATTGACGTTTATAATTTTAAAGCCGGAAGAGGTGTTTTTCGTTAGTAAATCAAAGACTTTCGAGGCCTTTGCCACAATTTGTACCACATTTGTTTTGCAAAAGCGTTTGCAACACCCATATAAAGAAAATGTATGCTATAACCAATATGGATGTTTCTTCGGCTTGTGAAGAAACGTTCCAACAATAAAAACCGCGAGAAAGAGTCGGAAAACTATGAAAGATATTGCAACCACGACACAGACAATTGCACTTGTCGATGACGATCGCAACATTCTGACATCAGTGTCGATAGCCCTGGAATCGGAAGGCTACCGTGTCGAGACCTATACGGATGGTGCTTCGGCCCTTGAAGGCTTGATGGCGCGCCCACCCAATCTTGCTATCTTCGATATCAAGATGCCCCGCATGGATGGCATGGAGTTGTTGCGGCGCTTGCGCCAGAAATCGGATTTGCCGGTAATCTTTCTGACCTCGAAGGATGATGAGATCGACGAGCTTTTCGGTTTGAAAATGGGGGCGGACGATTTTATTACCAAGCCGTTCTCCCAACGTCTTCTCGTCGAACGTGTCAAGGCGGTTCTAAGGCGTGCCGCAGCCCGCGGGGAGCCTGTAAAAGCCAATGCGCAGGCTGCAACTTCGATTGAACGCGGCGATCTTGTTATGGATCAGGAACGTCATACTTGCACGTGGAAAGGCGAACCGGTCATTTTGACGGTTACCGAGTTTCTTATTTTGCAAGCGCTTGCCCAACGCCCCGGCGTTGTCAAAAGTCGTGATTCACTGATGGATGCTGCTTATGACGATCAGGTTTATGTTGATGATCGTACCATTGACAGCCATATCAAAAGGCTGCGTAAAAAGTTCAAGCAGGTTGATAACGATTTTGAAATGATTGAAACTCTTTACGGAGTTGGCTATCGGTTTCGCGAAGTATAAAGCCAGTGTAAAGTGTAATAACGATTATCCCGCTCGTCAAAGCCGGTTTATTTTATCGGTAGCGGGATAGTTCAGGTTTTAACAGTTAGCAGAAGCGTATGTCCTGGCATATGCTTTTGCTCTGAAAGGTGCGGGCGACCGGATGGTTTCCGAGGAAGCAACAGCGGGCACAGAGGGAAAAACAGAAAAAGGGCAGCATTCCCGCAAGACAACCCGTTTCGGGCGTTTGCGCAGGCGCGGCCATTATCTGTTCGAGCAGCTTCTTTTCTCAAGCTTGACGCGTCGCATTGTTATTCTCAATCTTGCAGCACTTTGTGTGCTCGTCGTCGGCATTATGTATCTCAACCAGTTTCGGGATGGTTTGATTGACGCCAAGATTGAATCGTTACGCACTCAAGGGAAAATTATTGCCGGTGCAATTGCCGCTTCGGCAACGGTTGATACCAATTCCATTCTGATTGATCCGGAAAAACTTATGGAGTTGCAGGCGGGTGAAAGCATCACGCCGAAAGCGGAATCGACAGATAATTGGGATTTTCCGATTAATCCGGAACGTGTTGCGCCGCTATTGCGCAATGTCATTTCACCGGAGACAACGCGTGCCCGCATTTATGACCGGGATGCCAACCTGCTTCTTGATTCAATGGTGCTCTATTCGAGTGGTCAGGTTTTAAGTTACAATCTTCCGCCTATTGCCGAAGATAAGCCCGGTCTTATCGAACGGTTCAGAAACTGGCTCACCAACACGATTTACGGCAATGATATTGCTGTTGACAAAGACCAACTGGGCGGAAACGGTGCTGTCTATCCGGAAGTTGTCAAAGCCATGAACGGAATTCTGGCAACAGCACAAAGGCGTAATTCGCAAGGCGAACTGGTTGTTTCTGTTGCTGTTCCGGTGCAGCGTTATCATTCCGTGGTCGGTGTTTTGTTATTGTCGACAGCCGGATCCGATATCGACAATATTGTAACAGCTGAACGGCTCGCAATTTTCAAAGTTTTTGCGGTTGTCGCGGCTGTTCTTCTGGTTCTCTCGCTGTTTCTTGCTTATACGATTGCCAATCCCTTGCGAAAATTGTCGGCAGCGGCTGACCGTGTCCGTCATGGCACCAACAAGCGTGTCGAAATTCCTGATTTTTCGGATAGGCAAGATGAAGTGGGGCATTTGTCGACATCAATCCGTGATATGACCGATGCGCTCTACACACGTATCGAGGCGATTGAACAATTTGCAGCCGACGTCAGCCATGAATTGAAAAATCCGCTAACTTCGCTCAGAAGTGCCGTTGAAACATTGCCGCTTGCCAAAACGCATGAAGCGCGCGAACGGCTCTTTGATATTATTCAGCAGGATGTGCGCCGTCTTGATCGTCTCATTACCGATATTTCCGATGCATCACGCCTTGACGCGGAACTTGCGCGCGAGACATCCGACAAGGTTGACATGGTTGCCATGCTTGAAAGTATTGTAAGAGCCTCGCGAGAGGTTCGTCGCAACAAGGTTTCGGCAACAATCGAACTCGAAATAAAACCGCGCAGCGGTGGTAGAAAATATATTGTTGCCGGTCATGATTTGAGGCTCGGACAAGTCGTCTCCAATCTGATTGAAAATGCCCGTTCGTTCATTCCGCATGAAAACGGGAAGATAAAATTAGCCATGCATGCGGAGGGTTCCAAGCTTATTCTCACAGTGGAAGATAACGGCCCGGGAATTCGTGCCGAAAAGATAGACCGGATTTTCGAACGTTTTTATACTGATCGGCCAGGTGCTGAATCGTTCGGGAAAAATTCCGGTCTCGGACTTTCGATCAGCCGGCAGATTATTGAAGCCCATAATGGTACTTTGACAGCAGAAAATATCTACTCCGACAAGGAACCGGATAAAAAACTGGGTGCCCGTTTCATCATTGTTCTGCCACTCGAGAAATAGCAATTTGATTTTAAAACAAGGACGAAGCTGTGTCTGAAAGCGCTGAATACCCTCTCACACTTCACGCAAATTGTTTTATCCTCGGGAATAAGGGTGTTTTGCTTACCGGTGCATCGGCTTCCGGTAAATCGGCGCTTACTCTGGCACTTGTTGAACGTGCATTGTGGTGCGGCAAGCGTGGTTGTCTTGTCAGTGATGACTATACAGAATTGTTTGCAAAGCAGGGAAAGCTCTATGGGCGGGTGCCGAAGACACTCTCCGGCGGCATCGAGATCAGGGGGGCGGGTCTATACCGGATGGCGTTCGAGCCCGAAGTTGCAATCAACTTTGTTGTTAGCCTATCGAAAGAGCCGAAACGTTATCCCGAGGATGATAAAATAACTTATTGTGGCATTGAACTGCCGCTTTATATTCTTCCTGATTTGAATACTGCTGACAGCCTGACAATTTGTCAGGCAATTGAAGCATTGGCACTAAAAACACCTTGGAAAGAAAGCAATTTCCAATTCAAATCATGTTGAAAAACAATATTTTTATATATCCGGCAAAGATTTTTCTTGGCACAGATGAATTCACCTGCCAAAATACAAAACTCACTGTTGATTTTCATGAAACAAGACGGCCGGGGCGCTGGTGACAGGAGCATTGTTGAATGATCGGACTCGTGCTTGTAACGCACGGCAGATTGGCTGAAGAGTTTTTACATGCGGTGGAGCATGTTGTGGGTCCTCAGGAAAAATTTGCCACAGTGTGTATTGGCCCTGAAGATGATATGGATCAACGTCGTAAGGATATTGTTGCAGCTGTCAATTCGGTCGAAGATGGACAGGGTGTCATCATTCTTACCGACATGTTTGGCGGCACACCTTCCAATCTTGCTATTTCAATCATGCAGGAAGGCAAAACAGAAGTGATCGCCGGCGTCAATTTGCCGATGCTTATCAAGCTTACATCCGTGCGACAATCAAATGATATCAAACTGGTCGATGCCTTGAAAGCCGCGCAGGATGCGGGGCGTAAATACATCAATGTTCCAAGCATGCTGTTATCGGATGAATAGAAAACTTCTATTTAAGAAAAATGGATAGTCTTTTAAAGCGGCAACTGATTATTTCAAATAAAAGAGGCCTTCATGCACGGGCATCGGCAAAATTTGTGCAAACTGTCGAAAGTTTCGATGCTGTCGTCGAAGTGGAAAAAGATGGACAGACAGTTGGCGGCAACTCGATCATGGGATTGATGATGTTGGCAGCTTCCCAAGGAAGCCATATTGATGTTACTGCGCAAGGTAAAGAAGCAAGCGAAGTACTTGATGCCCTCGAAAAACTCGTGAACAATAAATTCGACGAAGAAAGCTAGGATGTTAAAAATCCGGTTTTCTATGAGGGATTGAGGGCGCTGACAATTCAGCTATCTGTGCGGTATCCAGCCAATCGACACACAATAATCAACCGCTATATAGAAACGGAAGATATACAATATTTTTCATATCACGGGCAGTTCAAAAAAAGTTTTTCCCGTATAACAATCGGCATAGGGGTTTACGGGCGTGCCGGTTTTCTATCTGACTTTATCCCTATTATATCTTATAGAAAATTCCGTTTTTCTTCATTATCTTTCAATCTTCGAGCAAACAAAATCAAACAAAAATTAGAAAATGCAAGTGAGCGAATTTGCTGAACAAAAATAATCATCATGACAGCGAAGCTATCTGGCCGAGACAATAGCCAATCGACCAATAGAAGGATGGCGAAGGTAAGATTTAGAGTATTCTTTTTGCGATACTATCCGGTTTCGAAGATTCTCTTCTCTGACATCAAGCGGCCTTGCATTAAATAGAAATAGTTAGAAAATTATCGCAGACGTAGTTGGAAATTTTAAAGGAACGCGAATGCTTCTTCATTCGATTGATGTGATTGGAACTTTTGTTTTTGCTTTAAGCGGTGCCAGTGCAGGTATCCGGCGCGGTTTCGATTTCTTCGGTGTGTTTGTTGTTGCGATGGCAACTGCCTGTGGTGGCGGTATTATGCGCGATTTGTGTTTGGGAGCAACGCCGCCTGTCGGACTTACCGATATCGAATATATGATAGCGATTATCGGAGCGGTGTTGCTCGGCATTTTTTGTCAGGAATTGATTATGCGGATGGAAAAACCGACTCTCTGGCTTGATGCTTTGGGGCTCGGCTTTTTTGCGGCTTTCGGTTCGGATAAAGCTTATCAAATGACAGGCAATATCCAGATTTCAATCATCCTGGGATGTGCGAGTGCTGTTGGCGGTGGATGCGTAAGAGATATTCTGACCGGTCGCACGCCGATAATCTTCAGCAAAGAAATTTATGCGAGTGCATCTATCGTCGGCTCCGCTATCGTTCTTTTGGGGTCTGCCCGGCTCATATCTCCGACAATCGCAATATGGAGCGCAATTGCGGTTTGCACTTTTATCCGCATTATCTCTATCCATTATCAGATCAATCTTCCTCCCATCACATTGAAAACGCCAAACCGCCCGAAATAAGTCTTGTGAAGGCTTAGGGAAATTCCAACTTTACGTTTGTTGACAGCTGCCTTTCTTCAGTCCATCTTTTGATTGGAAAATATGAAAGGAAAAACAGTAATGGAAGAAATCCGTTCAACACAAGTTGTGCTCGCGTCCCGCCCGCATGGAGTGCCTGTTAAAGAAAATTTTGCATTCGAAACAGTCAAATTGCCGGAACCGAAGAATGGCGAAGTGTTGATAAAGATCATTTATCTTTCATTGGATCCCTATATGCGTCAACGTATGTCGGACGCGCCATCCTATGACAAGCCGGTAGCAATCGGTGATGTCATGGTCGGTGGAACTGTAGGGGAAGTTGTCAGCTCGAACCACAAAGATTTCAAGAAAGGCGACAAGGTTCTCTCGGCAAGTGGCTGGCAAAGTTACAGCATTGAAAAAGGTGAAAACCTAAAAAAACTGGATAATTTTGACGCACCATTATCAACTGCTTTAGGTATTCTTGGTATGCCGGGTTTTACTGCCTATGCCGGAATGCGCAACATCGGTAAACCGAAAAAGGGCGAGACAGTGGTTGTTGCAGCAGCAACGGGAACTGTCGGTGCGATGGTTGGGCAACTTGCAAAAATCGCAGGTGCCAAGGCGGTCGGCATTGCCGGTGGTCCGGAAAAATGTGCTTTTGGTCGCGATGTTCTGGGATTTGATGTCATGCTCGACCACAGAAGCACCGATTTTGCCGAACGTCTTGCCAAGGCCTGTCCTGAAGGTATTGACGTTTATTATGAAAATGTCGGCGGCAAGGTGTGGGATGCAGTATTTCCCCTTTTAAATCCTTTTGCCCGTATACCGGTTTGCGGTTTGATTGCCCAATATAACGGCTCTAACAATGTAAAACACGATGTTGACCGTTTGCCGGAATTGATGAATGCGATTTTGATAAAAAGTATGCTTGTTCGCGGTTTTATCGAACGGGAATTCGAACAGCAAAGACCCGAGTTCATTGTCCAGGCACAAGAGTGGTTGCGTCAGGGACATCTCAAATATCGCGAGGATATTATCGAAGGTCTGGAAAACGCGCCAGAAGCTTTTATCGGCCTTCTTCAGGGCAAAAATTTCGGTAAAGTCATTATCCGTTTATAGTGATCGTAACTATAGGGAGCTCGTCGGAAAATTGTTCTGGCGAGCTCTCAGTAAAAGCTGATGGGAAAATAACGCAGATAAAGCTCGGTGAGCTTTCCTTTGCGTTCCAGTGATTTCAATGCATAGTTCAAGGCTTCGACCAGTTGCGGATTATCTTTTGAGACGGCAATTCTAAGGCCGCTTTGTAAAAATTGCGGGGCGATATATGCTCCACCCACAAATTGGCAACAATTTTCCGATTGAGGATCATTCAACCATTGGGAAAATGCCATTCCGTCGCCGAATGCGAGATCAATATTTTTGGCTTTCAGCGCCGCCCGCAAACTTTCATCATTTTTAAATGGTTGCCATTTTACTTCCGGAAAATAGGCGGAAAAAAGTGCTTCATGAGCACTTTTGCTTACAATGCCTATTTTGTATTTCTTCAAGTCTTTTTCGACAGGTTCGGTAAGCGCAATATTTCCCGAACTTACAAAGCGAGCCGGAAACCTCAGGTAGCTTTGCGTGAAAATCAGGCTTTTGGCAGTCTCCGGTGTTTCATTCATACCGGCAATGATGGCCTCTCCGCCATGTTCATTCATGTGGGAGATCAGTTCATTCCAGGGAACAGCCTCCACTTCACAAACTTGTTCCAGTTTCAATTCCATGCAAATGGCACGTAACAGGTCAATATTATATCCGGAAAGTCGTCCTGTTTTATCAATAAAATTGAAAGGCGGGAAATCGACAGTGGTTAAAAATCTCAATCTCTGAAGGGTTCCGAGATTGGGATGGTTCAATCGTTCCTGAGAATCAAAAAAATGCGGCAATCCCGATGTTGATGGATCAACAGCCTCACTTGTTGTCGGATAAAGAGAGATAAAGGAAAAAGCAACCAACGCGGATAAAGACAATTTGTGATGCAGCATGACGGTTATCCGCATAGCATAAATATTTGTGTATCGATATCAGTAAAAAGGATAGGTATCGTTTTGTAAATACCTATCCCGCTTTATTCAGATCAGGTTCTCGCTGGCGTTACGTAAGAAGTCCGGTCCTGCGCCGATAATTTTTTCGTCTTCGGGACCGATTGCCGAAATATTGCGGTCGGCATAGGGAATAGAAAGAAGCACACGACGGATTACCGCAAGCCGTGCACGCCTTTTGTCATTGGATTTGACAATTGTCCAGGGAGCCATAGCCGAGTGGGTGCGCTCGATCATGCGATCGGCAGCTTTGCCGTAATCATCCCAAAGGGTAATTCCCGCTTCATCCATTTTGGAAAATTTCCAGTGTTTCAACGGACTATGACGGCGTTCATGAAAACGCTTCAATTGCATTTCCTGCCCGATATCAAGCCAGATTTTGAAAAATCTGATGCCATCGGAAACAATCAATTTTTCAAATGTTGGCGCTTCGGCAAGAAATGTCTCGACTTGTGCAGGGGTTGCAAATTTCATAACCGCTTCAACGCCTGCGCGGTTGTACCATGAGCGGTCGAATGTGACGAATTCTCCATGGGTAGGAAAATGGCGCACATAGCGCTGGAAGTACCATTGGCCACTTTCTGTTTCGTCGGGCTTCGGCAAAGCAACGTTGCGCGCAGTACGCGGATTCATATATTGGCGAAGTGTAAAAATCGTCCCGCCTTTACCGGCAGCATCTCGCCCTTCGAACAAAGCAACAACCCGTTCGCCCGTTTCAAGAAGCCAGGATTGCAATTTGACCAGCTCGATTTGCAGATTCTGCAATGTCTCTTCATATTCCTTACGGGGCATTTTTTTGTCGTAAGGATAGTTTCCCGATGTCAAAGCATTTTTCTGGATCCATTCGGGAAGTTTCGGTTCGTTAATATCAAAAACGCGCTTTTTCCCCGCGACTGTCAATTTGATGCCGACATCTTCTTTTTCATGTTTTGTTTGATCTGTTTTTTTTGACTTTTGAGCCACAATAAATCCCTTATCAATAAACAACCATTCTCAAACACCGGATTTTAAAAAACCGGATATTGAAAGCGGCTGGAAGCTTTGTCCAAAATAAAAACCCTCTGAGCGCGTTGTGCAGGGCACAAAAATACCACCCGATAAAATGACTATAAAACTTCATCTTCAAAAAAGAAAATGGCTTTTCGGTTCTTTTGCCTAAAAATATCAGCACTTTGTTTAAAATAACCGAACTCTTTCGGAAATCGGGAATAATAATATTTTACCGGAATTTCGAATTCCGCTTCGCCACCCGTTAAAATTAATAATCCACTTGTGTGAGATAAAGTCCCGACGGGGGAGCAACCATACCGCAACGGCGACGGTCTTTGGCATCAAGCGCAGCTTCAAGATCATCCGCACTCCATCGACCGATGCCGACTTCCATCAAGCTGCCGGCAAAAGACCGGATCTGGTTATGAAGAAATGAACGGGCGCTTGCATAAATATGTATCTCTTCGCCGACACGTTTGACATCAAGCTGGTCAAGGGTTTTTACCGGGCTCTTTGCCTGACATTCACTCGAGCGAAAAGTGGTAAAGTCATGAAGCCCCAGAAGCCGCTTCGCCGCTTCATCCATTTTTTCCGCATCAAGTTTTTTAGGTACCCACCAAACACGGTTTGCTTCAAGAACCGCCGGTGCGCGTCTGTTCAAGATGACAAAATGATAATGGCGTTTTCGGGCGGAGAAACGTGCGTCGAAATCAGCGGTGGCCTCTTCCGATTTCAAAATTGCAACATTTTCTTTGTTAAGGGTCAGATGTGCATTGATAGCATCTCGTACTTTGTCGGCACGCATATCCCTTTGAAGATCGACATGTGCAACTTGTCCTGTCGCATGCACACCGGCGTCGGTACGACCGGCACCAAAAATTGTCACTTTTTCGCCTGTAAAAGCAAAGATGGCTTCTTCAATCGCCGCCTGAACGGTTCTTAAGCCATCCTGTCGTTGCCAACCGCAATAATTCGTCCCGTCATATTCAATTGTTAATTTGAAGCGTGCCATATCAATAGACTTTGGTTACATGAAAACCATGCAAAAAAGTTTCCGCATCCATAGCCTTGCCACCGGCTTTTTGCAGCCGCGTAATTTGTAAACACCCTTCGCCACAATGGATTGTCAAGGTTTCAGGGTCGATATGGCCTGCGCCAAGGGAAGAACTTGCAACAAGCGTTGCTTTTAGTAACTTGACCCGTTCCCGTTTACCGGAAATTTCCATCTCGCACCAGCTCCCGGGAAAAGGCGAAAGCCCACATATACGTTTTTGCAACTCTTTTGCCGGTTTCGACCAGTCAATACGGGTTTCATCCTTGGTGATTTTTTTGGCATAAGTTTCCCCTTCCGATTTCTGAGGGGTCAGTGTCAGATCACCTTGTTCCAGCTTTTCCATGGCTTTTACCATGAGAGGGGCGGCAATTTTTTCCAACTCGTCGTAAAGTTCGCCTGCGGTCATATCAGGGGCAATGTCGATTGATTTTGAAAGTGCGATAGGGCCGGTATCAAGTCCTTCATCCATTTTCATAATCATCATACCGGTTTTTTTATCGCCAGCCATAATTGCCCGCTGGATGGGGGCAGCGCCACGCCAACGCGGCAAAAGCGAAGCATGACCATTAAAACAGCCAAAACGCGGTGCATCAAGAATGGCTTTTGGCAATAAAAGCCCGTAAGCCACAACAATCGCCGCATCAAGCTTGAATGACGAAAAACGTTCCTGTTCTTGCCGGTCTTTCAAGCTTTTGGGAGTAAGAACTTCAATGCCGAGTTTTTCGGCAGCAGAGGCAACAGGTGTGGGGGTAAGTTCCAATCCGCGCCGGCCAGCCGGACGCGGCGGCTGGCTATAGACAGCCACAATCTCGTGGCCTGCCTGATGAAGTGCTTCAAGAACGGGAACCGAAAATTCCGGCGTTCCCATAAAGGCAAGCCGCAAAGACATTATAACCGTGCTCCGCTTTGCGCTTTTTCTTTGGCCAATTTTTTAAATTTGCGGATGACCATATCACGTTTCAATCTGGATATATGATCGATAAACAGAACGCCGTTGAGATGGTCGATTTCATGCTGCAAACAGGTTGCCAACAAACCATCGGCCTCGATTTCATTCTCTTTACCCTCGCGATCAAGATAGCTCACACGTACACGTTTCGGGCGCTCCACTTCCGCATAATAGTCGGGAATGGAAAGGCAGCCTTCTTCGTAGACGTTGGGTTCATCCGATTGCCATAAAATTTCCGGATTGATGAAAACTTGCGGGGCTTTGGGTTCGTCTTTACCGGCAACATCAATCACCAAAAGACGTAAAGGCTCGCCGATCTGTATTGCTGCCAGTCCGATCCCGGGAGCTTCATACATTGTTTCCAACATATCATCAGCCAATTTTTGCAATGGCTTGTCAACGCGCTCGATCGGTTTCGAAACTTTGCGCAAAATAGGATCAGGGAGAATAACTAAAGGTTTTATCGACATAAAGAAGAGGTAATCAATCACATTTCGTACGTCAATGCGATATTGTTGATTTTCTCAGCCTTTTGATCGCTTTGTGACGGGAAAACCGCTAATCTTGAAAAATGTTTGATTCGTCGTCCCATCCTCTCATTCCCGTTGCCGGCTTTTCTTTCACTATGATGGACTGGCTGCTCATGGTCCTTGTGGCCATGCTTGTTATGATGATCATTGTTGTCATCATTGGCAACCGGCGCCGCTCTGTCCTTGATACACAGGTTGCAGAACGGGCGAGAGATGCCGAAATCCATATGAACGAACTTCTGAAAACGCAAGCCGAAATGCAAGGCCGCATGCAAACAATGGCTGAAATATTCGGCCGCAGGCAAGCCGAACTCAATCAATCGATCCGCGAACAATTGACCGGTATGAGCAACAATCTTGGCCAGACAATTAATGCGCAGACAAAATCGACGCATGAAAATCTTGCCAAATTACAGGAAAGGTTGGCCGTTATTGACACAGCGCAAAACAACATCCAGTCGCTTGCCGGCCAAGTTGTGCAGTTGCAGGCGATTTTGAGCAACAAACAAACCCGCGGGGCATTCGGGCAGGGCAGAATGGAAGCCATTATTTCCGATGGCTTGCCACCCAATGCCTATGCTTTTCAAGCAACACTTTCCAATGGAACGCGGCCTGATTGTTTGGTCTTTATGCCAAATCATGCCCCGTCATTGGTTATCGACGCAAAATTCCCGCTGGAAGCGTGGAATAATATGCGTGAAGCGCCGACACCTCAGGAAAAACAGGCTGCCGAACGCCAGTTCCAGACCGATATGGATACACATATCAAGGCCATTTCGGGAAAATATATGATCCCCGGAGAAACGCAGGATACGGCCTTCATGTTTGTGCCTTCGGAGTCAATCTTCGCTACAATTCATGAAGATTTTGAAGGAATCGTTCAAAAAGCCAATCGCGCGCGTGTCATCATTGTTTCACCATCTCTTCTGATGTTATCGATTCAGGTGGTGCAAGCCATTATGAAAGATGCCCGTATGCGCGAACAAGCGCATTTGATACAAACCGAAGTCGGGCGCCTGATGGAAGAAGTTGTGCGCCTTGATGATCGGGTGAAGAAACTGCATAGTCATTTTCAAAGCACGTCCAAAGATGTCGAGGATATCCTTACGACGACCGGAAAAATCAAAAATCGTGGAGACAGAATCGAACAACTCGATTTGAAGGAGCCTGCAAAAACCGATACGCCACCAACCAAGTCCGCCCAGCAACTGGGGTTGGATATTCAAAAATAGTTTGAAGTTAAAACGTATAGTTACAAATGCAATTTGGCGAAGCAACCTGTAAGTAAAAAGGATTCGACTCTTAGTCTGGTCTTTACGCCGAAAATCGACGGCGAATTCATCTATCAAGAAAATAAAAAAGTTGCGACGCATCATAAAACAAATTTGCGCCGCAACCTTCATTATCAATTCAGGAATAAGTGGTGTCACGATTACCAGCGGTAGCCGACGCCGACTTTACCTGCAATTTCATCACGTTTGCCGGCAACGCCTTTGACGCCTGCATTGGCAACCCAGCCTTGCATTCCCTGATTTTGCTCGTATTTACCGCCCACTTCAAAGACGGCACTTGCACCGCTAAAATCAGGCTTATCGACGCGATAACTGTCGAGTTTTCCCTCGATCTCACCATCAAGTTCCTGTTCCCAGGCGGCACCTGCATAAAGTTTTGCCTCTTGCGTAACCTTATGGTCAAGGCGGGCACCCAAATGCGTGCGAATAGAGCGGGCACTATCAAAGCCCAAATGTTCTTGAGCCTTTGACAATGTCGAGAAATCCTCGATTTCTGTCCATAACAAACGACCATTCAAAGTAAGTTTGTTGTCGGGCGAAACTTCGAGTTCCTTACCGCCGCCGATATGGAAGCCGTAATAGTTGGAGCTTTTATCATCAAAGCCACCATTTTCGATGTCGCCACTCTTGAAGTCGCGTTTAACCCGTCCGGCGCGTCCCGACCCGTCAATAAACCAGCCGTTGTCCCACGTCTGTTTTGCGTAAAGGCCACCGCCGGTGTAACTGAAGTCGCCTTTTCCATGAATACTCTGATGGTAGGTATCAAAATCACCGTCGCCATGTTCAATAAAGACGGTGGCAAGAAGATTGCCCTGGTCTTCATGATAACGGATGCCGCCGCCGCCCATCAAATGGTAGCCGTCATTCTTGATATGGCTTCCCGTTTCGACTTTTTGCCGGAAACCACTGCCTTGTAGGAAAACAACGCCTTCAACAGTTTGACCGAATTTTTTGACTTCCATCGGTAGAACATAATCGTCAATCGAGGCAATCTGGTCAGCACCGTAGTTAAGAGCATTGAGTGCTGCCGCGTTGCTCTGGAAATAGGCATTGGCTTTGGCGCGATTAATTGTTACCGCACCATAGTTATCGGTATATATATTGCCCTTGCCATCATCTTTTCCGATAAGATTCGGTTGGGTTCCATTATTTCCTTTGGCATTATTCTGATTGTTGTTATCGGAATTGGTATTTTGGTTATTCGAACTGTTGTCGTGAGAACCGCTATCGGTGTGCTTATCGGTATCATTTCCTTTTCCGGAATTATTCCCGCTAGTGTTATTGTCGCCGGAATTATTGTTTTTACCCGAATCACTATTACTTCCGGATTGATCATTTATTCCCGAATTACTACCCTTACCCGTTTCATCACCGGTATTTGAAGGAGGTGTCGGCCCTTTAAGCGCTGCAATCAAATTCCGATCTTGCGAAGTTGCAATTCCGAAATTCCAAGTTTTAGCGCCATTAGAGACGCTCGCATCTGAATTGTGAGAATTTCCAATGACTTGACCTTCAATCAATCGGACCTGATCGCCAGGCTGTAAATTACGTAAATCAGTGCCGGCAAGCCTTAGCTCCACCGAAGCATCATTGATGGCAATGTTACCTTTTCCTGTTATCCTCAATAATGAACTGCCATTGTTCACGTTTTCAGGCAGATAGAAAATTAACTTTGATGACGAATCTAATTTCAAATCTTTTTCAGTTGAAAATTTGGCAGGTGCAATAATGGTGTTATTGCTTTCATCTCCTATACTCGCTTCGTTTACCGGAGTTCCGATTATCAAAGATGAAATGTTATAATCACCGTTTCCATTTATTGTGACTTGACGTCCCATGCCAATTTTAAGATCACCTAATGTGACGCCATAATTATTATTGTTTCCCCATGCTTCGGTGTTAGTCAGATTTATAGTTGCATCGCCCTTTGTTGCGTCAAATTCATCAGTTCTGAATAAGAGTTGTCCGTCATTGCGTTCAAGATTTATCTTCGCTACTTTATCTGCACCTACGATAATTTTACCCGTCGTAAAACCAACTTTACCGCCATTGCTTTTTTGGTCACCAGAACCACCGGCATGGCCACTCGTCAGGCTTATAGTATCATTGATAGTAATTTTCCTATCGGCACCGGTTAGCGTCGCATCGCCGCCATTCCCGCCGATGCCCAAAGTGCGGGATTCGCCGTCAATAGTTTTCCCCGGTTCGCCACCGTTACCGGCTTCAAGAATAATACTTTCAACTGTTATATCTTTTGCTAGCTTTGCTGTGATATTTCCGCCTAGTCCGCCTTTGCCAGTATTATGGCTATCACCTTCGCCATCAGTAGGGGGGGTCACTGTAACGCCAAGCGCGTCCGCCTCTTCCGAAGTCAGATTGTTTTTTCCCGAAATACTGCCAGAACCGCCTAAACCGCCTTTACCCCCGTCTGTTCCGGAACCACCATAATTTGGAACTTCAGGTTTGGTAGAAGTGATGAAACCACCTGCACCATAACCACCATTTCCGGTTAGCGACCCGCCGCCGCCACCACCGCCGGAAAGAAAAATCGATTGTGCCGTAACCGGTTGAATAGCTGTCAGGGAAAAAATGCCAATTCCCAAGGTTCCTGCGAGTGCCGTGGCTCCCAACCAGTTCGAGTGAAGTTTTAGACGTAAGCACTTCATGAGAAATGTCCTTAGAATGAATATCATTGCGGACAATTCTCTTTTTCAACTCTAAACAAATAGTTGAAATCTGAACCGGCTAACACGCTAACAGGGTAAAAGCTGGAAACATGGTTAACAAACATCTTAACAATCTGTTAAGACGACCACTATATCTTCGTTAGTTAAAACAGAGGTATTGATCATGAAGCGCATAGTGTTTCTCGTGGCGCTTGTAGCGGTGCTGGGTGGTTGTGCATCAAGAGCCCCTACACATACAAACAATGTTTGCGCCGTCTTTGACCAAAAGGATGGTTTTTTCAATAATTGGGAGAAATCAGCCAAAAAGGCAGAAAGCCGTTACGGTATACCGATGCCGATTATCATGGCAACAATGAATACCGAATCCGGCTATAAACATAATGCCCGTCCGCCGCGCAAAAAACTGTTCGGCTTTATTCCGTGGAAGCGTCGGTCTTCAGCCTATGGTTATTCTCAGGCTCTCGACGGAACATGGGAACATTATATCCGTGCTACCGGTAATCGCGGCGCAAAACGCACCAATTTTGCAGATGCGGCCGATTTTATCGGCTGGTATCACAGCCAAAGTGTAAAACTTAACGGTATCAATCCTAATAATGCTTATGCGCTCTATCTCAATTATTATATGGGACATAGTGCTTATGCGCGTTCCGGCGGGCGGGCAAGCAGCGCAATCCTGTCAGCAGCCGAAAGAACCGATCAGATGGCACGCCGTTATGACCAGCAATTGCGCCGTTGCGGACGTCGTTAGATAAAATTCTATTATCGGAAAAGGCCGGTTTTAGCCCAATTTGAAGATAAAGATCAGGCGCATGAGCAGATAGGATCATGCGCCTTTTTAGTGAAGCTTGATAAAAGGGAAAAAGCCTGCCGGAATTATTTATATTTTTTCATTTCAAGTTTATGGCGGGCGAGAGCTGCATTGCGATATGTATCAAGCTCGTTGATTAATTTATCCCGATTGGTTTCAAGACGGAAATTGAAACCGGAAATCATCAATTTCTTTTTTGCCTTGTCATAATAGGAGCCGCCACGGCATTTTGCGTTTTCTTCAGGTAAAAATTTGTCGTCAATAACAAATTCCATTCCGACAGCGATGTTCATCGAATTGCTTTTTGACGAATTGATCTGGAAATCTGTTATTCCGCGCCATGGCACAGGCGTTTTGAACACTGTGGTTTCCAATCCTTCCGGGGAAAGTACCATATAGGGGATACGGCGACGTATCATCGTACGGATCAGAATAACAAATAATAACAACGCCAAGGCACCAAGAATGACCATTGTCATCATCTTTCCTATTTGAAAATTCTGATAGGCAGTGCCAATGAGTGCAATTCCCAATACCAGAAAGGCAAGCGGAATAAATACCCCACCTTCCCAAACTGTAATTTGGCCATTCGCCTCGTTGATTATAGCTTTGAGGCTTTTATCATCATTCGGAAGTTTGACATCGCTGATAAGGTGGGTTTCTTCGAGTTTTTTATCGGCCAATTTTTTCTCCCAATTTTAAAAGCCAAAACTTGCGCCTAATTTTCGATTTTAAAATGACGCGTTAGCCATATTTTCGGAAAGTCATAACGTCGTTATAAAGCGGTCTCTCTTTATTTACTATGATTTTGTTATGCGTACGGGTGCAATTGTAAGATGTGTCGTCATTTTATTGAAACCGGAGACAAATAGTAACAATTGAAGACGGTATCACTATATAAAGCTTGAAAGTGTTTTTACGTTTTTCCCGTTCCAAAACGTATTAACGAAACATAACGTAATCAGTGCAAGCCAAGGTGCCTATTCCGCTTTGCAACGTTTTTTAAAGCCGTGGTTGTTTTATCCGATTAACGGTTTGACTGCTTTTTATAGTGAAAGAAAATACAATGGACAAAATTTGACTTATCTGTCAATTCTCGTTTCTGAACTGCGATTCTTTAAATAATTTGGTTTCGTGAGACTGGTTTTATGAATTGGTTTAAAGCGGTAAAAATGTCCGATCACATCGTGCTCATGGGCATGTTGTTGATGCTTCTCGGCGACTTCATGTTTGCAGCCAATGATGCCATGGGCAAGTGGCTGGTAGCAACATTTTCTGTCGGACAGGTTTTAATGCTGCGTTCGATTGGTGCGTTTCTGATTTTGGGGCCGATGCTTACTACCGTCACGCCACAAAATTTGTTTAAGCCCAAAAAACCGTTTCTTATTTTGCTGCGGGTGGTTTTCGCCACAATGGATACGGGGCTGTTTTATGCAGCTGTCGCTTATTTGCCTCTCGCAGATGTCGTCACATTTTATATGGCAGGGCCGATCTATGTGGCAGCCGTTTCGCACTTTTTCCTGAATGAGCGTATCGGTTGGCGGCGTTGGCTTGCAATCTTTGTGGGCTTTATCGGCGTTATTATTGCACTTCGTCCATCATCGGCCATGCTTTCGTGGCCATCGATTTTTGCCCTTCTTGGCAGTTTCGGCTTTTCGATGGTTATCGTTTTGAGCCGTGTTTTAAAAGATGTTACGGATACTGTCCTCGTTACCTGGCAAACAATCGGCGCACTTCTTGTTGGATTGGTTTTGACAATTAATCATTGGACAGAGCCAACAATGTTACAATGGGGTGCAATGGCACTTCTTGGTGTCGTATCGTGCTGTGGCCATCTTTTGATTGCCCGTTCATTAAAGCTTGCACCGGCTTCGGTGCTTGCTCCTTTGCAATATACGCTGCTGCTATGGGGCATTATTTTCGGAATAATATTTTTCAACAATTATCCGGATCGTTACATCATTATCGGAGCGGCAATTATCATCTTTGCAGGACTTTTCATTTTCCACCGCAAACGGGTGGTTGATCATAAAATTCCGGAAGAGGATATTGCCCGTATCAAACAGTGAGCGATTTTCGTCGGTAGGTGATGAAACGGGATTAGCCAAACATTGCCAAGAATTAATTTAAGGCCTCATAATTGCTCGATTTTTACCGCAATTTCGCCTTTTTGGGCGTCCAGATTATTAGTTAAGAAATAAAATTAATAACAGTAATTTTATTATCTGTTCTATAAAAGGAAGTATAAAAATGAAAAAATTACTGCTTGCGTCAGTGTTTGCTTCATCATTGCTTGCTCCGGCTTTCGTTTCTTCTGCTTTGGCAGAGCCAACACCGCCGCCTGCACATGGTGAACATCATCCAAAGCCGCCTCATCATCATAACGGGCCTGAGGATAAAGGTCCGAAGGGGCCGGAAAAAGGACATGAACATTTCAGAGGGCCTCATGCCGGAATGCATATAGCTGAAAAGCTTTCAGCGATGGAAACGGCTGTCGGTATTCGTTCAAACCAGCTTGATGCATGGCGTAAATATACTTCAAGCCTTGTTGATCTGGTTGACCTTACCCCGCCGCCACCACCAGCTCCGGATGCTAAGCCAGCCCCCGATGCGGTAAAACCTATTTTTGGTGAACCAATTGCCGATCGGGCTCTTGATCGTGCTGAAAAAGCTAAAAAATTCAAAGAAGCTGCAAGTGAACTGCGTAAAGTTCTGGACGCTGACCAGTTAGCAAAACTGGAACGCTATGCTTTGCCGCATCCGGGTCCGAAAGATGGCCCTGAAGGTCCTAAAGGGCCTGATGCGCCGGAACCTCCTGCAGACCCCCATCCATAATGGACAGCTTTTATAAGCTTAATACTTTCAATCATATTAAATGAAGAGTTCCGAACCCCGGTCGCAAGGCCGGGGTTTTCGGTTTTCTTGTCTTGTCTTTTTTAAAAAAGGCCTATTTAAAATCACACATTTGTAATAATTTATTAATTCATTAGTGTTTCGGCGTTCGAGAGCTTATATTCCAGTCGAAACTACGTTTTGGAACTTTCGTTGTTGAACGAGTTTAGCGTTTAGGAAGGAACGTAAATGATGAAACATCAGAAAACATTTTTTGCATCGTTGGCATTTGCTGCTACTGCGCTTTTATCCCTGCAAACACAAGCTGGTGCAACGGGCTTGGTATCGGGTACCCTTACCTGCGACAGCAAGGGCGGTATTGGACAATTTGTAAGCTCTTCAAAAGCGCTTGATTGCGAATTTATCCCGATTAACGGTCATTCGATCAACGACCATTATGTCGGCCGTATCGAAAATTACGGTCTTGACCTCGGTGTAACAGGCCGCACCAAAATGACATGGTGGGTTCTTGCAACTTCGCCTAATGCCCATTCCAATGGATCGCTTGCAGGTAATTATGGTGGTGTTGGATCAAGCATCAGCCTTGCAGCCGGTGCCGGTAGTCAACTCCTTGGCTTCGGTCCAGCCAATGGTCTTACATTGCAGCCTTTGAGTGTTGATGCCCATGAAGGCTTGAACCTTGCTCTTGGTGTATCGAAAATGTCGTTGGCTCCTGCTTATGCTGAACAACATGCGGTTTATCACCATAAGAAAGCCGTTGTTCACCACAAGAAAGCCAATGTGCATCATAAACGCGTTGCCTCTCATCACAAGAAGCACTGATATAGTTTGATTTATAACGGGGTTGCGATAGTTTAGGCTCAGAACCATAAAAGCTTGATCGTAATTCTTTGAAATAAGTTTATCAGTTAATATTCGAAAATTAATTTCAAGTTTTAAAAGCGGTCGGTCGATTTAACCGGCCGCTTTTTATTTGCGCCATCCTCGCGCAAGTTTGGACGTTTAAAAGAAACGTCATCAACGTTGCGAGGTAATTATTGAAAATGGTCAAACTGGATCTCTACGAGAATGATAATTTCGGCAACCCCGTTATCTATGATGACGGGGATGTTTCCGATCAAAAGCGAGAAAAAAAGGAAAACGTCGTGTGTTTGACGGCGCTCGTCTTTTGCGTTCCGCTTTTTATTATTTCAGGGCTCTATGGTTTGTCGGATCTGATTGTCTATCTGAAAGCCGGTGTTTTTCACCTGACGACAATGGCTGAAATGTTTATGCTAACTCAGGCACCTGTGAACGAGACAGGTTGGGTGAGCGAAATATTGGATCAATTGCCCGTCTCGATTGTGTTTTTTCTATTGGGCGTTTTTATGCCTTTCGCCATTCTGGAAATCTTTTTCAAGTTGGAAAAATGAAGGTGGACGATGCCTATTAGCGTGATGTTGAAGGACAGTTGTTCATAACGAAGCGTGCTGCTTGCTTCAGACCCGGCATATCGGAAAATTCAATATTGAAAATTCCCTTTAACGGTTCAGCTACGTTATCTCCTTTGAGAAAAGGCGCGTCGACATGCCAATCCTGTAACGGACTTTTCGGAAGCTCGATTGTGTAGACGACCCGCCCTTCAGACAAGTTGGTCTGCACCTGGCTTATCCCCACACTCATTCCCCAGATTTGTAACGTTTGAACGGTTTGCTGATAATTCTGATAGTTCTCTGCGCTATAGCGTGTTGGCCCACTTATCTCGAGAAACATTGTTTTATGACTATCACAATAAAGACGTGCCGAAGTCTTTTTGTCATTGCTTGAAGCTATTGCGACAAGTGTCTCGTTAATTGGCGCCAATTGCCATTTTCCAATCACATCAGGTGAAAAATCGATCGAATAGTTTCGTATTTCATCACTTGAAAATATATGTGAATCCGCATTATCCCAATTTATGAAAGCTATGACGGGATTAAACCCCATTTCTTCCGAGTAATCTGTTATATAAGCAATGTCGGCAAGTTGTTGTTGGCGCACGCTGACTTCCTGACCAGAGGTGGTACCAGCTCCGTCAAGTGGTGGACGGTAGGTGCGTAATTCCAGTTTACCGTTATTGACATTACGAGCTCTACCGCCCAGAAATGCCCATATACAAGCTTCCCGGCATATTCCGTCGATCCGTTCCGAAACGGTTTTGACTTCTTGTGTTTCTGAAGCAGAGTTATTTTCGGTTTTGTCTTTGTCGTCGGCTTTGTTATCTGCTTTATCGGCAGATTTGTCATCAATCTGATTTGCCAGTTTCTCACTTTCCAGAGGTTTAACGATTGTGTTGCCGACAGTTGTATCGAAATTATGTTTCCTGATCTCTCTGCCCAATGCAATTGCCGCAAGGATATCCCCTCCGTTGGAGTGAAAAGATATCAACAAGCCATCGGGGGCAGAAAGCGGATCGGCAAGCTTGTTTTCTTCAAGAAAGCGATTGAACGATGCGGGCGTATCAGGAACGATGTTGCCTTCCGCACTGATCCAGCGACATGTGGGACATTGACCTTCATTGCTTGTGTGGAGAGCAAAAGTCATAGGCTTTCCCGATGGTTCTGTCGGTGTATTCTGTGCCGGAGAAGGATTTTCGGGCTGTTGGTTGCCTTCGACCTTGGTTGCATCAACAGGCGCTGTCGTTTTTGTTGCTACTGCGGGTGCTGTCGTTGTTGCTTGCGCAGGGGCTGTTGATGTCTTGTCATTCTTCTGGCCTTCCTGAGCGAAGGCGAAAGAGCACAGGGTAAGACACATAATGAACGCAGCCACAACAGGTTTCATAAACACCACTCCGCCTGAGAATATTAATAATCTGTTAATTTGTATCACTGGTCCCAATCTTCTGCAATGTTCGCCAAAGATGAGCGAAGTGCTTTCAATCGGATTATTGAATCTAATGAAAAATATGATTTCAAATATGGATTTGTCTTCCGTTTTTGTGTCTTAACCGGTCAACTATGTGACGAGCCTGAAGACCGATACAAAATATTGTGAGCTTTTAACTTACAAAAATTAGGCTGACAGCCGAACAGAATGGAAATATAGATAGAGGGAATACGATATCAGGCCTCTTCAAGTCTCCGGTGCCTTCGATACAATTACGTAAATTTTCAAGTTTTCCCTGAATTCACAATAACTTGTTTGCAAAGGTGAGAAATGTAAAATCCGAATGCTGCGCAAGGGGCAAGAAGCAGCATTGACCAACCGATTAAATTGAAAACGAGGCCGAAGTTGACGCCCAGATAGCTTATTGGCAGAAATAGGCTACAAAGGGCACAAATAAATGCCGCAAGAAAGATAGAAACGAAGTCTATCTGGCGTTTCAGGAACGCAATAATTGCAATAAAACTGCTGAAAATAAGGCCTGCATTAAGATAGGCAAGTGAAAGACTGGCGGTAAAAAACGAAGCTGGCGGAAAGGAAAAGAGCAATGCCCGCCATAGGATCGTTCCCGATTGCCATAGGGGTGGTGCAGAAATAAAAAAGATAATGAACAGAAAAAGTGCAAAAAAGAACCGGCTTCCATGGTGGAAACGGGGCGATGGCCGAATGATTTTTTGAAAACGTTTCCCGTTAAATGGCACACCCAGCAAATATAGTAGCACTCCGCCAATTAAAGAAAGGCTGATAGCGGTCAAAAGATAAACAGCCAAAACATAAAGTCCGGTGAGCTGCCAATCCGATTTCGATACAAAAATACTATCAACAATCCAGAAAACCAGAGAGATGGCGATTGTTATGCTAAAAAGCCAGCGCCAGGAGAGGGAACCTTGAAGGCGCAGCCTGCGCACGCCACAGAAAACGGTAAGGCTCACAAGCATGAGGCCGGCGGTGTTTATTTCTCCGGAGATTGTACCGCGCGCTCCAAGATAGCTCAAACTATCACCTACCATGATCCATAATGTGATGATGATATAAAGTACCGGACCGTAAATTGCGTAGACGATTGCAAATTTCATAGCATCAACAAGCCGAGGCCTTTCCATTTCCTTGTAACGCAATGTAAGGCCGCTCAGGTTCAGAATGATAAAGAATAAGAAACCGGCAAAAATCCATGCAATCGTCCAATAAAGGAATGCTTCATTCTGGATGCCCACACTGGCAAAAAGTGTAGGAAACAGAAATTTGAAAGCACGAATGGAACCGTCGAACAAAAGTGCCATCAAGACCGAGGTTATCAACGTAAATCGCAGGGAAATACTTCCCCAGCTCGCGCTTCTCGCCGCTAATATAAAAGCGATAAGACAGGCGGTTATAAAACTTGGCAGATAGATCTGAAAAGGTCGGAAGAAAGCAATGGTCAATGAAAAGCCGAATGTTTTAAACCATCCGCCGAACAGGAGAAAAAAGAAAGACCATGCTGTAGGCAGGATGATAATCCCGGCAACAAAGACAAGCACAGCTTGGAGAAAGCGCGCTAGCAAAAAACCGACGGGGCGTACTGTTATGTCGGCATTTTTACTCATGAGAAAAAATATCCTTTATTCTCGAATATAGATAGCTGTCACAGCATAGTTTTAACGTGGAGCCAATCACGTTTTTTGCGTAATAAACGAAAGCGCGGTTTTTCCGGACCTTCAGACCTTTAGAATATTATTTTAATAATGTTTCGCTCGCGCTTGCTTTACAGTTTTTTAAAACATACAGGTTTTTCAGGTTTTAAAAGATAGGTATCGATCTGTTTCGAGAAGTATTTTGCTCCGACCGCCGGACATCAATCATTGACCGGTTTATCAAGTCTGAAACCGGTTGCAAGAATCCAGCAAACCCATCCTACAAAGATCCATTGGATGAAGCCGTAGGAAAGGCCGCGAAGAATATTTTCACTTGTCATATGTTCCATATAGGGGCGTGACATGATGAGATAGAATATTTCTACACATAGACTGACAAGAATTGTGCGCCAGATAGATGTTGAAAGTGAAAGCCCCAGTCCACGTGAGGGGGGAAGAGAACAAAATACACCGCTTAAAAACACCGAAGGCATGTAATAGGAATAACCGGATAAAAATCTTGGACGCACTTCGTTACCGAAAACATCAAAAATCTCTACGAGCAGATTTGTGCCACCTACCCAATGATGAAGGAGGTATACTCCGACAATCGTTTGGACGGCTGGCCCAAGCAACAGAAAAATTGTAATAACGCCAAAGCCACGCATCGGGTAGCTATAAAGAGTTGATTTATTATGGTCTGTCATAATGCTCACAAGTCATCGAGTTGTTAGATGACTTTTAAGTTTTCATTTCCGCGTGTGCAAGCCAATAAATATAATAGACCATATAGGCAAGCCAGATTGGTACAATGATATAAAGAAATGGTGTCAGTAGCACGTAAACGAGAATTGAATTGAGCGGTAATGTAACACGCGCAAGATTAAGATAGAAAGCAACTCCGATTGCCCCCATCAGATAAATAGCCCCCGAATAGGACATCACAAATACTATCGGTAATCTTTTTAACTGATAAAGGTAGACTGTAGGAAAAATCGAAAAAATAGCAGCTTCCAGCAGATTTTCCGCAAGATAGAATAATATAGCTGCGATACTACTGAAATTTTCCATCATATCGAGAATGAAACGGTCATTGAAAAAACGTGAATATAAAAAATAGTTTGTCATGCAACGACAAACGCATAATCCGAAACCCCCGACCACAGTAAAAATAAGAAAAGCTATAACTGCCTGTTTTCGCAAAACGACCCCCTCGTCACGATCCTGCTTATAGGAAGAATTTTACACCTTGCTATAAAGAGATAAATCGTATTTTTAACGTTTTTCATGATAGCTGTTCTTCTATAAGGTAGAAAATTTTTTACTACATTAAGTGAAAAGCGCTAGAAACTTCCTCAATATTAACCGCTTGACGCAAATATTGAAAGAGAAAAATCCTCCTTGCCAAGTAGAAAAACATTTTGATGAGCGGGTTTTAAAAACGGTAGAAAAGAGAATATTTTTTATAATATATGAGGATATATCGAGGTTAATTATTATAAAACAATATAATATTGTTTATATTATATCATAAATTTAAAAATATATATAACAATTATAATAATATTAAAAAATAAATAAATTATATTAATTATAATTATTGTTACATTAAAAATGTAACTCTGAAATTAAAAAAAGTTTATAGATAAATATATATTACCTATTGGAGATACGATTTCCCCGTTTAAAGGCTTTATCAAGATGTCTTTTGCTTCATTTTAAACGTGTAATTGAGGGGGGTAGCGTTAAACAACCAGATTAAGACCTGCAACGATTGCAATAGAAGTCATGAACCTCATAAATACGATAGGCAAATCTCATTGAACTGGGAGACGATTTTCTATCTGCTCCTGAACAAACAACGAAAAAATCGGGCACAATTCTTTCAAAATTTATGGCAACATACAAATGTTGACAAAACTTCAGAATAGTCCCGATTCCGATCATTTAGCTTGAAAAAAATAAACGTTTTTCAACGAACGTTTTATTGCAAGGTAACCGTTTTCAATTCCTGATCGTTTGCTCCTTCCAGAGCCTTGGCGCGAACATCGGAAAGGATAATCGGCTCACCGCCAGCCCCGAACAAAGCCCATAAAGAGATGCCGGGTGTCATTGGTGGCATATTCGGAAATTTTTTACTTAATTCATCGGTACGAATTTTGCGCAGATAGGCGAGTTCGCCCTCACCGAGCAAAGCAAATTCCTGCATGGACAAAGATTTTTCGTTTTTCATTTTCTTCTCCTGTCGCATTACTCGTCGTCTATGGCACTGATCGTAATGCGTTTGACGCGCTTCTCTGGAGCCGGTCTTTCAAGATCTATCGAAAGCAAGCCGTTCTTAAGCTCTGCAGCCCCTACCTTTATTCCATCTGCCAGCACAAAAGCCCGCTGGAATTGGCGTGAGGCAATACCCCTATGCAGATATTCGAATTCCTCATCGTCAGCTTGCCGACCGCGAATAATAAGCTGATTATCCTCAACCGTAACATCAAGGTCTTCCGGCGTGAAACCGGCGACTGCCAATGTAATTCGCAGTCGTTCATTTGGTTCCTCACCAGACAAACGCACAATGTTATAAGGAGGATAGCCATCGCCCGATTTATTCAAACGGTCGAGCGTTTTTTCCATTGTTTCGAAGCCTAACAGCAACGGGTTGGAAAAAGGTGTCATGCGTGTCATAAGGTAGTCCTCTTCGAAGCGACTATTGAACAGAAAACCCGTTTTGGCATTTTCTGTCTTTAGCTGTTATATGGAAATTTCTACATTGAAGTTCAAGACAGGTTTTTAAAAGGTAATGACGGGTGTGAAGGCCAAAAGGGCGAAAGTCGGGAAAATAGCGGGAACTGCCTATACAGGTGACGAAATCGAAGAAATTTTTCGCCGTTTTTCGGTTCAGCGACCAAATCCGAGAAGCGATCTTGTTTACGAAAGTCCGTTCACTTTGCTTGTGGCCGTGGTGTTGTCGGCACAAGCGACAGATGCAAGCGTGAACAAGGCAACAAAGCCGCTTTTTGCTGTCGCCGATACGCCCGAAAAGATGGCAGCTCTCGGAGAAGAAGGCATTGCAGGTTATATCCGTACGATTGGCCTGTGGCGGGCAAAAGCCAAAAATGTCTATGCGCTTTCCAAAATATTGAACGAAAAATATGCCGGTAAAGTGCCTGATACCAGAGAAGCTCTGATGGCACTTCCAGGTGTTGGGCGTAAAACTGCGAATGTTGTGCTTAATGTTGCTTTCAACCAGCCGACAATGGCCGTCGACACCCATATTTTCCGGTTTTGTAACCGGATAGAACTGGCACCGGGAAAAACGCCTGAAGAAGTTGAAAAGAAACTTGTCAAAATAATACCCGAAAAATATATGGCTCACGCCCATCATTGGTTGATTTTACATGGTCGTTACATCTGTAAAGCCCGTAAACCGGATTGTGTACATTGTATTATTGCCGATATTTGCAAGGCGGCCATTAAAACAAGTTCTATTCCGGCACCGCTTGTTGAAGTGAAAGGCAATGGTGCGCCGGTTCCGGTTTAACAGTCAAAAGATTAATCCTGTTTGCGGCAATCCGGATAGCCAATGACATTAAAGACAAAAATTATACATTATCCGATTAGTCGGAGCGGAATCGTTGGAACTGCCCGGTGAAATAACAGACAGGCTTGGCCGGTTTTGGTGGCTAAATTTTATAAAAATGTGTGCCCGATTTCCGGCGCACAATTGCTTTTTTTTGGCTTATATAAACTTTCATGACACTTCTAACCAATAATACAGACCAGCTTTATGAAGCTCTGATCAATCGGGATCGCTCCTATGACGGACATGTCTTTGTTTGCGTGACAACGACAGGTATTTTTTGTCGGCTATCGTGTCCGGCGCGAAAACCCAAGCGGGAAAACGTATTTTTCTGTGACAGTGCTGCGGCATGTCTCGAACAGGGCTATCGGCCTTGCCAGAAATGCCATCCGCTGGAAGCAGGTGGCCACGTTGATCCGCTTTTTCGTAATTTAATGGCGAGACTGGATGAAAATCCCGATCACATATGGTCGGAAGACGATATTGTACGGATGGGGTTTGACCCTTCCACAGTGCGGCGCGTTTTTAAACGCCAGATAGGCATGACGTTTCTCGAATTGGCGCGCTTGAAAAGAGCAAGCCGGGGGGCTGTGCTGCTTTCTCACGGACAACCGGTAATCGAAGCACAACTTTCCGCCGGCTACGATTCGGGCAGCGGCTTTCGTGAAGCAATTCTTAAGCTCATCGGTCACCCACCGAAAGCAATAAAAAATCGCAATCTTCTAAAAGCGGCGTGGATTGAAACACCGATAGGTGAAATGCTTGCCGTCAGTGACCAACATGTCTTGCATCTTTTGGAGTTTTTCGACCGCAAGGGGCTGTTGACAGAACTCAAGAAATTGCAGTCCGCGACCCGCTCTTCCATCAGTTTTGAAAGAACAGCGGTAATTGACAAGGTAGAAGCCGAGTTGGCCGATTATTATCAAGGAAAAAGCTGCCATTTTGAAACACCGCTTGCCAAAGTTGCTGGTGGCTTTGCCCCCCTTGTCTGGGAGGCTTTGCGCCAAATACCGGCGGGGGAGACACGCTCTTACAGTGAATTGGCGCGTAGATTGGATAGACCTACAGCTATGCGGGCGGTGGCTCGTGCCAACGGGCAAAATCAGATTGCAATCATCATCCCCTGTCATCGGGTGATTGGTGCGGATGGTTCGCTTACCGGTTATGCTGGCGGTTTGTGGCGTAAAGATTGGCTTTTGCGCCATGAAAAAAAGTATTTTGCATAAAAGTCTGCTTGCTATTTGTGAGGCTCTGTTTTATGAAAACCCAGTTCAAGCCGTCCGGCAGGGCATGCCGTGACGACTTTTATGCTTGTTCGTACTTTGGTCAGTACGAACATCAATCACAACAATGGAGAAGCAAAATGCCCAAAATGAAGACCAAATCGGCTGCCAAAAAGCGGTTCAAAATTACCGCTACAGGTAAAATCAAGGCAGCTGCCGCAGGCAAGCAGCATGGCATGATCAAACGTTCCAACCAGTTTTTGCGTGATGCACGTGGCACCATGGTTCTTGGTGCACCCGACGCCAAGAAAATCATCAAAAACTATTTGCCGAACGGCCTTTAAAAGTTAGCTCTTAAGGAGATTATGACATGGCACGCGTAAAACGCGGCGTAACTGCACACGCCAAACACAAAAAAGTTATCAAACTTGCTGAAGGTTTTTACGGACGTCGTAAAAATACGATCCGTACAGCCAAAGCTGCTGTCGACCGTTCACGGCAATATGCCTATCGCGATCGCAAAAATCGCAAGCGCAGTTTCCGCGCATTGTGGATCCAGCGTATCAATGCTGCTGTCCGTCTTGAGGGCTTGACCTATGGCCGTTTCATCGACGGTCTTGCCAAGGCAGGAATCGAGATCGACCGCAAGGTTCTTTCAGATATTGCTATTCATGAGCCTGCAACATTCTCCAAGCTTGTTGCTTCAGCAAAAAAGGCGTTGGAATATTTGAAGAAAACCACACCGAATGCTTTTGAAGGCGCCGTCAAGTAAGCCGGTCGCGTTCCTTTAAAAAACAGAACATTCTTTCGGAACCCGCACTGGTTGAAGCCGGTTGCGGGTTTTTGTTTTGAGGCGTTATGAGCGAGATAAATTCTTTCATATCCGAGCCATTGAGCGAATCTGACAAGAAGCTTTTTCATTCTTGTGAGGGAAAACGCATTGCCGGTGTCATGCGCGAGGGCAAAAAGGTCTGGATCAAGCGGCAGGGAATTGAAAAGCGCCCATGGGGCAAGCGGCTTCATGACCGTTTATCTTTTTTATTACCGGCTGCATTTATGAAATCTTCGCCATTGCGTGATCCCGTTGCCATGAACGAGCAGGAAATACGTAAAATCGAAAAATTCAGCAAAGCAGGTATGGCAGTTCCCGAAATTCTTGCTGTCGATGGACCGGCTTTGATGATTTCCGATGTCGGTCAAACTGTACAAAAACGCCTTGATTTTTTAAAAGAGATAGATGTTCACGCACATGAAAAGTTACTCGTTCAATGCGGTGAAGCTTTAGGAAAAGTGCATCACGCAGGACTTGTGCACGGAAGGCCTCATCCCCGTGATATGTTTATGGCAGGAAACGAGCTCGGTTTTTTCGATTTTGAGGAAGAGCCGGAAGCAGTGATGCCAATTCCCACAGCCCAGGCGCGTGATGCGTGGTTATTATTTTTTCAAGTGTCGGCACAATCACTTGAAAAAAACAAAACCGATAATGCCGCTTTTGATGCATGGAAAAAGCAAGTTTCACCGGAGACCTTGAAACAGCTTGAAAAAATTGTCCGGTTTTTTTCTATTTTTATCACTCCGTTAAAATTGGCACGGTTTATTTACCTTGGTGGTGATGGCAAACGTATGTTAAGCGCTATGGAGTTTCTTTCTTCCAATTTGAAAAACAGGCATCCAATTTAAAGAACAGGCAAAGACATGAACGATATTGACAGTCTGGAAAAAGAAATCTGTGCGGCAATTGAAGCTGCACAAGACGAGCAGGCACTGGAAGCAGTGCGTGTCAGCGCCCTTGGAAAAAAGGGCAGTGTTTCGGAAAAACTCAAAAGCCTTGGTGGCATGAGCGCTGAAGAGCGCCAAAAAGCCGGACCGGTGATAAACGGTTTGAAAAATCGGGTTCTGGAGCTTTTGGGCGAAAAACGCAAGGCACTGAAGCGTGCGGCAACTGAAGCGCGTCTTAAAAATGAAACAGTTGACGTTACATTGCCTGTGCGTCCATCTCCGGAAGCCCGCGGGCGCATCCATCCGATTGCACAAGTGATTGACGAGATCACCGCAATTTATGCTGATATGGGCTTTTCCATTGCCGAAGGGCCGGATATCGAAACCGATTATTATAACTTTACCGCCCTCAACTTTCCTGAAGGCCACCCCGCCCGCGAGATGCATGATACGTTCTTTTTCAATCCGGACGAGAAAGGCGAAAGGCGACTTTTGCGCACGCATACATCGCCCGTTCAGGTTCGTACGATGGAAAAGCAAAAACCGCCAATCCGCATTATCATTCCGGGAAAAACCTATCGTATGGATTCGGATGCCACCCATTCACCGATGTTCCATCAGGTAGAAGGACTGGTTGTCGATAAAAAATCGACCATTGCCAATATTATGTGGGTACATGAAGAATTCTGTAAGGCATTTTTTGAAGTTCCTTCATTGAAGATGCGTTTTCGCCCTTCGTTCTTTCCGTTTACCGAACCGTCGATGGAAGTGGATATCCAGTGTGATCGCTCCGGTACAGAAGTAAAATTCGGCGAGGGCAATGACTGGCTCGAAATATTGGGCTGCGGCATGGTGCACCCGAATGTGTTGAAAAACGTCGGTTTTGATCCGGATGAATATCAGGGTTTTGCTTGGGGCATGGGGATCGATCGTATCGCGATGTTGAAATACGGCATGCCCGATTTGCGTGCATTTTTTGATGCCGACATACGCTGGATCGAACATTATGGTTTCCGTCCGCTTGATGTGCCAACGCTTTTTGGCGGTCTCAGCAATTCATAAACTCACACCCGCGTCTTGCGTTTTGAAAAGAGGTTTTGAACAATGAAATTTACTTTGTCCTGGTTGAAGGATCATCTGGAGACAGACGCATCGCTCGGCGAGATTTGTGATCGGCTTACCGATATAGGCCTCGAGGTTGATAGCGTCGATGACCGCAAAAGCTTTGATGTTTTTGTAATTGCCAAAGTTTTGACAGCCAAAAAACATCCCGATTCGGATCATTTACAGATTTTGACTGTTGATACCGGCGGGGATAAACCCATTCAGGTGGTTTGTGGTGCTCCTAATGCGAAGGCCGGATTGATCGGGGTTTTTGCCCCTCCGGGCGCTTATATTCCGGGGCTCGATGTTACTTTGTCAGTCGGTAAAATCCGTGGTGTCGAAAGTTTCGGCATGATGTGCTCCGAACGCGAGCTTGAACTTTCAAATGAACATAACGGCATTATCGAACTTGGCTCCGATGCACCCGTAGGCAAAGCGTTTGCTGCCTATTGTGGTCTTAATGATCCGCTCATTGATGTCGGCCTCACGCCGAACCGGCCGGATTGTACGGGTGTCTATGGCATTGCCCGTGATCTTGCAGCAAGCGGCATTGGAAAGTTGAAGCCGCTTGAAGTTCCTTCTATTTCCGGCGAAGGAGAGCCGTCGGTAACCGTGTCGCTTGATTTTGGTGATACGGCGCCTTTATGTCTCGGATTTTCATGGCGTGAAATTCGTGACGTCAACAATGTCCAGTCGCCGAAATGGATACAACGCCGCCTTAATGCAATCGGCTTGCGTCCAATCAATGCACTTGTCGACATGACCAATTATATTACGGTCGATCTCGGGCGTCCGCTCCATGTTTTCGATGCCGATAAGGTAAAAGGAAAGCTCACCGTCCGTCGTGGGCGCAAGGGTGATAAACTTCTTGCCCTTAATGGCAAGGAATATGATTTGGGACCGGATAATTGCGTCATTTCCGATGATAATGGTGTCCAATCCATCGGTGGCATAATGGGGGGGGAAGCAACAGGATGCGATGAAAGCACGAAAAATGTTATCATTGAATCGGCTTTGTGGGATCCACGCAATGTCGCAGCAACGGGGCGCTCTTTTGGCATTGTTTCGGATGCACGTTATCGTTTTGAACGCGGTGTCGATCCGGAATTTATGGAACCGGGACTGGCCTTTGCCACCGAAATGGCAATGAAACTTTGTGGTGGCAAGCCTTCAAAAGCCCATACAATCGGGGAAAAGAGTGTCGAACAAAAGGTGATCCGCTTCCCGTTTGCCGAAATCAAGCGTTTGACCGGTCTGGAATTAAGCCATGAAGCGGCAACAATCATATTGCAACATTTAGGCTTTGGTGTTGAAGGCAAAGGCGATGTTGTCATGGTGAAAGTACCAACATGGCGTCCTGATATTGATGGTAAGGCCGATCTCGTCGAAGAGGTTATGCGTATCCATGGTTTGAACAATATCAAGCCGGAACCTTTGGAACGGCCGTCTTCTGTGAGTGGGCAAATTCTGACCACAATCCAGATCAGACAGCGCTCTGCACGTCGTGCTCTGGCTTGTCGGGGCTTGATGGAAGCAATCACATGGTCTTTCATTTCGGAAAAACAGGCCAAGGCATTTGGCGGCGGCAAGCCTGAATTGAAACTTTTGAACCCGATTGCTGCCGATATGTCGGATATGCGTCCTTCACTGCTTCCGGGATTGATTGCGGCTGCCCAACGCAATGCCGATCGTGGCTTTCCCGATCTCGGCCTATTTGAAATTTCGGCTACATTCGAGGGCAATACACCCGAGACACAAAGACGCGTTGCTGGCGGTATCCGCCGTGGTACTTACAAGCTTGATGGTTCGGGTCGTTTTTGGGCCGGTTCTTCCAAACCGGTTGATGTTTTTGATGCCAAGGCCGATGCACTTTGTGTGCTCGATGCTTGCGGGCTTGATGCTTCAAAGGTGCAAATAGAAACTGGCGCTCCAGAGTGGTATCATCCGGGACGTTCCGGTGTTATCAAATTGGGGCCGAAAATTATTCTTGGTACCTTTGGTGAATTCCACCCCGATGTTCTTGAGGAACTTGATGTAACAGGACCATTGTGCGGTTTCGAGGTCTATATCGACCGTATTCCCGAACCACGCAAAAAGGCAACCAAAACACGCCCGCCTTTGGTTCTGTCGCCATACCAGATGATACGGCGCGATTTTGCTTTTGTTATGGATAAATCTGTCAATGCAGCCACTGTCATTCGTGCAGCAAGCGGAGCCGATAAAAAACTTATCCAGTCTGTCGAGATATTCGATGTCTTCGAGGGGGCAAGCCTTGGAGAAGATAAGAAATCAATCGCAATCGAAGTGGCAATCCAGCCCCATGAACGCACTTTGACTGACGAAGATATCGAAGCTCTGGCGAAAAAAATTATCGATAATGTTGCAAAATCGACCGGAGCGACATTGCGCCAATAGTCCTTCCTGATCTCAAGGGGCGAGAGAAGAGTTTAGAAAATGATTAAGGGGCAAAGCGGATTTGCCCCTTTATTTTTAAAACCATTGTCAAAACGCGGCGACAGTATAAATCTGATATTTTCGGCCTTGAGCAATCAATTTTCCGGCTATGAAAAATTGCCGTCCATTCGGCTTTATTCAAAAAAGCACATAACGGATATTTCTGTCTTAGCAAAAAAGTTTTGAATGCCTTGCGGAAGATATGAACCGCCGCATCTAGTTGGGTAAACGTCCGAGAAAAAATTGAAAGGTTTTTGTGGTTGTCCACTTCCGTTAATCGAATACCGGAATGTCAGCAACATTGGTAGATAATACTGTGTCACGATAATTGTCGTCTCTATCTTTTGATATCGGGTAAGCCTCATCAGAGGTCGGGGCTATTTTTGAACAACGTGAAAATGTTTGCGATTTTTTAAAAACCGAAAAGGGAATAAAAATTTCACTTCAAAATTAGTTTTTCATGCGTGCCATTTGAGGGGGGGGACAAAACGTTCGACGCCGAAAAATTTCGAGGCATCAGGGCATATTTTTATAAACTTTGTCGGCTTTTGAGTCTCATGAGTCTCAACGACAAGCGAAAGTAATTTATTGTACAATTTTTAATTGTTCTGTTTTAAAACACATCATCTTGAGTTAAACCAATAGTTGATAAATAACGCATATACGGCATTATATTTTCGTTTTTTGATTTCAATCAGAAATCAATTTCTTCGTGACACGGAGATTTGGTGATTTTTTTTGCTTTACGGTTGACATTTGTTTTCTTCCATATTCTATCCTTAGAATAACGAAAACCATCCTTGTCGAAAGTCGGTTAAATGAAAAACGAAAAACACTATGATCTTTTTGTTATAGGTGGTGGCGTCAACGGTTGTGGTGTCGCCCGAGATGCTGTTGGCCGTGGCTATTCCGTTGGTCTGGCAGAAATGAATGACCTTGCGTCGGGCACCTCCAGTGCTTCTACCAAGCTCATTCATGGTGGCTTGCGCTATCTCGAGCAATATGCCTTCCGTCTTGTGAGAGAAGCATTGATGGAACGCGAGGTGATCTGGCACATGGCACCTCATCTTGTTCGTCCTTTGCGCTTTATATTGCCTTATAATAAAGGATTGCGTCCTGCATGGATGCTGCGTTTGGGTTTATTCATTTACGATCATCTTGGAAGCCGTCATCAGGAATTGTGGCGCACCAAGGTTCTTGATCTTACCAAAGACTATAGCGAATCCCTGAAGCCGGGTTTTGTCAAAGGTTTCGAATATTCCGATGCCCGCGTTGACGATGCGCGTCTGGTTGTTGCCAATGCCCGTCATGCGGCAAGACTTGGTGCGGATATTATGGTGCGCACCGAAGTTGTCTCGCTCAAAGCCGACGGCAAAAAATGGAAAATCGGCCTTAAAAACAAATTGAATGGTGAAGAGTGGACAGTCACTGCCGATTATCTGGCAAATATGGCGGGTCCATGGATTAATCACGTCTTGCAGGATGCTTTGGGCTTTAAAGGTCATCCGCCGGTTCGTCTGGTTAAAGGATCGCACATTGTTGTACCAAAACTTTATCAACATGACCGCGCTTTTATTTTCCAGAACAAGGATGGCCGGATTGTTTTTGCTATTCCTTATCAGGAAGATTTCACGCTGATTGGAACAACCGATTGCGACTACAAAGGCGATCCGGCGAAGGTTCATATCAGCGACGAAGAGATTGATTATATCTGTTCGGCAGCAAGTGAATATTTCACCAAGCCGGTTTTGCGTGAATCTATCGTTTGGGCTTATTCGGGTGTTCGCCCGCTTTATGACGATGGTGCTTCAAAAGCGCAGGAAGCAACACGCGATTATGTTTTGAAAGAAATGCGGGAAAATGATGGTCCGATCATGCTGAATGCATTTGGCGGAAAAATCACCACTTTCCGTAAATTGTCGGAAGACGCCCTCGTCTTCATCGAAAAAGCTTTGGGTAAACGCAAACCTGCATGGACTGCCAGTGTCAGCCTGCCAGGTGGCGATTTCCCGCACGATTCGCTTTCTGTCATGGAAGCGAGAGTTGCCAGCATTTTGCCGGATCTCGATGCAAAAACCCATCGCCGTCTGGCAAGAAATTATGGCACAGAAGCCCTGGAAATTTTTGATAATGGCAAAAAGGACAAGGGGCAACATTTTGGCCACGGCCTTTATGAGGCCGAGGTTCAATGGATGATGCGTGAAGAATGGGCAAAGGATGTTGACGATGTCTTGTGGCGTCGCTCGAAACTTGGCCTCTATTTTAATGACGAAGAAAAAGAAGCTTTAAGACAATACCTTGAAAAACATAAAACCATCTAAAGGGTTCGCCGTCTACTGAAGTAAAGCGGGTCAGGCAGCAAACCACTGGAGGAAACATGTCTGATGTGAATACTTTACGTGATGAATGCGTTGCGGAATTCGCCGGCACATTTTTATTTCTGGCCCTCGGTATGGGGTGCGTTGCAGGATTGAAATTGGCCGGCGCCGCTTACGGACAATGGGAAATAAGCATTATCTGGGGGTTGGCTGTTGCACTTGCAGCCTATTTGACCGGAGGCGTCTCGGGGGCTCACCTCAATCCTTCGGTCACTTTTGCATTGGCTTTCTTTGGAAATTTTCCAAAACAAAAAATATTACCTTACATCATTTCGCAATTTTTGGGTGCGTTTGTCGCAGCCGCCGTTGTCTATGGACTTTATTATAATCTTTTCTCGGCAAAAACACTTGATACAGCCGGTGTTTTTACAACTTTTCCAAATCCCCACATCACTCTCTCACAAGCATTTATGACAGAATTTTTTATCACAGCTGTTCTGGTGGCGGTGATTTTAGGATTGAGTGATGATGGCAATGGTTTGCCGCGTGGTGCCTTGGTCGCATTTCTCGTCGGTATACTGGTTGCTGTGCTTGGTGGTGCTTTTGGCCCGCTGACGGGATTTGCAATGAATGCGGCACGTGATTTCGGGCCTCGCCTTTTTGCTTATTTCGCCGGTTGGGGGAATAGCGTCATGACGGGAAATAGGGATATTCCGTATTTTCTCATTCCGCTCATTGCTCCGGTCATCGGGGGATGTGTCGGTGCTGCCTTCTATACGAAACTGATCGGCGAGCCTCTTGCCCGCAGACAATTGAAATAATTGGTCATATTCCCAGAAAACAGGAGGCTTTTATGGCCGAAAAGAAATACATTGTCGCATTCGATCAGGGCACAACAAGTTCGCGCACTCTGGTGCTTGATCACGACGCAAATATCGTCAGTGTTGCCCAACGTGAATTTACCCAGATATATCCTCGCCCCGGTTGGGTCGAACATGACGCGCGCGAGATATGGGCGACACAAAGCTCGACTTTGACAGAAGCTTTAGCCAAAGCAGGCATCAGCTCGGATGAAATTGCAGCAATCGGAATTACCAATCAGCGTGAAACGACCGTTGTTTGGGAAAAAGCAACCGGAAAACCGGTTTATAATGCGATTGTCTGGCAGTGTCGGCGTACCACAGACATTTGTGCAAGAATGAAAAAAGAAGGGCTCGAGGATTATATCCGGGAAAATACCGGCCTTGTCATCGACCCTTATTTCTCGGGAACAAAAATAGCATGGATACTCGAAAATGTGGAAGGTGCACGGCAAAAAGCCGATAATGGCGAATTGCTCTTCGGCACGATTGATACATGGCTCATCTGGAATATGACGCAGGGGCGCGTTCACGTTACCGAATATACCAATGCGTCGCGTACCATGCTCTTCAATATTCATAAACTGGACTGGGATGAAACGATGCTCAAAGCATTGAACATTCCACGCTCCATGTTGCCGGAGGTTAAAGCATCTTCCGAGATTTATGGACAAACCAATATTGGCGGGCGCGGTGGTACACGTATCCCCATTGCAGGGGCAGCCGGTGACCAGCAGGCAGCCTTGTTCGGTCATATCTGCGTTGAAGAGGGGCAGGCTAAAAACACTTATGGAACCGGTTGTTTCATGTTGATGAATACCGGCAAAAAAGCCGTAAAATCGACCCATGGTCTGGTGACAACGCTTTGCTGTGATGCAAAAGGCAAACCTGCTTATGCTTTGGAAGGATCGATCTTTGTGGCAGGCGCTGCTATCCAGTGGCTCCGTGACGAACTGAAGTTTTTTACCGATTCCGAAGATTCGGAATATTTTGCCGAAAAAGTAGGGACTTCGAATGGCGTTTATGTCGTGCCGGCGTTTACCGGCCTTGGCGCGCCTTATTGGGATCCCTTTGCCCGTGGGGCCATTTTGGGGCTGACAAGGGGCGTCAACCGCAACCATATTACCCGTGCGACGCTGGAATCGATTGCCTATCAAACCAAGGATGTCCTCACCGCCATGTTGGCAGATGCCCAGACAGATCTTAAGACATTGCGTGTTGATGGCGGCGCTGTTGCCAATAATTTTCTTATGCAGTTCCAATCCGATATTTTGCAAAAGCCGGTTGAGCGCCCGCAAATATTGGAGGTGACAGCATATGGTTCGGCTTATCTTGCCGGACTTGCGGTGGGCTATTGGTCGAGTTTGGATGAATTGCGAAAGGTCGCAACAGTTGAACGCGTCTTCAAGCCTTCCAAAGATGTGGCAAAACAGGAAAAACGCTATGCCGGTTGGCGAAAAGCTGTCGAGCGTGCATGTTCGTGGGATTCAGTCCTTGAATAAAACAGAACGGTTCACTGACAAAGCTGCTTAAAAGACCGGAAAACTTTATAAAAAGAAAGGCACGTAAAATTTTTACGTGCCTTTCAAAATCAAACAAAATCTAACTTATTTGCAACGTGCTTCGAATACTTTGCCGTTACGATCGCGATAATGGCAGTAACGGACGTGATTCTTGGTGCGTGAATAACCGATCAGGCCACCAGCAACGGCACCGACAGCAGCACCGGCGGCAACAGCTTTGCCACCGTGACCGAATGCAGCGCCACCCAAGGCACCAAGAGCAGCACCACCGGCACCCCACTTGGCAACTGTTTTTTCATTCTGCGTACAAGCAACTGTCGAGAATGCGAACATCAAAACGATAAATAATGAACACAATTTTTTCATGGTTTAACTCCAGAACCCTCAATGTGTGTCTATATAGCACAGTCTAAATCGCGCCGCTCTAAAAATAGTTAATAGTGTGTTAAAAATCGTCAAAGCTTTTGCAGATATGCAACAGATGGGAGAATAGGAGCGAGTTAGAAAGAAAAAGACAAAAATTGGCGAACAATTTTTTCAACTAGAACAATAAAAACTTCCGAAGTTTAGAAAAACACTTCCCTTGTTCGGAATTTTTTAAATTGGTGCAAGGTCATAAAGCAGGGCAGTTCAACGAATGGCGTCAAAATATCTATTAAGAAGAGCAGCTTATTGAAACGACAGAACCGGTATTATTGAAATAACGGAACAAGTATTATTGAAACGACAGAAAGCCTATCATTGAAAAAAATTTCAAATTCTAAGCGAATAGATAATGCAAAAATAAAGGGCGCTATTTTGACCGGCGCCCGTTTTATTTGCGAATTTCAAACAGAAGAATCCTGTCTTCAGATTTTTACATCTTTTCTGTAATTTTTCGTGTTTTTTGCAAATTGGCCATGAGGGCGGAAGCGCCATAGATAGGAAGGCAAAACAGCTTCCATGGCTCTTGGTGTAATGCCAACGCCATCCAATGTACGCCCTTCAAGCTTTGCTTCTTCAGAAACAATGCAGTCTTTTTTGAGCATTTTAATCTGCTCGGACGTTGTAACGGTCGGGATCATCGGAATTTTTCCGAGTAAACCGAAAATACCGCCAATGAAACTGCCGAGTGCAAAAGGTACGGAAACCAGCGCTTTTTTTCGCATGATAACTTTGAGCATTTCTTCGACAGTATGCCGATAGGTTATCACCTCTTTGCCGCCGAGCTCATAAACCTTACCTGTTGGAATATGCCCTTCAATTGCGGCAACGACGAATTTGGCGATATCACCAACGTAAACCGGCTGAAGCTTTGTCTCGCCGCCACCAAACATCGGCAGCATCCAGGTAAAGCGCGACATATCGGCAAGTTTATTGAAGAAAGAATCTTCCTGACCGAAAATAACCGATGGGCGCATGATAATGGCATCTTTATGGGCTTTCTGAACGGCTTGTTCGCCCAATGCTTTGGTTTTCGGATAGGGAAGGTTGGAATTGATATCAGCATTCAAAGCTGACATGTGAATGAGAGGAATGCCTGCACTTTGTGCAAGTTCGGCAACATTTTTAGCGCCTTCAACCTGCACATTGTTGTAATTATTTTTGCCTTGTGAATAAAGAAGACCTGGCAAAAACACGGCTACATCGGCATCAATTAAAGCGCGTGCAACCGATTCACGATTGCGCACATTGGTTTTGACCATTTGGGTTTGGCCAACTTCGCCAATTTGCAGCATATAATAGGCAATTTCCGGACGGCGCACAGCAATACGAACCCGATAGCCGCGTTTGGTCAATGTTTCGACGACATGGCGGCCGACGAACCCCGAGCCGCCGAAAACGGTAATAAGCTTCGGGTATTGATAAAGTTCGGTACTGAGCGTCATGGGATGCACTCCTTAAAAATCGTCACCTTTATTGTTATAAGGTTTAGCTTGTTTTGGCCCGAACGCAAGTCTTTTGAACTATTCTCATTAAATGTTGAAGAGATTAGCAATCGTTTATTCCGGTGGTGTCCCATTTTTCTTCAAAAAGTCACCGGCCATATAAAGCGAACCTGCAACAAGAATGATTCTTTGAGGTGCAAGTGCTGAAATTTTTTGGAAAGCGTCTTCAATTGATGTCGTGGTTTCCGCCTCCAAACCGGCCGAACCGACAACTTTTGCCAATTCTTGAGGCGCTACACCGCTATCACTTGACAAGACCGGTACGGTGTAGACCTTATCGACAAGACCTTCGAGCTCTTTGAAATAGTGAAAGGAATCTTTTGTGTTGATCATACCGGCGACCATCGTCACCGGTCCCACTCCTTTTTCTTTCCAATGCCTGATTTCTTGTGCAATGACTTTTGCACCTGCCGGATTATGCCCTCCATCGAGAAAAACCGTCATCGTTTTTGGCAGAAAATCAATGAGCTTGCCGGCTTTGATGCGCTGCATTCGCGCAGGCCAGACAATATTTTGCATGGCTTTGGCAATATTCTGATCGGTCAATTTGAAACCGGCATGGAGAACAGCTTCAATTGCGCTCGCTGCATTACTGATTTGATGGTCGCCACGGAGCGAAGGAAGTGGAAGTTCTTTAAGTCCGGCTTCGTTTTGAAAAACCATTTGCCCATGATCGTTATAGGCCTGAAAATCCTGATCATAAAGGACGAAAGGCGCATGGCGTTTTTGCGCGATGGTTGTCAGAACATCGATAGCACCATCGCTTTCCTGCTTGCCGATAACAAGGGGAGCACCTTCCTTGATAATACCACCCTTTTCGAAAGCGATTTTTTCAACTGTATTGCCGAGTAGAGCAACATGATCAAGCGATATCGGCATAATAAGCGAAACCGCCGGTTTCTTGATGACGTTGGTCGCGTCGAAACGTCCACCTAATCCCACTTCAAGTATGACAGCATCGGCCGGATGTTCGGAAAAAAGCAGAAAGGCAACAGCCGTCAACAGTTCGAAAACGGTAATCGGCTCATTCTGATTGGCTTTCGTTACCCGTTCTATTGCATCGGCGAGAGTGTCATCATCAACAAATTTGCCACCACCTTTTTTACCCAATCGATAGCGCTCGTTCCAATGAACAAGGTGGGGTGACGTATGGACATGAACACTATATCCCGCGCTTTCAAGAAGCGCACGACAAGTTGCCGCCGCTGACCCTTTTCCGTTGGTGCCCGCAATATGGATAATCGGCGGCAATTTCAAATGCGGATTGCCAAGATTTTCCAAAAGCCGCGAGATACGGTCGAGCGAAAGGTCGAAGCCTTTCGGATAGCGCTTGAGAAGGCTATTGATAAGCGTGTCTACCCGATTTTCGGTCATCTCTATTCAGGCGGCTTTACTACTATGATGTTTGCCCGAATGATGTTCAGGTGCAGGCAATTTCATCATCAGACGCAGAAGTTTTGCAATGGTCGATTTCAATTCAAGTCGCGAGACCACCATATCAACCATACCATGTTTGAGAAGATATTCCGCGCTCTGAAAACCTTCCGGCAGCTTTTCGCGTATGGTTTGTTCAATCACGCGAGGGCCGGCAAAACCGATCATTGCACCGGGTTCTGCTATATGAACATCACCAAGCATAGCATAGGAAGCTGTAACACCGCCTGTCGTCGGATTGGTCAAAACCACGATATAGGGAAGTTTTGCGTCCTTCATCATTTCAACCGCAACAGTCGTGCGCGGCATTTGCATGAGAGAAAGTGTGCCTTCCTGCATACGGGCGCCACCCGAGGCTACGAAGAGTACCAAAGGACGTTTTTCCTGAATGGCAGTTTCGAAAGCCTTGATAATGGCCTCACCTGCGGCCATGCCGAGAGAGCCACCCATAAAGGCAAAATCCTGCACAGTTGCAATGATAGGAATTCCTTCGATTGTACCGCGTGCATTCATAATATCGTCATCGACGCCGAGTTTAGAGCGGTAGTCTTTCAGACGATCGATATAGCGCTTTTCATCACGGAATTTTAGCGGGTCGATAACAACTTTCGGATTTTCCAGAAGTTCATAAGCACCATCGTCAAAAAAATTTGCAAGACGGGCTTTTGCCGGTATGCGCATGTGGTAACCCGATGTCGGAACAACATACTGGTTATTTTCCAGATCTTTATGAAAAACCATTTCACCACTGGCGGGGTCTTTGACCCACAAATTTTCTGGCATCTCACGACGACCAAACATCGAGTTGATCTTCGGACGAACATAATTGGTAATCCAGTTCATCTATGTCACCTTATCCTGTTTGTTGGCTAAGCTTCAATTCAGCCTTGTCTGGCTTCCGATACACCTGCGCTCAATTGTTTTACAAGGTCGCTAGCCGCTTTTGCAGCATCACCTTTCGGGTGTCCATTCTTATCAAGAGTTGAAGCAATTGCATTAACAATTGCGCTTCCAACCACAACACCATCGGCAGCACGACCGATTTTTGCAGCTTGTTCTCTGGTCTTGATGCCAAAACCGACAGCAATCGGCAAAGACGTGTGTTTTTTAATATTTTTCACGGCTTTGGCAACAATATCGGTATCAGGCAAGGCTTGACCGGTAATGCCCGTCATCGAAACATAATAAACAAAGCCGGAAGTATTTTCCAGTACTTTCGGCAAGCGTTGGTCGTCGGTTGTCGGTGTCGCCAGACGAATGAAATTGATATCCGCTTTGACCGCGGGCAAGCAAAGTTCGTTATCCATTTCCGGCGGCAAATCAACGACAATCAGACCGTCGATATCAGCCTTTTTGGCATCAATCAAAAATTGGTCGACGCCATGGACATAGATCGGATTATAATATCCCATCAACACAATCGGCGTGGTCTGGTCGGTTTTGCGGAATTCACTAACGAGTTTCAGCGTCTTGTTGAGCGTCTGTCCGGCTTTAAGCGCGCGCAGACCCGCAGCCTGAATGGTCGGGCCATCCGCCATCGGGTCGGAAAATGGCATTCCGAGTTCTATAACATCGCTACCAGCTTTCGGGAGTGCTTTCATAATTTTTAGCGCGGTGTCAAAATCCGGATCCCCGGCCATCATATAGGTTACAAGAGCCGGACGATTGTTATTCTTGGCTTTTTCAAATGTTTCTTTGATACGTGTTGTCATAGCCGCTCTCTCAAACTCACATATTCATGCCAAGAAGTGTTCCAACCGTGTGGACATCCTTGTCGCCACGACCGGAAAGATTGACAATGATAATTTGCTCTTTATCCATCTTAGGTGCTTCCTTGATGGCTTGTGCAACCGCATGCGAGGATTCGAGTGCCGGTATGATGCCTTCAAGGCGTGTCAAAAGCTGGAAGGCTTCCAATGCTTCTGTGTCAAGAATTGGTACATATTCAACGCGCCCTTTGTCTTTGAGCCACGAATGTTCCGGCCCGACACCGGGATAATCAAGGCCTGCCGAAATCGAATGGCCTTCAAGAATCTGGCCATCGTCATTCTGGATAAGATAGGTACGATTGCCGTGTAAAACCCCCGGGCTTCCGGCCGTCATAGAAGCGCAGTGCTCGTTGCCTTTCAGACCACGGCCACCTGCTTCAACGCCGATAATCCGTACTGTTTTATCGTCAAGAAAGGGGTAGAAGAGGCCAATTGAATTCGACCCGCCACCAACAGCAGCAATTAGCAGATCGGGAAGGCGCCCTTCGCGCTCGAGGATTTGTTCCCTTGCTTCTTTACCAATGACAGATTGAAAATCGCGAACCATTTCCGGATAGGGGTGCGGGCCTGCAGCAGTGCCGATAAGATAATAGGTATCGCGTACATTGCTTACCCAATCGCGCAAAGCTTCATTCATTGCGTCTTTCAATGTGCCGTTACCCGCTTTAACAGCGTTGACCTTGGCACCTAAAAGTTCCATGCGGAACACATTTGGCTTTTGCCGCTCGACATCGGTCGAGCCCATATAGACAACGCAAGGCAAACCAAAACGCGCGCAAACTGTAGCCGCAGCGACACCATGTTGTCCGGCGCCGGTTTCGGCAATGATACGGGTTTTGCCCATGCGCCGCGCAAGCAGAATTTGCCCCAGACAATTATTGATTTTATGGCTACCGGTGTGGTTCAGATCTTCCCGCTTCAAATAGATTTTTGCTCCACCGAGATGCTTGGTCAAACGTTCGGCGTAATAAAGTTTCGACGGACGGCCTGCATAATTGGTGGAAAGATTTTTCAGTTCGATATTGAAGGCGGGGTCATCTTTGGCCTCGTTATACGCTTTCTCCAATTCCAGAATAAGCGGCATCAGGGTTTCGGCAACAAAACGCCCACCATAAATGCCGAACATGCCCGCTTCATCGGGGCCTGTTTTAAAGGAATTGATTTCAGCCGACTTTTCCACGTCAGTCTCCTTAATTTTCAACGGCTTTTTTGACAGAATCAAAAAAACCTTCAATCAATTTTATGTCCTTAACACCGGGAGCACGTTCAACGCCACTTGAAATATCAAGAATGTCAGGGGAAGCTATTCTGATGGCTTCTCTAACATTTTGCGCGTTCAACCCACCCGAAAGCACGGTTTGACAGTCTTCGTCAAGCGTCTTTAAAAGCGACCAGTCGAAAGAAATTCCGTTCCCGCCAGGTAATTGTGAGCCTTCGGGAGCTTTGGCGTCAAATAAAAATATATCCACCAAACCACGATAGGCAGCGACCTCATTAAAATCCGATTGTTCACGAATAGAGAAGGCTTTGATAATCGGCAAACCATAAGTGGTTGCAAGCTGTTTCACGCGTTCGGGTGATTCATGGCCATGAAGCTGGAGAATATCGGGATGGACATTTGCGACGATTTTCGAAAGCATTTCATCATCGGCATCGACCGTGACAGCAACGAGTTTCACCGGCTTTTTGATGAGCGGGCGCAATTGTTTTGCTTCTTCAATCGAAAGATTGCGGGGGCTTTTGGAAAAAAAGATAAAGCCGATATAATGCGCACCATTGTCAATGGCAGCGTTTATCGCTTCAGGTGTTTTCAACCCGCATATTTTTATAAGTGGCTTCATAATCTCTTGTTGTCACAAAAGTAGGATAAAGTCGAGAAGATGTTGAAATTGTCCGTAATCTATCTCGACAATGCTTGTTTTTTCCGGGACAGGCTTTTGTGAAGATAAGTCATCATTGCGGCGGCAAAAAGCGGCGTCAACAAGTTGAGTACCGGTACAGAAACGAAAAGGGCAATGATGAGACCGCCAAAAAATACATAAAGAGCATTCTGTTTATAGAATTGGTGGGCTTCAAGCTCGGTGCGATGGCGACAGGCGGCAAATTCGAAATATTCGCGCCCGAAAAGATAGCCATTGATTGCATAAAAAGCGACGAGATTGACGCCGGGGAAGAAATAGAGGATCAGGGCAATAATGTTACCGACGAGGCTTAAAGCCAGAAATTTCAGCGAGATGACAAGCGAACGGCCGAGCGGCATTGCCACGCCTACCGGATCGTCGGGATAATCTGTTTTTTCGATAATTTCGGCTGCATCATCCATAAAATAACCGCCTATGAGTGATGTGATCGGTGCGATCAAAAGTGCCATAAGCAATGCAAGCCCTACCGAAAAGACAATGACGGCAACAAATCCGAGCCAACCCGCCCAATCGGGAAAATCAGGCATATATTGTTGTAAATATGGCCAAATATAATACAGGAATAATTCGCGCAAGCCGAACCACAAAATCGCCAACAAAAGCAGTGTTACGCCCAATGCTTTCCATAGCATTGAACGGTATGGTGGGGTGAAAAGGCGCGAAAAAGCGCGATAGGCTGCGTCAAAAATCATGGGGATATAGATAGAAAGCAGGCAAAAAGAAACAAGAGGGGCTTTAGCTCTCTGGTCTTTTGTGTTCTGAACGAGTAATGAGCGAGGGAGAATAAAATACGGAGAGAGCGAGATGGCACATTATGATGTTTTGGCAATCGGCAATGCTATTGTCGATGTAATTGCCCGTACCGATGAAGATTTTCTGGTCAATAATGGCATCATTAAAGGGGCGATGAATCTGATTGATGCTAAACGTGCCGAACTTCTCTATTCGCGCATGGGACAGGCAGTCGAAACATCGGGCGGCAGTGCGAGCAATACAGCCGCCGCACTTGCCAATCTTGGCGGCAAAGCCGCTTTTATGGGAAAAGTTGCAGCCGATCATTTGGGGCAGGTTTTTGCCCATGATCTTCGTGGACAAGGTGTTGTTTATGACACACGTCCTTTGCAGGGCGGTGCTCCGACCGCCCGTTGTATGATTTTCAACACGCCCGATGGCGAACGCTCGATGAATACCTATCTCGGAGCGTGTGTCGAATTCGGACCGGAAGACGTCGAGGCAACAAAAGTTGCTGATTCGAAAGTTATCTATTTTGAAGGTTATTTGTGGGATCCGCCGCGGGCAAAACAGGCTATGCGGCTTGCTGCAAAAATCGCTCATGAAAATGGAAACCAGATGGCCATTACTCTTTCTGATTCCTTCTGTGTTGACCGTTATCGGGATGAATTTCTGGAACTTATCCGCACCGGTACGGTCGATATCGTCTTTTCAAACGAATCGGAACTTCTTTCACTTTATGAAACATCTTCATTCGATATGGCCATTACAGCCATAAGAAACGATGTTCGCGGCTTTGCCTGCGTAACGCGCAATGCCAATGGGTCTATTGTCACGTCGAGAGAAAAAACATTCACAGCCGGCATTTATCCGGTTGAACATGTGGTCGACCAGACCGGTGCCGGTGATGTTTATGCTGCCGGCTTTCTTTATGGTTATACAAACGGGATGTCGTTTATTGATAGTGCGCGTCTTGGTGCACTTTGTGCCAGCGCCATCATCCAGCAAACCGGCCCTCGTGCGCAGTTTTCATTGAGAGATTTTGCAACGCAAGCAGGCCTGATCCAAGCCGGATAAGTTGAATTACACTTATTTAAACGATGAGGTTTCACCCTATCTGCTGCAGCGAACAATAGCTTTAGGACTTAAGTTTTAGCCGTCGAAAAATCGCCGGCAATAATGGGGTACGTGAAAAACTTGCCTGAAAGAAAACGGGCTCCTATCCATTGATAGGAGCCCTTTCGAATTTTAGATCACAAATGTAAAGTTGCGATTCCGGCAAAAAGATAAATCAAAGTTATCCGCTTTTGCCGGTTTTTATGACCGTTTATTGATTAAGGCTGTTGGAAATTGCATTGAACATCAATGAAGCTTCAAGTGGTTCGGCAGAAAAAGATGGTTCGGCTTTTTCCCATGTCGACCACTGGACAATCACCATATTCTCCTGCTGGTTGACAACCAGCATCTGCCCGTAAATTCCCAAGCCCCACATTGTTTCCGAACTGCTCAGACCAAGCTTGGGTGAAACGTTTTCCGCAGATTGAGGTACAGCATTGTTCCACCATTCAAACCCGTAACTTCCTTCCGGGTGATTTTTATTAACCGAATTTGTTGCTTTGTTCCATGTGCGCGCATCAACGACCCAATGATCAGGCAGAATCGTTTTGCCGTCGGGAAGGAAACCGTTATAAAGAACAAATTGTCCGAATTTTCCCCAGTCTTCCAATGTTGCATTAAAGCCGTGAGCACCGGTATCATGCTTACCTTTTTGATAGCTATGCCATACACCGTCACTGACCATACCGTAAGGTTTCCAGATTTTCTCCTGTAAATATTGGGCAAGTGGCATCTTCACAGCTTTTTCCAAAGTGTCGCCCAAAAGCCATGCACCACCTGATGAATATGCCCAAACTTTCCCCGGCTCTGTCTGTTTTACGCGTTTTTTGTTGATTACAAGGTCATGGACACAAGTATAGGCATTGTCCAAAGCTTCACACTGGGTAAGTTTGGCAAAATCGGAATTATCGTCTTCGTAATTTTCATCCCATTTGACCCCTGATGTGTGCTGTAACAATTCCCTTATCGTGATATTTGCCCACACGGTACCTTTGACGTCAGGATTATAGCGAACGACTTTATCATCAAGAGATTTGATTTTCCCTTCCTTGAGAGCCACACCGACAAGGGTTGAAACGACGGATTTACCGACAGATCGGGATGTCCACAAAGTTCGGGGTGTATTACCGCGGCCATAAAATTCCAACACTACAACACCATTTTTTATCACCATTAATCCGGCGATCTTGTTGCGTGCTACATATTCCTGAAGGTTATAAGAATGGCCGTCGACGGTATAGGAAACACTCGACATATCATGAATTTGTCGCATCAATGGACGAGGTGTTGCGTGCTTGAAGACGTCACCGGGATAAGCGCGATAATCGTTGCGAAAGCCGATCATCCTGTCTTCCATGTTCCATTTCAACATATTTTTGACATCGGGCAATTTTTCATCGACCGGTGTGGGGCATTCTGTAAGTTCCGGCACTCCGCACTGCGAGTTCGCATAAGCATTTGGAAATGCACCAAGCCCCATCAATAGAATGCTTAATCCAAATAATTTCGTTTTCATTCCTGCCAGTGTCCTTTTTAACAGCTTTAAAAATATGTAAGTTTTCAATTGCGTATTACTAGTACGCTTCCAATTATCAACGCATTGTAAAAAGATAATTTTGATAGATATTACAAAATGTAAATTTATCGGGATGGACTTATTACCAAAAAGGTTATCCGTTCACGAAAAAAATGTTGCTATTTTTTTGCCAAGTTTTTTAGCAACGTCTTCTTTGTTCATTTCCGGCCACGTTTCGACAGCGTTACGGCTCACACATGAAATCCTGTTATAATCTCCTCCCATAACGCTTTTTCCCTCTTTATCGACAGAAACATCATTGGCCAGAATGAAATCGGCACCTTTTTTGTCAAGCTTCTTTTTCGCATTTTCGATAAGATCATTGGTCTCTGCAGCAAAACCGATAACGAGCTTCGGCCGGTTCCGGGCGTGCCCGATAGTGGCAAGAATATCGGGATTTTCGACCATTTCCAATGTCGGGGCAGATTGGCCTGCTTGTTTCTTGATTTTTTGTGCGGCACTTTCAGCACTGCGCCAATCAGCGACAGCTGCAACAAATATAGCGGCGTCGGCAGGCAAGGCGTGTTTTACCGCATCGAGCATCTCTATTGCCGTTTCAACGTGAATTGTTTCAACGCCATCCGGATCGGGAATGCTGACAGGACCGGAAACGAGTGTGACTTGTGCACCAAGATGATGCAGTGCGGCGGCAATTGCATGCCCTTGTTTGCCTGAAGAGCGGTTGGCAAGATAGCGCACTGGATCTATCGGTTCATGGGTCGGTCCCGACGTAACAACAATATGCTTGCCGGAGAGGGGGGTCCCCCCACAATCAAGCATGGATTCGGCCGCAGCAACAATTGCGAGCGGTTCGCTCATACGACCTCGACCGGCTTCTCCACTTTCGGCCATTTCGCCGCTTTCCGGGCCAATCATTCTGATATCATCGGCTATAAGAGTGCGGATATTGCGTTGTGTAGCCGGATGCTTCCACATTGCCGGATTCATTGCCGGTGCAATAAGAAGCGGGCAATTGGCTGCAAGGAGAATAGCTCCCGCAAGATCATCGGCAATGCCATTTGCCATTTTTGCAATCCGGTCGGCTGTTGCAGGTGCTAGAACAATCAAATCGGCAGAACGGGCGAGCCTGATATGGCCAATATCGTGTTCCTCATGGCGTTGAAAGAGATCGGTAAAAACATGGCCGCCTGAAAGGCTGCCTGCTGCAAGCGGCGTTACAAATTCTGTTGCCGCTTTGGTCATTACAACAGTAACCTTGGCGCCTCTTTCCTTGAGGCGGCGGATGAGATCAAGCGCTTTATAAGCGGCAACTCCGCCACTTATAATCAAAAGTATCGACTTTGATTTCAATGATTGCATTTCTTTGACACTGGCTTTTTGCGGAAATATTTCTCCATTGTAGCCTGACATCAATAACAGTCGTGCTTCTTCTTCCATAGAGCGCTTGTTTTTTGCAGCGTTAAGGCGAAGTGTTTCCTTTGCTTCATCAGGTAAATTGCGAATTGTAATACTGGCCATGGAAAACCTCTCAAGCAATCAATGAAATCAAAATATCATCCGGTTTAGCCTTTTCAAACAATCACGGCAAGTGCATCAACCGGATTTATCTTATTCTTTAACCGTTCTTCATGCGCAACTATTTTTGAATTCATTATGTATCGTTCATTATAATGTAAAAATGATTTTTAAATTTTGGGATGAAACCGTTTATTTGATATTTAAATTTTCAGACTATTTTGTCTCATATAATGATGTAATTGAAGAATTCATCATGTGGAGAGAATATATGCGTTATTTTATTCCAGAGTTGCTTTCATTTTTATTGATATTGACCACATTGAATGAAGCAACATGGGCTGAAACGCCATCTTCTACGGGTAGTGGTTTTGCTGTTACTGATGATGGCTGGATATTGACCAATGCACACGTTGTTAGAGGGTGCCAACGTGTGGAAATCGGCAATACGGGGGATGCTGTAGATCTTCGCATGGATTCCCATGATGATCTTGCCTTGATAAAGGCAGCGGCAGGAGTAAAAACGCAGGCATTGGTTTTAAGGCGTGATGTCATCCGCCTGGGCGAAGATATTATTGCACTCGGTTTTCCACTGGACGGTCTTTTATCGGATTCGATCAAAATGACGACCGGCAATGTCAATGCCCTTTCAGGTGTCGAAAATGATGCGCGTTATTTACAGATATCAACACCTATTCAGCCCGGTAATTCGGGCGGACCAGTCATTGACAGGCATGGTCACGTTATCGGTATAACCACTGCCGGACTATCGAAAAATTTTGCCGATCAAACCGGATTTATTGCACAAAATGTCAACTTCGCGCTGAGAGCAGGCGTTGCGGCACTATTTATAGAAGCGCAAGGTTTAACAGTCTCTTACGCCAATGATGATAAGGGTGCACCTGTTCCTTCAACTGCGGATATTACCGAAAAAGCAACGCCTTCGGTTTATAAGATATTGTGTTACGCCCCGACGCCAACCAACGAGGCCAATCAGACCGTAAACCAGCCATTGCCTCAATCAAATTCGTCTGCCGGCGTGCAGGGCAACGTCAACGTACCACCTGTTAATCAGCCTACCGTAACGTTCATTAATCAAAATAATTACGATGCCATCGGGTTTGATTACCGGTCTGCAAAACATGTGAGTTTCGATAATTGCTTAGAAATGTGCGAAAATGACGGGCGTTGTCAGGCACTGACCTACCACAAGCGCCTTCATGCTTGTATGCTGAAATATGATGTTGTTGCCCTTATTCGTAATAAAGACGCCGCTGCAGCCTTTATCTCAAGCAAAAGGAATAGCGTAAAAATAACCGATTTTATGGCTTTGAGTAATAAGGATATCACGGGTGGTGATTACACTTATATCGAAAATACGGATTATTTTTCCTGTTTTATAGGATGTATTGGAGATCAGCGGTGTATAGCTTTTTCATTTATCCCTAGGAAAAAGCAATGTTGGCTTAAAGATCATATGGGAACGCCAAGAGCCAAAAAAGGTGTTGAACTCGGCGTTAAATAACAGTTTCCAAATGGTTCTGTATTTCAACTTGATACTGGAATATCGGCCGGGACGCTTGTCATAAGGCGTTATAAAAATATTTTACCGGTTTGAAACGCAATCAAACCTGAAGACGAGCGTTTATTGATTAAGTAATGCAGAACGTCGGTTATAGCGTTTTGATGATGTTTTGAGCGGCGTGAAACAACACGCCGCCAAAGTTTTTGCAAAAAATGAAGCGTTCGTTGTCGTTCCGACTTTGCGTTAAACAACAAGTTTATAAGTGATAATCACCATGCAAACAGCGATTAGAATGACAGCATATCGGCCAAACCGGTTTTGTTTTCCCTGCATCAGGGCAAATCTTTTCAGCGTATCATCATCAAGATGAAGGCCTTCCTGCGCCATTTTATCGGCACCCTTCTGGATGCGTTCGACGCTTCGGACAAGTTCCGGCGTTCTGCGGGCAAAAGTAAGGAGCGATTGCGCACCTTCGGTCAAATCTTTTGCCATGCCGATGGGCCCTAAATTTTTTGTGATCCACTCTTTTACAACCGGTTCAGCTGCTTTCCACATATTGAAATGGGGATTAAGCGAACGGGAAACGCCCTCCACAACCACCATGGTTTTTTGTAACAGCAATAGTTCCGGCCGTGTTTGCATGTCGAAAAGTTCGGTCACTTCAAAAAGCAGAGTCAACAATTTGGCCATCGAAATTGTTTCAGCCGATTGACCGTGGATCGGTTCGCCTATGGCACGGTTGGCCTGTGCAAAGCTTTCCATATTTTGATGGGGCGGCACATAACCGGCTTCAAAGTGGACGTTTGCTACACGCCGATAATCGCGGGTAATAAAGCCATATAAAATTTCAGCAAGAAAACGTTTTTCCTGTTTGCCGAGCCTTCCGGTAATGCCCAAATCGACTGCAACGATACATCCATCTTTATCAACAAAAAGATTGCCCGGATGCATATCCGCGTGGAAAAAACCATCGCGCAATGTATGTTTCAGGAAGGATTGCATAAGGGTGACAGCAAGTGCATCAAGATCGAAACCGGCGGCTTTAAGCCCTTCGATATCCGACATTTTGATGCCGTCAATCCATTCCATGGTCAGAACATCACGTCCTGTGCGCTCCCAATCGACTGCGGGAACACGAAAACCTTTATCATTTGCTGTGTTCTCGGCAATTTCAGAGAGTGCCGCCGCTTCAAGGCGCAAATCCATTTCAATTTTTGTGGTTTGTGCCAATGTGTCAACAACGCTGACCGGCTTCAATCGCCGTGCTGCCGGCACATAGCGTTCCTGCATTTCTGCAGCAAGGTAAAATCCCTCAAGATCTTTGGCAAAACGCCGCCTTACTCCGGGGCGGATAACCTTGACGGCGACTTTACGAAGACTCCCGTCAGGGTTCCGCACGGTTGCGGGGTGAACTTGTGCCATCGAGGCGGCGGCAATTGCCGGACCGAATTCGACAAAAAGATCATCTATTTTGCGGCCGAGCGAACCTTCGATTTGCGCAATAGCCTGTTCATGAGGAAAGGTATCGACGTGGTCCTGGAGGCTCGACAAGTCTTTTGCTACTTCCGATCCGACAATATCGGGACGGGTTGCAAGAAATTGTCCAAGCTTGATGTAGGATGGACCAAGCTTGTTTATTGCCCGTGACATATTTTCCGACCGGTTGGTTTTTTTACTTCTTTTTCTGGCAAACCAGCCGGCGAAACGATGGAAAAATGCGAGCGAAGCGGGTAATCCATCGCTTGGGAGTGCGCTTAACACACCTTCTCGTGCCAGAATGAAGCCGACACGCATAAGACGGAAGGATGCGGTAAGTTTTGACATTCAGATTTTCCAGCCGGAATGTATGGCAGCAATGCCACCGGTCAGATTACGGTAGCTGACATGTGAAAAACCGGCTGTCCGTATCATTGCAGCAAAATCTTCCTGCTTGGGAAATTTGCGGATAGATTCGATCAGATAGCGGTAAGACTCTTTGTCACCGGCAATCATCTGGCCAACGCGCGGTATGCCCTGAAATGACCAGATGTCATAGAGTTTATCAAGAATCGGCATTTGAACTTCCGAAAATTCCAGACACATAAACCGCCCACCCGGCTTTAAAACGCGAAAGGCTTCCGACAAGGCTTTGGCAATGTGGGGAACATTGCGAATGCCGAATGCAATCGTATAAGCATCGAATGTATTGTCTTCAAAGGGAAGTTTTTCGGCGTTGGCCTCGACAAAATCAAGATAGGGCATGAGGCCGTTTTTCTTTGCCCGTTCGCGCCCGACTTCCAGCATGGAACTGTTGATGTCAAGAACCGTTGCATGGGCATGGCGACCGGAAGCTTCAACAATACGGAAAGCAATGTCGCCCGTACCACCAGCCACATCAAGTACTTTATAACCATTAAGATGCGAAGGGTGAAGCCATGCAACAAATGCATCTTTCCACAGGCGGTGCATGCCTACCGACATGACATCATTCATGATATCGTATTTTTTGGCCACAGAATGGAAAACTCCGTTGACCATCGACTGTTTTTCCGATTCGTCGACTTTCTTAAAACCGAATGTTTCTTCCATCCCGCCTTTTGCGCCGACGCGCTCTGTCTCAGCAGTCATATTTGTGACCTTTCAAATTTATCCCGTCTTTTTCTAGCCTAACTTATCCGTTTAGGGAATGGGTTCTGATGAAAAAGTAGGAACAGTCGAGCTTCGCCCTTTTCATTCCACTTCAATGGTTTTATACGACATATAGAATGCTGTAATGAGGAGAAAAGCCCATGGGTTTAACAATTGTTTCCCACCCTCTTGTCCAACACAAATTGACAATGATGCGCCGCAAAGAAACATCGACTGCCGAATTTCGCCAGCTTGTGCGGGAAACAGCATTCTTGCTTGGTTATGAAGTCACCCGCGATCTGGAGCTTGAAACCGTTCACATCGAAACACCGATGGAAGAAATGGAAGCTCCCATGCTCAAGGGCAAAAAGCTCGTTCTTGCCTCGATTTTGAGAGCAGGTGAGGGGCTGCTTTTCGGCATGCTTGATCTTTTGCCGTCTGCACGCGTTTGTCATATAGGCCTTTACCGTGACCATAATACACTTGAAGCGGTCGAATATTATTTCAAAGCACCTGAAGATATTTCAGAGCGATTGGTTATTGTGGTTGATCCTATGCTTGCAACCGGAAATTCGGCTGTCAAAGCCATTGAACAATTGAAAAAACATGGCGCTAAAGAAATACGGTTTGTGTGCATATTAAGTGTTGAGCAGGGAATCAAACAGTTGCAAAAGGCTCATCCCGATGTCGATATTTTCACTGCATCGGTTGATCGGGCACTTAATCCCGCGTCCTACATTCTTCCCGGTTTGGGCGATGCAGGCGACCGTATGTTCGGCACAAAATAGCGCCGCTTAATGAAAGACCAAGTACCACAAAAGCCCGGCCGTGTGGGGTATCTCACGTGCAGAACATAAAAAGAGCACAATAAATGCTTGGTTTATGTTCTGTAATATGCGGTTTTCAGGAGCGAACCTCTTTTCTGACAATCTGTGAGGCAGTGTATTCATTTTATATCAAAACGATGAAACCGTTTTTGCTGTAAAAATTCGGGTTAAAGCTTACATTTTGTTTGAATTTCCGGCAAGTTTGATCACACAGAAAAACCTTTAACGTGTATGAAAACGGTTTTTGACGCACATAGATAAAAACAACAAGCCTTGATTGTTAGATCCGGTTGTCACGATTCGAGTGGTGATATGCCGGATCAGAGTAGAATTTTCTTTTGTGTTTAAATGCTGGGATGATTATTCAAGGATTATTAATCGGGAAAATTGTTTCCGGCAGCATCAGTTGAATGCAAAAGCTCTTACTGATTAAACGTTTTTTGCGTTTTTTGACCGGTAATCGGAAGATTGACAAACAGATTATGACGAGATTTTGCTCTTGTATCGGGAGGAATAAAAACCATATGCGATAAACGGGTACCAAAAGTTATCTGCAATTTCTGGTGGTACAACGGGTCAACAATACGAATGGAGGATTAAGATATGATAATGAACAAAATTCGCATGCTTGCACTTGCTGCTGCCACTGCAACTATTGGTTTAGCCAGTTTTTCAAGCTCGTCTTTTGCGGCAGAAAATGCACGTATCAGCTGGTCGGCTTTGACCACAAAACTGGAACAAAGCGGTTTTAAAATTCGCGAGCTTGATGAAAAGCACGAAGGCTGGAAAGCCGAAGTAATTGACAAAAACAATCATCGCCTCAAGCTCTACATCGATCGTCAGGGCAATATAACTCGCCAAAAAGTCGATGATTGATTATCGGGCGTGAACGGCGTCCGATTTCATAACCGGTTTTCCCGAAACATTCGGGATGCCGGTTTTTTTGACAAGATGAATAGCAACATCAATATGGCTTATTTCGAAGCCTTCAGGGGGAAGAGGGAGCTTTTGTACATCCGGTTCATGACCATAAAGGGCAATGACTTTTCCGCTCTCGTAGTGGAAAAAACTGCTATTACGGCAATTGGTAATAAAGAATGATTTTTGTCCGGAAGATGCAACCGGCCTGACCAATCCTGCTTTGGTAAAATGATGCAGGGTGTTATAGATTGTCGCAAGGGAAATAAACTCACCGGAAGAAGCGATATCTTCATAAAGGCGGTTTGCATCTATCAGGCATTTTTTTCTACCAAAGATATATTTTGCAACAATCAATCTTTGACGTGTGACGCGAAGCCCGCAATTTTCCAATATATCATGGATCGGGGTTGCGTTTTTTGTGCTCTTGACGACCGGACGGATGTGTCCCGTAAAATCCAACATAAACGCTCCTTGTCAGTCACTGGTTATAAGCAAATACCTAAAAATCGCTGTTTAATTATTGCAAATAGTTTGCAGTTGCAATTAACGATATGATTTGTTACGCAATATAGAATTTGCAAATCATTTGCAATAAGAAAATTAAGTGTGAGGATTTTTGAATATGAAACCTGCTTTTTTACAACAGGTCGGTCTCAAAACATTTGTATCCGCAGTTATAGTTGTTTTGATGAGTCTTTTTTCAGCTGCAAACAGTTTTGCTGCTCAGAAATTCAAGGCTGTAACAACATTTACTGTTATCGCCGATATGGCACAAAATGTTGCGGGAGATGCAGCCGAAGTCCAGTCAATAACCAAACCGGGTGCAGAAATTCATGAATATCAACCGACACCGCAGGACTTGATGCGGGCCCAAGGTGCCAATCTTATTTTGTGGAACGGGTTGAATCTGGAATTATGGTTCGAGAAATTTTTTGACAATATTCATGATGTGCCGGGGGTTGTCGTTTCAACCGGTGTTGATCCTATGAGCATCAACGAGGGGCCATATAATGGCAAACCCAATCCCCATGCATGGATGTCGCCCACATCTGCTTTGATCTATGTCGACAATATCCGCGATGCGTTTGTGAAATATGATCCGGAAAACGCTGAAACTTACAAGCAAAACGCAGAAATTTACAAAGCCAAGATCAGAGCAACGATTGATCCGATCAAGGCAGAACTTTCAGGCTTGCCGGAAGATCGCCGCTGGTTGGTTACGAGTGAAGGTGCGTTCAGCTATCTTGCCCGCGATTTTAATTTGAAAGAACTTTATCTTTGGCCGATCAATGCAGACCAGCAAGGCACGCCCCAACAAGTTAAACATGTCATCGATGCCGTGAGAAAATACAACATTCCTGTGGTTTTTTCGGAAAGTACAATTTCGGATGCACCAGCCAAACAGGTTGCTCGTGAAACCGGCGCCAAATATGGCGGTGTGCTCTATGTCGACTCGCTGTCCGAGGCTGACGGCATTGTTCCTACATATATTGATCTTCTGAAAGTAACAAGTTCCACTATTGCCAAGGGACTAGCCCAATGAAGACTGAAGGAATTTCAGCATCACATATCACAGTGACCTACCGTAATGGACATACGGCACTGCGCGACTCAAGTTTTGAAACACCGACAGGTTCTATTACTGCATTGGTTGGAATTAACGGTTCCGGCAAGTCGACCTTATTCAAAGCTATCATGGGATTTGTGCGTCTATCGCGCGGTTCCATCACTGTTTTCGGTATGCCGGTGCGCAATGCATTGAAGAAAAATCTTGTCGCTTATGTTCCGCAATCGGAAGATGTCGATTGGAATTTTCCGGTGCTGGTTGAAGATGTTGTTATGATGGGCCGTTATGGCCACATGAATTTTCTGCGCCAGCCAAAAGATGTCGATTATGCAGCCGTGACAGATGCTTTGCAGCGGGTCAATATGCTTCCCTTTCGCAAGCGTCAGATTGGTGAGTTGTCCGGCGGGCAAAAAAAACGCGTTTTTCTGGCCCGCGCTATAGCGCAGGAAGCAAAGGTCATTTTACTTGATGAACCTTTTACCGGCGTTGATGTCAAAACCGAAGACCAAATCATTGCGTTGCTTAAAGAAATGCGCAAAAGCGGTGCCGTTATGCTGGTTTCTACGCATAATCTTGGCTCGGTGCCCGAATTTTGCGATCGCACGGTTTTAATAAAGGGCACGGTTTTGGGTTATGGTCCGACGTCCGAAATTTTCACCGAAGAAAACCTCACAAAAACCTTTGGTGGTGCATTAAGACATCAGGTGGTTAGCCCTCAACAAACATTAACCGGAGTTGATGTCGTCAGCGATGATGAAGACCCGCTTGTGCTTTCTCCTTATCAGCAAGAGACTTTGCCACAATGATAGACCAGCTTCTGGAACCTTTTTCTTATGATTTTATGATAAACGCGATGTGGGTTTCCGCATTGGTTGGATGTGTTTGTGCATTTCTTTCGGCATTTTTGATGCTTAAAGGCTGGTCGTTGATTGGCGATGCACTTTCCCATTCGATTGTACCCGGTGTTGCCGGTGCCTATATGTTGGGCTTACCGTTTTCGTTGGGCGCTTTTTTCTCGGGTGGGCTTGCGGCCACTGCCATGCTGTTTTTCAACGAGCGAACGAAATTGAAAGAAGACACCATCATAGGTCTCATTTTTTCGTCCTTTTTCGCACTCGGGTTATTTATGAAATCTTTAAAACCGATGGCCGTGAGCATTGATACAATAGTGCTCGGCAATATTCTGGCGGTAAGTCCGACAGATATTTTCCAGCTCGCAATGATCGGCATCATTTCACTCGTTATACTCTTCATCAAATGGAAAGATATGATGGTGACTTTCTTTGACGAAAATCATGCCCGTTCAATCGGTATAAACACCAAAGGATTGAAAATCCTGTTTTTTGCCCTGCTTGCGGCTTCAACAGTTGCAGCCATGCAAACGGTAGGAGCCTTTCTGGTCATCAGTCTTGTCGTCACTCCGGGAGCGACCGCTTATTTGATAACCGACCGTTTTCAACGTTTGATTGTTCTTTCGGTTGTGATCGGCATTCTCACGAGTATTGTCGGCGTTTATTTAAGTTACCTTATTCATGCTCAAACTGGCGGCGTCATTGTATTGTTGCAAGCACTGTTATTTGCTTCGAGTTTTTTCTTTGCCCCCAAACACGGTTTTATCGCGGCACGCCTGCGCGCGAAGAAAGTTCAATCATGATGGATACCCTTCTATTTCCCTTCCAATTTCCTTTCATGATCAGGGGAATGTTGATTACGATGATCGTTGCAGTGCCGATGGCAATGCTGTCCTGCTTTCTGGTTTTGAAAGGATGGTCCCTTTTAGGGGATGCTATTTCCCACGCTGTTTTTCCGGGTGTCGTTGCGGGCTATATGATGACACCGTTCACGATGTTTGTTCTGGGACTTATACCTTTTATCAGTGCCGAAGCCATCAACCGGTCCGATGTTACCATGGCAATGATGGCCTTCGGTGCGTTTCTTGCTGGCATGGTTTGTGCGGTTCTCACCGGCTTTTTGGGGGCAAACAGCCGTATCAAGCAAGACACAGTGATGGGAGTGGTGTTTTCTTCAATGTTCGGTTTAGGATTGGTTATGGCAACCAGCATTGAAAGCGAGCTTCATCTCAATCACATTCTGTTCGGCCATTTGTTAGGTGTAAATTGGCTTGATATTTCCGAGACTTTTATCATCTCGTTTTTGGTGGCTGTTACCCTTGGTGCAAAATGGCGCGATTTCCTGCTTTTCACGTTTGATCCCATTCAGGCTAAAGCTGTAGGTCTCAATGTCCGTTTTTTGCATTATGCCTTGCTTACAATGATTTCCCTGACAATCGTTGCAGCATTGAAAGCTGTGGGGATAATTTTGGCTATTTCTTTACTTATCGCGCCCGGTGCCATTGCCTATCTCGTAACGAAGCGTTTTTCGTTCATGATTTCGATAGCTGTTGCAATTGCGGTTTTTAGCAGCTTTTTCGGTGTTTATGCAAGTGCGTTTCTTGGTTCCGATGCTGCGTCGACAATTGTGCTGATCATGACTCTTCTCTTTGTCATTACGTTTCTTTTTATATCAATTACAGCGCGCATTCGCTCATCAGCAGCTTGAGTATTGTCCCCGTTTAATGTTAGAAGCTTAAGCCTAACTTGTCACTGAGGCTTAAGCTCCATGAAACGTTATGTGATTAATCTTGATCGCTCCGAAGAGAGGTTAATTCATATAAAAAGCATATTTACCAAACAAGGTCTCGATTTCACCCGAGTTAAAGCCGTTGACGGACATTTTTTGTCTGACGAGCAATTCGACAAGCTGACGCGTATTCGCAAGTGGCCTAAAAAACTCACAAGAGCCGAAGTCGGCTGTTTTCTCAGTCATCTTGAATGCTGGCGGTTGATTGCTGAAGGCGATGACCCCTATGGGGCGGTGTTCGAAGACGATATAAAACTTTCCACCCATGCTCATCAGTTTTTGAAAAATGCGGATTGGGTGCCTGAAGGGTGTGATATCGTTAAGCTGGATACTGCCCAAATCGTTTGTGTTTTAAAAAAATTCGATACTGAACTTGCCGACAATTATAAACTTGGACGGCTGGTGACCAAACATTATTGTTCTGGCGGCTACATTATATCCAAAGCTTGTGCCAGACGACTATATGATGAAGTCAAACTTGTTACTGCACCGATTGATGAAATTATGTACAATCCGGAATGCGGAGTTTTCGGGTCACTTAATATCGAACAAATTTTTCCGGCGATTGTTGTCCAGATCGGACTTACCAGCACCATTCTTTTGGAACGAAAAAAAGCCAAAACTATCAAACCGGATCGTCAATTTCTACAAAAAGTATGTCGCGAACTAAATCGTTTTAAAAAACGTTATCTGAAACCTTGGTTTTTTAAGACATTTTTCCACTATTATTGGGGCGTTGTGCCCTTTCGCTAACCGTAACCGTTTGAAAACAAACGGCTTTCTATATGCATAACAGCTATGCATAATTGTGGGTTGTTGTTCAGCGGCTGATGCAATATTTTACGTCTTGCTGGATTACTCCTCCTCCCAAATCCAGCAAGTTGAATGCAGCACCTCCTCCTCCCATAGCTGCATTCGGAATCAAAGGCTGCGCATCTCCTCCCGCGCGGCCTTTTTCTTTTCCGGTATTTTTATTTGTTTTGCCCTTGATTTTAGTAGTTTTGATTGTCTATCCCGATCAACCTTATCCATTCATCAAATCATATCCGATAAAATAATCGCCAAATTACCTGATCAACCTGAAATTATTTTGCTCCGTCGAGCATTTCAAAATCAGGTGGCTTGAAGATGTTCAAGCAAAGAACCTTTCGTTTTCCGGCATTAAAAAGGCTCATTCTTCCTCTATCTGTTAAGAATGTTAATTTACTTCGGTGTTGCGACAAAGTAAAAAATACGGTTTGAAAATCACAAAATCGAGATCATTATAACAATATTATATTTTATGCGTTTTCTCTCTATCGCAATATTATTGTATTTATGAAAATTATTAATGAAAATATCAACGTGTAATTGAATTTTTAAATCTATCCCAAGTAAATTCCTTTATTTTTCGAAAAAAATATTCATCCGAAAAATATTTCATGAATGACCTTCGTTGCTTTTGCAACTTCGAAGTTTCTCGTTCATCTTTTCTAGACAACTCGAAAGACCAGTCTGTTTTGGTCTCGTTTGAAGCAAAAAACGGGGTAAAATTTTTCAACCAAACAGTTTTTTCTATCAAAATTACGCAAACTGTATAAGGTTAATAGCCTATTAACAATCGCGGATTTAATTGAGTGACACGAATACGATTCGTGTCTGCTGATTTGACCTATTGATTAAAGAGGGGAATATGCGCGTAAAATTTGTTTTGTTAGCTGCCGGACTGCTCGCCAGCGCAACGCTTGCCGGTTGTACAACAACAGGAGGCTCGTCATCAACGCTTGCGGCCTATTCTCAGGTCAATGATGGTGGTTTTGTTATACCCGCAATCAAAGCAAACGAGATCAAGCCGGAGTTTCGCCGCCAGATTGTCGGCTATCCCAGTGATGAGAAACCCGGCACAATTATCATCGATACCGGAGCCAAATATCTTTATTATATCATGCCGGATGGCAAGGCTATGCGTTATGGCATCGGCGTAGGGCGTGATGGTTTCCGCTGGACGGGTAACGCTACAATCGGGCGCAAGGCAGAATGGCCTAACTGGGTACCGCCACAGCGTATGTTGGTACGTCAACCTGAATTGAAAGAGTTTGCCGGTGGAATGAAACCGGGCTTGCAAAATCCGCTTGGTGCTCGGGCACTCTATCTCTATAAAGATGGTAAAGACAGTATGTTCAGGCTGCATGGCACACCTGAATGGTGGTCAATTGGCACCAATGTTTCATCCGGCTGCATCCGTCTTATCAATCAGGATATTATAGACCTCTATAACCGCACGGAAATTGGTGCAAAGGTGATTGTAAAATAGCCCGAAGCCGGTTGTAAAATAATTGGCGTCGAATGTTATCTCTGTTTAAAGCGCGGATTCTTCCGCGCTTTTTTATTTGTTGATTTGATAGTTGTTTTTATGAAAAATCGGAAAATAAGGCTCATTGGGAAGTTCACGAAAGAAGCTCGAATTTTCTTTGACAAAAGCGGAACGAATGAAAATTATTTTCATTGTAGAGCCGTCATTCCGGTTCTCAAGACCGGTGACAAGATTCATGTCCTGAAACCGTAAGCGGCCGAAACGTTAGCGGGACGGTCGCGTCAAAATATAGATAGAAATTAAAATTAATACGGCAATTGTTATCAATGCCAACCATAAAACCGGTTGGGCAATGAGCAAGAACGAACAAAAACCGACAGCCATTCCGCCAACAGCAAGGAATTTGATAAAAGGTGATATGACCCCTTGTTCTTCCCATTGTTTGATCGGGGGGCCGAAAACCTTGTGGTTATGAAGCCAATTATGAAAACGCGGAGATGACCTTGCGAAACACCACGACGCAACAAGCAAAAATGGCACTGTCGGCATAATAGGTAGAACGGCGCCAACAATCCCCAAAACAATCATAAGACAACCGATCACCAGATAGATAATGCGTAACGGCGTCGGTGTGTTGGATTCTTTCATCTTTCGTCCATGCTTATTAAAAATGCAGGGTTGCATAGAAAATTGACCCAAAATAGGTCAACTAATTGATAATAATGGCAAAAATGCCTTTTCACGGCCATGTGAACGACACAACCATAGGTTATATCCTCATTTCGCTTAATCCCCGAAACTCCAACCAGTTAGCAGGATATGTGTTTTTTAGCCGATAAAATAAGACTTCTACCGTTCTTGGCAGCAATCTTTGTTGTCAGTTTTATCAATCTTGGTCAAGCCAGTGTACACCATGGCAATGTCAGTCATGGTAACCAGTGCGGCGGTGCATCATGGTATGCATTGCACTCGAAAACGGCCTCTGGTGAAAAGATGAATCCTTTCGGTATGACAGCAGCGCATAAGACATTACCGCTTGGAAGCAAAATTCGCGTGACCAATAAATTCAATGGAAAATCGATTATCGTACGTATTAATGATCGCGGGCCGTTTATTGCCGGTCGTATACTCGATTTGTCCAAAGGTGCAGCCGCCGAGCTTGGCTTCGTGCAACACGGACTAACAAATATTTGTTATGAACGGTTAAGCTGAGATAAAAGTTAAAAAAGGGGAAGAATATTCTTCCCCTTTTTTATTCAAACTTTATAGGCCCGAATTTTTAAGCGAATGTAACCCGATTGCAAAACCGATCCAGCCCCATCCCTGAAAGATCAGATCAATCGACAGGAACAATCCCAAAACCCATAGTGTATTGGCAGGCCAGCCGGTCGTAATAATAAGGCCGGCAATAGCGGTAATGATACCTGCAGCAATAATCCATCCATGACCTTTGAGTTCGCGGCTCTGAAAACCGATAACCACACGGATAACGCCGGCAACGACTAGCAAAAATCCGAGCAGGAAAGTGAAGACAGCCGCTGCCAGAACCGGTTGAACAAGGCAGACAATGCCACCGAATGTATAAAGAATACCGGCTAACAACCAGTAGAAAAAACGGCCCCAACTTTTAACGCCGAAAGCGTGGATGATCTGCACGATACCACCTACAAGCATCATAATGCCGATATAAATAGCAACGGCTTCCGTTGCAAAAGGTAATGTGAAAGCGGCAATAATACCGACAACAAGAAGGATGATTCCAAGAACCAAAAACCAGCCCCATTTCGCCGATAGCTCGTGTGCACCTTCCAACGGATTCCAATTATTTGAACTCACGACGGTTTTCCTTTTCAAAATGACTGTTCCAGAACATTACGTTTTATGGCATTGCTTTTTCATGCCGGCAATACCATTTTCGCGCCACCTTTATCATAGAATATAAGAAATAAGTAACATAGAAATAAAGAAGGTTAATCATTGTAGCGGTTATCAACGTCTGTGAAGACCAATGAAAGCAAAGTAACCAATGGATGTGTTTATTGAAAATTATTGGCCGCATATCCTAGCCGTATTATCGTTTTTTCTGGGACTTGGGGCAGCAATCCACGCCACCATGACAAAACAGGAGGTTCGTACCGCTATAGGATGGGTTGGTGTTATTATGCTCTCGCCCATTATAGGAGCCTTAATCTATGGTATTTTCGGTATCAACCGGATGCATGACAACGTTGTCTATAAACGTCATCGTCATGCCGGTGGAAAAGGGCGTGCGCGCGCCGAAAATTATGATTGTTCGGATAGCTATATTCTGGAAAGATTTGGCCGTCTTGCCCTGCCGATGAAAAAACTCGGCGATAATGTGAGTCTCGGCCGCATGACACATGGCAATCACCTGACGGTGCTTGATAATGGCGACGAAGCTTACAGTGCGATGTTAAAGGCAATCGGTGCGGCGAAGCGTTCGTTAATTCTTGAATGCTATATTTTTGACCGCGATAGTATGGGAGAACTTTTTGTTGCTGCTTTAGCGGACGCGGTGCGTCGCGGTGTCGAGGTGCGCGTTCTAATTGATGCCGTTGGCGCCCGTTATTCAATTCCATCGATAGTTCGTGATTTACGGCGTGAAAAAGTCCCTGTGGCCGTCTTCAACGGAAATATCATTATCGGTCTAAGACTGCCTTATGCCAATTTGCGCACCCACAGAAAAATTCTTGTTGTTGACGGGAGTGTTGCTTTTACCGGAGGGATGAATATACGTGCCGGTTTTTCCCAAACATTCAGCGGTGAAAAAACCGCGGATGACACACATTTTCGAGTCGAGGGGCCTGCTGTGGCCGATATTTTTTCGGTAGCAGCCAATGACTGGGCTTTTGCGAAGGGCGAAAATCTCGATACAAAAAACTGGTCTATTCCTGCAATCAGGGACAATTCCGATGAAGGGGTGTGTATACGTGTGGTACCAACCGGTCCGGATCGGTTGATTGAAACAAACCAGCATATGTTGATCGGGGCATTCTCGCTTGCCGAACGACATATCCGCATCATGACACCTTATCTCTTGCCTGATCGGGAGTTGATAAGTGCGCTGGTTACAGCGGCCCGTCGGGGTGTCGAAGTTGATATTGTTGTACCGGGAAATAACAATCTGAAACTTGTCGATTGTGCCATGCGCGCGCAATTTGACCAATTGTTGCGTGACGGATGCCGCATATGGCGTGCAGAAGGACCATTCAACCATTCCAAACTCATGGAGATTGATGATCGCTGGAGTTATATCGGCTCGTCAAATCTCGACTCGCGCTCGTTAAGACTGAATTTCGAAATTGATATGGAAATATTCGACGAGTCGCTTGCCTGTTATCTTTCACAAAAAATCAGTCACGAACGGGAAAATGCGCATGAGGTCAGAATGGAAGATCTTTTAAAACGAGCGTTTCTTTCGCGTTTGATCGACAAAATGATCTGGTTGGGTTCGCCCTATCTTTGAAGCGTTTCATCGTCTTCGAAAAAATTGGTAAGATTTTTTGCGTGCAAATACGATGTATAACCAGCTGGAGTTACCGGCTTCTTCCATCTAAACAGCAATCCGAAGTATAAATTCGAAAACCGGATTTCTTCCGTGTTTTCAAATCCTTCAGCGTTGGTCGATCACCCTTTATTTCACGCGCGACACGTCTTATCGAATCTTATCAATCAGCTTATTTCAAGCGATTGATCGCTCCGGTTTTTGTGCGTTCTTTCAGCAATTTGGTAGCGCCTTCAAGGTCGATCTCCGCCTTGATAGGTAGATGATCGGAAGCAAGCCGTGCAAGTGGTGAGTTATGAATTTCTATGTTGGAAACAAGCTCGTGCGGATAGGCAAAAACACGGTCTAGTGCCAAAATCGGAAAACGGGAGGGAAAACTTGGTAAAGTGCCCAGTCTTAAATCAAAGAATGGAGAAAGACTTTTTAGGGAGGATGTCCTGCCAAGTCGCCATTCATTTAGATCACCGATCATAATTGTCGGCATGATTTCACGTTTTTCCAGAATAGACAAAATAAGTTTTGCCTGCTGAATCCTCGAATGATGCAACAGTCCGAAATGGGCTGCAACAATGCGGATAAGCCCGAGCGGCATATCAAGTTCGACAATGAGTGCACCGCGCGGTTCAACACCGGGCAGATTGAGCTGGACGATATCTTTGACTTTGCCATTACGGATGAAAAGTGCATTGCCATGCCAGCCAAGTCCTCGTGGAGACATGGTATTGATCGGAACGCGTTCCAATCCGGTTTCCGATTTCAAAAGTTCCGGATCAAGCAAGCCTACTCTTTCGCCAAAACGCTTGTCGGCTTCCTGAAATGCCATGATATCGGGATCAAGTTCCGCAACGACATGGACAATTCGTGCGGGATCGAAAACATTGTCGACACCAACACATTTATGAATATTGTAAGAGCCGACAACCATATCATAAGTGTCGCAATCGGCATCTTTCGGACGGTGTCCATGACGGTTCCGGACAGCTTGCAACAATCTTGTCTGAAGGGCTTTTTGACTTAATTGGCTTGGCCAATGGAATTTTTTATTTTTGAGGATGTCCATGATTTTTTCTGAAAGCAGAATTGCCCCGCTCGAAAGCTTTAACCATAATATGAAGTACCAGCTTTAAAACTACAAGATTTGTCGCTCTAAATTGAAAACTATTACCATCTATTTTTTCACTGGAATATGATAAAAGATTTAATTATTGCAAGAAAAATTGTCTACACCATTTAAAATGGGACAATAATATCCGTAAATGTTGGAAGATTAGCACCATGGCTGATATGAGCGACGATGAAGCAATAATAATCGAAGCTTTTTCACAAAACGGTTCCAGGAAACATATAGGGCCTGTTGCCTTTAACCGGATTGAACTGAACGCGATTTTGCGGGTTTATGGACAAATGGTCGCTGCCGGCGAATGGCGTGATTATGCGATTGACCATCTTGATGACAGAGCCGTGTTTTCCATATTTCGCCGCACTGCCGAAATACCGCTTTACCGTGTCGAAAAAAACCCGAAATTGGCGAGCCGCCAGGGTGCTTACAGCGTCATTGCTGCAAGCGGGTTGATCTTGAAACGTGGTAAAGAACTTCGCAATGTTCTGAAAGTGTTTGATAAAAAACTATTCAAGATTGTTTGAGCCTATCCATTGGATTTGCTTCTTTTGAAAAGCAGCGGAAAGCTATTGCATTTATCGTTTAAATTCCATCGGAAAACCGTGCACATAATCGGGTAAGCAAATTCCAACGCCTTTAAAAATGGCCTGAAAAAACCCCGTCTTCAAAAAAGGCGGGGTTTAAAAATCGTTATATATTCGAATTTTTAGGAGTTGCGATTCTGACCGAGGAATTGCAACAAGAAAACGAACATATTGATGAAGTCGAGATAGAGCGTCAAAGCACCCATCACAACCTTGCGGCCACGTGTTTCTTCGGCATCGCCTTCATAATACATAACCTTGATTGTCTGTGTGTCATAAGCGGTAAGACCGGCAAAAATAAGAACACCAATAATCGAGATTGCAAATTGCAGCGCATTCGAGCCAAGGAACAAATTGACAACCATGGCAAGCAGAAGACCAATCAACCCCATGAAGAGGAAAGACCCCATGCCTGTCAGATCGCGTCTTGTTGTGTAACCATAGAGTGAAAGGGCACCGAAAGAAGCCGCAGTGATAAAGAATGTCTGCGTAATGCTTGCAGGTGTGTAGCGCAAAATGATTGACGAAAGCGACAAACCGACAAGTGCTGCATAGACAAAAAACAATGCGCGCGCCGAACTTGTGCTCAACGACTCGATTTTGAAGCTTAGAAAGAAAACTGCAATGAGCGGGGCAAACATCACAACATACGCAAACGGTGACGTATAGAAGGTAACACCGAATGATGTCAGATGGACGCCATTTGGTAACATATAAGGTGTCGGATCGCTCGTTGTTGCAAGTGAAGCAATAGCAAACGCTGCGATACCTGTTATAACAAGCCCGATTGCCATCGCGTTGTAGACGCCTAGCATATAACTGCGCAGTCCCTGGTCAATGGAAGCATCGGCCTGAGTGACTGTCGTCGGGCGAAAGTTTCTGAAATCAGCCATATAAATAATCCTTTAGCTTGTGTTCCGGACGGTGTCGGTAAATGGCTGGAAAAGCTGTTTTCCCCCACTTGAAATCCGGGCGCCGCTGGCGGAACCCCAGCATGCCTAACCGATATTATGGGCATTAATTTGATAAATTACAAGTCTTTCATTGTTTTCAATACATTACAATTCTTTAAGAAAACGCGATGGTTTTTCACTCAAAATGTGCCAGGTTCCGATAAGACCGAAACCGATTGTCAGGATAAGAGCGACAAGGACAACCATGACACCCGAGCCGAAGAAAAAATGGGTATTGGTTATCTCCATTTTATAATGGCCGATCATTGAACCGGCTATCGTTCCGGCAATAAATGCAAAAATCGCCGTTGCAAGTCCGAGAATTGTATATTCGGCAAGATAGGCCTTGAGGAGCATTTTGCGGGTTGCACCCAAGGTTTTCAAGATTACTGCATCATGAATACGCGACCGGTTGGTCGAAGAAAGTGTGCCGACGAGGACAAGAATTGCAGCAAGAATTGCGATCGCAGATGAAGCACGGATTGCAGTACCGATTTCATCAACGATTTTTCTCGCGTCAAAAAGAACCTGACGAACAGGTACGACAGTAATCGAAGGGAAACGATTTGCAATGTCACGCATCAATGCCGCTTCATTGAGGGCATGGTTATTGCCCGCTTTGAAAGTTGCAAGATAAACATGTGGTGCAGCTTGCAAGGCTTGTGGCGAAAAAATCATTACGAAATTCATATTGAATGAATCCCAATCGACATCTCGAAGACTGGTGATGCGCGCGGTTATTTCCCGCCCCGACACATTGACAGTAATAGTATCGTCAAGTTTCAAAAACAGTCCGATTGCTTCCCTTTTGGAAACAGAAACCTCGATTGCATCACTTCTGTCATTTTTCCACCAGTTGCCTTCGGAAAGCACAGTGTTTTCCGGCACAGCTGCCGAATAGGTTATATTGCGGTCACCGCGCAACACCCATTCACTGTCTTCTTTTACATGTCTGTTCTTTACCGGTTCACCGTTTATTTTTGTGATACGGGCGCGCAATGTCGGCATGATCTTGAAGCTTCCCGACGGATCTTGCTTATGCAGAAAGCTGGAAAAATCGTCTGCATCACTTTTCAGAATATCCATAAAGAAGAAATCAGGAGCCTTTTCGGGAACCGAACCAGATAGCTCGGATCTCAAATTGCTGTCGATTGTGGAAAGCGTAACAAGCAGTGTCAGACCTAGCCCGAGTGCCAGAACAACCGAAGGAGTAATGGATTGTGGCCGATAAATATTGGCTATTGCAACGCGCAAAATGGTTGAATGGACATGGGCGCATTTGCGCGCGAGAAAAATAATTGTCGAGGAAACCGCTCTTAAAACCAGGAAGACAATAATGACTGCGATGATAAATATGAAAGCAAGTCTTTTGTCTGATGTGGTCGAAATCGCAAGAATTGCAGTTATGAGAAGTAATATTGCTGAAGAGAGCTGCGCAGATTTATCCGACTTTTTGATTGTCGAAACGTCGAAAGGACGAAGAAGCGTCGTTACCGAAATAAAGCGGGCCCTGGATAAAGGCAGTATTGCAAAGGCAGCAACTGTCAATAATGCAAAAATGACTGCAAGGATGAGACTGGCTGGTGAAAAATGTGTGTGCTCGAAAAATGGTAAATAATGGCTGATGACAAAACTTGCCACAAAGGGAATGATTGCAGCGAAAACAAGCCCTATCACAGTTCCAATGAGTGCAATGAGCATGATTTGTGAAAAATAAATTTCTTCAATGAAACGCGAACGCGCACCAAGTGCTTTGAATATGGCTATCACTTTGCGCTTTTTATCCATATAGGCGTTAACAGAATTGGCTATGCCAACGCCACCGACAATGAGCGCTGTAAGCCCGATAAGAGTAAGAAAACTGGTAAAACGTTCGATGTTTTTTTGCAAAACAGGAGCAGCATCGACGTGGGCGCGGATCGCCCAACCATTTTCCGAAAACTCTTTTTCATGGTTATTCCTAAGGTTTTGCAACGTGCTATCCGACGGATTATCAAGTTTGATCCGATAAACAAAATTGTGCAAACTTCCGGGAACGATAAGACCCGTTTCGCGTAAAGCATCAATCGACATAAAAACCCGCGGCCCAAGCTGAAAGCCTTCCGACAAGAGGTCAGGTTCTTCCTCGACAACTGCGCGAATTGTAAAGTCGCGATCTCCAATTCTAATTTTGTCACCAATGTGAAGCTGAAGCCGGTCAAGCAAAAGTTTCTGGATTGCGACACCAAAACCACCAGAACCTTTCCCATCTTTTCCGAACAATTCGGTGTTTGTGGCTTGGGGAACGGTTTTTAACTCGCCATAAAGCGGGTATGAGCTGTCGACAGCCTTTATTTCGACCAATGTGCCGTCATTTGTGTCGACTCGTCGTGCCATAGAGCGCATAAGAATACTTTCGGAAACTTTTCCATTGGCTTTGAAAAATGCCAATTCTTTTTCATTTGCCTCGCGCTGTGTATGGCTAAAACGTATGTCTGCGGCAAGAATTACCTGCCCCTGATTTTTGATTTCATTGCTAATATTTTTTGAAACACCATCCACCCCGCCAATTGCTGCAACCCCCAATGCAATAAGGCAAAGGAAAATATAAAATCCTTTGAGGCCGCTACGCATTTCTCTCAAACAGAAACGCCATGCCAGACAAAGTTCCTGAAATCTTTTCATGCAGGCATCACGCTTTCATTTTCGATGCGACCGTTTTTCACGTGGATTTGGCGTTCACAACGTGCAGCAAGGCCAAGGTCATGGGTAACAAGCACAGTCGTCAATCCATGTTCTCTGGCTCGTTTGAATATGAGGTCGGCAATTGTTTTACCCGTGTCGGCATCAAGATTGCCTGTCGGTTCGTCGGCAACCAATATACGGGGATTGGGGGCGAGTGCGCGAGCAATTGCAACGCGCTGTTGCTCACCACCTGATAATGTTGCAGGATAATGATGAAGCCGCCCGCCAAGCCCGACGCCTTCTAGTTCTTTTTTGGCAATATCGAAAGCATCCTTGTTCCCCGCAAGTTCAAGAGGAACTGCCGCATTTTCCCAAGCCGTCATATTGGGAATAAGTTGGAAGGATTGGAAAACAATGCCTATATTCTGCCCGCGAAAAATCGCTGCTTCATCTTCGTTCATCTTGTCGATGCGCGTACCCGCAATGGTTATTTCACCACTATCGATTTTTTCAAGTCCGGCAAGCACCATAAGCAATGTCGATTTGCCGGAGCCGGAGGGGCCCACTATGCCTACGGTTTCACCTTGATTTACCGTAAGTGACAATTCCTTTAAAACGTGAACGCGAGAGCTTCCTTCACCAAGAGTAAGATCAATATTTTTCAGTTTAACCAGTGAACTTGCCACAAATAACTCCTGTTCTTATGCCATAAGCTGATTTAAAATATAATTATACTTCTCGTAAAGGGATTGAGAAATAATGTTGCGATCATTCATTTGCGCATTTATCGGCCTTTCTTTTGGCTGCATTGCGAGTTTACCTCTATTTGCTGAAGAAACCGGGCAAACACAGGAACCGGCACGGGAAGATAGTGAAACAACAGTTCTTGATGATGATTTGACGCCGCCACGTCCATTCCAGATTGTCGGATTTGGCGATAGCCTTATGGCCGGTTACAGGCTCCCCGTCGATAAATCCTTTACCGCCGCCCTTGAAGCCGCCTTGCAGGCAAAAAATTATAATATATCAGTTATCAATGCGGGAGTTTCGGGTGATACAACGACTGGCGGCCGCGAACGTCTTGACTGGTCGGTACCCGAACAAACAGGGCTTGTCATTCTGGAACTCGGTGCCAACGACATGTTGCGCGGCATAGACCCGAAAGTTACGGAAGATAATCTTGATTTCATGTTGTCACGCTTGAAAGAGCGCAAAATACCGGTCATACTTGTCGGTATGAAAAGCGCACCCAACTATGGTAAGGAAAAAGCGCAGCAATTCGAGTCGATCTATCAACGTCTTGCCGACAAATATCATGTAACCTTCTATCCTTTCTTTCTGGAGGGTGTAGCAGGTCATCAGGATCTGCAGTTGGACGATGGCAAACATCCCAATGAAAAAGGCGTTGCTGTCATTGTTGAAAAAATGCTGCCAATGATCGAAAAAACATTGAATGAATTGGGCGTTCATCACCAATAATGTAGCACTGGTCATTTTGCGCCAATGAACAGGCATGAGTGAACCAACATTCGTAAATTCGATCGCTAAAACCGATTGAGATTAAAGAATTACCGATAAACGTGTTTGCGAAGTGTTGTTTCAAGGCTCGTGTCGATCAACAGTCATGAGGAATGGAAAAACTGCCGGATATGAATTCAAAAGGAACAAGTAAACTTTCTCGTTATGCCGATTATCAATCTTCATAAAGAACATCCATTGGACGACGGGCGTCAATCGGAAAAAGCTCTGATGGTTCGCCACGGCGTTCAAAGACTTTTTTTGCGACTTGGTATTCCTGTTTTAAGCGAGTTGCCGCTTGCCGACGGAAGGCGGGCTGACCTTGTGGGAATTACACGCAAGGGTGAAGTGATTATTGTCGAGATCAAATCTTCTGTAGGAGATTTGAGAGCCGACCACAAATGGCCGGATTACCGGATACATTGCGACCGCCTCTATTTTGCCAGTCATAACGAAGTTCCGATGGAACTTTTTCCTGAAGATTGCGGGTTTATTCTGGCAGATGGTTTTGACGGCTATATTATGCGGGAGGCTCCAGAACACCGTATGTCGGCAGCAACACGCAAAGCCGTTATGTTGCGCTTTTCGAGGGTTGCAGCGCGGAGACTTACGCGCGCTGAACTCGAAGGATTCGACCTTGCCGACGACAATGGAGAGAAAGCCGACTGATTTATTTGGTAACCGGTAATGCCAGCCTTCTAGGCCTCACAGAGAATCCAGACAATCTTGGGCAATTCCATATATTTCTGGTGACAAGTTTTTAAAAAATGGGGCGTATGCGACAATAATCGATATTCATCATACAGGAACCGCGACAGAGGTTGCCAAGCAGCATATCGGTTTTCAGCCGTCATTTTCATTTCATCGCGGTGCGCGTTTTGCCAGAATACGTTGTAAAGTACGCCGGTGCATGTTGAGCTTGCGGGCGGTTTCAGAAACATTACGGTCGCACATTTCGTAAACGCGTTGGATGTGTTCCCAACGTACCCGATCCGCCGACATAGGATTTTCGGGAACGGGAGCTTTTTCACCGGCGTGGCGGGTTAAAGCTCCGAATATGTCGTCGGCATCGGCAGGTTTCGAGAGATAGTCGATTGCGCCAAGTTTAACAGCGTTGACAGCCGAAGCGATATTGCCATAGCCGGTCAATACAATCATATGGGTGTCAGGGCGGATTTTACGAATTTCTTCAATGACATCAAGCCCGTTACCATCCCCCAATTTCAGATCAACCACTGCATATGCTGGTGGGCTATGGCGCACATTGGCGATGCCATCTTGCACTGATTCGGCCATAGTCACATTGAAACCACGTGTTTCCATGGCACGCGCCAAACGGTGAAGAAACGGCTTGTCGTCGTCAACCAGAAGCAAAGAAGTATCGGCCCCAATTGCATTCTGATCATGTGCAGTGTCAGTCATTCATCGTCCTTTATCGGCTAGGGGTAAAATCTACCGCTTGATTGTCAACATTAGCCTTGACTGCGACAAATTGTCAAATCGTGTTGGACTTGGTCAACCCCTTTCTACTCCATGCCAGATAGACTTCTGCACCGAACTCTTTTTTGGGACTATTCCGGAAACGTAAAAGCGCTCCCGATCGTTCGAGCAGTGTTTTTGCAATGAATAGTCCAAGCCCCAATCCGCCTCCCTGACTATCGGTATGGCGGCTTGTTGTATAAGGTTCGCCAATACGATCGAGAATGGAAGGATCGTAGCCATGACCGTCGTCGATAATCGTGAGTGCTACATATTTTTCATTCCATTTATATTTGATGATAACCTTGCTGCGCGCAAAATCGACGGCATTTTCCAACAGATTGCCGAGGCCATAAAGTATGCCGGGGTTTCGTGGGAAAACCGGTTCTTTGCCGGTTGTTTCACCTTTTTCGAAAACAATATCGATACCGAATTCGCGAAGCGGTTCCGAAACCTCTTCTAGAAGTTCCAGAAGGCTCAAATGGGAAAGATGTTCTTCACCTTCACTGGAAAGTGTTGTCAAACGTTTGAGTATGTTCCGGCATCGCTCGGTCTGGCTTAACAGAAGGCGCAAATCGTCGCCAATGTCAGGATCATCCTTTAATCCGTTATACATTTCCTTGACGACAAGCTGGATTGTTGCAAGCGGGGTGCCAAGTTCGTGGGCCGCAGCTGCTGCAAGGCCATCCAGTTCGGATAAATGTTTTTCGTGTTGCATAATAAGTTCGGTAGCACTTAATGCGTCGGCAAGGCTTCGGGTTTCCTCCGCAACCCTATAGCCATAGGTCGTCGTAAATATGAGCGAGGAAACAATTGCCGTCCAGATGCCGTCAACAAGAAGCCTTGGCATTTCAATAGTATGACCGGAATACCAGGGCAAAGGTTCGGAATAGGTGGAGAGGAAACTTGCCAGAATGATGACCAGCAAATTGAGAAAGATGATGTGTTTTCTTGGCAATGAAGTTGCAGATATGACCGCCGGAGCAATCAGTAAAACCGAGAAAGGATTTTGCAGGCCGCCTGTCAGATAAAGCAAAGCGGCATACTGTAAAATATCGATACCCAGAATGGCAGTGGCGACATTCGAAGATAAGCGGTCATTGATCGAATAAAAGAATGTCAGAAAAATATTGAGCCAGATGGATGCAGCAATCAATATTGCGCACGGGACAATCGGGAACTTGAAGCCCAGATAGACCGAAACAAAAGCAATTGTTATCGTCTGGCTGAAAATAGCAAGCCAGCGTATGCGGATGAGCGTTGTCGAACGCAAGCGGCGCGAATAGGTGGATGTGCGTTGAAAAAATTCCTTTTCCATCAATTTTGCCTTTGCCAATTTTGCCTTTGCGAAGTGAGCTCGTCTATTTATTCGGAAAATCGGTTAAACGAAACAATGTCGTTTCATAATGTTTAAAGCTGATATTCGGCTTCATTTCAACTGCCGCGCGGCTTTGTGCGCCGCGTCGGGAGTGCGGAGAGCGGGTCTTCCGGCCACGAGTGTTTCGGGTAGCGCCCGCGCATTTCAGCTCTTACATCGGCCCATGAACCGCGCCAGAAGCCCGGCAGATCACGCGTGATCTGGATTGGCCGGTGGGAAGGGGAAAGAAGTTCGAGAACAAGTGGTATATGTCCATCGGCAATGGAAGGATGTTGACTGAGCCCGAATAATTCCTGAACGCGGACAGAAATGAGTGGTGCTTCCCCTTCATAATTGATCGAAATGCGAGACCCCGTCGGTACGATAAAATGTGTGGGGGCTTTTTTGTCTATTTCGTTTTGAAGCTGATAAGGTACAAGCGATAGAAGACCATTATAAATCATTTTCCCGCTTATTGTATCAATCCGCGCTTCTCCGTGAAGAAAGGGCAATAGCCAGTCGTCGAGTTTTTTTAAAAGTTCTTCGTCCGACATATCAGGCCATGGTTCGCCCAAACCACGGTGTAACCATTGAAGACGGCGTCTTAACGCGATGGTTTCTTTGGTCCATGGGAGCATATCGAGGCCGTAACGCCTTATAGCCTCGATAACGGCATGATCGGCTTCCTCACCAGAGGGGAGAGGTAGCGGTTTTTCGCTTAAATTGATTGCTCCAAGTTTTTGAATTTCTCGTGCACGGAAAGAACGCGATTGCACATCGAAAGAAAGGTCTGTGTGGCCTTCTATTTTATCGGCTAGTACGTTGCGGATTGTTTCTTCGTCGATTTTTGCAGCGGCAAGGACACGCGCTTCTTCGGCTTTTCCTATCATATCGGCAACCACGAGATAATCCGCTTTGAAAAGGTATGAAAATTCATCAACTGCAACGCCTCTTCCATTGGCAAGCAGAAAACGCCCCTTGTTGCCCCTTGCTTTTGCAACGCGGTCAGGCCAGGCAAAAAGTAGGAGCCGCCCTGCTTGATCGACAGAAAGTGCGGCCGAATTTTCAAACCCGACTTTGCTGTCAGGCCGACTATCGAGCCATTGTCCTTTGACAAGACGTTGAACGAGCAAGCACGCTTTTTTTGCCCGGTCGGATTGATCAGTGCGGAATTTTTCAATTCTGTGCCCGATATCGTCGTCGTTTCCACCAAGTCCCCGTTCGGTCAATATCACGGCAATCTCGCTCGCCAAGCGGGTCTCTTCTATGGTCCTTGTTTTGATAAGCATGGCAGATAGACGCACCGGCAAAGCAGTTTTACGCATCTTCTCGCCAATAGGTGTGATACGGCCGGTTTCATCAATTGCATCAAGTTTTTTTAAAAGCTCGCGTGCTTCAACGATTTGAGGTTTTGGCGGCGGGTCGAGAAAGATTAGCTTTGATAAATCGGTAATTCCAAAGGCAGCACTATCAAGCACAAGATTGGAAAGGTCGGCTGAAAATATTTCAGGTGTCTGGAAATCCTGAAGGGATGAGGTTTGCCCTTCGTGCCAAAGGCGCACAGCAATGCCACGCGCTGTTCTTCCGGCACGACCGGAGCGCTGGTCAACCGAAGCGCGCGAAGCTCTCACTGTTTCAAGTCTTGTGACCGCCGTTGAAGGTTCAAAAACCGGCACCCGCGAAAGTCCGCTATCAATAACAACGCCGATACCGTCAATGGTGAGTGAGGTTTCGGCAATAGAGGTTGCAAGAACCACTTTACGGTGCCCCTCGTCAGCGGGTTTGATTGCTATATCCTGTTCTTTAATGTCCATTGCCCCGTAAAGAGGCGCAATAATGGTATTTTTATCAAGCTTGTCGGCAAGTAATCGCGTCGTTTTTTTTATTTCCCTTTGTCCGGGAAGAAAGGCGAGAATACTTGCAGGCTGTGACGACAACCAGTGACGGATGGCTTTTGCCATTGCTTCTTCGATAGTATCTGTAGCCTTTCGTGGCTGATAGACAATATCAACGGGAAAGCTTCGCCCTTTTGATTCAATCAGAGGTGCTCCCTGAAGGACTTTTGCAATTCTTGCTCCATCAAGTGTTGCCGACATGACAAGAATTTTTAAATCAGGGCGCAATCCCTCCATAATATCAAGCGTCAATGCCAAACCGAAGTCGGCATCAAGACTGCGTTCATGGAATTCGTCAAATAAAACGGCTGCTACTGACGATAGTTCGGGATCGTCCAGAACCATGCGTGAATATACGCCCTCGGTTACCACAACAATGCGCGTGTTTTTGGAGATTTTTTTATCAAAGCGCATGAGATAGCCGACAGTTTCGCCGACTTTTTCACCAAGGCGGGATGCCATTTGTCGTGCAGCAGCGCGTGCTGCCAGGCGCCTTGGTTCAAGCAGAATGATTTTTTTATTTTTGCACCAATCCTGTTTTAACAGATGAAGAGGCACGAGTGTGGTTTTGCCAGCACCCGGTGGGGCAACGAGAATAGCTTTGCCGTTCGAACCGAGAGCTTTGTCGAGTTCGGGAAATGCTTCGGTAACTGGAAGGGGTGGTTGACTTTGTTTCATATAAACTTTGATAATATTGGCAGCGTGGTCGTGAAGATAAACGAAAGAAATAGACTTTTGCTCTTGATATGCCAATAAATAAAGCATTTGACGCGAAATAATATTCATTGAGGGAAAATGGATGACGATAAAACGGATTGATGCGAATAAGCGGATGAGCGAAGCCGTGATCTATAATGGTATGGTTTTTCTTTCTGGACAGGTCGGAAGTCCCGGCAAAACTACCAAAGAACAAACAGTCGAGGCGCTCTCGGCAATTGATCACTTGTTAGCAAAGGCCGGAACCAACAAATCCCGATTGTTATCGGCAACAATCTGGCTTGCCGATATGGTGGATTTCGACATTATGAACGAGGTTTGGGAAGCATGGTTGGAAGAAAGCGCGGCTCCTGCTCGTGCAACATGTGAAGCGCAACTTGCTTCTCCTCTCTATCGGATAGAAATAATCGTAACGGCCGCATTGTAAAACTTTTATTCTTTGGCTTCTTGTCAAAGCTTGAATTGTTTTTGTTGCACGAAAGCGGATGCGCGGAGCACAAAAGTCAACGCTTGTTTCCGACGCCGGTTGATGAAAGAATCATAGTATTTTCGCTTTGCTTTTTATCCGCAATGGCCTGTTTTGCTGGTTTGACGCAACGATATGCTTCTTTTGGAACGCCCATGATGACGGCGTTTTTGCAAAGCTTGAAAGAATGCCGTTGGAAACAAGCTTTTCAAGCTTTGACAAAACAATAAAAAATAACGGCATATGTGATTAAACTGCGCTTAAATATTTTATTGAAAAACAATTATGGCGATCGTTTTGTCGGGAGAAGAGGTTTTGCATTGAGATGAATGCAATGTGAAGAGGGGGATGTTTAAGAATTTATATTTGTCCGGTTAATTCATACTCTGGATAAATCATAAAAAGACAATTTTTAATCGCCTTTCGGGCTTTTTCTAAAAATACGGTCGATTTCAATATAAAGTCCTTCAAACAAGCCGGACACACCGTCTATCCACGGGAAAAACGCTTAAAAAACTTGGTAAATCGGGGGCCATGGCGTATAAATAAAAGGCTTGCCCGCCTTGATTCGTAAGGCGGTTTAACACAATGTTTTCAAAGCAGAAATGGACTGACTTATGAGTGATCAAACAACACAGCATCAAGAAGGCGAATATGATGCCGGATCCATTAAGGTACTTAAAGGCCTTGATGCCGTGCGCAAGCGTCCGGGGATGTATATTGGCGATACCGATGATGGCTCGGGTTTGCACCATATGGTCTATGAAGTTGTCGATAACGCTATTGACGAGGCGTTGGCCGGCTATGCAACTCTCATTACAGTGACGCTTAATGCCGATGGCTCTTGCACGGTTACTGATAACGGGCGTGGAATTCCGACAGAAATTCACCCGACTGAGGGTGTCTCGGCTGCTGAAGTCATTATGACACAGCTTCACGCGGGCGGTAAATTTGACCAGAATTCCTATAAAGTTTCTGGCGGCCTTCACGGTGTTGGTGTCTCGGTTGTCAACGCATTGTCCGTTTGGCTGAAATTGCGTATCAAACGCAAGGGCAAAATTCATGAAATGAGTTTCACTCATGGCGAGCCGGATGCTCCGCTGAAAGTTGTTGGCGAATGTGGCGATGAAACCGGTACCGAAGTTACATTTCTTCCCAGTACCGAGACATTCACGATGGTCGAGTTCGATTTCGATACGTTGGAACGGCGCCTTCGCGAGCTCGCTTTTTTGAATTCGGGTGTCCGTATTCGTTTGACGGATCGCAGACACGCCGATGTTCATGAAGAAACATTGCATTATGAAGGCGGGCTTGTTGAATTTGTCAAATATATCGACCAGTCCAAAAAGCCGCTTATTCCCGAACCTATCTACATTAACGGCCAGAAAGACGGTATGACTGTCGAAGTGGCCATGTGGTGGAATGATTCCTATCATGAAAAGGTTTTGTGCTTTACCAATAACATTCCCCAACGCGATGGCGGTACACATTTGGCCGGTTTCCGTGGTGCATTGACACGTCAGGTCAATGGTTACGCAGAAACATCGGGTATTGCCAAAAAAGAAAAAGTCACTCTGACAGGAGATGATTGTCGTGAAGGGTTGACGGCAATTTTGTCGGTAAAAGTACCGGATCCCAAATTTTCATCTCAAACCAAAGATAAACTCGTTTCGTCCGAAGTGCGGCCGGTGGTTGAAAACCTTGTCAATGAAGGGCTTTCCAACTGGCTTGAAGAACATCCGGCCGAGGCAAAAATTCTGATCGGCAAGGTTGTCGAAGCAGCAGCAGCCCGTGAAGCCGCGCGTAAGGCTCGTGAATTGACCCGTCGTAAAGGTGCTCTGGATATATCGTCACTTCCAGGTAAACTTGCCGATTGTCAGGAACGCGATCCGGAAAAATCGGAAATTTTCATCGTCGAGGGTGATTCCGCCGGTGGCTCCGCAAAAAGTGGCCGTGCCCGTCAAAATCAGGCTATTTTGCCTTTGCGTGGCAAGATTTTGAATGTTGAACGCGCCCGTTTCGACCGTATGCTGTCGTCAGATATGATTGGTACTCTGATTACCGCACTTGGTACATCAATCGGCAAGGACGAATTCAATCCTGATAAATTGCGTTACCATAAAATCATTATCATGACCGATGCCGATGTTGATGGAGCCCATATTCGCACATTGTTGTTAACGTTCTTTTTCCGTCAAATGCCGGAATTGATCGAACGGGGTTATGTCTATATTGCCCAGCCACCGCTTTACAAAGTAACGCGTGGCAAATCTTCCCAATATATCAAGAACGAAACAGCTTTCGAAGAATCGCTGATTGATGCGGGCCTTGAAGGCAGCGTACTGGAACTTGCCAATGGCGAAATGCGCGCCGGTGCCGATTTACACCAATTGGTAGAAGATGCGCGTATGATAAGATCCATGCTTCATGGCTTGCATACGAGATATAACCGGACTGTTGTCGAACAGGCAGCAATTGCCGGTGCACTCAATCCTGAAGCTCTTTCGACGAAGGAAAAAGCTCAGGAAACAGCCGATCGCGTGGCAGCTCGCCTTGATATGATTGCCGAAGATATGGAACGTGGCTGGACAGGGCATGTGAATGACGATGGCGGCTTGCGTTTCGAGCGGGTTTTACGCGGCGTAAAAGATGTTGTCGTCCTTGATATGGGATTGATTGCTTCGACAGATGCAAAACGGATCGACAATATGTCCCATCATCTTGATGAAATTTACGGAAAACTTCCGGTTTTGCGGCGTAAAGATACGACAGAAACAATTTCCGGTCCGATATCTCTTCTCAATACCATTTTTGCAAATGGTAAGAAGGGACTTACAATGCAACGCTATAAAGGCTTGGGCGAAATGAACGCCGAACAGCTTTGGGAAACCACACTTGATCCCAATGCACGTTCGCTTTTGCAAGTTAAAATCGGCGACGCACAGGATGCTGATGGAGTTTTTGCAAAATTGATGGGTGATGAAGTGGAGCCCCGCCGCGAATTCATACAGGAAAACGCTCTTAATGTCTCGAACCTTGATGTTTGATCGGCATAAAACAGGCCGCAAATGTTTTGGCACGCCGGTAATAAACGGCATTTGGCCGAAGTTTCCGGCACGAGAATGACAATATTAAAAATTCGGGATAAATCGCGTTCTTTTCCGAGGAACTATTTTCAAAAGCCGGCCTTTTCATGGCCGGTTTTTTATTGCCTTAAAATGTGACAAGTCATGCGTTGGAGAATGGGCTTTTTAAAAAGAAAAATTATTCTACCTCATCGGGCTTAAAAATGACGTGGCAGTCAGTCGACAATTTTTGAATGAGATTTTTCAACAGTTTGTAGGGGGGTAGTTTATAAAATTGTGACGAATGGCTTGGATTTAAAAAATTGGAAGTCATTTTTTATGGTGCTTGCACCACTGACAATGAAGCAATCGCGTTTTTAACAATTGATTTCATAGATACGAAAAGTTGTTCGTTCATACGAACGAGCTTTCTAAAGACTATCGTTCCGGATAAATGAAATAACCGATGTCGTTGACTGGATGAGGGGAACAAACATTTCAATCATTTTGATGGAAATGTCCTGTGCGGTTTCAGCTTTGCCGGAATTTTCAATCTATTCAAAGTGCGAAGTAGAAAGAACTAGGTTCGCAAATTAACGCGTGTTCGCCATCGTTTTCCCAAATGTGATTTTTTGGACAATAGGCCATAGCACGACAAAAGACAAAATGCGTGATAGTCGCAATATGACGGAACATGCCAGCAGGCGGGGGACGGTGGGCAGGAGGCTAAAGGAAGGGGAGAGTGCTCAAAGCTCTTCTACATTAATGATAAATGCCACCGCTAAATCATTCTTGGCAAGTGATGTTTGAAAATGGTGAAAGCCTGAAAGTGAAAAGAAAAAGGCTCGAGAAAATCAATTGGTTATTAATGAAATCTTAGCGGGGGAAAACGGTTTTTCACTTAAAGTTGGTTCAGGCTTTTTGCTTCCGGGCTCCTTGGAAGCTCTATGTGAAACGGAAAACAAAAGTTACAACTGACAAAAAACAAAAATCGGGTGTCATGTCAGTACATCGTCTCGTCGCCTTTCCCCTTGTCGTCGCTCACATGCGTGCGCAAAAACTCCCGCCGCTTGAAAGTGACGGGAGTGAAAAAATTCGCATTATGAAAAATTGTCCGGATAAAGTTTTTTAAACCCTTACCGGCTTCGATACACGTTCTTCGTTGCCGAAGAACTGCAGGTAACGGCGAATTTCATTCGGCTCGCCGATTGCTTTTTCAGGATTATCCGAAAGTTTGACTGCCGGCCTGCCATTGGCATGGGTAACTTTGCAAACAAGCGAAATCGCATCCAGTTCTTTGATGTCATTCGGAGCACAACCGACAAAATCATTGGTCAGATTGGTTCCCCAGCCAAAGCTCATGCGAACGCGACCCTGAAAATGCTTGTAAGTTTCTTCAATCGTATCGACATCCAATGCGTCAGAAAAAACAATGAGTTTTTCGCGCGGATCTTTGCCGTGGTCTTTCCACCATTTGATGATCCGTTCGCCGCCTTCAATCGGCGGGGCACTATCCGGACGAAAGCCGGTCCAGTCGGCAACCCACTGGGGCGCATTGCGTAAAAACGCAGCCGTACCGAAAGCATCAGGCAGTGCAATCAAAAGATTACCGCCATAATAACGGTTCCAGTCCTGCATGACACGATAAGGGGCTGTGAGCAATTCCTCGTCATTATTGGCAAGGGCTGCAACAACCATTGGCAATTCATGGGCATTGGTGCCGATAGCTTCGAGATCGTTATTCATAGCGAGAAGCACATTGGAAGTGCCGGTAAACGAGTTACCAATACCTTCTTTCAAAGCTTCTACGCACCATTGCTGCCACAAAAATGAATGGCGCCTGCGTGTACCAAAATCGGAGATACGGATATCGGGATATTTTTTGAGCCGCTCGACCTTGCTCCACATTTTGGCTTTTGCCCGTGCATAGAGAATGTCGAGTGCAAATCGTCCAAGATTGCGCATAGCCGCACGCGAACGCAATTCATTGATGATCGAGAGCGCGGGTATTTCCCACATTGTAGTGTGGGTCCACGGCCCCTCGAAATTCAAAATATATTGCCCGTCTTTACGTGTCAGCTCGTAATCGGGCAATTGAAAGCCTTGAAGCCAATGTAGAAAATCGGGTGTAAAAATCTGCTTGCGACCATAAAATGTGTTACCCGCAAGCCAGATCATTTCTTTTTTGGTGAATTTCAAAGTACGGGCATGGTCGAGTTGTGCCCGCAATTCCGCTTCATCGATTTCATCGGCAAGCCGGACCGTCTTGGTACGGTTGATCAATGAAAAAGTGACATCGACGTCGGAATAAAGTCCCCAAATCATCTGCAACATCAGGAACTTGTAGAAATCGGTATCAAGAAGCGATCTTATAATCGGATCAAGCTTCCATGTGTGATTATATACACGTTCAGCAATATCAGTTCGCGCCATAGCACTTTCAATCTGTTTATTGTCTCTACCCTATGGGAAGAACGTTACATTGATAAAATAACAAAAGAAAGTAAAGCCTTCGCGAGGAACTTCAAGGAGTTTTTAAACTCCTTGAAGTCATTTCGTTATCGTCAGATGGATTTCATGATGTCCTGTTTTTTTCAATCCGATGCCGTTTTCAGGCTTTTCAACTTTCTTGTCATCAACTGTCAAGCCAAGATTTTTACCGCGGGTAACCTTGATCACATAAGTTGAATTATCGAATTTGACGGTGGCTTCGTAACCCGGCCAGTCTTTTGGAAGACAAGGCGTGATATAAAGCTTGGAGCCCTTACGATTGATGCCCAGAATAGATTCTGTAGCAGCACGATAGAACCAACCGGCCGAACCCGTATACCATGTCCAGCCACCCTGGCCACGCCGCGGCTCGACCGAATATATATCGGCAGAAATCACGTAAGGTTCGACGCGATAGACATGCGGATTTTTCCCGTGTGAAATCGGGTTGATCATTGAAAAGACCTGATAAGCCTTGTCGTTATCGTCGAGTTTGGCAAGTGCCAGAATGCTCCAGATTGCACCATGGGTATATTGGCCGCCATTTTCGCGAATGCCAGCCGGATAACCCTTGATATAACCCGGTTCAAGTTCGGTTTTGTCAAAGGGTGGCCAGAACAGACGGATGAGTTCACCCTTTTCGTCAAGCAAGTGCTCAAGCATAGATTGCATGGCCGTGATTTGATGTTCTTTCGTTCCCATGCCCGAAATAACGCTCCACGACTGGGCAATCGTATCAATCTGGCATTCGTCATTGGTGTGTGAACCAAAAGGATCTCCATTATCAAAATAGCCCCGACGGTACCATTCGCCGTCCCATCCACTGGTTTCCAGCGCTTTGGTGAGTTTCTCCAGATGATGTGTCCATTTTTTGACGCGTTTTTCATCCTTGCGTTCTTCGGCAATGGGAATGAAAGCCTTGAGAGCTGTTCCGAGGAACCAGCCGAGCCAGATACTTTCACCTTTGCCGCCGATACCGACGAGGTTCATCCCGTCGTTCCAGTCGCCTCCGAGCATTAACGGTAAACCGTGTTTGCCTGTCCGTTTAACCGCAAGATCAAGGGCGAGTGCGCAATGCTCGTAGAGTGTGGCAGTTTTTGGCGAAATGGCCGGCTGGAAGTAGCTGTCGTGTTGGCCTTCCTTGAGTTTGTCGCCTTCAATAAAGGCAATATCTGTATCGAGGAATTCATGATCGCCTGTGGTATTGACATAAAGAGCAGCACCATAGCCGAGCCAGGCCACGTCATCGGAAATCATCGTTCTGACGCCTGCACCGCTGTCGGGGAGCCACCAATGTTGTACATCGCCTTCAGGAAATTGGCGTGATGCGGCATTGATGACCTGTTCACGGGCAAGTTCCGGCTTGAGCAGCAAGAGTGACAATGTATCCTGCAACTGGTCACGGAAACCGAAGGCTCCACTTGCCTGATAGAATGCAGCCCTTGCCATGATACGGCAGGCATAGGTTTGATAGGGGAGCCAGTTGTTGACCATCAGATCGAATGAACGGTCTTTCGTCTTGACCTGTAGGCCGGAAACAAAATCGGTCCATTCTTTTTTCTCTTTTTCAAGAATAGAGCTAAATGTTTCTTTACGGACGCTATCAAGAAGCTTTTCGGCTTCAACCCGGTTTTTAGCATTGCCGAGATAGAAGATAATTTCTTTCTTTTCACCGGCTTTAAGCTCGATATCGAAAGCAAGAGCAGAACATGGATCACGTCCGGCCTCGACCGTATTGGAAAGGGGCTCTCCTTGCCGGATTGCTTGCGGATGTTTAACCGTTCCGATTGCACCGATAAATTCTGTTCGGTCGGACGTAAAGCTTGAAGGAGCATTCGACGCTGCAATGAAGCTTACATCATCGGATTTTTCTGTGTGATATGGGTTGCGAACAAAAAGCGCACCGCGTTTTTTGTCGTAGTCGGGTATGATAAAGGGAGCATTTTTAGCTCTGACTGTGCCCAATACCCATTCGACATAATCATAGAGTCTCAGGCTTCTCGAGGTCTTGTCTTCGTTTTTGATGACAAGCCGTGATAGTCTTATCGGACGTTTATTATCGACCGTGTGGGTCAATTCAAGGCTTATTGCACCATGTTTAGATGTGAATGTAGAATAGCCGAGGCCGTGGCGTGCTTCATAGAGCGCGCTGTCATCGCATTCAACGACCGAAACCGGAGAGAAACGCTTTAACGAACGGCGGTCTACAATGTAGAGAGCTTCGCCCGGACGGTTGACAACAGGGTCATTGGCCCAAGGCGTCAATTGATAATCGCGACTGTTTCCCGCCCAGGTAAAGCTTGAACCTTCTGCAGAAACATGAAAACCGAAATGTTCGTTGGCAATGACGTTGATCCATGGATTTGGTGTCGCGTTTCGCCCTGAAAGGCGGATAACATAGCTGTTATCTTTGTCAAAACCACCATAACCATTCCAGTAGGCAAGGTCTTTCCCATCGGGGAGCGGGCAGGATTTATGCTGGTCGCCGATAATGCCGATAGAAGTAAATTGCCCTTGTTCGAGCGGCATAACAACTTCTTCCTGTTTGCCGCTTTTACGCTGGGTGACTTTGCCATTTGTGTGTGATTTGCTTGTCAATTGGGCCGTGTCGGCTTTGTTACGGTTGGAGAGGTCGGAATCGATATTTTCCATCCGCTGCATCTGTTCGGCAAGCGAACCGTTCTGTGCCTGCAATACGATGCGGGCACTGGCAAGCAGGGTTTTGAAACTCTGTTCGTTCATCTGGTCACGACGGACAGTGAAAATATGCTGGCGCCCGTCGGCTTCGGCCGTACGGTTACGATAGCCTTCGCAGATCCATTCGATCGCTCGCTGGGTATCCTGAGCGTAAGAAAATGCCCGTTCGTTCAGAATGACGATATCGACAGTCAGCCCCCGCATCCGCCAATATTCATGCGCTTTCAATAGTCCACGCAAGACTTCGATATCCGCTTCATTATCAAGTCTGAGAAGGAAGATCGGAAAATCACCTGATATCGACATTGGCCACAAATCCGATTGTTTCCCGAGATTTTCAGCCAATGCTTCCGACGGCAAGCGCCAGGTGCGATCCGGATAAATAAGCGATGTCGCATATTTCTGGTAAACGACCGATTCTTTCGGTTTGATGCCGAGCTGGTAAAGGGAGACCTGTGAACGTGTCCAAGCAAGCGAAAACTCGCGCTGGAATACATTCGGCTGACGGTAATATTCGACTTGCGAGGCAAGTTTTTCTTTTGAATTTGCTGCAAATGTCCAGAAGATAAGCGCGGCTTTTTTATGTGCCGGAACACGCACACGACATCTTATTGCTGCGATAGGATCAAGCACACATCCCTGACTTCCTGTCAATGTTGCACCACGGTCAAAGGCTGCAGGACGGCGGATAGAGCGTCCTCGACCAATAAAGACGCGACGATCGGTTTCGGCTTCTGCATCACGGACAGCACCCGAAGTATCGGTGACAAAATGGGCAACATGGATTTCCGGATCATTCGGATCGCGTTTACGGCGGCGCGCATAAATTGTGCCACCATGATCGGCAATTTCTGTCTCTACGAACATACGTGAAAAAACGGTATGTGCCGAATCCGTTTCGGGAGTCGTCAGTACCAGTTCACCATAAGACGTGATTTCAAGAATACGATCTTTCGAGGTGGTATTGACAAGTTCGATACGCCGTCCTTCTCCGTCACCTTCCGATGCAACGATACATTCGACGGTCGATTTTATACCATCGACTGTTTTTGTGTATTCGGCCTTTTCATCGGTGAAAACGGTTGAGGCTTCTTCATCGGCAACGCGTGTCGGCTCGCCGGTTGCCGACCACCAGCGGCCGGAGGCAGGATCACGCAAAAAGATGAAAGTGCCTTGCTGGTCTTCAGCTGCATCAGGCATGAAACGGGTGACAGCAATATTGTTCCAGCGACTATAGCCGGAACCTTTGCCGGTCAACATGACCGAATAATTCCCGTTGGATAAAAGCAGGGTCGAGCGTGATTTGGTAAGCGGGGCTTTGATGACACGCACGGGCGCATCTTCAAAACCTCCAGCATCACTACGCATCGGATTGGCTGTTTTTGCATGCACCATGGGAATTTCGCGGGGCGCTTTTTCCTGCAACAGCAATTGTGCCGCTTCAATCACCGGATCGCTATGGAAACGGTCTCTCATGCGGCCATCGAAAATGACATTATCAATTGCCAGAATGGACATGCCATGGTGGTGGGCATAGTAATTTTTAACCACTGCACATTTTTCGCCTTCACGCAGGCGTGCCGGGGTGAAATCAACCGAATCGTGGTACCCATATTCGCCAAGCGCGCCAAGTTTGCGCAAGCGTGCGAGATTGGCAACCGCTTCTGTCGGCATATATTGGGCGGCAAGAATGCTTGCATAAGGGGCGATAACCGCATTGCGCGAAAGCCCACGTTGTAGTCCGAGACTGGGAACACCAAAATTGGAATATTGGTAATTCATCTGTTGGTCGCGCGCATTAAACGCTGCTTCCGATATGCCCCATGGCAATCCACGTTCATTGGCATATTGAATTTGTCTACGAACAACAAGCCGGTTTGTCTGGTCAAGAAGTGACCCCAAAGGCTCGCGCATAACAAGTGGTGGCATCAGATATTCGAACATCGAACCGGACCAGGAAAGCAAAGCCCCCTTCCAGCCGACCGGTACCAGCATACGACCAAGACGGAACCAATGCTCGACCTTGACATCACCTTTGGCAATGGCAAACAGGCTCGAAAGGCGAGCTTCCGAAGCAAGCAGGTCATAACAGCTTTCATCAAGCTCGTTTTCCTGAACACGGTAACCAATAGACATCAGACGGCGTTCCGGACGTTCAAGGAAATCGAACTTCATATCAAAAGCAAACTGACGTGCTCTTGCTGAAAGATCACTCAAACTCTTGCGTAAAGCTTCTGTATCATGATCGGCTGTTGCGTCATGTGTGTGGGCTTCGCATGTCTCGATCAGGCATTCGGCCCATGAAACGGCATGACGCGATTCATCGCTGCCGATTTCACCATCAAGCTCGCTTGTGAGACGCCCTATGTCATTTGCAGCAGTTGTAAGATTTGCAGTGCGGAATGTTGCCGTTTCCGGTTCATCCATAATCGAGCGGACAGCCCTGCGGAAATTGGCAATGCGTTCTTCAATTCTTCTGCGAAGCGGGCGCAGGATGCGACGGTCATCAGGGATGAGGTTCAGCGTTTCCTGCAAAATGTCGTTAACGTCGAGAAGGCCGGCAAGATCTCCTTGTAAGAATACTGATGGTGCTTCCGACCATTCTTTTAAAGCCGCGGCCAATGTTACAAGGTGACCGGCAAGATTGCCCGAGTCGACAGTCGAGACATAACTCGGTACCAGAGGCCGCAAAGTGTCAGTTTCATACCAGTTGAAGAAATGCCCGCGAAACCTTTCCATCTTATCCATTGTATCGAGTGTGCGTTCGATACGCTGGATGGCATCATCAAAACTGACCCAGCCGAAATCACGTGCAGCGACTGTCGAGAGCAAATAGACGCCGATATTGGTTGGCGAAGTTCTGCGAGCCAGAACCGGTACCGGATCTTCCTGAAAATTGTCGGGAGGAAGAAAATGGTTATCGGCGTTGGCAAAAGTTTCGTAATAATGCCAGGTACGGCGGGCAATGCGGCGCAATTCATTTTTGTCGGATGGCCGGATTTCAAGAGAATCCTGAAAAACAGCCGAGCGGCTTACAATCCACGCGATAAGCGGTGAAAAAAACCACGCAAGCCCGAAGGGTAGAGCCACAAAAACTGCCGAATTATGAAGTGCTGCCGGCAGTGCAATCGAAACCACTCCGATCAATGCAGCCGGCCACATAGTTGTGACGTAATAAGAAAGCGTGTTTGGCGAAGAGCGTGTTGCTGCCGAGGTTTTCCATTCAAGTAGATGCTGATGCGATACAAACATGCGATAGAGTGTACGGATAATCGCATCAACCATATAGAATGCCGAATAGGCTAGGAATGTTGTGCGCAGTGCAACATCTGCCGTGCTTGTGGCAATATTTGTCAACACAGATTGGAAGTGGCCGCGCAAGGAATTGTCCATGCTTGTCGGCATAATGTTTCGCAAAACACCAAGTGTAGGTGCAGTAAACATACCTAGGAGCAGAAATAATTGCCAGAAAACCGCTGTATGAAGCGGCAAAACACACCAGCCCGCCAATGAAGCGACAATCCACATGAGCGGTGTGAGCGAACGCCGCAGATTATCCTGCATTTTCCAGCGTGTGATGAGGTTGATATTGTGACGGGTGAAGAGATAAGGCAATAATTGCCAATCACCACGGATCCAGCGATGATGGCGCGCAACATCGACATTATAGGCTGTCGGATAATCTTCAACTACCTCGACATCACTGACAAAGCCGACACGCGCATAACCGCCTTCAAGAAGATCATGGCTCAAGACGCTGTTTTCACGTACCTTATCGGCAAGTGCTATTTCGAATGCGTCAATGTCATAAAGGCCTTTGCCGGTATAGGTGCCTTCACCCAAAAGATCCTGATAGGTATCGGAAACGGCAAAAACATAAGGGTCTATGCCACGATTGACGGAAAAGACACGTTGCAGGAACGACGCATCATCACCGGTGGTGAGCGATGGTGTCACGCGGGGTTGAAGAATGCCATAACCACTTTTAACCGTATGTGTTTTCGGGTCAATGACCGGACGGTTTAATGGATGATTGAGTTTTCCGACAAGACGGGTAACCGCCTCGGGGGTGAGCCGTGTGTCGGAATCAAGTGTCATGACAAACCGGCAATCCATTGGCAGACGTGGATCGGTCGGGAAGAAACTGGTATCGCGATCACCACGCAAAAGCAGATTCAATTCATGAAGCTTGCCGCGTTTACGCTCCCAGCCCATATAGCAACCTTCACTTGCATTGAAGAGACGGTGGCGATGCAAAATAAAGAATAATGGCTGCCCGTCGCCGCGATAATGCCGGTTGAGATCGGCAATGCCTTTTTGTGCATATTCGAGCAAATCGCGATCGTCTGCCGTTTCTTCTTTGTTAGAGTCGGCCCAGTCGGTTACCAATGCAAAATAGATGGCACCTTGCGGGTTCGAGAGATAGTGAACCTCGAGATTTCTTATCTGTTCGTCGATAGAATCGCGCGAGGTTATCATTGTCGGAACGACAACCAGCGTTTTGGCCTCTTCCGGAATGCCATCTTTATATTCATAACCGATCAATCGCCGCGGTTCGACAGTCCAAGCAACGAGAGTATTGAATAGCGCAAAAGCGGTATCCATTGTCGGGAAAAGGGCAAGCGCTGTAAAAGTTAACGTCAATGCATGGCTCAAGCCGGCTTCCCTCAGCAATGCGTATACTGCAAGCAGGATCAGAATTGTTATGACAGAAACCGGAATGGCAATGCTGAAAATTTTCATTGCGCGGAACGAACGCATGAAGCGCGTCGAGAACGGGCGATCATAATTGCAAGCCTGTTCAAAAGCTTCTCTTCCCGGTCCGACGAGGTACCATGCAACAGAAGCGCCGGTTTTTATACCGTCTTTCTTTGCATTCTCGACCATTTCGAGTGCTTTTTTCGTCACCTCGAGTTCGCTTAAAGGTGAGCGGCGTGCGATTTTTTCAATAATGACGCGATAGGTATTGCGCGACGGAAAATCGATTTCGCCGAAATCACTGTTTTCACGCAACAGAAAATCAACATGGCTGACCGTTTCAAACCAGTATGTCCAGTCAACGTCATCAATAGCTTTCAAGGCACGAATGACGTTCCCCATGGTTACGCCACCGGTTGATTGGCGTGAATGTTCTTCGGCTGTTGCCGTTTCCGGATCGCTTCCGTGACGATGCAACTGCTCTTCAAGCCAGTTCAAGGCAGTCGTTGAATCGACCGAAGCACCACGCAAGCGATAAAGAAGGTGGGCGGCAAATGTCGGGTCGGCAACGAGAGCCTCGTACGTTGAAAAAATGCCTTGAAGCGCATTGTCACTTTCGGCCAAGGCCATTTTGTCGGCTGCCTGATTTGCAAATTGCCGCATCAGGCGGGCTTTTTCAATCCGCATGGAAAGCCGCCGCGCATTTTCGATGAGCACCATACGGACAGCCGAAGGCAAAGCCCATAATTCACCGATCTGGAAATCTGCAACCTGTTGGTAGCCGTTGACCATGGCTGTCAATGTTTTTAACGAAAAGCTGCTATCAGTATGAGCTACATAGAGCCATGCCAGTGCAAAAATTCTCGGCAGTTCATTTTCGCCTTTATAAGGGGGAAGCTGTTTGACAAAAGCACGCGGAAAATCACGACGTGCTTGCTGGATGGTCTTGTCGATTGTGTAATGATTGTCGAGCAGCCATTGTGCTGCCGGCGTAATGGTTTCATTGTTGCGGGCAGCAGCGTCGGTTGAACGGAAAGTATGAAGGATGAGCTTGGAATTTTCGGTGAGCCGCTCCCTGAAATCGAACGGAATATATTCCGGCAAAACAATTTTTTTACCTTCGGCCATCTCGTGGGCAAGCTGCTGCAATTCCTCTTCCGATTTGAAAGTCGAACGGATTGGAAAAGCTGTATCAGGAAGATAGCGTACTTCCGTTTGCTGAGAAAGAAGCCATTTGATTGATGATGCCGTTTCCGCCATTTTATTTAATCCTTGCCCTAGAAAGCCTGTTCGACAGAATTTAGCCTGTTCTTTTAACGGTAAACTATATCTTTTTTATTAAAGCCGGTTTTCAGTTTTTTTGGTACACGTAAAACACTTTATATTACATGTTGGTAAAGATATGACGCAGTCGGAAAAATTGCATTAAGCCGAGCACATTATAAAAGGAAATTCAGCCCCGGCCTTGATATATTAGCATAGTTTGGCGATGAAAGCCTGCCAGCATTTGAATGGGCTTTTAAAAAATAAATGGTTAACATTTAACCCGTTAACAAAAGCCCCGCTTTTTTCCAAAAGCGAGGCTCTTTAAAAGTTAAGATATTATTTTGTCGTGTTATAGGCAGCCAAAGCTGCCATTGTAACAATATCGGAATCACGCGCACCTAAAGGTACAATCTGTGCCGATTTTTCAAGACCGACGAGAATGGGGCCAATCAGGGTTGCACCACCGAGTTCCTGCAACATTTTGCTGGCGATCGAAGCGGAATGGTAGCCCGGCATAACCAGAACGTTTGCCGGTTCACTCAATCCCATAAAAGGATATTGCTCCATCATTTTCGGGTTAAGTGCGACATCGGCACTCATTTCGCCATCAACTTCAAAATTGACATTGCGCGCTCTCAACAATTTGACTGCTTCCTGAATACGTTGGGCCCCTTCGCCCTTCATATGACCGAAAGTCGAGAATGCGAGAAGTGCAACGCGGGGCTTATACCCCATATCCTGAGCAAATTTTGCTGCTTGTTCGGCAATGTTGGCCATTTCTTCCGAACAAGGATGTTCGGAAATAGCTGTATCGGCTATAAAGACCGTACGGCCACGGCAAATAGCCATCGAAATTCCGACGACCTGTTCGCCGGCTTTCACGTCGATAACGCGGCGGACATCTGCAAGTCCGGTTTCATAATTTCGCGTAACACCGGTAATCATCGCATCAGCGTCGCCCAATGCCAACATGCAAGCAGCAAAATGGTTGCGGTCATTATTGATATAGCGGTGACAGTCTCTCAACAGCCAGCCTTTGCGCTGCATTTTGCTATAAAGATAATCGGCATAAGCATTGTTGCGTTCCGAAAGGCGTGCATTAACAATTTTTATGCCGGATCTGTTAAGGTCGATGCCGGCTGATTGCGCTCTTTGTTGAATAACATCTTCATGTCCGACTAGAATGGCACTGCCAAGATTCTGGTTAACGTAAGAAACAGCTGCACGCATCACCTGTTCTTCCTCGCCTTCGGCAAAGACAACCCGTTTCGGATTCTGGCGTACGCGATTGTAAACGCCGCGCATAGTTGCAGCAATCGGGTCACGGCGAGCGCGCAAATCCCGCGCATAAGCTTCAAGATCGGCAATCGGCTTGCCGGCGACGCCACTTTCCATTGCCGCTTTGGCAACTGCTGTTGGAATGGCCGACAACAAGCGTGAATCAAACGGAACCGGTATAATATAATGCGGCCCGAATTTAAGCCTGCTGCCACGATAAGCTTCCGCCACATCGTCAGGCACTTCTTCGCGGGCAAGTTGGGCTATTGCTTTGGCAGCAGCGATTTTCATTGCTTCATTGATCGTGCTCGCACGTACATCAAGCGCTCCGCGGAAAATATAAGGGAAGCACAGAACATTATTGATCTGGTTCGGATAATCCGAGCGCCCTGTTGCCATAATGGCATCATCACGCACTTTGGCAACTTCTTCCGGAGTGATTTCAGGGTCAGGATTGGCCATGGCAAAAATGATTGGCTTAGGTGCCATGGATTTTACCATTTCGGGTGTCAGAGCACCTTTGGCCGAAACGCCGAAGAAAACATCTGCCCCCTCAAGTGCCTCGGCAAGTGTACGCTTGTAGGTCTTGACTGCGTGGGCGGCTTTCCACTGGTTCATATTTTCCTGACGGCCTTCATAGACGACGCCCTTGGTGTCGCACAATATGACATTTTCCGACTTGAATCCCATGGCTTTGATGAGTTCAATGCAGGCAATACCGGCAGAACCGGCGCCGTTGCAGACGAGGCGGGTATGTTTCATATCCCGTCCGGTGAGGTAAAGCGCATTGATAAGGCCTGCTGTTGCAATAATAGCTGTCCCATGCTGATCGTCATGGAAAACCGGAATGTTCATCAATTCGCGCAAACGGCTTTCAATAATGAAACAGTCCGGAGCCTTTATATCTTCCAGATTTATTCCGCCGAAAGAGGGGCCGAGATAACGTACCGAATTGATAAAAGCTTCAACATCGGTTGTATCGACTTCAAGGTCGATGGAATCGACATCGGCAAAGCGTTTGAACAAAACGGCTTTGCCTTCCATGACCGGTTTGGAGGCAAGAGCACCGAGATGACCGAGCCCCAAAATGGCTGTGCCATTGGAAATAACTGCGACAAGATTGCCTTTGGCTGTATAATCATAGGCAAGTGCCGGTTCTTTGGCTATCGCTTTTACGGGCACTGCAACACCCGGCGAATAGGCCAAAGCCAAATCATGTTGCGTTGCCATCGGCTTTGTCGGGACAATTTCGAGCTTTCCCGGACGCCCGCGGCTGTGAAAATCCAGCGCTTCCTGTTCTATCGTGCTGTAAGATTTTGTTTTATCGGAGTTTTTTTGATCTTTTTTGTTCATTTTTCTATCATTTTCTGGTGTAGCGAATGTGTTCGCTCCATTTGAGCCGGTCAAAATACGACAATAACCTGAAATTATGGATTATCTATAAAAAGAAGTCCAATTTTTTCTCGCTCCTGCATATAGTGTCCGGACGTTTCGGGAAACAAATTCTGACGACATTTCAATCGACAAGAGTTGGGTATTAAAACACATATTGAATGGCATGACACATAGTTTGGATGCTATAGCTTGAAATATTCCGATAAAGCATTGCGGTTTAAAGAAAGCTCTTTGGTTACAAGCCGAAAGCAAAGGTTAAAAAGGCATGGCAGAAGAAGTTAACGACGAAATGGCGGCAGAAAAGCCGGGAAAAAAGCATAACCGCTCCGACGAGCGTATCACCCCGATGATGGAGCAATATATCGAGATAAAAGCGGCAAATAGCGATTATTTGTTGTTTTATCGTATGGGTGATTTTTACGAGCTTTTTTTTGATGACGCCGTTGAAGCTTCCAAAGCATTGGGAATTGCGCTTACCAAACGTGGCAAGCATTTGGGCGAAGATGTGCCAATGTGTGGCGTTCCTGTTCATGCTGCAGATGATTATTTACAAAAACTTATTGCCTGCGGTTATCGCGTGGCCGTTTGCGAGCAGATGGAAGACCCCGCCGAAGCGAGAAAACGGGGGGGCAAATCGGTTGTGCGGCGCAATGTTATCCGTCTCGTCACACCGGGAACTTTGACAGAAGACAAGTTGCTTGATCCGGCGCGTGCCAATTATCTTATGGCGCTTTCGCGCACCGGATCGGGTAAAGATCAGGAATTTGCAATTGCATGGATCGATATTTCAACGGGAATTTTTAAAGTAAGCCGTGCTCATGCCGATCGTTTGCTTGCCGATATCATGCGCATCGACCCGCAAGAACTGATTGTGGCCGATAATGTTTTCCATGACGAGACATTAAAGCCGCTATTCAACCAGCTCGGCCGCATCGTCACACCACAAGCAGCAAGCCTTTTTGATAGCAATATGGCTGAACGCAACATTTGCGATTATTTCAAACTGGCGACACTGGAAGGGGTCGGGCACTACAATCGTGCAGAACTTTCGGCAATTTCGGCTGCTATCGGTTATGTTGAAAAAACACAGATCAACGAGCGTCCACCTCTCATGCGCCCCTTAAGGGAAGATGAAAATGCCTCCCTGTTTATTGATCCGGCAACCCGCAACAATCTGGAATTGACACGCACACTTTCAGGACAGCGTGATGGCAGCTTGATGAAAGCAATCGACCGGACAGTTACAGGAGGCGGTGCGAGGCTTTTGAGCGAACGTTTGATGGCGCCATTGATTGCACCGGTTGCAATCAATGAGAGGCTCGATTCGGTTGCATATTTTCTTAATGATATGCGGTTTGCCGAAAATTTGCAGGCTATTTTGAAGAGCGCGCCGGATATGCCACGGGCACTTTCAAGGCTTGTCCTTGGCCGCGGCGGCCCGCGTGATATGGCAGCAATCCAGCGCGGATTTGCTGTTATTTGTGATGTGAGAAACCTGTTTGCGGGCAAACTTCTGCCGCAAGAATTAAGCGATGCTTTAACAACCCTTGAAAAATTGCCGGTTGATCTGCACAGCCATCTTGATCGTATTCTTGCCGATGATTTGCCGTTGTTGAAGCGGGATGGGGGATTTGTTCGCAAAAATTATAATCAGGAACTTGATGAACTGAGAACCCTGCGTGACGAATCGCGTCGGTTCATTGCCGAATTGCAAGGCCGTTATGCTGAAGAAACGGGCGTTAAAGCGCTTAAAATCCGCCATAACAATATTCTCGGTTATTATATCGAAGTCACTGCCCTTCAGGCGCCGGCATTGACAGAAACGACGGAAGCAAAAAGCCGTTTTATCCATCGTCAGACAATGGCAAATGCCATGCGTTTTACGACAACCGAACTTGCCGATCTTGAAAGCCGCATTGCCAATGCAGCCGATCGCGCTTTGACAATCGAACTTGAATTGTTTGACAAGCTTGTTGAAGAAATTGCTGATCAAGCCGATTTTATCCGGCAAGCGGCCATGGCACTTTCTGTTTTTGATGTTTCCGCCTCCAATGCTTCTCTCGCCGAGGAACAAGGCTATTGTCGCCCGATTGTAGACCAATCGCTCGATTTCGAGATTGTCGCTGGACGCCATCCGGTGGTTGAACAAGCATTGAGAAAACAGGCCAAAGAACCGTTTGTTGCCAATAATTGTAATCTTTCTCCCAAGAATGGCGCGAAATATGGTGCGATTTGGTTGCTCACCGGCCCTAATATGGGGGGAAAATCAACGTTTTTGCGTCAGAATGCCTTGATTGCCATTATGGCGCAGATGGGGTCGTTCGTTCCCGCCGGTTCAGCCCATATCGGTGTCGTCGACAGGCTTTTCAGCCGCGTTGGAGCTGCCGATGATCTTGCCCATGGCCGGTCAACCTTTATGGTTGAAATGGTGGAAACGGCAACAATCCTCAATCAGGCCGCCGAGCGTTCATTGGTTATTCTTGATGAAATCGGCCGCGGAACGTCGACATTTGACGGACTTTCTATTGCCTGGGCAGCCATCGAATATCTTCATGAAGTCAATCATTGTCGGGCAATTTTTGCCACCCATTTTCATGAAATGACGGCACTCACCGAAAAACTTGATCGCCTTCATAATGTGACGATGAAAGTCAAAGAATGGAATGGCGATGTCGTTTTTCTTCACGAGGTGGGAAATGGTGCGGCAGACCGTTCTTATGGTGTGCAGGTGGCAAAACTTGCAGGCCTTCCGGCCGCTGTTTTGTCGCGGGCAAAAGATGTTCTCCATCAGTTGGAAAAAGGTGAAGTTGCGGGTAAAGCTGCCAAGCTGATTGATGACCTCCCGCTTTTTTCTGTAGCACTGTCGCGGGAAACAGAGAACACTAAAAAAGCTTCTCAAGTTGAAGAAGCGTTGAAGGAAATCAATCCTGATGAACTTTCGCCTAAGCAAGCCTTGGAAGAACTCTATCGTTTGAAACAGCTGGCTATGGCTGGAAAATAACGGCAGAGTTTAACGAATGCCGTTGCAAGCAATAAACAATTGCCGCGCGTGATGGTTTTTCGAATATTTCAAGATCGCGTGCACCCCGGTTTTTTAAAACCTTTAACGATAGCGGTATGATGCAAGGCGGAATGATATTCGAAAACAAAACGGATATTTTTTAAGCACACTATATAATGTAATCACTGATCGCGGTCTTTTATCTCACGTTGATGAGTGAGGCAGAAAACCGATTATTGCCGAAAACGCTGACTTCAGGACGAAAAAATATGACACCTCGGCTTTCACCCATGCGAATTGATTTTAAGCTTTGTGAAATGGTCGGAAAGCTGCACTTATTCCCATCCCGCCGCCAATTCCCATTGTCGCAAGGCCAAGTGCATCATCTGACAGGTTTTTCATCTGGGAAAAAAGCCGTGTTGTCAAAATAGCGCCCGATGCACCAAAAGGATGTCCAAGCGCAATTGCGCCACCATCACGGTTGATTTGTTCTTCCGATATATCCAACGCGTCAATGGTGGCAAGTACTTGCGCTGCAAAGGCTTCATTGAATTCAATGACGTCAAAATGTGAACAATTGTCGAGCTTCATTCTTTGTAGCAGTTTTTTTGTCGAGGGGACCGGCCCCACGCCGGCAAGATTGGGATCAATACCGCTTACAGCACTATCAATAAAAATGATTCCGTATTGAATGCCCAACTGTTTGGCTTTTTCAAGCGATGTCACCAGAACGAGTGCCGCTCCGTCATTCAAAGGGCAGGAATTACCGGCCGTTACCGTTCCGTTTTTTTCAAAAGCCGGTCGCAAATGGGCTAAAGTTTCGAGTTTTAAACCTGCTCTCGGGCAATCGTCAGAGGAAAATAGGCCTTTTGCTGTTTGAAGTGCTATGATTTCATCATCAAAACGACGGTCTGCTTGAGCGTTCAAGGCACGTTGATGGCTTTGAAGCGCAAAACGATCCTGTCTTTGTCTCGATATACCAAAATGTCTGGCAATATTTTCAGCCATGTTTCCCATATCAGGGTCGCCGATTGTCTTGGGTGAAAATCGTGCACGGGAAAAAAATTGCGGCAATTCGCGCGGTGTTTTGGGGCGTTTTATGCGCCAAGGCGCAGTCGATACACTTTCTGCACCACCGGCAAGATAAATTTCACCCGCTCCCGCCTCAACAAGTCGGCACGCCATAACAACCGCCTCGAGACCTGACCCGCATTGCCGATCTATTGTTACACCCGGAATTTCAACCGGTAGTCCGGCAGTTAAAGCAGCAAGGCGTGCGAGATTACCTCCTCCGCCCGCAGCATTACCGATCATAACATCGTCAATATCCGTTTTTTTGATGTTTGTGCGTTCGACAATTGCCTGAACGAGCGGGCTTAGAAGATATTCCGCGTCAACAGATGAAAGCGCACCATATGCGCGCGCTATCGGCGTTCTCAACGCCGCAATAATAACAGGTGTTCTGCTTTCATCCATTTTTAAAGCCTTGTAATTTCAGGGGCACCCTCTTCAACCATTCTTTTTACCATGACGCGGGCAATTTTTCCGCTCCACGTCATTGGCCAATGGTTGATCATATAAAAATCTTTCGGGATTTTGAATTTTTCCATTAACGGGCGGCAAAACTCGCGCAGTTCATCTGCCGTTAACGGGGCATCTTTGAATGAAATGACGCTGACAAGACGTTCTCCATAAATGTCATCGGCAATTCCGAAAGCAATTGCTTCACTGATATTTGGGATAGCTTTCAATGCCGTTTCTATTTCGGCAAGATAAATATTGTTGCCGCCCGAAATAATCATGCCGCCGGCACGACCCATTACATAAAGTTCGCCATTTTTGTCGATCATGCCAAGGTCGCCAACAGTTGCCCCATACTGGTTACGGACAAATGCCTTGCCATTGTCACCCCATAAATATCCATCCGAGATCAAATCACTTTCGACAAAAATAGTGCCGATTTTATCGGGCGTGAGCGGTAACAAATTTTCATCACGAATTGTAACTTTAACACCGGGAAACGGTTTTCCTACCGGCGACATGGAATTTTCATGTGAAAGCGTTCGGGGGGTCATTTTGTTGACAGCAACAAAACTTAATTCGGAGGCACCATAATATTGTAAAATTTCTGCATTCGGAAAAAGTGCACGTGCATCGGCATAATGTTGCCGATCAAATTTCGAAGCTCCGGTAACAAGTTGCTTCACTTGATGAAAAACCAATTTACGCTCATCTGCCCGTCGTTTTAATTCGTTAAGCATGGTTGGCACGCCGACAAAACGGTCGGCAGTTTTAAGAAGCTCCAATACTTCATCGACATTGAATTTTTTGACACTTTCAAAAGTCTGTCCGCTATCCAACGTTTCGATAAGAGCGTAAAGGCTTACGCCGTGCGCCATGGGCCCCGGGGCAACCGATTTATGTAATTTGTCGAGGCCGAAGAACTCACGTCCGGGGACAAGCGAGTTTCTCCAACTTTGGCGATTTCTGATAAAAGCTTTGGGAAGCCCTGTTGTGCCTGATGTAAAGCCTATGAAAAACGGTCCAAGCGGTAGATCGGCTATCGTTTTATCGGGGATAGTTCCTTCCAGAAAACGGTCATAAGTTGCCAGAAAACGGTCATAAGTTGACTGGGTGTCGGCATCTTTTTCAACATAAAGCGCTGGTAGATCAAACGCTCGGGCAATTTCAGCAATAATACAGTTTTTGTTTTCGCAAATGACAATGTCGGGACTAAGCCGACACATAATTTCTTCAATCTGGTTTGGTGGTGTGGCAACAGAAAGAACAGCAACACAATGCGGGCTTGCCGAACCGCCGGCAAAAATTTCGCCAAAGCGGAAATGGTTTGGAAGTGCGAGCAACACCAGCCGGCCATCATCCGGTAAACCGAAACGATCAGGGTGGCTTTTTTCCAGATTGAAAAGATTGCGTCTGAAAGCTTCGGCACGTTGGTAGAGCGTTTTATAGGTGATTTCATTTCCGGCGATTGAAATCGCAATTCTGTCGGGTGTCAAAGTGGCATGTTTAGCCAACGCATCAATAACTGGCATTCGCCCCCCTTAACGGTTCGGGAATAATTCGAGGCCGACTTCGTGTTTGAATGTCACGGCATAGTTAAAGATAACAATATATTCTAAAAAATTACAATAAAACTCTAAAACTCTCCCGCTATAATTTACCAATCATAACGGGAGAGAAAATTTTAAAATCAGATTTGGCGAACAGCGCCTTTGGCTGCCGATGTTGTCATGGCTGCATAAGCGCGTAATGCCTTGGAAACTTTGCGTTTACGAATCTCTTCCGGCTTCCAGGCTTTGTCGCCTTTCTGTTCCATTTTCTTGCGGCGGTTTGCCAGTGCTGCATCGTCAACATCAAGATGGATTTTGCGATTTGGTATGTCAATTTCGATTATATCGCCTTCTTCGACAAGACCAATCGTGCCGCCTTCGGCAGCTTCCGGTGAAACATGGCCGATTGAAAGACCCGATGAACCACCGGAAAAACGGCCATCCGTGACGAGAGCACAAACCTTTCCCAGACCTTTCGATTTCAGATAGCTTGTCGGATAAAGCATTTCCTGCATTCCGGGGCCACCGCGCGGGCCTTCATAACGGATGAGCACAACATCTCCCGGTTTGATTTTGCCGTTCAAAATTGCAACCACGGCCGAATCCTGACTTTCAAAAATCCGTGCCGGACCTTTGAATTTCAAAATCGAGTCGTCGACACCGGCGGTTTTAACGATGCACCCATCCTTGGCGAGGTTGCCGTAAAGAACGGCAAGACCGCCATCCTTCGAATAGGCATGGTCGACATCACGAATGACGCCTTTTTCGCGGTCAAGGTCGACTGTTTCGTAGCGCCGTGACTGGCTGAATGGAGTTTGTGTCGGAATACCACCCGGAGCGGCACGATAAAATTCATGGATTTCGGGATTATTTGTCTGTTTGACATCCCATTTGCGCAAAGCATCCTTCAATGTCGGTTCATAAACCGTTGCAACCTCGCTATGGATAAGGCCTGCGCGGTCAAGCTCGCCCAGAATTGCCATCACGCCACCGGCGCGGTGGACATCTTCCATATGTACATTCGCAACTGCAGGTGCGACTTTACAAATAACCGGAACGTGGCGTGAAAGCCGGTCAATGTCGGACATGGTAAAATCAACTTCGCCTTCTTGCGCGGCAGCTAAAAGATGAAGAACCGTATTGGTTGAACCACCCATTGAAATATCAAGTGTCATTGCATTTTCAAAAGATTTGAATGTTGCAATCGAACGGGGAAGAACACTGTCATCATCCTGTTCATAATAACGCTTGGCCAGTTCGACAATCCGGTGGCCGGCTTTCTCGAAAAGATGTTTGCGGTCGGCATGTGTTGCAAGCATTGAACCATTGCCGGGAAGCGAAAGCCCCAGAGCTTCGGTCAGGCAATTCATCGAGTTTGCTGTAAACATGCCCGAACATGAACCGCATGTCGGGCAAGCTGCCCGTTCCATATTGGCAACTTCCGAATCGCTGTTATGGTCATCGGCTGCCGCAACCATCGCATCAATCAGGTCAACGGCGAGCTCTTTGCCCTTCCATTTGATTTTTCCCGCTTCCATCGGTCCGCCGGAAACAAAAATCGTCGGAATATTAAGCCGCAAGGCTGCCATCAACATTCCCGGAGTAATTTTATCGCAGTTGGAAATGCATACCAAAGCATCTGCACAATGGGCATTGACCATATATTCAACCGAGTCGGCAATGATCTCACGGGATGGAAGAGAATAGAGCATACCATCATGCCCCATTGCGATACCGTCATCGACAGCAATTGTATTAAACTCTTTGGCAACGCCGCCAGCTTTTTCCACTTCGCGGGCAACGAGTTGTCCCATATCTTTAAGATGGACATGGCCTGGAACAAATTGCGTAAAGGAATTGGCAATCGCAATAATCGGCTTACCAAAATCTCCGTCTTTCATTCCTGTGGCACGCCATAAGCCACGGGCACCGGCCATATTCCGGCCATGAGTAGAAGTTCTTGAGCGATAGGGAGGCATTTTGAATTTCCTTGAATAATTCCAATGTAGTAACGGTTTTGCCGCACAGATCATATAAACGCAAGGATTTTAAGCGCTTTTTTGATCAATGCTCAATCACATTTAGATTAGAATCAAAAACAATTTTAAATTTAAATGCAATATTATTGCGCACTCTTTGGCCATTCTTCATGATAAATAACGCTTTCGAGCGGTACGCGTTTGCGCCAGCCTTTTTGCTCAAGTTCCGGACTGTCATAAAAGTGGCTGACATAACCGATGCACAAATAGGCAATGATTTCTATTTCAGCCGGAATTTTTAACAACGCCTTCAATTCATCATCATGATAAATAGAAACCCAACCGACACCGATGTTTTCAGCCCGTGCCGCAAGCCATAAATTTTCTACAGCACAAACACAACTATAAGCCGACATTTGCGGATTATGAAAACGGCCAAGGCCGGTGCGGCCATCGCGCGAGCGGTCACATGTGACAACAAGATTAAGAGGGGCTTTGACGATGCCTTGTAATTTCAGTCGGTTATAAAGTTCTCGCCTTTCGTCGGTAAAAATTTTTGCTTCTTCGGCCTGTGCTCTGGCAAAAATTTCTTTGACTTGGTTTTTTCGTTTTTTATCGCGGATAAGAATGAAATTCCACGGCTGCTGGAAGCCCACGGAAGGCGCTGAATGGGCGGCTTCAAGGAGTTTCTTTATAACAACATCATCAAGCGGTCGGGGTAAAAATTCATCGCGCACATCGCGCCTTTCATGGATGACTTTGTAGATATCTTCCAACATAAATTCTGTGCCGAACTCCTTACCGATTTTGTAGATAGCTAAATGAAAATTGTCGTATTGGCTACATAAGAATGCTTTTCAAAATTCCTTGGTCGTCCAACAAATATCTTATAATTGATAAAGTTAAGCGATCAAGTTTATCACTGCTCTCGTCAATCAATTCGACAGCACAAAAATAATCGACCATGTTTCGGTTATGATTGAAGCGGTCAAGATTCCGAGAAATCCGGATTTCTTGCTGATGTTTCAGGCGGCTTCTCAAGGGAGGCTAAAAATCGTGAGGTTGGAGAAAAAACGGAAAGCAGGCGGAATAGAAAAAACAATAACGACAGCCGATTGAAAACGAAAAGATAAAAACAGCGTTGAAAAAAATGGACCTTAAGCCAAAGAAGTCCAACAGCAAAAATTATAAAATTGCGATAAGGAAGTTTTTGAATCTGGAAGGTTCTTCAAGATTGGTGGAGCTAAGCGGGATCGAACCGCTGACCTCTTGCATGCCATGCAAGCGCTCTCCCAGCTGAGCTATAGCCCCATTCAAGATGAGAAGGTCACAACGTGACCTTCCGGGATCAAGACAAACTGTCTGGCGGCTTCTTAAATTGAGTGGCGCCAAAGATCAAGAGGGAAATTGCAATCTTTATAAAGAAAGCGACTTCCCCCTCTTGATCTCGTTAAATGTCGTCGTCTTTATGAACTTTATTGCCGCCGGTGATAATGCCGCTAACGTCGTCATCCTCGTCGTCTTCATCATCCGGCAAGAATGCGTCATCATCATCGTCACCAAGGTCGACATCCTCATCGTCACCGATGTCAGGAATTTCTTCACCACCCTTTGTTTCATCATCGGCATCTTCAAGCGAGATGAATTCAGGCTTCTCTAATGCCGTGTCAAGGTCCTCCGTCTCTGTCTCCTCTTCCTCATCCTCGCCCTTAGCGTCGGCTGTGGCGTCGAAATAGGATCTTGGGTAGGAGATCCCAGTATAAGGTGAAATAATCGGGTCACGATTGAGATCATAGAATTTTTTCCCCGTTTCCGGGTCTATTCGTTTGGTTCCAAGTTCAGGTTTTGCCATGGACCGAGCCTCTTTTGGTTGGGCGTGACATTTCTATCTGCATGAAGCTTATAGAAATAAGCACGTTCCTTTGTTGGAAAGCAATTTAACCGGACACGAGCATTTACGCGTCCATCAAAATGCCGTTGAGATTAATCAAAAAATCCGATCACGGTGCTTAAGCGCAAAAATATGCTTTTGTCAAAGATAAACAATAAGAACCATGTTCAATTTCCTTGAAGCGATGTATTTTTTCATGACGTATGAAACTCGTTATGTTAGAAGCATGCTTTTCCTATATATAAAGAAGAAATACGTTTGCCATGTCTGAACCGCTTCCTGCTACCTCGAAAAAATCTGCCGATCTTTCCGGACATATCCGGATACCGGGCGATAAGTCCATTTCCCACCGTTCATTGATGTTCGGCGCTCTGGCAAGTGGAGAAACCCGCATTTCCGGTCTTTTGGAAGGTGAGGATGTTATTCACACAGCCAATGCCATGCGGGCCATGGGCGCAACAATCACGAAGGATAATGATGTTTATGTTATCCATGGAACAGGAAACGGTTGCCTTTTGGAACCCGAACAACCGCTTGATTTCGGCAATGCCGGAACCGGAGCAAGATTGACTATGGGACTTGTCGGTACCTATGCAATGAAGACACGTTTTATCGGCGATGCATCCCTGTCAAAACGGCCGATGGGGCGCATTCTTGATCCCCTGCGGTTGATGGGAGTGCAAGTTGAAGCTTCGGAAGGTGACAGATTACCGTTGACATTGTGGGGGGCAGTCACACCCAATCCGATCACCTATCGCGTTCCAATGGCATCGGCACAGGTAAAATCGGCCGTTTTGCTTGCCGGTCTCAATACCCCCGGCATTACCACCGTCATCGAGCCGGTCATGACACGTGACCACACCGAAAAGATGCTTGTGGGCTTTGGTGCCGATCTTGAGGTCGAGACAGATAATGACGGTGTGCGCTATATCCATCTAGAGGGGCAGGGGGAATTGCACGGGCAGGATATTACCATTCCCGGCGATCCGTCATCAGCAGCATTTCCGATTGTGGCAGCCTTGATTACCGAAGGTTCGGATATAACCATAGAAAATGTGTTGTTAAATCCCACCCGTACCGGATTAATCATCACACTTTTGGAAATGGGAGCCGACATCAGTTTTGAAAACAAACGCCAGACCGGCGGGGAAGAGGTGGCCGATATTCGCGTGCGTTCCTCGCAATTAAAGGGGGTAAAAGTGCCAAAAGAGCGCGCGCCTTCAATGATTGATGAATATCCGGTTCTTGCAGTTGCAGCCGCTTTTGCCGAGGGAAAAACAATTATGGAAGGGCTTGCAGAACTGAGAGTCAAGGAATCAGACCGGCTTTCAGCCGTCGCCAACGGTTTGAAAAAAAATGGCGTTGATTGTGAAGAGGGAAAAGATTTCCTGATCGTGACCGGCAACCCTTCGGCGAAAAATATTGGTGGCGGAATTGTCACAACACATCTTGATCACCGTATCGCCATGAGCTTTCTGGTGCTTGGCCTTGGAGCCGGAAAACCTGTAACAATTGACGACAAGCGTATGATTGCAACAAGTTTTCCGGAATTTATGGGTCTGATGGCGAAATTGGGAGCGCATATCGAATGACCCCGAACAAGCCGTTTATTATTGCAATTGATGGTCCTGCCGCTTCAGGAAAAGGCACATTGGCGCGCAAACTTGCCTCCCATTACGGGTTTTCCTATCTTGATACAGGTTTGACCTATCGCGCAGTTGCCGATGAGCTTCTAAAACGTCATTTGCCACTCAATGACGAGGATATTGCGGTAAAAACCGCCTCTTTAATCGATTTTGGTTCACTTGAGCGGGCGCATTTATCCGAACATGAAATCGGTGAAGCAGCGTCGAAAGTGGCGGTGATGGGGCGTTTACGTAAAACATTGGTCGACATGCAAAAAGCTTTTGCCGAACAAAGTAAAGGGGCGGTTCTTGACGGGCGCGATATCGGAACAGTTGTCTGTCCCGATGCAAACGTCAAGCTCTATATTGTTGCAGCCCCCGAAGTTCGGGCAGAACGGCGCTATAAAGAAATGATGGAGAAAGGCGAGAAAGCCGATTATAATGCTATTCTTGCCGATCTTAAGCGGCGTGACGAACGCGATATGAAGCGCGCCGAAAGCCCTTTGAAACCAGCAAAAGATGCGCACTTGCTTGATACAACAAAATTGAGTATAGAAGGCGCGTTTGCTGCCGCTTGTGCTATTATTGATCCAATTATAGAAAAACGGTAAAAGACTTAAGAGAAATGTTATTTCCGGCCATGCGCCAAACTACCCCGCCAAAGAGCGGGCGGCAGGAAAATAGCATCGTTTTAACACTAACCCGGCGCTCGTGCCTTATTTCATATTCCTATCAAAAGGCACTTCTTCAGGAGTTTCTATGTCACAATACAATCCCACAAAAGCGGATTTCGAAGCCCTTTTGGCTGAATCCCTCCAGACCCATGATCTTGTCGAGGGGTCGGTTGTCAAAGGCCGCATCATTGCAATTGAAAAAGATATGGCAATCATTGATGCCGGTCTTAAAGTCGAAGGCCGCGTTCCGTTAAAGGAATTCGGTGCCAAGGGTAAAGACGGCTCGCTTAAACCTGGCGATGAAGTCGAGGTTTATGTCGAACGCATCGAAAACGCGATGGGTGAAGCTGTTCTTTCACGCGAAAAAGCTCGCCGTGAAGAGAGCTGGGTTCGTCTGGAAGAAAAATTCAATGCCGGTGAACGGGTTGAAGGTGTTATTTTCAGTCAGGTCAAAGGCGGTTTCACAGTCGATCTTGATGGTGCCGTTGCTTTCTTGCCGCGCAGCCAGGTCGACATTCGTCCGATTCGCGACGTAACGCCGTTGATGCATACCCCGCAGCCTTTTGAGATTTTGAAAATGGACCGTCGTCGTGGCAATATTGTTGTTTCACGCCGTACAGTTCTTGAAGAAAGCCGTGCCGAACAGCGTTCTGAAATCGTACAAAACCTTGAAGAAGGTCAGGTTGTCGAGGGTGTTGTCAAGAACATCACCGATTACGGTGCATTCGTTGATCTCGGCGGTATTGATGGCCTCTTGCACGTTACCGATATGGCATGGCGCCGTGTCAACCACCCGTCTGAAATCCTCTCGATCGGCCAGACTGTAAAAGTACAGATCATCCGTATCAATCAGGAAACACATCGTATTTCTCTGGGCATGAAACAGCTTGAGAGCGACCCGTGGGAAGGCATTACCGACAAATATCCTGTTGGCAAGAAGATCAAGGGCACTGTTACCAACATTACCGATTATGGTGCATTTGTTGAAATCGAACCGGGTATTGAAGGTCTTATCCACGTTTCAGAAATGAGCTGGACCAAGAAGAACGTTCACCCCGGAAAGATTCTTTCGACCTCTCAGGAAGTCGAAGTTGTTGTTCTGGAAGTGGATCCGGCAAAACGCCGTATTTCTCTGGGTCTCAAGCAGACATTCGAAAATCCGTGGACAGCTTTTGCCAACAAATTCCCTGTTGGCTCTGTTGTTGAAGGTGAAGTCAAGAACAAAACCGAATTCGGCCTCTTTATCGGCCTTGAAGGCGATGTTGACGGCATGGTTCACCTCTCCGATCTTGACTGGAACCGTCCTGGCGAGCAGGTTATCGAGGAATACAACAAGGGTGACGTCGTCAAGGCTGTTGTTCTTGATGTTGATGTCGACAAAGAACGTATTTCACTCGGCATCAAGCAGCTTTCCGGTGACAAGGTCGGTGAAGCTGTCGCTTCCGGTGAATTGCGCAAAGGTGCTGTTGTTACCTGTGAAGTTACAGCAATCCACGACAATGGTATTGATGTAAAACTGGTCGATCATGATCTCGAAACAACAATCCGTCGTTCGGATCTGTCGCTTGATCGTGATGAACAACGTCCGGAACGCTTCACTGTCGGCCAGAAGGTCGATGCACGCGTTACCGCATTCGACAAAAAGACCCGCAAGATCACAGTTTCAATCAAGGCTTTGGAAATTGCCGAAGAAAAAGAAGCTGTTGCACAATATGGTTCGTCGGATGCCGGTGCTTCACTTGGCGACATTCTGGGAGCCGCGTTGAAGAAGCAGGAACAGGAATAATCCTTTTGGTTCTGGCGTCGCAGTTGACTGCGATGGCTTTTAGACAAATCAGAAAATAGACAAATCAGAAAAACCCGCCTTGAAAGGCGGGTTTTTTATAAAAGATGACGTTTTTGATGTTTTATAATTGAATTGCGATTTTTCATTATTAAGCGGGAAAGTGGTGTTACTAAAGCTTCATCCGCGCGACGGGCAACGCACATTCAATAAGCACTTTCAAAATAGCAGGATTTGAAAAACCGTGTTGGTTAAAGCGGCTATCGGCTTATTTTGTAGCGATTAGAATGGGATGTTTTTAAAACATCAAGCGGGAGCTTCTTTGCTAATAATCACCTCATATCGCAGGAGGAGGGGGCTAGATATAATCCGGTTTGATAAGTGCGGTAGCGATTGTTCTGTTTATTAGCCAGAGTGAATGGATCTTTCTTGCTTTGAACAATCAATAAAGTTCGGTTTTGCAAGTGATTGACTGAAATGCGCTTCGGTCCGCTTTTTAAAATATTTTGTTTTGAAAATGAAACGACAAAAGACGGATGGCTACAATCGTTATTTTGTCTATCTTGGGCGAACCACGTTATTATTTTGTCAATGTTGGGCAAGGAAATTGGAACGAGACAACAAAATTCCCGCGAATTTCGCGGGAATGTTGGATTGATCGAAGAGTTTTTAAATTCTTACGAAGGATTGGACTTTTGTGCTTTTGCCTGTTCTTCGGCAACGCGCTTCTGGAACAAACCGGCAAAATCGATCGGGTCGATCATCAAAGGCGGGAAGCCGCCATTTCTTGTTGCATCGGCAACAATCTGGCGTGCGAAAGGAAAGAGCAAGCGCGGGCATTCAATGAAAACCAGCGGCATAACATGTTCCTGAGGAATGTTTTTTACACGAAAAACACCGCCATAGACCAATTCGACGTTAAACAGCATATCCTTGCCTTCGCCAGCTTTGGCAGTGAGCGAAAGGACAACGTCATAATTGTCATCTTCCATGGGATTGGCATTAACGTTGATACCGATATTGATTTCGGGTGCTTTCTCGCGTGGTCTCAATGCCTGTGGAGCATTCGGGCTTTCAAATGAAAAATCCTTGAGATACTGCGTTAGAACCGTGAATACGGGAGCTTCGCCATTTTTATTTGCTTCGCCTTCGGCCATAATGAAAACCTTCCATGATTAGCGCCAAAATGCGCCATGAGGGGTTAGAGATACTACGGGCTAGCATGTCGCAGGCATTGTTGCAATAAAAGGGACCCCGCCTTTCACTATTTTTCGCTTTATTATCAATTCAGACGCTTGTTATCGTCATCTTTACGCCATGGTGAATGTTCGGGATCGGATGAGTGATAATCTTCCGCATCAAGATCAATCGTTTGCGAATGGCTACTTTCGTAACGGTTTTCTCTAAAACCGGATGAAAAACTGGTGCGGACGGTCATTCTTTTCGATACCCATTTCCATAAGAGATCACGTATTTGCGGGATAAAAAACAAAAGGCCGATAATATCGGTAACAAAACCCGGAATGATCAGCAGGATAGCAGCCATGATAAGCAATGCACCGTGGGCAAGTTCGCGGTCAGGTATATGTCCGGCAGCAAGTTCGTGCTGCATTTTGGCAAGAAGTGTAATTCCCTGAATACGCAGAAGGATAAATCCGACGATCATAGACAGAATGATAAGCCCTAATGTTGCAAGGACGCCTATCTCTTTTCCAACAATGATGAAACCGGCAATCTCGATAAAAATTGCGGCAAGCAAAAATACGCCGGCAATATTGGGGGTATTACGGTAGATATTTCTCACCAATGTTGTCCTTTCCAGATTTTTTAAGGCATAATGATCGCAGAAATATAATTCCTTCTTTAAATAGGGATTAAAAAGCCATATTTGAATGATGGCTTTTGCTGTTCTATATATTTAAATCAAAGTTTATCACCGCATTGTTGTAGTGATACCCATTTTTCGAGTTTTGGAGATCGGCCGCGCAGATGGATTTCGACATTGTACTGGTTATTGCTCTGGTTATTGCTGTGGTGGTTTTTCTGCAGCTACGCAGTGTGTTGGGAAAACGCACAGGTTTTGAAAGGCCGCCCTTCGACCCCTATTCACGTCAAGCGGAAAAAGCGGAAGACAAGGAAACCGATACCGTCGTTGCATTACCAAAGCCGGAAGTCAAAGCAGCCGATGATTTTTCCGATATTGATAAAATTGCCCCTGAGGACAGCGACCTTAACAAAGGATTGCGCGCTATCCGCAAAGAAGATCCGACATTTTCACCCAATTCATTTCTTGATGGTGCGAGAGTGGCTTATGAAATGGTCGTAACTGCTTTTGCCAAAGGGGATAAGAAAACACTGAAAACGCTTTTATCCGACGAAGTTTATGTGGGATTTTCTGCTGCAATTGATGAGCGTGATAAAAAAGGTGAAAATGTCAAATTCACGTTTGTCGGCATTGATAAAATAGAAATTGTCGACGCTTCGTGCGAAGCTGATATTGCACAACTGACGGTCAGGGTCGAGAGCGAGATCATCTCGGCTACTTACGATGATAGTCAGAAACTTATTGATGGTGACCCACAAACAATAGCTGAAATCAAAGATATCTGGACGTTTGCACGGAATGTCAAATCGCGCGATCCGAACTGGAAAATTATCGGCACCGAAGACGGTGAATAGTTTTCTGCAAAAGTGCTAGGAGAGCTTCAGCCGATTACGTCGGGCGTATAACTTGAAGGTTGGATGACGATGGCTCGTGACGATAATCGGGAACAGTTCTATCGGCTGAAACTTGAAGACCGTATTTTATGGGATAAGGTAAGAAGTACCGCAATTCCCTTGGCAAAATCCGAGCAGCCTAGTGTCGAGATAAAGGATATGCCTGCTCTTTTTTCGATGGAAATCGCTAAAAAAGCGAGGCTTGAAAATATAATTGATGACAATAGTATTGGAATAAAGGCTCCGCCGCAGCTTTTTCCATTCGATAAGCCGACTTATCGGAAGATATCGCGCGGACGTGTCGAGATCGAGGGACGCGTCGACCTTCACGGCCTTTATCGCGATGAAGCTTACTCTTTACTCCTTAACTTTTTACAGTCTGCACGCCATCGCGGCTTGCGTCACGTTCTTGTCATTACCGGAAAAGGTTTGTCGGTCGGCAGTGAAGGTGTTTTGCGGCAGGCCGTTCCCCATTGGCTGGAGACCGCGCCATTCCGCCAGATTGTATCTTCATTTGACGATGCACCGAGAAATCATGGTGGAAAAGGTGCACTTTACGTCAGGCTGCGGCGGCAAGCGAAAATCTGACTGTGCGAAAATCTGATTATGCGACAAGCGGAATAGGCAACGTATTAATTTCAACAGGCTTGTTTTAAAAAATTCCTGATGGAGCATTAGTCGATCATTTTACGTGCTTTTAAAAATAAAGCACGGAAAACAAAATCCTTAGCCAAGTTCAATCTGCGCCGGTTACCTTTTTCATATAAGCTACCCGTTTTAGATAGTTTGTGTTGCTCATTCATAGCGAGCTGTTGATTTTCCATTCTTCCCGTTGTTTGGGTGCAAGTTGATCTGCATATTGGCAAAGAGTCCAGCACATGTTCTGTTAAAATATCGGAAAGGGGTGAGCAGGATTTTATTACTGGCCCAGTGACATCTTAATCAAATAATGGATATGGCTTAAAAAGCGCATCAAGCAATCCTATGAGCTGACCACGAAAATCCTTTCGTAAAATCGATAGAATTACGTTGAAACTACAAAAGCGGAAATACCAGGTTTTTAAAACAGTTTTTTAAGATCGTTGATTTTGCTGTTTACGAACCAGCCGTAATAATTTTCTTGCGGCAATTTCGGTTTTTCACCACGTGCAACTGCCCGTTTGTTTTCTTCGGCCAATGCCCGCGCACGTGCTTCGGCACCTCCGGTATTATAGAGTGTGGCAGTCAAACCGGGGTTTTCCGAAATATCAAAGTCGGCAATCTGGCGATAAGCATCAATGGATTGGCGGATTGTTGCTGCAATATAGGGAATGGTCTGATCGGGATCCATAATAGTTTTATAGACTTGTCCGCCATTTTCCGCAGAAAGCTTGGGCAAACCGGAAATACGGTTAACCCGATCCGACATCATCAAAGCTGTGAGCGGATTAACCTGTCCTAATCCGAAAGTTTGACCGGCAAAAAATGGTTGGAAAAATACCGCACTGAAACGGTTATCGGGATATTTTTTCCCGTCGACTGTTTTGCCTCGAAAATCCTTGTCCCAGATATTTTCGCGACATGTCCATAATCTATAGCTGTCGGAAAGTCCGTTACACGGGGAAAACTGCTTGCGTTTGACAAAATCGGTTACATCTTCCCCGTTATAGGCAAATTGTACACCTTGATTAAGATAGGACATGCCCTTCACATAATAGGTCTGTAAACGGTCATAGACATCAACATTATAGGTGTGTTCGCCAATTATTGCACCCGCGATGTGGATAGGATTGATGCCGTAATCCTTGGCAGTTGCAATAATCCGTGCTCTGAGTTTGCTATCATTCTTCAATAGATTGTAAATTTTGGCATATTTTGCAGCATAGCTTGTCGAAAGTTCGCGCGTGCGCTTTGCCGATGCACCGGGAACAGGCGGTTGCACCGCGTTACGGTTACCCGCAGGAACAACGGTTAAAGCTTCGGCCTCACCGATGAACGATAGAATTAACGGTATGATAAAACACAGCTTCTTGACGATTGTTGGCATGTGCTTACCCTATCTGTAAATTGAAAATATTTAGCCCGTAAAAATACTTTTATCGTGTTCACGGCAAATTGCCAGCGACATTAGCTATTTTTAGCGCATTCCTTGTCATCGGCCACGTAAAAAGTCGAAGAATGACCGTTTTTTGGTTTGTACCGGCTGAGCCCCACCATTCACGTCGACTTGTGGACGGGGAGCCCAATAATCGTCACTGTTTCCAGGTTCAGGCGGCGGAGCCGGATAAGGCGTTGTCGACGGTTGTTCACTTTCAGGTAAAATATCATTGCCTCCGGGAACTGCATTTTGCAGATTATAATTACCCGGAAGCGGCGAAACCGGTAACGATTTTTCAGCAACCGTCATATAGGATTTCCACGCGCGTACGGGAAGCGAACCGCCAGAGATTGTTTTCATCGGGTGGCCATCGTCATTGCCAAACCATATGCCCGTTACATAATCAGTTGTATAGCCGATAAACCATGCGTCACGAAAATCCTGACTCGTGCCGGTTTTTCCGGCTGACGGCCGGTCGATTGCAGCTTTTCGTGCTGTGCCATTCTCGACAGTTTGTTCAAGCATTGCATTCATCATGCCGACAATATCCGGTTCGACAACGCGATTGGCAGTAATTTCACCAAAATCATATATGGTTTTACCGTTCGTATCTTCCACTTTCGAGATCAGACGCAGTTGCGGCTTATAACCGCCATTGGCAAAAGGCACAAATGCACCGGTCAATTCAAGCAGGCTCACTTCCGACGTGCCGAGTGCAATCGAGGCATTGTCCGAAAGAGCCGAATGGATGCCGAGACGGTGAGCCACTTCGATGACCTTGTCGGTACCGACCTCCATAATCAATTGGGCGGCAACAGAGTTTAGCGAATGGGATAGGGCAGTGGTCAATGTAACTTCACCCATATATTTGCCGCCATAATTTCTCGGCGTCCAATTGCCAATTCTGACCGGTGCATCATTGCGAATTGTATTGGGGGTACGGCCGGCTTCAAGCGCAGCAAGATAGACAAAAGGTTTGAACGTCGAACCGGGTTGTCTTTTTGCATCGGTTGCGCGGTTGAACTGGCTTTGCGCATAGTCTACTCCGCCCACCATGGCGCGGATTGCCCCGCTTTTATCAATGGATACAAGTGCACCCTGACTAACGTCACGTTTTTCCCCGTTTTCGGAAATTTGTGTGCGGATTGCCTCTTCGGCAGCCCTTTCAAGTGTCATATCAAGTGTGGTCTCGACAACAATATCCTTATCGGTCTCGCCAATCAGAAATGGTAATTGTTGAACAACCTGATCGGCGACATAGTTTTCCGAACCTGTCCAATAAGATTCAGCCTTCGCCATCGGTTCGGCTTCTGCCATCGCGACCTCGGCGTCATTCACCATGCCTTCTTCTTTCATGGCAGCAAGAACGAGTTTGGCGCGGTCATTGGCAGCTTTCGGATCACGTGCAGGAGAAAGGCGCGAGGGCGCTTTTAGCAATCCCGCCAGAGTTGCGGCTTCCATCAGATCAACATCTTTTGCCGATTTTCCGAAATATCGTCTTGAGGCTGCCTCGACACCATAAGCACCCGAACCAAGATAAACGCGGTTCAAATACATTTCCAGGATCTGATCCTTGGTGTATTTATGCTCGAGCCAGAGCGCAAGTAGCGCTTCCTGCACCTTTCTTTCCAATGTCCTATCGGGAGAAAGAAACAGATTTTTGGCCAATTGTTGGGTCAGTGTTGAACCGCCCTGTTTGCTGCGACTATGGATAATATTAGTTACCATTGCGCGCGCAATTCCAATCGGATCAACACCATAATGGTCGTAAAAACGGCGGTCTTCAATTGCCACCACGGCCTTTGGTATCCACGGGCTCATTTCTTTTAATGAAAGGGCTTCACCACCGGTGGTTCCGCGATTGGCAATCAGAAATCCGTTACGATCGATAATACGCACATTCGGCGGGCGTTGGGGAATATCCCAGGTCGAGGCTTGCGGCATTCTGAGCGCAACATAACCGACATAGCCGGCAATTGCGATAGCGCCCCATATTGCTAATACAAAACACCATTTGACCAGCCGGAAAATGAACCCGTGCCTGCTTCCGGTTCCCCGTGTTTTGCCCCCTTTGGAACGGGAACCTCTTTGCGGCGGCAATGCGCGGTCATCATCAGTCAAGCGCATTGGCTCAAAGCTCCGATTTTTCTGAACAAATGTTTTTATGGAATGTGGCCAACATGGGAAGACTTTGAAAAATGTTAAAAACTCACGCGTTAAATCGGAAACCGGATTGTTCACTCCGCTCTATCATTAGAATAGCAGAATGATTCCGGCAATTTTAAGAGGGTTCGATTGCACTATCCAATCATTTTAAGCCCTGCAAGCACTTCCTCACTACTATTTATGAAATAACTTGATTTGAGGAGCGAAAGGACACTTGTCTTTAATGGTGAAGCCAAAAAATTAACGAGCAAAAGATAGAGGAAGCACTAGTCTCGTTTTTTGCTTTTCATCATCTGTACTTTTCCAGATTTGAAAACCGTTTTGAGAAAAGATTGATGAAATTCCTCAAACAACTTTATTTGCCCTTGTTTAGAACCGATGAATGTCGAAAGGCATCAACTGAAACTATAATCAGTTTGTTAAAGCTGCTTCGATAATTATTTGGGTTGGCGACAAGGTGAGGCACCAATCAACAAGACAGCGAGAAATGGAGCCGGACAGGAGAACTTGCAAGTGACAAGGTTAAACACGATTGCTTTCTGATGATATTCTTTGACCTGTTTAAATTTTCAAGAAAACAAAAACCCCGTAAACCGACACGATTAGATAGAAAAGCGCCCAACAGTTTACATCATCAGTTTACGTTATAGGAATTACACAAATACAAGATGTTGCAACGCAGCCAATCGGCTGCATTGCACTTATCAATTTTGCTTGGCCTTCAGGTTGGCTACATTGTCTTGAGTTTTCCGGAATTCTTCCGGATTGAAATTATATACCGTCGAACAGAATTCACATTTTACAGTAATTCTGCCATTTTCAATGCTGGAGTTTATCTCGTCCGCGGTGAAGGTATTCAAGACATTTTCTATTTTTTCACGCGAGCATGAACATTGATCAAGAATAGTTCTTGCATTGAAAACTCTGACACCATGTTCGTGGAATAATCTGAACAATAGTCTTTCCGCTCCTACCTGTGGATCCGTCATCTCGGAACTTTCGATCGTGTCGACAAGTGCCTTGACTTCGGTCCAATGGTCGAGATCGGTCTTCTTATCAATTTTCTTGGTCGTTTTGCTTTCGATGGAAGACTTTGGAAGATGTTGGACAAGCACACCGCCAGCCCGCCAGCTTTCTCTTGAATGGCCATTTTCATCACGGTCGAAAAGTGTCGCAACGCCAAGCTTGACTTCGGTCGGAATCTGTTCCGATTGTTTGAAATAGTTACGCGCTATTTCTTCAAGACTCGAACCGTCAAGTGCAACAATCCCCTGATAGCGTTGCATATGTTCGCCCTGATCGATTGTGAGTGCCAAAGTTCCTTTGCCAAGAAGTTCTTCAGGGGCATCATGACCGGAAGCAACAGCTTCTTCGAGTTTCTTTTCATTAAATCTTGCATAAGCACGCAAACTGGACGGGGTTTTAAAATCGCACACCAAGAGATTGACCGGCCCGTCGGAGCTGGTCTGCAAAATGAATTTACCATCAAATTTCAATGATGTGCCGAGTAAAACAGTCAAAACCATCGCTTCAGCCAGCAACCGCGCTACCGGTTCTGGATAGTGGTGGCGCGACAAAATGCTGTTGACCGCGGTTCCCAATTGTACAGCGCGGCCACGTGCGTCGAGCTCTTCCACCTCGAAAGGCACAACTGCATCATCGCCAGCAAAATTGAAATCACCAAGGGAAGGGCTCTTTTTGTATTGAGCCGATTGGTCGTTTACATTCATTTCTTTTGTCAAAACCGCATTTCCTTAAAGACTGCCAGAGTATTATTGCAAAAATGGTTGCAACCGATTTTACTTTATAAAAAACAAAGATGCTCCGGCACAATGAAGTCTCTGGACATATTGTCCAGATGAATACTTCATAATGCCTGAAGCCGGTAAATACAGTAGAACCTTTTGCAATTAGCCTTATAGATAGGTATTATTTTAACGCCTGCAAGCACCACTCAAGAACAGCCTTTTGGGCGTGCAAGCGGTTTTCGGCTTCGTCAAAGACAACGGAATGCGGGCCGTCGATGACGCCATCAACAACTTCTTCACCGCGGTGGGCGGGAAGACAATGCATAAACAAGGCATCCGGTTTGGCTAAACTCATCAATGCTTCATTGACTTGGTAGGGCTGAAAAACATTGCGGCCACGGGCACGGAATTCCTGCCCCATAGAAACCCATGTATCGGTAACAATGCAATCGGCATTTTTGGCGGCTTCTTCAGCATCGTTGGTAAGAACGATATCGGCACCATGCTGACGCGCCCAATCAATGTATTTTTGTTGTGGTTCGCTACCTTTAGGTGTTGCAATTCTCAACTTGAATTTGAACAATGCCGAAGCTTCGATCAGGGAATGCAGAACATTGTTCCCGTCACCCATCCACGCGAAAGTTTTACCGGCAACCGGTCCGCGATGTTCTTCATAGGTCATGATATCGGCGAGAATCTGACAGGGGTGGGTGTCGTCTGTCAAAGCATTGATTACGGGAACATCCGCATATTCGGCGAGTTCCAGCATTCTGGTATGAGCCGTTGTACGGATCATAATGATGTCGACAAAGCGCGACAATACACGCGCTGTATCGGCAATCGTTTCGCTGTGGCCAAGCTGCATTTCCGAGCCGGTAAGCATAATGGCCTCGCCGCCCAATTGATGCATCCCGACATCGAACGAAACGCGTGTGCGTGTTGACGGTTTTTCGAAAATCATGGCAAGTGTTTTGCCAATAAACGGTTTTTCCGACTGCCCTTTTTTAAGAAGAGCTTTGACCTTTTTGGCATGCTCGATGATTTTGCGCGCAGTTTCGGGTGAAAGAATTGAAAGATCAGTGAAGTGGCGAATATTCTTCGTCATAATAACAAGCCTATTTTTGTTTGTGGGCATTAGAAACGTATTGGACAGCTTTTTCAATGCGGTGAAGGCCGTCGCGGATTTCATCCTCGGTCACGATGAGAGGTGGCAAGAGGCGGATAACATTATTTCCTGCGCCAACGGTTAAAAGTTTTTCATCCCGCATAGCGGCGATAAGTTCGACGTTCGGGACAACGCATTTAAGCCCTGTTAAAAGCCCGATACCGCGAATGGATTGGACAACATCGGGAAACCTGTCGATGATAGAAGCCAATCCCTGTTTGAAAAGATTGGCCATGGCATTGACATGATCAAGGAAGCCATCGGACAACATGACGTCAAGCACTGCATTGGCAGCAGCCATTGCAAGAAGATTCCCGCCGAATGTCGAACCATGGGTGCCGGGTGTCATGCCTTTTGCTGCCTCTTTGGTTGCAAGACAGGCGCCAATCGGAAAACCGCCACCAAGGCCTTTGGCAAGCGCCATGATATCCGGTTCGATATTCGACCATTGATAGGCAAAAAGTTTGCCTGTGCGCCCCATACCGGTTTGCACCTCGTCAACGATAAAGAGCAGGCCGTTTTCATCACAGACGCGACGTAATAATTGCATGAATTCGGTCGGAACCGGACGTAACCCGCTTTCACCTTGAATAGGTTCGATAAGAAGAGCGGCAGTCTTTTCGCCAATTGCAGCACGCAATGCCTTTTCATCGTCGAAAGGAACCTGTATGAAACCTTGAGCTTTCGGGCCGAAGCCTTCAAGATATTTTTGTTGGCCACCGGCTGCAAGAGTGGCCAGTGTGCGGCCATGGAAAGCGCCTTCAAAAGTTATGATTTCATAACGTTCGGGGTGTCCACTGACATATTGGTAACGTCTGGCTGTCTTGATCGCGCACTCGATTGCTTCGGCGCCAGAATTACAGAAAAACACTTTGTCGGCAAAACTGTTTGCACAAAGTCTCTCTGCTACTTTTTCCTGTTCGGGAGACTGAAAAAGGTTTGATACGTGCCAGAGCTTGTTGGCCTGTTCTTCAACGGCTTTGACAAGCTTCGGGTGATTATGGCCAAGTGCATTGACCGCAATACCGGAGGTAAAATCAAGGTAGCGTTCACCATTATCGGAGATCAGCCAGGCCCCATTTCCTCGCGTGAAGCGCAAACCGATACGTGCAAAAGTATCATAAAGTGGTTGCGCATTGTTTTGGGTCATTGCCTGGTCTCCTACTCCATCGTCAATTTTCCTCTGTGACAAAAGCCGGATAGTCCGGCTCTCTGTCATAGCAGGTACAATAATATCGCTGTTTTTCTGAATGAAACGTTAGGTTTTTTGAAAAACAGTTTTTATCAGAGATAAAATATCAACAGCGCCGTATTTTGCCACGACGCTGCTAAAATCTATCCATTTTCAATATCCTGCCTGTCAGGGAAAAAGTCAATTGATGCCTTTGAAAGACCATATTTAAAAAATATCTTGCAAAAATCACATTTTTCACGAGCAATTTTCAAATTTTCCGAAAAAAGTGATTCGCAAGTTGGGGAAAACGTCTCAAAACACCTATATAAGGTCATGTAGACCCTTGTCATAGAGTCAAAGCGTATAGTAGTACTTAGCGTAAAACTGGAACATTTTTGGTTCTGCCGGATAATTATCATAACAAGTATGACTGCTTTGCGCTTCTTAGCGCAGGGATGGATTCCGGCAATAAAAGAGATGATAAAGTTAATTGTCATGCCACTTATCTGATATGAGGCAATGATGGAAATTAAGGAACGGAGTGCCGGTATGAACTGGACAGATGAACGTGTTGAACTTTTGAAAAAGCTTTGGAGTGACGGGTTGAGTGCCAGCCAGATTGCTGCCCAGCTTGGCGGAGTTAGCCGTAATGCCGTCATCGGCAAGGTTCATCGATTGAAACTGTCAGGGCGCGGTAAAACAACAAAGACGACGCCGCGCACGAAAAAAACTGCAGAAACCGTTGTTAATCCTACTCCGCAAGCACCGCGCGCAACGCGTACAACGCCGGTTCAGCCGGTTGCCGCCGCTGTCGCAGCTGCAGCTGCAGCAAAACCGCAGCCTTCAAGCATTGGTGCTACAGCTTTGAAACTGGATTTTGTTGCCGATGCTGTTTCAGAAGCGGAAGAACAGCCATCAACCGATGTTGTTGTTCCGATGTCACGGCATTTGAGCCTGTTGCAGTTAAGCGAGAACACTTGCAAATGGCCAATTGGCGACCCGTTGTCGGATGACTTCTACTTTTGTGGTGCCGATGCCGGTGACTCTGGTCCCTATTGTGCTTTTCACGCAAAACTTGCTTTTCAACCGGTTTCGGAACGACGTCGCGTAAGAGCCTGATCGTTGATGTAGAAGAGTATAATATTCTAGTAAACGTCAAAACCTTGGAATGTTTATTCCAAGGTTTTTTTATTTATTAGAAAATATAAACTGTATTTTCTTCAAATTTAATAAACTATTTTATAATTTCAGGTCTTTCCAGGAGGAAGATTTGAAGTGAATAAAGTTGATTTATCCGTAAGCTATGACGCGCCGCATTCTTGCAGCCACGAATGGTTAAAAAAAGCAATCGAAATCATAGAAGCGGAAATAAACCGCTCGGCAGACACGCATCTCATCCGTTACGATTTGCCGGAACCATGTGGAATAACGCTGTATTTGAAAGATGAATCGTGTCATCCGACCGGAAGCCTGAAACACCGGCTGGCACGTTCACTTTTCCTCTATTCTCTTTGCAATGGGAAAATTGGCCCCAAGACAACGATTGTTGAGGCGTCGAGCGGTTCGACTGCAGTTTCGGAAGCCTATTTTGCCAAATTGATCGGTGTTCCTTTTGTGACAGTTATTCCACGGACAACCTCACCACAAAAAGTCGCAGCTATTGAAGCCTATGGAGGCAGCGTCCATTTTATCGACAATCCGAAATCGGTTTATGTAACAGCGCAAAACCTCGCGGATGAATTGGGGGGCTATTATATAGACCAATTTACTTTTGCCGAACGGGCAACCGATTGGCGGGGCAACAACAATATTGCTGATTCAATTTTCTGCCAGATGGCTAAAGAACCGTATCCTGTGCCAAACTGGATTATTGCAAGTGCCGGAACTGGTGGAACATCGGCAACATTGGGGCGATATATCAGATATCGTAAATATTCTACCAGACTTTGTGTGGCCGATCCGGAGGCTTCGGTCTTTCATCTCCATTATGCTGATCGTTCAATAAAGGAAATAGATTGTTGTCGCTCGGTTATTGAGGGGATTGGGCGTGCACGTGTCGAACCGTCTTTTATGCCGGATGTGATAGACCGCATGATTTCGGTCCCCGATCAGGCAAGTCTTGCAGCTATGCGTGTTATAAGCCGCCTTATCGGACGCAGCTGTGGCGGATCAACCGGTACCAATGTCTTTGCAGCTGCAGAGCTCATTTCCGATATGATTAAAAATCATCAACATGGATCACTTGTAACGTTGATTTGCGATAGTGGTGAACGTTACCGTTCGACCTATCTTGACGACCAATGGCTTGCTAAAAAAGGTTTTGATATTTCCGGTGATATGAAACGTCTGGAACAACTCTTTATAGAAGGGAAACCTTTCTGATTGTTGCTTTTTGTCTTCAGCCGGTTTTAAGAGGACAAACCGGCTAAAGTCTGCCAGACGCGCTTTGAACCGGCCGAGCGGGGCTTAACGAGCCTTGATCCGCTGCTTATAAAATTTGCCGAGAAAATCAGTGTTGCCGTAAACTTTACACCAACGGATCAATGTTTGCGGTCAATTGATGGCAATGAAATATTATTTCAGTCAAAAACGGATATTGATTTTTCTATGAGGTAAAAGTTTTAACGTGCCGGGCGTTCTTTCTTATCCGGCAAACTATGTGACATAGAACCGGACATGATTGTGATATAGTGGCGGGTGCGAAGAAATACAGCAGAAGCGAGCTAATCAATTATAGCCGTATTTCAGCTACAAAAGCTGATGAAGACAGCTTCTCAAACAAAAGTAAGTTCAACTATCAATATTTGAAGCGGACGTGACACGTTTTTCAGTTTCCGGAATTATTAACCGAGCTCACGACAATATCGTCACGTTGTTCGATACTTACCCATTTTCCGGGAGATTGCGTCGATTGACGTTTAAGATATGTATATTCCGTATCTTTCCAGTTGAACACTTCGTCGCGCAAATTATCAAGTATAAAGTCGCCACGATCAGTGCGGACGGTTAAAACCGCATGACCTTCGCCATCGGGTTTGCGGACAACTGTAATCAGCAAACTTGCAAGCGGAATGCCTTTGTCGCGCAATTCTTTCTGTTTTTCCAGAACATAGTCTTCGCAGTCGCCGGCATTTACCGGATAGGTCCAATACTCTTCCTTACCGTAAAGTTCCATGTCTGTCGCGGGAGTAATGCGGGCATTAACACTGTGGTTGACATCAAGCATCATATCCCAGACGCTTTGTGTCAATTTGACAGGCTGAAGTACACTGTTGCGGATTTTGCATTCATGGGGCAGGCGTTCACAAAATTCATAATGTCCGATAGGCTGGGATGTTTGGCCGTTGACGGTCATAAATTCGCTTGCTGCTTTAGCTACCGTTGTCATGCCGACAACAGCTAAAATCGCCACTCCCAATATTCTGAACGCAAACACCATTTTTGTACTCGATTTAACCTGTCACGATAAAGATCGTTAATAAAAGGTTAAAGTCCAACTTTGGTTCCTAGTCAATGACAGGAATGCAACACCGCGTTAAGATTTGAATTATGGTTAAAATTGAAAACATAATGTTTTCATATATTTAAGGTTTTTATATGGTTAACGGTGTGATTTCAAGAGAAGATAAAGATGTTTTGCTATCCATTTATAAAAAGCATGGGATAGCTTTGACTGTTTTCTTGAAAAAGCTGAAATATGGCCTATTCATGCGTAAAAAAACCCTTATATGGACTGTGTTACGTCTGAAATGTTGAAAGGCGTCAAAAATTGAGAGCAGGTGAATGGGTAATTTGATAAAACGGCAAGCGACAATTGATGACATAGATTCATTGGTTGCGATTGAAGAGGCTTGCTTTGACAGTGACAGGATTTCCCGTCGTTCCTTTCGCACATTGATAGACCGGCCGACAGCCCGAACAATTGTTGCCGAGCTTGATGGCACAATTATCGGCTATGCAATGATTTTGTTTCGTAAAGGCACTGCTCTTGCACGGCTCTATTCACTTGCTGTCAAACCCGGTGGCAAAATAAAAGGTGTCGGTTCTCGACTATTGGAAGCAGCAGAGCAGGCGGCTTTTGATGAAGGGCGCGTTTATATGCGCCTTGAAGTTCGCGAAGACAATGAACGGGCAATCAAACTTTACGAACGGTTCCGTTACCGCCCGATCGGTCGTTACCTTGATTATTATGCCGATCATACACCGGCATTGCGTTATGAAAAAACTTTGCGTGGAGACACGCCTGTTGAAACGTCTGTGCCCTATTACCAGCAGACTTCGGAATTTACCTGTGGTGCCGCCTGCCTGATGATGGCACTCAAATATTTCAATCCTCAATCCCGCCTTGATCCTGTGTTCGAACTTAGACTGTGGCGCGGCGCCACCACTATCTTCATGCTTTCGGGACCCGGCGGATGCGAACCGTTCGGCCTTGCGGTTCTTGCCCATAATTATGGTTTGAAAGCCGAAATCATCGTCACAAGCTATGAATTTCTATTTATCAATTCGGTGCGTGATCCCAAGAAACGCGAAATTATGGAAATTGCCCAGACCGATTTTCGCGAGCAGGCTGATGCTGCCCATATTCCGGTGCGAATTGCCGCTTTTACGCTGGATGACATTCGCGCAGCCCTCGCGCGCGGTGCTCTGGTGCTTGTGCTTATCAGTTTTTACCATATGTTTGGTGAAAAAATTCCCCATTGGGTACTGGTTCACGGTGATGACGGAAGCCATATCCTTATCCATGATCCATGGGTGGAGGAAGATGAAGGCGAGACAATTGCCGATTCTGCAAACTTGCCTTTGAATTATAAAGTGTTCGATCATATTGCGCGCTTTGGAAAAGACGGTCTGCGCGCGGCCGTCATATTGGAGAAAAGCTAGTTACCTATGACTATTTGTGTAATCCTTGCTGGGCGAGTGTCTGACGTAGATAATGGTGCGACCACGCACAAGGTCATGACACATCGCGACTATTTGGCTAATCCTGCATTATTTGCCGGTCAGCGTCCTCGTATTATCAACCTGTCACGTTCCTACCGTTATCAAAGCCGCGCCTATTACTGTTCGCTTCTTGCGGAAGCCCGCGGGCATCGTGTGTTACCTTCGGTGGAAACCATGATTGATCTGTCGGAACGCCGACTTTATAAAAAATCTATTCCCGAGCTTGAAGATTGTCTCAACAAAGCCCTGAAAGGAGACGGTACACGCGCACCGGAAATTATCAGGGTATTTTTTGGAATTACCGATAACTCAAATGATATAAAAGGTGACCGCTTTGAAAAATTCGGTCACCTTTTGTTTGACTGGTATCGGGCTCCGGCATTGGAAGTCCATGTTATTCCGGGCGAATGGGCGCGTATTCACAAAATAGGTTTCGCCAATTGGCAAAAGCTTGAAGGTGAAAGTCGCGACGCTTTCTATGAGGCTATGGAAACTTATACGACACGAGCCTGGAAAGAAGCCCGTCACAAAGTGCCGCCACGCTGGACATTTGCAGTTTTATGCAATCCGGAAGAAGAATTGCCACCAACCAATGTCGAAGATTTGAAGCATTGGGCAAAAATTGCGGCTCGCCTTGGTGTGGAAGTCGAACCAATCGGGGCAAGAGATCTTGCGCGTCTTGCCAATTTCGATGCGCTGTTTATTCGTGAAACAACCAATATATCCAACCACACCTATCGTTTTGCACGTCGCGCGGAACAGGAAAATATGCCGGTTATCGACGACCCGATGTCGATGATCCGGTGTACGAACAAAGTCTATCTTGACGAGTTGATGCGCGCGAATGGTGTACCGGTTCCCCCTACGGTGATGATAGGCGGCAATGATGATCTGGTAAGAGCGGCAGATACTCTCGGTTTCCCGATGGTATTGAAAATTCCGGATTCATCATTTTCACGCGGGGTGAAACGCGTTGGCTCAATGGAAGAATTGCGCCGTCTTGCCCATGAGTGGCTCAAAGACAGTGATCTTTTGCTGGCGCAAAAATATTTGCCGACCAAGTTCGATTGGCGTGTCGGTGTCTTGGGTGGCAAACCGCTTTTTGTCTGCCAGTATGAAATGGCGCCCCATCATTGGCAAATCATCAAACATGATCCGAATGGTGGTGAACCGCTGGAAGGTGGTTTTAAAACCTATGCTATTCCCGATGCACCGCCGGCAGTTGTCGAGATCGGTTTGAAAGCGGCGCGTTGCATTGGCGATGGCCTCTACGGTGTTGATATTAAAGAAACCGATGAAGGTATTGTGGTTATTGAAGTCAACGACAACCCCAATATTGAACACGGGGTCGAGGATCTGGCCGAAAAAGATGATGTCTGGATCAATCTGACACGCTGGTTTATCGAGCGTCTCGAACGTTGATTTGAAAAACTTGACGAGGTAAAACCGGCAATGTGTTGCCGGTTTTTTGTATTTCAACGGGATTGTTTTTATTTTGTTAGCGAGCGTAAATGCGCGTCAATCAATTTCGTGAAAAAGGATACGCGTTTTTTCGAAAATAATTTGCGCTGTTTTCGGGAATATTTATTGGCTTAAAAAAAAGACCAATTTGTAAACGCAAGGGTCAATATGATCGCATTGATGTTTTGCTGTTGATGAAGCTTTTGTCACCGTAAGGTCACCGTAAGGGTAACATCAGTATGCAGAATTATCGGACGACGAAGTATTCTTGCTCGACGAACTGTTGCTGCTCAAGGCCTTTTCGATTTGTGGCAATGTTTCATCTTTATAGATTTGTGGCGTTAACGGCCCGATATGTTTATAAACAATAATGCCTTCGCGGTTTAAAAGAAAAGTTTCCGGTGGACCGTAAACCCCCCAATCAATGGCTGCGCGGCCGCTCGGGTCAAAGCCGACAAGCTTGAAAGGGCTTCCGAAATTATCAAGGAAACGTATCGCGTTTTCTTCTCTGTCTTTATAATTGATGCCGACAAGGTCAAAGCGTTTGTCTTTTGAAATTTCGATAAGAACGGGATGTTCGTCACGACATGGCGGACACCATGACCCCCAGAAATTGACAAGCGTAACGCGCCCCTTGAAATCGTCAGGGTTGAAGGAGCCGGCTTGACCCAGAAGGGGCAGAACTGTTGCAGGTGCAGGCTTGCCGGCAAGTGCATTGGGAACAAGATTGGCCGTGTCGGGATTGGTCGTTTCCATATGGCTGAACATGATAACAACCAGAACAACAAACAGGATGAACGGCCCAAAAAGGGCGATCATCACTGGAACACTCATTTTTTTCTTGGGCGCGTCCATGATCTTCACTGTTTTACTTTGTTGGCACGGATGGCATTTGACTGTTCAAGTTTTTGAAGCCGGGCTTTTTGATGACGGCCATTAAGGACAATGTATAAAACCAGCAATAACAGGACAACGGCCGAGACAACATAGCTCAAGGTGACAATCTGACTATGGTCGAAATGGCCCAGAAATATGTCGATACGGTCGGAAATGCCAATTGCATTTTCAGTGGTCATTTTACGTTTTCCTTCTGACGCAGGCGCCGCGCAGCCATTCTTTGCATTGTTTCAACTCGACGACGGGTAATTTCGGTGCGCATAGTTGCAAGGTAAAGGGCAAAAAAGGCCAATGTGAAACCGATAGCCATGGTAAAGAGCGGCCATAACATGGCACTATCAATAGCCGAGCCGCCTTTGCGAAGAATTGAGGCGGGTTGATGAAGTGTATTCCACCATTCAACGGAGAATTTGATAATCGGTATATTGATGAAACCGACAAGCGTCAGGATAGCCGCAGCTTTTGCGCCTTTTGTTGCGTCGTCAAAGGCCCGTGAAAGCGCAATGATAGCAAGATAAATCAAAAACAACACGAGCACGGAAGTAAGTCGGGCATCCCATTCCCACCATGTGCCCCATGTTGGCCGCCCCCAGAGAGAGCCGGTTACAAGGGCAAGAGCGGTAAAAGTGGCACCAATCGGAGCAGCACTTTTAAGCGATACATCGGCAAGCGGATGACGCCAGACCAAAGTTCCCAGTGCTGAAACGCTCATCAGCGTGTAGCAGCACATGGAAAGCCATGCAAAAGGCACATGAAGATACATGATGCGTACTGTCATGCCTTGCTGATAATCGTCGGGCGAGCGCATGACCATGAAAAGGCCACAGGCGAGAACAATAACAGCAACAAGGCTAAGCCACGGCAGAACTTTACCGCTTACCCCCATGAAACGCGTCGGGTTAGCCAACGATTGCAACCGGTTTGTCTTCTTTTGTATCAATTCCATGATATCCCTTATGGTCGGGTTTTGTTTTTGTCGCAATTATCTTTCTTTATAGAGACCAACATATGACACCAATCTGACGAAGATGTGATGTCTAGTCCGATAATGAAGCAAGTGTCAAAGCCGCAGCCAATGGGCCGAGAATCGAGAAGAACAGTGACAGAGCGATCAAAAACAGTAACGGGTTTATGAACGAAATACCCGGAGCGGTGGTTGCATAGGCTGCCGACACGCCAAAGATCATAACCGGTACGGCAAGCGGCAAAACAATAACCGATATCAATACGCCGCCACGCGGTAGCGAGGTTGCAAGCGCCGCACCGACTGCACCAATCAGGGTAATCGCAGGTGTACCGCATAAAAGTGTGAGCATGAGACCGCCAATTGCTGTTCCACCAAGACCGAGCATCAAACCTAGCACCGGAGTAAAAAGAATAAGTGGCAGAATAGTTCCACACCAATGAGCAGAACATTTGGTAAAAACAACGAGACTCAAGCTTTTTCTGTGTCGGGACAATATGAGTTGGTCAAGGCTGCCGTCATCACGGTCAGTCTGGAACATACGGTCCAGTCCTAGAAGGATTGAAAGAAGCGCTCCAATCCAGAGCATTCCTGGTCCGATGCGGGACAAAATTTCCTGATCAGGGCCGACAGCAAACGGGGTTATAACGATAATTGCTGCAAAAAACAGAAGTCCCGTTAATAAAGAACTTCCCGGACCAAAAGCAATACGCAAATCGCGCAAGAAAAGGGCTTTCATCAGCTGTCCTCGAAATCGGGAAGGTAATCGTCAAGTAGAATATGACGATTTTCTTCTATGCCAAGTGGTAAATGGGTTGCTGCAATAATCATGCCCGAACGATTTCTGTGCTCTTCCATAATTTTTGCAAAAATCGCACTTGCATGTTTATCAAGCCCTGATGTCGGCTCGTCCAAGAGCCATAAAGGTTGGTGGGATAATAAGAGCCGTGCAATGGCGACGCGTCTTTTTTGTCCGGTTGAAAGAACACCGAAGGGAAGATGTTCAATTCCGGAAAGTTCAACCTGATCAAGTGCTTCCATTGGCGACAAAAGTCGTGAAGAATCGAAATCCGACCAGAATTCGAGATTTTGCAAAACGGTCAAATGCGTTTTCATGGCATTTTGACTGCCAAGATAATGGCTGACAAGAGCAACAGGAAAAATCTGCCCGCCTTCCGTTGCTTCTATAGTTCCTTCATTTGCTTGCAGAAAACCGGCAATGATTCGCAGCAAAGTCGACTTGCCGATGCCATTCGGACCGGTAATTGTGAGCAATTCTCTATCGTGGATTGTAAAGTTCAAGTGTTGGAACAACACCTCTTCACCACGTTTTGCACTCAGATCAACTGCTGTTATTTCCATGTAACCACCGGATTTTATTTAACCTTTCTTAAGATGGCCGGAGCCTTTTAACAAGTAAACACATTTTTTTTAATGGATTACGTCTGGAACAGTTCCAGAAAAGGAACTATACCAAGGTTACCATACCAGCGGTCGGTGTGGACAATTTTTGGGCCGGTCTCCAAATCTGCTTGTTCTGGCGGTTGAGGAACGGACAGCGGAAATGACTGCACCCGCACCGTAGCTGCGATCTTGACCCGCAGTTTGTGGCGTTCGTTCCTGGAGCTTAAGGCTCGCACAGATATAAGGACGAACAGTCGTGTCTCAAATAGATAGTTTTAAGTGCCGCAAAACACTCCATGTCAATGGCAAAGACTATATTTATTACAGTCTGACGGAAGCCGAAAAGAACGGTTTGCCCGACATTTCCCGCTTGCCATTTTCAATGAAGGTTCTGCTCGAGAACCTGTTGCGGTTTGAAGACGGTCGCACGGTCAAGAAAGACGACATTTTAAATATCGCCAAATGGCTGGACGACAAGGGAAAAGCAGGCGCTGAAATTGCCTATCGCCCCTCACGCGTTTTAATGCAGGATTTTACCGGCGTTCCCGCTGTTGTCGATCTTGCAGCCATGCGTGACGCAATGGTGAAACTTGGTGAAAATCCGGAAAAAATCAATCCGTTGGTTCCGGTCGACCTTGTTATTGATCACTCGGTGATCGTTGACGATTTTGGCAATCCGCTGGCTTTCCAGCACAATAAAGAACTCGAATATAAACGTAATGGCGAACGCTACCGGTTTTTGAAATGGGGGCAACAGGCCTTCCGGAATTTCCGCGTTGTTCCCCCGGGGACCGGCATTTGCCATCAGGTCAATCTTGAATACCTTGCCCAATGTGTTTGGACGAGAGAAGAAAACGGCCACACGATAGCCTATCCGGATACCTGCGTAGGTACCGATTCCCACACCACTATGGTCAATGGTCTGGGTGTTCTTGGCTGGGGCGTTGGCGGTATTGAAGCTGAAGCGGCAATGCTTGGACAACCGGTTTCCATGCTGTTGCCTGAGGTTATCGGCTTCCGTCTGACCGGCAAACTCAAGGAAGGCATAACAGCTACCGATCTTGTTTTGACCGTAACACAGATGTTGCGTAAAAAAGGCGTGGTCGGCAAATTCGTCGAATTCTTCGGCCCGGGTCTTGAACATATGACGTTGGCCGATCGTGCGACAATTGGCAATATGAGCCCCGAATATGGCGCGACATGCGGCTTTTTCCCGATTGATCAGGAAACTATCCGTTACCTCAATATGACAGGCCGTAAAGAAGAGCGGATTGCACTTGTCGAAGCTTATACAAAAGCTCAGGGCATGTGGCATGATTCCCATACGCCTGATCCGGTATTTACCGATACAATCGAACTTGATATGGGAACGGTTGTGCCGTCCATGGCCGGTCCGAAACGTCCGGAAGGGCGTTTGCCGCTTGAAGAGGTCGGTAAAAGTTTTGCCACAGCTCTTCACAATGAATATAAGAAAACAACCGGTGAAAAAACACGCTATCAGGTTGAAGGCGAGGATTTTGACATTGGCCACGGAGATGTCGCTATTGCAGCGATCACCTCTTGCACCAATACATCCAATCCGAGCGTTCTGATTGCGGCCGGTCTACTTGCTCGAAACGCGGTTGCCAAAGGCTTGAAATCCAAGCCGTGGGTTAAAACTTCACTGGCTCCGGGCTCGCAGGTGGTTGAAGCCTATCTGGTCAATTCGGGACTGCAAAAAGATCTTGATGCTTTGGGCTTCAATCTGGTCGGTTTCGGTTGCACAACCTGCATTGGTAACTCGGGTCCTCTGCCGCCGGCAATTTCGAAAACCATCAATGACAAGGGATTGATCGTTGCAGCGGTTCTTTCCGGAAACCGTAACTTCGAGGGACGTGTTTCACCTGATGTCCAAGCAAACTACCTTGCTTCACCGCCGCTCGTTGTTGCCCATGCTTTGGCCGGAACCATCACCAAGGATCTCACAAAAGAACCTCTTGGAACCGGCAAGGATGGCAAGCCGGTTTATCTGAAGGATATCTGGCCAACTTCACAGGAAGTTCAGGAATTCATCGAAAAGAATGTTACCCGCAAGATTTTTGAATCAAAATATGCGGATGTCTTCAAGGGCGATGAAAACTGGCAGAAAGTCAAGGTTCCAGCGGGAGAAACCTATGCTTGGGACAAAGACTCGACCTATGTTCGCAATCCTCCCTATTTTGAAAATATGCCGAAAGTACCTGCACCGCTCAAAAATATTGACGGAGCTCGTATCCTCGGACTTTTCGGGGACAAGATCACGACAGACCATATTTCGCCTGCCGGTTCTATCAAGGTTGATTCTCCGGCTGGTAAATATTTGATCGAACATGGTGTAAAACCTGCCGATTTCAACCAGTATGGTACCCGTCGCGGCAACCATGAAGTGATGATGCGTGGCACTTTTGCCAATATCCGTATCCGTAACTTTATGCTTGGCGAGAATGGACGCGAAGGTGGCTACACCATTCACTATCCATCCAAGGAAGAAGAATCGATCTATGATGCTGCTATGCAGTATAAGAGCGAGCATGTACCACTCGTTGTCTTCGCCGGTATCGAATATGGCAACGGCTCATCCCGCGACTGGGCGGCCAAAGGAACCAATCTTTTGGGCGTACGTGCGGTGATTGCTCAATCTTTCGAGCGTATTCACCGTTCCAATCTTGTTGGTATGGGTATTGTGCCGTTTGTCTTCGAGGATGGACAGAGCTGGCGTTCATTGGGCTTGAAAGGCGATGAAGTCATCACTATTGATGGTATCAACGATCTGAAGCCACGGCAAAAAACTGTTGCCAAGGTCAAATTCAGTGACGGCACTGTCAAGGAAGTTCCGCTTCTTTGCCGGGTCGATACTGTCGATGAACTTGATTACCTCCATAATGGTGGCATTTTGCAGTATGTTCTGCGTAATTTGGCAAAAGAAGGCTGATTGGCAGCTTTAAAAAAATTGATAAACGGGGTGGGAAATCGCACCCCGTTTATTTTTAAATGACAATTTGAGAGAATCTCATTGACGCGAGCGGCTGAATTAAGCTATAAGCCCGCCAAGATTAAGCGGCTCTTGGCCGCAGTTTGTGTTTCTAGGCTTTTATGGCCGTTCAATAAGAAGAGAGAGATAGACTTATGGCGAATACACCTTCGTCCAGAAAAGCAGTGCGTAAGATTGCAACGCGCACAGAAGTTAACAAATCACGTCGTACACGTATTCGTACATTCGTACGCAAGTTTGATGATGCTGTTGCCGGCGGCAATAAAGCCGCAGCTGAAGTTGCTTTCAAAGCTGTCGAGCCCGAATTGATGCGTGCTGTCACAAAAGGTGTTCTGCATAAAAATGCAGCGTCGCGCAAAGTTTCTCGTTTGGCTAAGAAATTGAAAGCTATCTCGGCCTGACATTTTAAAAAACCGCTCGCTCGAGTGTGTGTTTTTATTCATAAATAGTGATTCCAACCGGTATCTTTTGGTGCCGGTTTTTTTATGTTTTGATCTATGTCAAGAAGAGAAAAATTAACCGTAAAAATTAATATTTTTAGAATGAAATACTGTTTCAAAAAATGGTATAAAAATCGTTTAAAAACAAATAATTAGACTTATTATCCACAAGCCTCAGGAAAGCCTGTTACGTTCGGTTTTTGTCAAGTATTTTTTTTAAAAATTTTTTTAAAAAAATTCGGCGGACAAAAGTCGGTGTAGATAATTGAAAAAAGCTTATTGAATCAAAGTAATTACGCTTTTCTATCCGGCTTACGGATTGGAAGAGTCGGCTGTTAAAGCCATTTTCGGCTTCCATTCACCCCTTGCATTTATGGGAAGCGTTTTTGTATGGTCATCTTCGGAAATGATAGCTTTTCCACATGTTTCATGAGTCTTCGGCCAAGTAGGGTCAAAGGTTCGTTGGTGCAGTTGAAAGGGTAAAGCCATTTTGATTTTTGTCCGGGCAAGGGGGGCGCAATAAAAGCAACCTTGCAATTGCTTGAAAGACAAAATGTCATTTGTGCTTGGCCTGTGAAATGTCTGATGAGCTATCGTCGGGACAGGGTTACCGGTATATCGAACGCGTAGTGGATAATACGTTTGGAACACATGCCGGTGATGTCTGATCTTGAGAATGGCAGTTTTGTAGGGGTTTATTCGAATTTGTAGGATAAAACGGATGTGTACCGGTTTAACGAAACTGAGTTTACGCGGAAATCTGTTTTGTGCGAATTGCTTTAATTTTGGTGTTAAAGGCGAGAACCGTTGGCGGATGTGAGGGTAATGGTTATGACCAGTCTTGCTTCGGTTATCGTCAGAGAGAATGTTGCGTAAAATGTCAAATTTGAACGGGATAGAGTCAGGTGAAACAGGGATGAAAGAAAGTCTTCATCATCTGGTAGCACAAGACGAAGGGGATGAACTTTTTGCACGTGTTATGGCGCAGCTCAAAGTTCACGTCGGTAACGAGGCATATTCTAGCTGGTTCGGGCGTTTGCAGCTTGACGAATTCAGTCGCAGTCAAGTTCGTTTATCGGTGCCTACGGCGTTTTTGCGCTCATGGATTACCAATCATTATGCCACTATTCTTACCGAACTCTGGCGTCAGGAATGTCCAACACTATTGCGAGTCGATATTGTCGTGCGCGGTATGAATCGGGTGGTAAAACACACCGTTACGCATAAAGACGAAGATGCCCATGTTCATGTTCAGCAAGAAAATACAACAGCTTCTTCTATGCATAACCGGCCCGAACGTTTTTCGGGCGAGGCGCAGCAAAGTGTTTTCGGTTCACCGCTCGACTCGCGTTATACGTTCGACACATTTGTAGAAGGTCCATCCAATCGCGTTGCTCTTGCCGCCGCCCGTTCCATTGCGGAAAGCCATAAAAGCGCTTTGCGTTTTAATCCTTTGTTTATTCATGCCGCTGTCGGTTTGGGAAAAACCCATCTTTTACAGGCTATTGCGGCTGCTGCTTTGCAACGCCCCACACCGGTTCGGGTGATTTATCTGACGGCTGAATATTTTATGTGGCGGTTTGCAACGGCCATTCGCGACAACAATGCATTATCATTCAAAGAGCAATTGCGTGACATTGATTTGCTTATTATTGACGATATGCAGTTTTTGCAGGGCAAGTCGATCCAGCATGAATTTTGCCATCTGCTCAACATGCTGCTTGATAGTGCAAAACAGGTTGTTGTTGCTGCCGATCGCGCCCCTGCCGAGCTCGAGTCGCTTGATGTACGTGTTCGTTCACGTTTACAAGGCGGGGTTTCGTTGGAAATTGAGTCTCCCGATTTCGATATGCGTCTTGAAATGTTGCGTAAGCGCTTGAAAACCGCCCAGCATGATGATCCCTCGATTTCCATTCCTGATGAAGTTCTGGCTCATATTGCAAGAATCGTTTCCGGTTCCGGACGCGATCTCGAAGGTGCATTCAACCAGCTCCTGTTCCGCCAGTCATTCGAGCCCGACTTGTCGTTGAACCGTATTGATGAATTGCTTGATCATCTCACTCGCTCGGGCGAGCCGAAGCGAATCCGCATTGAGGAAATCCAGCGGGTCGTTGCACGCCATTACAATGTTTCCAAGCAGGATCTGTTGTCGAATCGGAGAACCCGTACAATTGTCAAACCACGCCAGGTTGCCATGTATCTTGCAAAGATGATGACACCGCGGTCGTTGCCGGAAATCGGGCGCCGCTTTGGCGGACGCGATCACACCACTGTTCTTCACGCCGTGCGCAAGATTGAAGATATGGTTGGTGCCGATCAGCAATTGGCAAAAGAACTGGAATTGCTCAAGCGTCTGATTGATGAGCAGTCAGCCTGATTGTGTTTTTCTTGAGTCTCGCGGGCCACAAAAGTGATATAAGGGCAATAAACTTGCATTTTAGGCAAGAATATTGCCATTCTGGTTCTTATTTGTTTTTCTTGGCAGGTGATTCTTTGTTTTGAAGGAATCGTTCCGTACAAAGTTAGGCAACAAGAAATTCTCTGGTTGGCAGAATAAGTTAAGAGAGTGTCCAATATGCGCATCACAGTCGATCGTAGCAATCTGTTAAAGTCTCTCGGTCGTGTCCATCGCGTCGTCGAACGACGCAATACGATTCCTATTCTCTCCAACGTCTTGATCAATACGGTTAATGCCGGTGTCGAATTGCAGGCTACCGACCTCGATCTGGAAGTTACAGAAACAACTACTGCAAATATCGAACAGAGTGGATCGACGACTGTCCCTGCCCATCTTCTTTACGAGATTGTTCGAAAACTTCCCGAAGGTGGCGAGATTATGCTCTCGGTTTCCGATGACGGCAACGCTATGCAGGTTGTTTCGGGTCGCTCGAATTTCCGTTTGCAATGCTTGCCCAAGGAAGATTTTCCCGAGCTTAATGCCGGTGATTTCAGTCATAGTTTCACATTGTCGGCGTCAGCCCTGAAACGACTCATTGATTGCACACAATTTGCTATTTCGACAGAAGAAACGCGCTATTACCTCAATGGCATCTATTTTCATGTTATTGATAATAAAGGCTTGAAAATACGCACTGTAGCCACAGACGGGCACCGTTTGGCAGAAGCTGAAACCGATGCGCCTTCAGGGTCGGAAGGTATGCCGGGTATTATTATTCCGCGCAAGGCCGTCGGCGAGTTGCAAAAATTGCTGGGCGAAGAGACGGAAAGTGAAATCAAAATCGAAGTTTCGGAAACGAAAATACGTTTCAGCATTGCTTCTGTCGTGCTGACCTCGAAATTGATCGACGGTACATTTCCCGATTATCAGCGTGTTATACCATTAGCCAATGACAAGAAATTGACCATCAACCGGCAAAGTTTTGCCGCCGCAGTGGATCGTGTTTCGACTATTTCCAGTGATCGTGGGAGAGCCGTCAAATTGACAATCGAAAATGGTCAATTGACGCTTACGGTCAACAATCCGGATTCAGGTAGCGCCGAGGATCAAATCGTTGCCGATTATGAGGGAGAGCCGTTGGAAATCGGTTTTAATTCCAAGTATCTTCTTGATATTATGGCTCAACTTAATGGTGAAAATGCGATCTTCATGCTTGCCGATGCGGGTGCGCCGACTCTTATTCGTGATAGTGATGATGCAGACGCACTTTATGTGTTGATGCCAATGCGTGTATAGAAAACGAATGGTGGAAAAAACTGGCGGGCGGGCTGCAAAAGTTTTTGTCCGGCAACTGAGACTGACCAATTATCGTAACTATCGAAGCTTTTCTGCCGACTTTTCCGACGGGCTTGTTGTTTTTACCGGTCATAACGGAGCAGGCAAAACCAATCTGCTTGAAGCGTTGTCTTTTCTTTCTCCCGGGCGGGGGTTGCGTCGTGCGGCCTATGATAATGTTATTCGTTCAAATCCCGTCTTGGGTTCTGCCTACGGAAATGCTGTCAATCAAAGGGAAGATGAGTCTCTCGAAACCTTCGAAAAATCCGGCAAACAAGAAACCGTCGACTCCGAAACTACAATAGCCGGTCTGAATTCACCAATCAATGAGGCAGAAGACAGCGGGTTTGTCGTTTTTGCCCAATTACACTCTGCTCTTTATGGAGATGCCAGCATCGGGACGGCTAGTGATATTGCCTCGACTGGACGAAGAATACGGATAAACGGAGAAAGTGTAGCGTCTGACCGGCTCACCGATTATTGCCGCATCAGTTGGCTTGTTCCATCTATGGATGGGCTGTTTACAGGGCCGGCAGCCGATCGCAGACGGTTTCTCGATCGTATGGTTCTGGCAATTGATCCCGCACATGCCCGTCGTGTGTCGGATTTTGAAAAAGCAATGCGTGCGCGAAATCGTCTTTTGACTGATGGCAGTCGTGACGAAGGGTGGTTTAATGCATTGGAAGTCCAGATGGCGGAGCTCGCCATTGCTATTGCCGCTGCCCGTATGGACGTTGTGCGGCTTATTTCCGATATTGAAAATTTTGACAATGAAGAGACTTTTCCCAGTCCCGTTCTCGACATAGAAGGAACAATCGAAAAGGCATTAGCGCGCAAATCTGCAGTTGATGTCGAAGAGGAGTATAGACAGAGCCTCCATGATAAACGTGAGTCGGATCGTGTTGCCGGACGCACTCTCGAAGGGCCCCATAGAAGCGATATGCTGGTCTATTACGCCAGGAAAAATATGCCGGCCGGCCTTTGTTCAACCGGCGAACAAAAAGCACTTTTGACAGGCCTTGTCCTTTCCCATGCGCAATTGACTTCGGCTATATCGGGCATGACACCGATTCTTTTGTTGGACGAAATGGCAGCCCATCTCGATCCGGACCGGCGCAAAGTTTTGTTTGATAGTCTTGAAAGGCTCGGTGGACAAACTTTCATGACGGGAACCGACCAACAACTTTTTGCCGATCTGAAAGATCGGGCCCAATTTTTTGAATTATCAAACGGAAGTGTTGTGAACAATTAATGAACATTGGACGACGATGTTCTATGATCTGAAGTGAGCTTGTTGAGCTGGAGAGGAAAATATGGATATGGCAAAAAAGATTACTGTTTTGAACGGACCAAATCTCAATTTTTTAGGCAAACGCGAGCCGGAGATCTACGGTCATGAAACTTTGAAAGATATTGAGGCACTTACCCGGAAATGCGCCCATGCGCACGGATTCGATATCGATTTTCTGCAAAGCAACCTTGAAGGGGAATTAGTAAGTTTCATTCAGGATGCCATAGGGAAAAGTGCTGCCATTATCATTAATCCGGCTGCCTATAGCCATACTTCGATTGCGATTCTTGATGCATTGAAAATGTTTGAGGGGCCGGTTGTCGAGGTTCATTTATCGAACATCCACAAAAGAGAGGCCTATCGTCACCACTCGTTTGTGTCGGAACGGGCCGACGCTGTTATTGCAGGCTGTGGAAGTGCCGGTTACCAATTTGCAGTGGAATATATCGTAAAACACGATTTGTGAATCGAAAATTGTCTCAAAAACCGCGCAATATTGACGCAGGGGGGGACAAAACTCTTGCGAATTTTCACCCAAAGAGTAAGACGTGCCTAGATGATGCCACAATTGTACTTGTGACAACGTCAGTCCAAGTCGGGCTTCTATGTCTTTTTGGGACAATTATTCTGCCTGACGGGGAATGTCGGAAAAGTGGAAAACCCTGCTTTTCCGTGACGAATTAATAGAAATACCCTCGTGCAATAATATGCAATGCATATAAAGAGGCAGGTAGGAATGAAGAACTTTGGTAAACTAACAGGGCTGCTGGGCGTTTTAACATCCGCTTTGCTCTTGTCGGGTTGTGAATTCGATGTTCTGAACCCGGCGGGCTATGTGGCGCGCCATGAGCTAATTTTGATTATTACGTGCGTTATCGTAATGGCGTGTATTGTCGTTCCTGTGATGATCGCAATCGTTACGTTCGCAATTAGATACCGTGCTACCAACACCCAAGCAGAATATCTGCCGGATTGGGGGCACTCCAATAAAGTGGAAACCCTGATGTGGGGTATTCCGATTCTTGTCATTATCATTTTGGGTAGCTTGATGTCCTATTTTACATTCAAGCTCGAGCCTTCAAAGCCGCTTGATAAAGCTGTTGCTGGAGCACAGGAACCGCTCCAGATCGATGCTGTAGCACTCGACTGGAAATGGTTGTTTATCTATCCGCAATATGGCGTTGCTTCGATCAACGAAATCTATGCACCGGAAAACCGTCAGGTTCTGTTGCAGTTGACTTCGGAAAATTCGGTTAACGCTTTTTGGGTTCCGCGTCTTGGGACAGTTTTGTATGCAATGCCGCAAATGAATGCGAAGTTGCATCTTATTGCTGATCGCAAGGGCGTATTCAAAGGATCGTCCGCCAATTATAGTGGCGACGGCTTCTCTGAAATGCACTTCAAGTGGAATTCTGTAGCCCAGGCTGATTTTGACAACTGGATTGCCAAAGCTCGTGAAAGCAAGGAAACGCTCGATCGCGCCGGTTACCGTCAGCTTTCATATTCCCCGAAAATGGGTGATGTTGCGGGCAAGCAAAAAGACGCAGAGATTCGCTATTTCTCGCAAGTTGAAAAAGGTCTATATTATCGCATCGTAAACCGTTGCGTTGATGAAGGCACCACTTGCAACGAAGATCAGATGAAATTGGCTGCAGCGAAATCTTTGTGGGGTGAGCTTTGCTCCGTCTTTGATCCCGGTGTGGTTCAGAAGAAATAAAATCATCAAGGAAGGGGCTTTCAGCCTTTTAAAGGCAATGTCCCCTCCAAACCGAAATTCATTTAATATGGGTTGAAAAATGTTTGGAAGACTTACAGACCCTGTAGCCGGAGCGTTTCACGCGCTAACGAATGAGCCGATCGTCCTTTACACCTGCCTTGTTGTAGTTGCATTGGCCGTCGTTATTCTTGCCGCTATTACGCTGCTTGGCTGGTGGGGAATATTGTGGCGCAATTGGATCACATCTGTTGATCACAAGCGCGTCGGCATTATGTATATCGTCCTTGCAATTGTCATGCTTGTTCGTGGCTTTGCAGATGCTATCATGATGCGTACACACCAAGCGTTCGCGCTTGGAACAGAGAATGCGGGTTATCTACCGCCTGATCACTTTGACCAGATTTTCTCGGCACACGGCACGATTATGTTGTTCTTTATGGCAACGCCGCTGATGTTCGGTATTATGAACTATGTGGTACCGCTACAACTTGGTGCTCGTGACGTAGCCTTTCCGTTCTTGAACAACATTGGTTTTTGGACAACATTTGCTGGCGCAGTTCTCATCAACATTTCGCTCGGTATCGGTAACTTCGGCCGCGGTGGTTGGTTGATGTATCCTCCGTTCTCGGAATTGTTGAATAGCCCGGATACAGGTGTCGACTACTATTTGTGGTCACTAGAGTTATCAGGTATCGCGACGACGATGAGTGGTGTCAACTTTGTTGCCACTATTATCAAGTGTCGAGCGCCCGGAATGACAATGTGGAAAATGCCGGTATTCTGCTGGAGCGTGCTCGTCTCCAACGTACTTGGACTAATCATCTATCCGCCGCTTGCCGTCGCAGATGCTTTGTTGATTGGCGATCGTTACTTTGACATGAACTTCTTCACCAATACTGCCGGTGGTAACCCGATGGTCTGGATCAACTACGTTTGGATTTTCGGTCACCCGGAAGTTTATTTTCTTGTTGTTCCTGCCTTTGGTATCATTTCCGAAATTGTTCCGACATTCTCGTCAAAACGGCTTTTCGGTTACACCTCAATGGTTTGGGCACTATTGGTTATTTTGATCCTTTCGATCATCGTCTGGGGACACCACTTCTTCACAATGGGTGGCGGTCAGGCTGTTAACACTTTCTTCGGTGCGGCAACCATGATTATCGCTGTTCCGACCGGTGTTAAGGTCTTTAACTGGCTCTTCACAATGTATAAAGGGCGCATCCGCTTCGAACCCCCGATGTTGTGGTGCATGGGTATGATGTTCACCTTTGTTGGTGGCGGTCTTACCGGTGTTCTGCTTTCGATCGTTCCTGCGGACTGGCAGTTCCACAACTCCTTGTTCCTGGTTGCCCACTTCCACCACACAATTCTTGGTGGTGTTGTGTTCGCTTACCTCGGCGCATTGGCGTTCTGGTTCCCGAAAGCTTTCGGTGTCAAGCCGAACCGCGCATTGGGTATTGCTTCGTTCTGGTGCTGGTTTATCGGCTTCTATGTAGCATTCATGCCGATCTATGCAGTTGGCTTGATGGGTGCAACACGTCGTTTGCAGCACTATGTCGAACCAAGCTGGCAGCCTTTGTTTATTACAGCAGCCGTAGGTGCATTTATCATCCTTGTTGGTATCGTGTGCTTTGTTCTGCAAGTTTTGATCGCCATCTGGTATGGCATCAAGCATAAAGGCAAATTGCCGATCACACAGAACGATCCGTGGGGCGATGCACGTACTTTGGAATGGTCTGTATCCTGCCCGCCTCCTGCTTACAACTTTGCTACTGTCCCTGTCGTTCAAGCTGACGATGCCTATTGGGATATGAAGCAACGTGGTGAGCATCGTAAAACTTCGGGCTTCGAGAAAATCCATATGCCTAACAACACGATTGCCGGGTTTATTGGTGGAATTCTTGAGCTGGTTATCGGGTTTGCGATGGTTTGGCACATTTGGTGGTTAGCTGCGGTTTGCTTCTTAGCTTTCATCGTAACTATACTGCTCCATTCGTTGAATGCCGATCATGCAGGTCACTACATTTCAGCTGAGGACGTACAGAAGACTGAAGACGAATTCAGCGCTGTTCTCAAAGCACAAGGAGTAAAAGCATGAGCGCTACAGCAGTAACAACCGCTCCTGCGGAAAGCCATCACGACGGAAGTTCGACAACTGTCTTCGGATTCTGGGTTTATATCCTCTCTGATCTTGTACTGTTTTCGACTTTCTTCGCTACATTTGCAGTGTTCGCCTCCGCTTACGGTGGCGGACCTGCCGGTAAGGATTTCATCAACCTCAATTACGTGCTTTGCGAAACCGCTTTGTTGCTGTTCTCGTCAATCACCTACGGCATGGCAATGGTACAGGTTCACAAGGGTAATCTCGGCGGGGTAAAAACCTGGCTCGCTATTACTTTTATTCTTGGTCTTGCATTCATTGGAATGGAATTGAACGAATTCCATGAGCTTCTCTTCGGTAAGGAAAATGTTTTCTTCTTTGATCCGAATGCTTATGCTGGAATTGATCCTGAAACCGGAGTTCGCGTATTCGGTAAAGAAGTTCTGTCGGCTTATTGGTCGTCATTCTTCGTACTGGTCGGTACACATGGTGCCCACGTTACAACCGGTTTGATCTGGATGGCACTGATGTTTGCGCATCTTGGCCGTCACGGTTTGGATAAAGATAACAAGACACGTTTAACCTGTCTGTCTATCTTCTGGCACTTCCTCGACATCGTCTGGGTTGGTGTCTTCACCACCGTCTATCTTTTGGGAGCACTATAATGAGCGAACATGAAGAAGCACGCGGTGTAACAACCGGCAAATACATGGTCGGATTCATTCTGGCTGTTATATTGACCCTCGCTTCATTCATTCCTGTTATGCAAGGAATGCTTGATAATTGGGCGGTCAGCACCAAGGTTATTTACCTCATTGGCATGGCTCTCATTCAGATAGTCGTCCAGATCGTTTTCTTCCTCCACCTCAACGAAGGTCCGGATGCGAAGTGGATGGTCGGTACAATGTGGTTTGGTGCTCTCTGCGTATTCATCATTATTGGTGGTACATGGTGGGCAATTTCTCACTTGAACTACAATATGATGGGCGGTTCGGGTCGTATCGTTCAGCCTGATGCTATTATCGATCAGGTTCCGGGTGGTAGTCCGGTTGCACCTTCAACAGAAGCTGCACCTGAAACACCAGCTACACCTGCTCAATAATCAATATTGTCACTGAAACAATAGAGATATGAAGCCCCGCTTTTAAGCGGGGCTTTTTTTTATCAAGAATTCATAATATTCCTCGCAAATGATCTAACGCCGGAAGGAAAATGCGGGGGTGAGAATAATAAAAAATTTAGTTGATTTCCGATTGATATATTCTCGTCAATTGCTATCCGGTTTGAAAATTTTTTGACGATTGTTCAGCGTTATAAAGTCGTCGTAAATGCAGGTCTTAGAGAAATTGATCATTTCAAGCGTCGTTTTTCTCTAAGAAACTCACCACAAGTAATCAAAACCTAAAATAGACGATGGCTTCTTGAAGGCATAAACGCTATTTAAAGCGACCACGTCGCTTGCAAAAGAAATAGAAGCTTTTACCAGTAACAACGCCTTTTAACGGTAATTTACCGGCACAATTCCCACCAAGATTGTTGCAGCAACACATGGAGTCATATGTTGGAAAATGGTGCTCGTGGAATGATAGCATTTATAAACAACCTATCTGCCAGCCAATTTGATCCCAAACTTTGTGTAACAAGCTCGAAAGCACTAAATCGGCCATAAAGGCACACATGTTACGCGCCTCCATTAGCCCGGAAAGCCATATGACGAACCTCAACAATTCCAACGGCCACGATTCCGACGGTTTCCGGTTGCGCCGAGGATCGCGCATAACGATGCCCAAATTTCTGGCGTTCGTAGAATGTATATGCGCGGTGTAAGGTCCTAATGGTCTTTTTCAATTTTGATGGCTGTCATAAACAGCAATGGATGGGTAACAAGTATTCAATTATGCTTGTATCTCGGGAGCCTGTGGGAGCCGGAATTTTTGAAGCGGTATCCAACCAGTGCGGACCGTATGAAGCGGAAGATAATCGAAGGAGTAAGGCGCATGCTTACCCCTCCGTTAAAGGTCGGCGTGGCTGGCAGACTGTTTTAGTAGAAATATTCGGTACGTCCCCGGCAATTCCTAGGTGCATTAATTCGGCAAGGCGTTAGTTGATGGAGCACAATTCAATGACGCGCGCTTCACCGGTGAAATCAAAGTGTGAGTTTAGAAGATTGGCTCAATAGCCCATGTTCAAATTTGAAGGGTGTCGACCGAGAAGAGTATAGTTGGTGTGTAATAGCTGATAGACCGTGCGTCATAAGTTTTTTCAGGGGGAAAAAGGGTATTTAATCCTTGCTTGTCGATCCGGAATACGTCAGTTTACCGATGAACACTCCAATATCCGCCCACTTCTGATTGTAAGGCACCATTTCCGAAAATCGAGAAAATGCAGCCGATCAAATTTTTGTAGTGATGCCATATTCTGCGGCAAGGCGTTGATAAATCACCAATAAGCATCGTTAAAAAGACAATGCGTAGTTGCGCAATGGAACGGGTAGACCATTGGCGAAAAATCATCCGGTTTCACCGCAAGCCTGCCGCATTAAATTTTAAATGAAAATTGCTTTTGGAATTAGCCAATAAATTTTTGCGTTTATTATGCAGAGTTTGTTCAGAAATGTTCCTCCGTAGAATTCTGATAATTGCCGCGTAGATCCGGCAAATTGCCGCGTTTATAGCAAAAACTTGGCAAATAAAAAGGAAGCAACGGAGCTGCTTCCTATATTTAAGAGATTTACTATACCGCGTTAAAGCGGTTCGATCAGGCTTCCTGAACATGCGATTCAAGGAACCACAGGCTCTTGTCGAGCTCACGCGATGCAGCAGTGAAAATATCTGCCGTATCAGCATCTCCGGCTTCGTCAGCCTCGTCAATGGCTTTACGCATGTCATTGGCAGCGTCGCCATAACGTTCGATCAATGCATTAAGATGATCGTGTACTTTGTAAATATCTGTCGGATAAGCCTTCAATTTCGAGGTACCGGCAACAGCTTGAACGGTTCCCAGCGCAGTACCCCCGAGTTGCGCAACACGTTCGGCAATGATGTCGACATGTTCATCAATCGCATCCCTGAAGCCGTCCAGCATTTCGTGAACACCGATAAAATTGGAACCCTTCAAGTTCCAGTGTGCCTGCTTTGTGATAAGTGCCAGATCAATCAATGTTGCCAGGTTTTTGTTCAACAAGGCAATTGCAGTTGTCTTTGTGTTTGACGGCATGTCATTACGGGTTTTATGAGTTTTTAACATATTGTCTTAATCTCCGCTTGATTTGAATTGCGTAATATTAAACGCACCAAACGCTAAAAAGTTCCGCTTGGAATTTCTACCCTTGTCAAGCATTCTCAAAGGCAGTGCGGTGATGCAAATATAGAATACACCTTTCCGACAATATTCCAATCAAAAAAGTAAACTAATTGATATTCATATGCTTGATATATTTCATTTATCAAACATATAAACCAATTTTATAACGGGTGCTTTGCCTAAAAATATTTTAGAATTAATCTAAAATATTTTTAGTTTGTTAGACAGAAATCTTTTATATTTAATAAATATATTTTATTATATAATATGGTTAGAATTTATATTTATTCTAATTTATGTATTTTTAAAAAATTAAAAATAAAAATATTAATATGTGCGATATTTTTATTGGCGAAAATCCGTATTTTTGGATCAAACGCACTTTATGAATGAGATTTATAAGTGATCGCGATCGAGTGCTGCTTTCTAAGAAAGATAGGAGCGGAAATCGTTTCTCTAGCCTTAAGATAAAACCCGTTGCAGGCACAAGATTTTTATAACATTTTCTTATCCCAAACATAATGTTTATGTTTCTCCGTCTAATTTCGTTCAATATATCTGAAGAATGATGACGGGGTAGCCTCCGAAATGAGACAATCCGATTTTTTTAAGACGAAAAAGCCGCGACGAAAAACGGAAAGATTAATAGATTGAAATAATCGGCGGTAGGGCATGAGCTATTTTTCATAGAGGAAGCTCATGGCTTCGGTTTCGAAATAGGCAGAGGTTTTTGAGGGTGCCTAAATATTTGTGAAGGAAAGCCATCAATAAAGTGTTCGCAAAAGGCTTAAAAATTCGCCAAATTCGATCCTTCTGTTCTTTTGTTTCAATGAACAATGATTTAATAGACATTGAATGATTACATTAGCATTAGATACAGCTTCTTCAAATTGTGCCGTAGCGTTAATCAACGACGGTCGTGTTCTGGCGCGTGTGAGTGAAAACATCGGAAAAGGACACGCCGAAAAGCTTATTGATCAGATCATTGCGGTGAAAAATACGTCGGGGCTTGATCTCGACAAGGTTGATCGCATCGCTGTAAATATCGGTCCGGGGTCGTTTACCGGTGTTCGCATTGGTGTGGCAACAGCACGAGGTCTGGCTTTGGCCTTGAAAAAACCGGCGGTTGGCGTGAGCTCGCTTGAGGCAATCGGTTTTGAAGCTCTTAAGTGCTTTCCGGAACACCATGTAATAACTGTCATTGATGCCGGTCGTGACATGGTCTACCGGCAGGATTTTGACGAAAAGCTCGGACCGCTTATACCACCCGAGGTGAAGGCTTGCGAAAACGTTATTGCGTCCCTTGATAATAAGGCAATCGTTGCAGGCCCTTTTGCCGAAACGATCGCTCATTCTGCAGGCATAGTGGAGAATCGGATTTTTTCTATTGCTGCACCGGATGTTATAAGTTTTGCAATTCTCTCGCAGTCGAAAAAGTCGGACGGTGCGCCGAAGCCGCTTTATTTGCGCGAAGCGGATGCTAAACCACAAATGGGTTTTTCTCTTCCCAGGAAAAAGGAATGATAAGTTTTCCTTTTTCGAAATCGCGATTTACTATTGCTCCTATCACGTCCGATGATAGTGAGGCTCTACATGAAATACACAGAAAATCATTCTATCATGCATGGGATGAAGAAACCTTCACTTCTTTTTTGACTGATCCACAAATGTTCGGTTTTACTGTGAGTGTAATGGGTAAACCTGAAAAAATATTGGGATTTATTCTTTGTAGATTGGTTATTGATGAAGCAGAAATCATCACAATTGCTGTGCATCCCCGTTATCGTTCAAAAGGAATAGGACGGACACTTATGGACGCCGTTTTCAGATATCTTTATCAGGAACGGGCAAAACAACTTTTCCTTGAAGTTGACGAGACGAATAAAGCAGCTCTTGCTCTCTATAAAAGTTCCGGTTTTAATGAGGTCGGTCGCAGGCCCGGATATTATCAAACCGGTAAAGGCCATAGTGATGCCCTGATCATGCGTAGAACCATTCAGCAAAATGATTGAGATTTCAAAGAAAACCGGATAGATATGCGTTATGAGTGAAGCAAAAGAAAAAAACAGCAATGCCCGCAAGGTTTATATCAAAACCTATGGCTGTCAGATGAATGTCTATGATAGCGAACGCATGGGTGATAGCCTTGACGCAGAAGGCTATGTTGCTACGCAATCTCCTGACGATGCGGACCTTATATTGCTTAATACCTGCCATATTCGTGAAAAAGCTGCCGAAAAACTTTATTCCGATCTGGGGCGTTTGCGCGTTATGCGCGAGGAACGCGATCCTTCGAAGCCCTTGACGATAGGCGTGACGGGATGTGTTGCCCAAGCCGAGGGGGAAGAAATTCTAAGGCGCGCTCCGACAGTTGATCTGGTGGTGGGACCACAAACCTATCATCGCCTGCCCGAACTGTTGCGCAAGGTGCACGAGGGCAAGAAGATTGTTGAAACCGAATATGCTGTTGAAGATAAATTTGCCCATCTTCCACATCATAATCGTCAGGCTGTGAAAAAACGTGGCGTTACGGCTTTTCTGACTGTTCAGGAAGGGTGCGATAAATTCTGCACATTTTGCGTTGTGCCCTATACCCGTGGTTCCGAAGTATCGCGGCCTATCGGACAGATAATCAATGAAGCACGCGAACTTGTTGATGCAGGTGTAAAAGAGATCACTTTGCTTGGGCAGAACGTCAATGGGTGGCATGGTGTTTCGCAAGATGGTAGTCAGTGGCGGTTGGGCAATCTGCTTTATGAGCTTGCAAAGATTGATGGTTTGAAGCGGTTACGTTATACGACAAGTCATCCGCGCGATATGGATGACAGCCTTATTGCAGCTCATGGCAATCTTGAAATGTTGATGCCTTATCTACATCTTCCGGTACAATCAGGTTCCGACCGCATCCTCAAAGCTATGAACCGCCAGCATAAAGCTGCCGATTATTTGAAACTGATTGACCGTATCCGTCAGGCACGTCCGGATATAGCTTTTTCGGGTGATTTTATCGTCGGCTTTCCGGGAGAAACAGATGAAGATTTCGAAGCCACAATGAAGCTTGTTGAAGAAGTCGGCTATAGCTCCGCCTATTCGTTCAAATATTCTCCACGTCCGGGAACACCGGGAGCAACGATGAAAAATCATGTTGACGAAAGTGTCAAAGACGAGCGCCTGCAACGTTTGCAAACTCTCATTCTTGATCAGCAGCACCGGTTTTTAAAGTCGAAAATCGGTGAACGTGTTGAAGTGCTTGTTGAAAAGGCAGGCAGGCATGACGGGCAAATGGTTGGCCGTTCGCCATGGTTGTTACCTGTTGTTGTTTCAACAAATGCGAAAATTGGCGAAATTATTCCGGTCGATATAACCGAAGCTCTTCCGAACAGTCTTTTTGGCAATGCGGTAAACTGACAATAACGTTTTTCAATTGGAGCGCTCGTCATCAAAGCGGGTTTTCTTTTGTTTTTTAGTCCATATATTGCTGACAGAAACGGTTTTTTGAGGAGATAGGGTTGAACGATTCAACCGGAACAAAGAAAGCATTGAAGATCGAAGGAACCGGAAAGGTAAAAAAATCCGGCAAAGCGAAGACTGTTGCTTCCACTGTTAAAACAGCTACATCCGATATGGATCATGTTGTACTTGTTTTCGAGGATAATCGGCAAGCAAATGTCGTCTTCGGGCAGTTTGACGAAAATCTGGCTCGCATAGAGCAAAAATTGGGACTTGATATCCGTGCACAGGGAAATGAAGTGTCAATCAGTGGAAACAAGCAGGATATAGAGGTAGCTCGCCAAGCCCTTGATCAGCTTTATGAACTTGCTAAAACCGGCTTGCAGCCGGGACTGCCCGATGTTGACGGAGCAATAGCCCTTGCTACAACATCGGACGCCGGAACTGATCGGGAAAGCCCTGAAAAGGATCCGTCAAAAGTAACGCCGACCCATATCTCCACACGCAAAAAAACAATCTATGCCCGCACGCCTACACAGGATACCTATATGCGTGCGCTGCAACGAGCCGAACTGGTTTTCGGTGTGGGGCCTGCGGGAACAGGTAAAACATATCTTGCCGTTGCCCATGCAGCGATGCTTCTCGAGCGAGGGCTGGTTGAACGGATTATTTTGTCTCGTCCGGCAGTCGAAGCCGGTGAAAGATTGGGCTTTTTACCCGGCGACATGAAAGAAAAAGTCGATCCCTATCTGCGACCTCTTTACGATGCACTTTATGATATGATGCCGGCAGAAAAGATTGAACGCGCAATGGCTGCCGATATTATCGAGATAGCACCACTCGCCTTTATGCGCGGGCGCACGCTTGCGCATTCGGCTGTTATCCTCGATGAAGCGCAAAATACAACGTCAATGCAGATGAAAATGTTTTTAACCCGCCTTGGAGAAGGTTCGCGAATGATTGTAACCGGGGATCCGAGCCAGATCGATTTGCCGTTTGGACAAAAGTCGGGATTAACCGAAGCAATGCGCATTCTCGATTCCATTGATAATATTGTAACAGTGCACTTTAGCCAAAAGGATGTCGTGCGCCATCCGTTGGTGACGGCTATCGTTACAGCTTATGATCGGGATGCCCGTGCAAATGCAAAAAACCGCGCTCTAGACAATAACGGAAAAAAGAATTTATCAAAATGACAGTGCGTTATGACGTTGCAATAAATGCTGATGGCTGGCAAAGCGAACACAGTTTGAGAATGCTCGTTGATCGTGTGCTTGAAGCCACATTGCATGGCCTCGAATTCGATGATGTCGACAGCGAGCTCAGTCTGGTTTTTACGGACGATGCAAATATCCGTACGATAAATGCAAAGTGGCGCCACATAGACAAGGCAACAAATGTCTTGTCATTTCCCGCTTTTCCTATGCAACCGGGGCAGCGACCGGGCCCAATTCTGGGTGATATTGTTATTGCTCGTGAAACTGTTCAACGCGAAGCGCAGGAGGAAAATAAAAGCTTCGATGACCATTTGAGCCATCTTATTGTCCACGGGCTTCTTCATTTGACGGGATATGATCATCAAAACGATGATGAAGCAGAACAAATGGAATCTCTCGAGAGAAAAATTCTCGATTCTCTTGGTATTTCCGATCCTTATAATGATTGAGTAACAAGATGAATCTTGCTATTGGCGTTTTATACATATATTGAATTATATATGTTTTAATGCGGTAGCAAAAATGTGAAGTATTTTACTTTTGAATATTCTAACTTTAAAAAGTCATGACAGAAAAAACAGATAAATCAATTGAAGACGAGTCTAACCGTTCATCGGCCGGTCAAAGTTCTTCACGATCGCGAAGCAGTGAAAAGAAGTCTTTATTTGCCAATCTTTTTTCTTTTATGCGTTCCCGCAATAATTCTACTTTGCGAGAAGATCTGACAGATGCCCTTTCCGATGGGCAGGGAGATGCAAATTCGTTGTTTTCGCCGGAAGAGCGTCTCATGTTGAACAATATTTTGCGCCTTCGGGAAACCCGTGTAGAGGATGTGATGATACCGCGTTCGGAAATCGAAGCGCTTGATATTGCAACGACACTGGCTGAGACATTGATAGAGTTCGAAAAATCCGGTCATTCGCGTATGCCGGTCTATTCGGAAAGTCTCGATGATCCGCGTGGCATGCTGCATATTCGTGATGTTTTGAATTACATTACGCATAAAGCCCAAAGTGGAGAAAAAGAGGGATGCCTTGATTTTTCCAAAGTGGATCTGTCGCAACCTGTCGGCAGTCTCGATTTGATACGCAGTGTTCTTTTCGTTCCCGGGTCGATGTTGGCAGGGCAGCTTTTGACACGTATGCAGGCAACCCGAACTCAGATGGCGCTGATTATTGACGAATATGGTGGAACGGATGGCCTTGCTTCAATGGAAGATATTGTCGAACTTGTTGTCGGTGATATCGAAGACGAGCACGATGATGTCGACATGTCCATTATCAAAGAGCCTGATAACAGATGGCTTGTCGATGCCAGTGCCGATCTTGATGAGGTGGAAAAAGCGTTGGGACCGGATTTCAAGGTGGGCGAACATGGAGAGGACGTCGATACAATTGGCGGACTTATTGTTTCAACATTGGATCGGATACCGGCAAAAGGCGAAGTTGTCGAAGCAGTTCCCGGCTACCAGTTCCGTATTCTCGAAGCCGATAAACGTCGCATCAAACGGATCAGAATCCAACCTTTACAGAACCATCCAAAGCAGGAAAAGGGGAACACGCCGTCCGATTTATAAAACGGGTGTTTTGTATTTTTGTTCCTGTCACAATCAATCTTCTTGTCGGATGTTGAAATTCCAGAGGTAAAAGGCAAGTGGGGGAAACTGGACATGCAGATTTTGGCAGGAGTAACCACGTATATCGGAAAGCTTAAAGGCTCGAAACCGCATTTCGTAAGCTTTGTCTGTGGTGGAATAACAGCTCTCGCAACGGCGCCTTTGTATTTCTTCCCGCTGGCTTTTGTTACTTTCCCCGTTCTGGTTTTGTTGCTCGATAAGGTTGCTGTCGCCTCCAGTCTAAAGCAGCGCTTCAAGCTCGGCTTTTTGACTTGCTTCAGTTTTGGCTTCGGCTATTTCGTTTTCAGTCTTTGGTGGCTTTCCAGTGCCATGATGGTCGACCCCATAAGTTTCGGTTGGGCCATTCCTTTAGCAATTTTTGGGCTTCCGTTTTATCTTGCGCTTTACTGGGGGCTTGCAGGCGGGCTTGTTATTCTGTTTTGGAAAAAGGGGCTATCCCATCTGTTCGCTTTGGCGTTTGCTCTCGGTATTGCCGAATATTTGCGTTCCACTTTGTTTACCGGCTTTCCCTGGAATGCAATCGGCTACACAATTATGCCGACGCCGCTTTTTATGCAGTCCGACGCAGTGGTTGGTCTTTACGGAATGAATGCGCTCGCTGTGCTTCTTTATTCACTACCAGCCACTTTTTTTGACAAAAACCACCAGTGGCTTGCCTTAACAATCGGCGTTATTCTTTTTGGTGCGCATACGGGGTTCGGTGCTATCAGGCTTTATGAAGCACCTCCGATCAATGACTATGACAATGCCAACACGTGGGTAAGACTCATACAACCGTCCATTAAACAGGACGAGAAACTTGACAATCAGGTTCGCTATGCAATGTTCGACGCACATATGCAACTAAGCGAAAAACCGCTCACAAATAGTGCGCATGAACCTTCCTATATTGTTTGGCCGGAAACCGCAGTGCCCTATATACTGGACTATGTGCCGGAAGCAAAAATGCGCATCGCTTCCATTCTCCAACCGGATCAATGGGCAATTGTCGGGGCAGTCCGAAGCAGTGGCGCACCGAATGACGAAAACAATAAATATTTCAATACAATTGAAACAATTGATGGTAATGGCAATATTCTGTCGTCTTCGGACAAGGTGCATCTTGTCCCGTTTGGCGAATATTTACCCTTCCAGAATTTTTTTGACAAAATAGGCCTTCATGCATTGGCTGTAATGGCAGGCGGGTATAGCAGCACGCCGATACGAAAAACTGTGAAGATGCCAGATGGTTTTGTCTTTCTACCGATGATTTGCTATGAGGTGATTTTTCCTGATGGTATGAACTATGAAGGTGAAAAACCTCAAGCGATTTTAAACGTTACCAATGACGGATGGTTTGGTGTCACACCGGGACCATACCAGCATTTCGATCAGGCGCGTTTACGTGCTGTTGAAATGGGAATTCCACTTATACGTGCAGCCAATAATGGAATTTCGGCAGTCGTTGACCCCTACGGGCGAATCGTGCGGTGTTTGGACCTCGATAAAATCGGTTTAATTGATGCGCCAATCCCCTCTTCCATTGTTCCGATATGGAACATGAAAACAAAATTTATCCAAGCTTTTTCGGTATTTTTTATTATACTGATGTTAAGTTTAATGTTTGGTTTCGTAAAAAAGGAACACTCGATTGACAAGTTCTAATCAATGGGATGTTATGCGCATGAAAAGTGGTTCCAGCGGGGGACCGATACTGCAACCCCTAAATAACATTAAACATCTGCATTGGTTCAGGCTTATGAAGATGGATCAGTATTGACGCGAGAAAGTTAGATCATGTCCGCACCCAAAAAAATACCCGCCCCGACTGATGTTTATGTGGGAAGCCGCATCAGACTACGGCGAAATATGCTTGGGCTCAGTCAGGAAAAATTGGGGGAGCAGCTCGGCATTACCTTCCAGCAGATACAAAAATATGAAAAAGGCACCAATCGTGTCGGTGCCAGCCGCCTTCAGGCTATCTCCGAAATTCTTGATGTGCCGGTATCCTATTTTTTCGAGGAAGCACCGGGCACCCGTACGTCGGAAGGTTTTCATGAGGGAGATAATAACTTCATGGATTTTTGTTCGAGTAATGAGGGAATTCAGCTTCTGCGTGCTTTTACCAATATCAAGGATCCGAAAGTCCGACGCAAAATCATCGATTTGGCAAAAGCACTTTCTGAAGACGGAAAATCGAATTCCTTGTAAATGCGTTTTTTATTGAAAAGGCGGGAAAAATTTAAACGGTATTTTCCGATTGATTATTTAAAATTAATTTCAAATTTGTTGATTTTTTAAAAGAAATTTCTGTGCTTTTTGTCGCCGCACTATTCCTCAAGCAGACTTGATTGATAGCTCGTATATCAAAATTGCCATTTGAATGACAAATATCACATTTATTTCACGGTTCACGCTAAAACGGCATTGACGCAATTCGACAAGCTTGGCAAATAAAGCAATTGTCGTTTTTCTTTTTGGAGTATCCGGAAAGAATGCAAACGTCGTCTTTCTAGAGGGGTTTCCCGTGTCTCATCAGAATTATCTTTTTACCAGTGAATCGGTATCGGAAGGTCATCCCGATAAAGTTTGTGACCGTATTTCGGATGAAATTGTCGATATGATCTATAAGGAAGCATCCAAATCGGGTGTTGATCCATGGTCTGTCCGCGTTGCTTGTGAAACTCTGGCAACCACAAATCGTGTTATTATCGCCGGCGAAGTCCGCGTGCCTGATACACTTTTGAAAAAAGATAAAAATGGCAAGCTTGTCCATGACAAGAAGGGAGATCCGGTTATCAACCCGTCACGCTTCCGTTCGGCTGCTCGTCGTGCAATTCGCGCAATCGGTTACGAACAGGAAGGTTTTCACTGGAAAACAGTGAAGATTGATGTTTTGTTGCATTCCCAATCTGCAGATATTGCCCAAGGCGTCGATAACGCATCCGACCGACAGGGAGAAGAAGGTGCAGGTGATCAAGGCATCATGTTTGGCTATGCATGTAGGGAAACACCGGATTTGATGCCGGCACCAATCTACTATGCCCATAAAATTCTCGAAACATTGTCGATTGCCCGCCATCTTGACGAAGGCGAAGCAAGCAAGCTTGGACCGGATGCAAAAAGTCAGGTGACTGTTCGTTATGAAAACGACAAACCGGTAGAAGTGGTTTCCATTGTTCTTTCTACCCAACATATTGATCCGACATGGGATTCAAAGAAGGTGCGCTCTGTCGTCGAACCATATATCCGTCAAGCATTGAGCGATATAAAAATTGCCGACAATTGTAATTGGTATATCAATCCGACAGGAAAATTTGTTATTGGTGGTCCGGATGGAGATGCCGGTCTTACCGGGCGTAAAATTATTGTTGATACTTATGGTGGTGCAGCTCCTCATGGCGGTGGTGCATTCTCCGGTAAAGATACCACCAAAGTTGACCGTTCGGCGGCTTACGCAGCACGCTACCTTGCCAAGAATGTCGTTGCGGCCGGACTTGCCGATCGTTGCACAATCCAACTTTCTTACGCAATCGGCGTCGCGCAACCTCTTTCGATCTATGTCAATCTGCATGGAACCGGCAAAGTTGATGAAGGTGTTGTCGAAGCTGCAATCCGCAAAGTTATGGATTTGTCTCCATCGGGAATCCGCAAGCATCTCGAACTTAATAAAGCAATTTACGCAAAAACATCTGCTTATGGTCATTTCGGCCGCAAGCCGGGGCGGGACGGCTCGTTCTCGTGGGAACGGACAAATCTCGTCAAGGCGCTGAAAGAGGCAATCAAGGCGGCGTAATGGACGGACATAAAGAACGGGCAAGCGAAGCTTTCTTCGGACGACGTCGGGGAAAGGCATTGCGTGCCGCCCAGATAAAACGCGAAGAGACATTGCTTCCCGTTCTTGCATTGGATTTGTCAAAGCCTGCACCTGAAAGGCTCGCCGACCTATTCAATAATTCCGGAGACACAAAAAACAATTACGACGATATACGCATTGAAATCGGTTTTGGTGGTGGCGAACATCTCGCCCATGAAATGGATAGATTCCCTCAAACCGGTTTTATCGGTGTCGAGCCATTCATTAACGGAATGGCCAAAATGCTCGGTGCTTTGGAAGATAATCAAGAAAGATTGAAACATATACGGCTTTATGATGATGATGCCACACGGTTGCTCGACTGGTTGCCGCCATCATCAATTGCCGGAATAGATCTTTTCTATCCTGACCCTTGGCCGAAGAAGAAACACTGGAAACGCCGCTTCGTGAATATGAAGAATCTCGATCGTTTTGCGCGTGTTTTGAAATCCGGAGCCAAGTTCCGGTTTGCTTCCGATATTGATACTTATGTGAACTGGACACTTTTTCACTGTGCACATCATCCGGATTTTATCTGGTCAGCCAATGGGGCGGCAGATTGGAAATTGCCTTTTGAAGCCTGGCCGGGAACGCGCTATGAAGAAAAGGCATTGCGGGAAGGGCGCGTACCCGCTTATCTCACATTTGTCAGAAAATAGCGGTAACTCTTCAAAATTATCGGGCGGAAATATCGCCTGAAGAACAGTCTTAAACATTCGAAATGTTCTACTTGAAAACAAAATTCATCAGGTGTATATTATAGAAAATTCTTGATCATTTGATGAAGAGTGGGTTTTCCGAGCCCGCTCTTTTTTGTTACCGGAATGGTTTGATTTATATTTGGAAAAGTTGGGTATGAGCGAGAGCGGACAAGCAAGTGATTTGGATGAACCGCGTCTTTTTGAAGAAAAAGGCGTTGAAGCACGTGTCGTTGCAATTGTTGCTCCGGTGTTGAAACCTCTTGGCTACCGGATTGTTCGTGTCCGCTTATCCGGTCTTAATGGGCTTACTTTGCAAATTATGGCCGAACGTGGCGATGGTACAATGACAATCAAGGATTGCGAGGAAGTCAGTGGTGTCGTTTCTCCTATTCTTGATGTTGAAGATATCATTGAGCGAAAATACCATCTGGAAATTTCTTCGCCCGGGATTGATCGTCCACTCGTCAGAAAATCCGATTTTTCGCGTTGGCAAGGCCATATTGCAAAAATAGAAACAACCGGAATGATAGATGGGCGAAAGAAATTTCGCGGGACAATCAGCGATGTCGATGAGGATGGTTTTGTTCTCAATACAGACAAGGCAGCCTATGGTGAAGCTTTGGCTGTGCGAGTTCCATTCAGCGAGATAGCTGATGCGCATCTTGTTTTGACCGATGATCTTATCCGTGATGCACTGGCAAAAGACAAAGCGTTGCGTCAGCAGCTTATTCCGGATGATGATCTTGGACCCGATAGCGGTTCTAAGAAACCGGAGAATTCGGGCAAGACACAAAAGAGTTTGAAAGGCGGGGACAGTCGAAAAAAGTCCAAGCCGGAAAAGAAATAACTTAGTCGATGCCGTGAAGCGGCACAAAGAAGGAGAGAATCAATGGCTGTAAGCGCTAATAGGCTTGAACTTCTGCAAATCGCAGATGCCGTTGCCCGCGAAAAGTCGATTGACCGTGAAATTGTCATTTCTGCAATGGCTGATGCTATCCAGAAAGCTGCGCGGTCACGCTATGGTCAGGAAACCAATATCCGTGCCGATATCAATTCCAAAACCGGCGAAATCAAGTTGCAGCGTTTGCTGGAAGTTGTCGACACGGTTGACGATTATGCGACACAGATTTCTCTGGAAGACGCAAGAAAACGCAAACCTGATGCTGAAATCGGCGATTTCTTGTCGGATCCGTTGCCGCCAATGGAATTCGGGCGCATTGCTGCCCAGTCGGCCAAGCAGGTCATCGTCCAGAAAGTGCGTGAGGCCGAGCGCGATCACCAATATGAAGAATATAAGGATAAGGTTGGCGAAATTGTTTCCGGCACTGTCAAACGCGTAGAATATGGCAATGTCATTGTCGATCTGGGACGCGGTGAGGCAATTGTTCGTCGTGACGAACTCATTCCGCGTGAGTCGTTCCGTTATGGCGATCGTATTCGTGCTTATGTCTATGATGTCCGGCGCGAACAACGCGGGCCGCAAATTTTCCTTTCGCGTACCCATCCGCAATTTATGGCCAAACTTTTCACTATGGAAGTTCCGGAAATTTATGACGGCATTATCGAAATCAAGTCGGTTGCCCGTGATCCCGGTTCACGTGCAAAGATTGCTGTCGTTTCGCGCGATGGCTCGATTGATCCGGTTGGTGCATGCGTTGGTATGCGTGGTAGCCGCGTTCAGGCTGTCGTCAACGAACTTCAGGGCGAGAAGATTGATATTATCCCGTGGTCTCCAGATGCGGCAACATTTATTGTTAACGCTTTGCAACCGGCGGAAGTGGCTAAAGTTGTTCTTGATGAAGATGCAGAACGTATCGAAGTTGTTGTGCCTGATGACCAGCTTAGCCTTGCAATTGGACGGCGTGGTCAAAACGTCCGTCTTGCTTCGCAATTGACAGGTTGGGATATTGATATCCTTACAGAACAGGAAGAATCCGAGAATCGGCAGAAAGAGTTTGCAAAACGTAGCAAATTGTTCATGGAAGCTCTGGATGTTGACGAGATGGTTGCACAGGTCCTTGCTTCCGAAGGCTTCGCTTCTATTGAAGAGATCGCCTATGTCGATCCGGATGAAATCAGCTCGATTGAAGGGTTTGACGAAGAAACCGCTTCTGAAATCCAGCAACGTGCGAAAGACTATATCGATAAACAGGAAGCCGAACTCGACAAGAAACGTAAGAAACTTGGTGTTTCCGACGAATTGCGTGAATTGCCGGGAATGACAACGGCGATGATGGTTGCTGTCGGTGAGGATGGCGTCAAAACGATTGAGGACTTTGCCGGTTATGCCGTTGATGATCTGGCCGGTTGGCGCGAACGTAAAGATGGCGAAACACAGAATTTTGCCGGTGTTCTTACACCGTTCGATATAAGTCGTGCCGATGCCGAAGCAATGGTTGTCGCAGCCCGTTTGAAAGCCGGCTGGATGACAGAAGAAGATCTTCATAAGCCGGAAGAGAACGATGGGGCGGAGGAAAACACACAAACGGCAACGCCTGAAGATGCTACCAAAACTGCCGAAACAGAAACACCGGCTGAATAGGAAAGATGGGCTGATTGATGAATGACCGTACATGTATCCTGACAAGAAAGAGTGGTGATGCTCACGAGCTTATCCGCTTTGTTGCCGGACCTGACGGTCATCTTGTGCCTGATATCAAAGCCGATTTGCCGGGGCGGGGAGCCTGGATTTCCGCCTCGAAATCTGTTCTTGAAGAAGCAATAAAACGCAAGGCTTTTACACATAGCCTGAAGACTGATATTATTGTGGATCAGGGGCTTGTCGAACTTGTGGACAAACTTTTGGTCAAAGCGGCACTCGGTCGTCTTGCTCTGGCTCGAAAGGCGGGTGCTATTGTCACCGGTGCAACCAAAGTTGAACAGACAATACGTTCAGGTAAAGCATGTCTTGTTTTACATTCGAAAGAAGCAGCTTTTGATGGTAAACGCAAGATTGAACAAGCAATTTACTCGGTTAGACGACCGGATAAGCAAGACATTCCGGTTGTAACTTTATTCAACAGTGATGAAATGGGTGTGGCTTTTGGTGACAATCCTGTGGTACATGCTGCATTATTGAATTTGAAGCTTGCACAAGGATTCATCAAAACAGTGCAAAGACTTGTTGCCTACCGCGACGGGAAGCACTAGGCCGGAAAAGAAGACGGTAGAAGCCGTGAAGGAAACGGAATGACGGAAAACAATAACGACAAGAAAACAGCCAAGAAAACGCTGACCTTAAAACGCCCCGGGGTTGAAACCAGTACAGTCAAGCAGAATTTCAGTCATGGACGTACAAAGGCGGTCGTTGTCGAAACGAAACGGCGCAAGATTACCCGTCCGGATGAAAAGGTCGAAGTCAAGCACGTTGTGACCAAGCCGCGTGTCGCTCAGACAGCAAAGCCACGTACAGAAACGGCTCCCAAAGTTTCCTTGCAGCACCCGCACAGCAATCTTTCCTCGGCTGAAATGGAAGCACGCATGCGTGCACTGGAAGAAGCTCGTCTTCACGCCGAAGAACAACATAAGCTTGAGGAAGAAGAGCATAAACGTGCTCAGGAAGAAGCCAAGCGTCGTCAGGCGGAAGAAGCAAAACGCGCTAAAGAGCGCGAAGAACTTTTACGCAAGCAGGCGGAAGAGGATGCAAAAGCTCGTGCGGCTCATGACGCTGAAAAAACTGAAGCTCACAAGCCGGAAGTTAAAAAGCATGAAGTCCATAAGGTCAAGGATGGCTATCGTCCTAAAACCGACAAGCAGGCGGCCAACCGACCGATTGAACTTGATATTGCACCCGTTACTAAACAACGTGCAGCGGCTCCTGTCGCAAAACGTAATATTGTTGATGATGACGAGGATGATCGTCGCTCGCGTCGTGGCGGTGGCAATAAATCCGAGGTACGTGCTCCAAAAGCAGTGAAGGGTGGCGAACAGCGCCGCCGCAGCAAACTGACATTGAGCAGTGCACTTGACGAGGAAGGCAATTCACGTGGCCGTTCAATGGCTGCTATGCGTCGGCGCCAAGAAAAATTCAAACGCTCGCAGATGCAGGAACCGCGCGAAAAGATTTCCCGCGAAGTGACAATTCCTGAAACCATTACTATTCAGGAACTCGCCCAACGTATGACCGAACGCTCTGTCGACGTCATCAAATATCTGATGAAACAGGGGCAGATGTTGAAGCCCGGTGATGTGATTGATGCCGATATGGCGCAATTGATTGCTGAAGAATTCGGCCACACGGTAAAACGCGTTGCTGAATCGGATGTTGAAGAAGGTCTCTTCAATGTTCCCGATGATCCGGCAAAGCTCAAACCGCGCCCACCTGTCGTTACCATTATGGGGCACGTTGACCACGGCAAGACATCGCTTCTTGATGCCATCCGTCATGCCAATGTTGTGGCTGGTGAAGCGGGTGGTATCACCCAGCATATCGGCGCCTATCAGGTTGAACAGAAGGGACAGAAGATCACCTTTATCGATACACCGGGACATGCGGCCTTTACGGCGATGCGTGCCCGTGGTGCGCAGGTAACCGATATTGCGGTTCTGGTTGTTGCAGCCGACGACAGTGTCATGCCGCAAACGATTGAATCCATTCACCATGCAAAAGCTGCCGGTGTGCCGATTATTGTTGCCATCAACAAGATTGATAAACCGGCTGCCGACCCGCAAAAGGTCAGAACCGAATTGTTGCAGCATGAAGTTTTCGTCGAAAGCATGGGCGGTGACACACTGGAAGTGGAAGTTTCGGCAAAAACCGGCAAGAATATCGACAAGCTTCTTGAAGCAATTTTGTTACAGGCGGAAATTCTCGACTTGAAAGCCGATCCTGATCGTACGGCCGAAGGTGTTGTTATCGAAGCACAGCTTGATCGCGGTCGCGGTGCCGTTGCAACGGTTCTCATCCAGAAGGGCACATTGCATCCTTCCGACATTATCGTTGCCGGCAATGAATGGGGACGTGTTCGTGCCCTTATCAATGACCGTGGCGCCCATATCAAAGCGGCAACTCCGTCAATGCCGGTCGAAGTTCTCGGTATGCAAGGCACACCGCAGGCTGGTGACCGTTTTGCAGTTGTCGCCAATGAAGCCCAGGCACGCGAGATTGCCGAATATCGTCAGCGTCTTGCCCGTGAGAAGGCAGTTGCGCGGCAGGCAGGATCGCGCGGTTCGCTCGAACAGATGATGAACCGGATGCAGACGAGCGGTATGAAAGAATTTCCGCTGGTTATTAAAGGGGATGTTCAGGGCTCTGTCGAAGCCATTACCTCAGCGCTTGAAAAACTCGGTAATGACGAAGTGCGCGCGCATATTGTCCATGCCGCTCCCGGTGGTATTACGGAAAGCGATGTATCATTGGCTGCAGCATCCAATGCTGCCATTATCGGCTTCAACGTTCGTGCCAATAGTCAGGCACGTGATGCAGCCGAAGCCCAAGGCATCGAAATTCGTTATTACAATATCATTTATGATCTTGTTGACGATGTGAAGGCAGCAATGTCGGGCATGTTGACGCCGGAACGGCGCGAAACTTTCCTTGGCAATGCAGAGATTATCGAAGTCTTCAACATTTCCAAAGTTGGAAAGGTCGCAGGTTGCCGTGTTACGGAAGGCAAGATGGAGCGTGGCGAGGGTGTACGCCTTATCCGTGATCATGTTGTTGTCCATGAAGGCAAGCTCAAGACCTTGAAACGCTTCAAAGACGAGGTTGCCGAAGTTCCTGCCGGTCAGGAATGCGGTATGGCCTTCGAGAATTACGATGATATTCGCGTTGGAGATATTATCGAAGCGTTCCGCGTTGAAACCGTTAAACGCTCGCTCTAATTCAACATATGTTTGGCCATATTATTGAAAGATATGGCTAAACGGAAGATCCCGTCTGATGAACGAAAGTTGCGCCGGTTTTCGAGTGGTGGTTGGCCGCTTTAATTCGATGCGAATTGATCGTTCGGCAAGATTTCGGGGGATTGATCTTAAAAATATGCGCCCGAAAAATCAAAGGTAGTAGCTATGAAACATGCTGGTCCGTCCCAAAGGCAATTGCGTGTCGGTGAACAGGTTCGCCATGCTCTTGCTTCCATCTTCCAGCGCGGAGTTATTCTGGATCCGGTACTTGACGGTGTTGTGCTTAGTGCAACCGAAGTCAGTATGTCTCCGGATTTACGCGTTGCAACCTGTTTTGTCGCCCCACTTGCCGATGCTGATGCAGAAGAGGTTGTAAAAGCGCTTAATCATCACGCGAGATTTATTCGCGGCGAGTTGGGGCCCGAGTTGCGGCAATTGAGATATATGCCGGAATTCCGTTTCAAGGTGGATACGAGTTTTGACAATTTTGCAAAAATCGATGCCTTGTTGCATTCGCCGGAAGTGGCCCGTGATCTTCATCACGATGACGAGGAAAAGGAATAGAATTTTATGGCGCGTCAGCGAAAGAAAAAAGGCCGTCCGGTTTCAGGCTGGGTGATTCTCGATAAGCCGGAGGGCATGGGGTCGACCGAGGCCGTTTCCAAAATCAAATGGCTGTTTCAGGCCGAAAAAGCCGGTCACGCCGGAACACTTGACCCGCTTGCTTCGGGCATGTTGCCAATTGCTTTGGGAGAAGCCACAAAAACGGTTCCCTATGTTGTTGATGGTACAAAGGTTTACCGCTTTACAGTTTCCTGGGGTGAAGAACACAATACCGATGACATGGAAGGTGTAATCACAAAAACTTCCACCAAGCGCCCGGTTAAAGAGGACATAATATCGATTTTGCCTCATTATATTGGCACGATCTTGCAAACTCCGCCGCAATTTTCTGCCATCAAGATTGATGGCAATCGTGCGTATGATCTGGCACGTGAAGGTGAAAAAATCGAAATTCCGGCACGTGAAGTTGAAATCGACAGCCTCGAACTCATTGATATGACACCGGAAGGCAATGCGATTTTCGAGGTGGAATGCGGCAAAGGGACTTATGTGCGTGCTCTTGCTCGCGATATGGGAAGAGAACTCGGGTGCTATGGCTATATTGCCAATTTGCGGCGCATCGAAGTTTCGCCTTTCGTCGAAGATGATTTTGTTAGCCTTGAAGATTTGGAGGCTGCAGCGCCGGAAAGAGGTGAGGCCGACGAGAATGGCATCTATCCGCCACGCGATTTCTCGGCTCTGGATGAACTTTTGATCGAAACTGGTGCGGCACTCGAATTTCTGCCCCAATATCCCTTAAGCGATGAACAGGCTTATCGTGTGCGAATGGGAAACCCCGTTTTATTGCGCGGGCGTGACGCACCTGTTGATGAAGATGAGGTTTGTGCAACGCATAAGGGAAAATTGCTGGCAATCGGTATGATCGAAAAAGGCCAGTTTAAGCCCAAGCGTGTTTTCACAATCGGATGATTTCATAAAAAACTAAAAAAGATAGGTGTTTCACCATCGGCCCATTTAACGAATTTTAGTCAATGGGTGGTTTTTTGGGGCGGAAATAGTTGATTTTGTCGGAGCGGGCTCCGGCAAACATCGGCTATCCGGCTTGTTACAACTCTCGCCAATAATTTTGTCAAAACATCAGATAGTTCGACACCCAATTTGTGTTTCACAATCGGTATTTTGCACATATGTCGGCTTACCAAAAACGGTCCTTTTGAAGGATATAATAATCAGTTGAGAGAGTGGGGCAGTAAATTAAGAAGAAACAGAATTATCAATTAAGCCGACCATACCTCCCCATATTCAAAACATTAATTTAAAAAACCGAATTCAGTGTTTGCTTGCTGCAGATATATTGTAGATGTAGCTTTAGACAGGGGTAGAATTGGAAACAGGGATGGAATTGGCAAATATGCTGTTTTCCTTGACGTACCGATTCCGGTTTATCATCAAAATCGGAGAAGGGGCGGACAACGGGTAACGTGGCGCTCGACCAGTTTTTAAAAAGCACGCTTATTTATTTTCTCGTTAGATACCGGTTCAGTGCAGATGATGGGCCGAGTGCTTGACTTGTATCTGGTTGGCTTCCGGCACAGTGTGACGTTCGATCATGCGGTGAACGCGCATGCCTTCCGGAATTTCGCTCAGCTTGCGAAGTTTTTCCGTTACGTCGGCATCGGCTTTGGTGCGGCGGCGATTATGCCTCAAATAATCCACCCACGTCGTCATATGGTAGGTTTCAACCCAGCGGTTCGGGTGTTCGAGATCACGCAATAGTGTCCATTGCCTTGCACCGTCACGCAGTCTGATGCGACGCCTCAACGACATTGTTTCAAGAAAATCCGGAATGTTCTCGTCCTTGATTTCGTAGTCGATCAGAATCATGATCGGGCCGCTTCTGGCCTGAAGATCAAGATGCAATTCCGGTTCGCGGAATTGATCAAGCGGGTCAAGGTTGATGCTCGGTATTTCAAAGATGGTGAATTTAAATCCCATCAATGCACCAATAATGAGGAATGCAGCACATATATAAAGCGCAATGACGGGCGAATAATTGTCAGCAAGACTTCCCCATAACCAGCTTCCGACGGCCATGCCACCAAAAGATGATGTCTGATAAAGAGCCAAGGCTCGTGAGACAACCCAGCGCGGTGTTGATAATTGCACCGAAACATTAAAGAGCGAAAGTGCCAGAACCCAACACATGCCGGCTGGGAAAAGGACGATATGTGCGATGATTGACGAGTCACTCAAAGCGAGCAACAGACAAGATAGCGCATAGCCGATGAATGAACCGGCAACAATTGCTTCCGAGGGAAAGCGCCGCCTTACCCAGGAATTGATAATGCCGGCAGCAATAGCTCCCACGCCGAAAGAACCAAGCAATGTTCCGTAAATGAGTGCCCCGCCATCAAGCTTTTCGTGGGCAATAATGGGAAGAAGTGCAAGAACCGATATCGCACCAAGGCCGAACATGAAGGCCCTCGTCATGATGTTTAAAAGATGCGGTGACATGAAAACATAACGTAAGCCGTCAGACATAGCTGCGACGAGTCTTTCGCGCGGCAAACCGTTATTTGCGTAATCGGGTTTCCAGAAAAACAGCGCACCAAGAAGGGGAATATAACTGAAAGCATTGACGACGAACGCTGCCGCGCCACCAAAGGCCGCAACAATTGCACCGCCGGTTGCAGGCCCGACACTGCGCATCAAATTGAAGCCGACACTATTTAATGTGACCGCCGCAGAAATATCTTCACGCGGCACAATATCTCCCACCGTTGCTTGCCAAGGGGGGTTATAAAGAGCCGAGCCACAGCCGATCAGAAATGTAAAGGCGAGAAGGAGCCACGGCGTCAAGAGACCGAAACAGGTGAGAACGGCAAGGAGAACTGAAACAGCCATCATCATCAATTGCGCGGTAATCATGATCTGCCGACGGTTGAAATTATCGGCAAGAGCACCGGCGAGAAGCGAAAAAATCACAACCGGTAAAGTGTTGGCGCCCTGAACAAGCCCCACCATTGAATGGGACGTGCTGATTAATGTCATAATCCAGCCGGCACCAACTGTCTGGATAAGCCCACCCAGATTTGAAACAAGCGTTGCCGCCCACAGACTTCTGAAAGCCTGGCTTTTAAATGGCGCAAGTGTCGAGCTTTTTTGCTGCATCGGTTCCCGGAAATTGGACTTTTATTGCACCCAATCTAAGTGAGCGCCGTTGAAGCCGCAAGTGTCAAGTAACGTCATTCCAATCGGCTTGTGAAAATCTGCACACTTATTATTATCAATAATGCCTGATTACGCTATTCGACTATAAGAGAATGCTTGTATATTTTTGAGATATTGCGAGAGAAATTATTTTATTCAAAAAGAACTGGAAACCGAATTCGGTAAGTAAATGCTTTTATTTCAAAGAGAATTCGTGAAGAGTGGCAGATAATAGCTTTTTCTGCTCATTGTCTACGTTTTTTCTAATTGCCTGAATTCTCATTGTTTGCGAGAGAAAGAGAATAGCAAAGCGAAAATAGTCGAAAACTTTAGTGAACAAAAGGTAGGACTAGTAATTCAAGTATAATTCCTATATATGAAGCCACCGTGCATGTGCTTTTTGCATTTGCCGATTCATAGACCCTAGCTGGACGACATCCCGGCCGGGGCGTCTTCAATGTCCCACTTTTTTTGAAAGGATGAACCGATGTCGATTACTGCTGAACGTAAACAGGCTTTGATCAAAGAATATGCAACCAAGGAAGGCGATACAGGTTCGCCGGAAGTACAGGTTGCTATTTTGTCTGAACGTATTGCCAATTTGACCGAGCATTTCAAATCCCACAAAAAGGATAACCATTCCCGCCGGGGTCTTTTGAAACTTGTTTCCCAACGCCGTCGCCTTCTCGATTACCTTAACGGTGTCGATGAAAAGCGTTACCAGTCGTTGATTTCCAAGCTCGGCTTGCGTCGCTAAACAATCAAGGCGGGAAATTATGTGGTTTCCCGCCTTTCAATTTCGACAACTTGAAAAAGCTGGCGAAAAAGAGGAACCGTCATGGGGCAGGATTGCCGGTCGCATCGGGAAAGAAGTCGGATGCGCCTCGTTGTCTTGCCCATGGCATGACCAAAGAACTGAACCGTTAACAAGGTGAAGGTACCTTTTACGGTTAATCAAGGACAAGAAATGTTTTTTAACACTCATAAAGTAGAGATTGACTGGGCAGGCCGCCCGCTGACTCTTGAAACAGGCAAAATTGCGCGTCAGGCTGATGGTGCAGTTATGGCAACTTACGGCGAAACAATCGTTCTCGCCACGGTGGTTTCTGAAAAGGAACCCAAACCCGGGCAGGATTTTTTCCCGCTCACAGTCAATTATCAGGAAAAGACTTATGCAGCCGGTAAAATACCGGGTGGTTATTTCAAACGCGAAGGTCGTCCGAGCGAAGGCGAAACATTGATTTCACGTTTGATCGACCGCCCGATCCGCCCGCTTTTTGCCGAAGGCTACAAAAACGAAACACAGGTCATCATCACTGTTTTGCAACATGACCTTGAAAACAACCCCGATATTTTGTCGATGATAGCAGCTTCGGCTGCCCTGACCCTTTCGGGTGTTCCGTTCATGGGGCCGATTGGTGGCGCACGCGTCGGTTATATCAACGGCAAATATGTGCTGAACCCGAATATCGACGAAATGCCGGAATCGAAGCTTGATCTCGTCGTTGCAGGCACATCCGATGCTGTTTTGATGGTTGAATCGGAAGCACAGGAACTCAGCGAAGATGTTATGCTCGGTGCTGTTATTTTCGGTCATAACGGTTTCAAACCGGTTATCGATGCAATTATCAAGCTTGCTGAAGTTGCTGCCAAGGAACCGCGCGAATTTGCTCCGGAAGATCTGAGTGATCTGGAAAAGAAGATGCTCAAATTCGCCGAAAAGGATCTGCGTAAGGCCTATCAACTTACCGACAAGCAGGAACGTTATGCTGCTGTTGATGCGGTTAAAGCCAAGGTTGACGCGAAATTCATGCCGGAAGGCGAAGAAGAACCGGAATATAATTCGGAAGAAATCGCAACAGTTTTCAAGCATTTGCAGGCAAAAATTGTCCGCTGGAATATTCTTGATAACGGCAGCCGTATTGATGGTCGTGATTTGAAAACAGTCCGTCCGATTTATACGGAAGTCGGCATTTTGCCGCGCACCCACGGTTCTGCATTGTTTACCCGTGGTGAAACACAGGCAGTCGTTGTTGCAACATTGGGAACCGGTGAAGACGAACAATATATCGACTCGCTCACCGGAATGTATAAGGAAACCTTCCTTCTCCATTATAACTTCCCGCCATTTTCAGTTGGTGAAACCGGCCGTATCGGTTCTCCGGGGCGTCGTGAAATCGGTCATGGAAAGCTTGCATGGCGTGCAATCCATCCGATGCTTCCCTCGCAGGAAAGTTTCCCCTACACAATCCGCGCCGTTTCGGAAATTACCGAATCTAACGGCTCGTCGTCCATGGCAACCGTTTGCGGTACATCCTTGGCGTTGATGGATGCCGGTGTTCCACTGCAGCATCCTGTCGCCGGTATTGCTATGGGGCTTATCAAGGAAGGCGACCGTTATGCGATCCTTTCCGATATTCTTGGTGATGAAGACCACCTTGGCGATATGGATTTCAAGGTTGCCGGTACGGAAAATGGTGTCACAGCCTTGCAGATGGATATCAAGATCAACGGCATTACCGAAGACATCATGAAAGTTGCTCTCGGACAGGCAAAAGAAGGTCGTATCCATATTCTTGGTGAAATGGCCAAAGCTTTGACCGGCGCACGTTCCGAACTGGGTGAATATGCTCCGCGTATCGAGATGATGAATATTCCGGTCGACAAGATCCGCGATGTTATCGGTTCCGGCGGTAAGGTTATCCGCGAGATTACCGAGCAAACCGGTGCCAAGATCAATATCGAAGATGACGGCACAATCAAAATTGCATCTTCCGATGCCAAAACAATTGAAGCTGCCAAACGCTGGATCCATTCCATCGTCGATGAGCCGGAAGTTGGCCAGATCTATCAGGGTACTGTTGTGAAAACAGCCGATTTCGGTGCTTTCGTCAACTTCTTTGGTCCGCGTGATGGATTGGTTCATATTTCACAATTGGCTCCCGAACGCGTTAACAAGACAACCGATGTTGTCAAGGAAGGGCAGAAGGTTTGGGTCAAACTCATGGGATTTGACGATCGTGGCAAAGTTCGCCTGTCGATGAAAGTTGTCGATCAGGAAACAGGGCAGGAAATCCCGCGCGAAGAAACCCCAAAGTCTGAAGATGCCGACCATACCGAAAAACATGGAAAGCATGAAAAGACTGAAAAACACCATGACGACAATGGTGAAAAGAGTGAAAAACACGATAAAGGCGAAAAGGATGAAAAATCCGATAAGCCCGAAAAGAAACATCGTCGCAAGAAGAATGCTGATAAAGACAAAGAGTAGTCTTTGGAATTCAGAATTCTGAAAAATCGGAAAGCCGCTTTTATAAGCGGCTTTTTGTTTGACAATTCTAACCCCATATCTCTCTTGAATTGAGCCTCTTCCGCAATGCACGAGACAGATTAATCTTTAGGCTGTTTCGTAAATTTTGCCGGTAAAGCATTTTTAAAAAGCGCAAAACTACGAAAAGACTGGTAATGCGAGTGACAGAATTCGCCTATCAAGGATAAGCGAAAATTCCTGCACATTTTCTCGGATGGATCGTGTGTAGTCACCTTGTTTGCGATTTTAAAATTGCACCTTTTTCAGCATGACGATAAAGGAGAAATGTATGACTTTCTTAAAAAGCGAGCTTTAAATGTCGGTTTTTTTGCCTTTTCGTCAGGGTGTTATCGGACTACCGCAACCGGAAAGTTTCTGGTGTTCCTTCGGTTTGACAGAAAAACCGGAAAAAGAGTGGGTCAAATCACTTCAAATAATACAGCCTTGGCGGGCAGATTTTTTGATTTTTCAGGAAGCCGGTTTCAAATGCTTGCCCGAAATGTCTGATGAAAAGAAGATATTTTCTGGTGGTTTGCTAGAACTTAACAAGCATAAAAAATTTAACCAGAACCGTTTTCTTACGCTTTTGCACGTGGTGAAAGCCGGTGGCACAATTGTGGTGAGCGGGGATAAATCTTCCGGCGCTTCATCTTTTATGAAATGGGTTAATGTCATTGTTCCGGTAGAACAAAAGCTTTCAAAAGCGCATGGAATTGTTTTCTGGTTGACTGTGCCTGAAGAGCTTGATGAAAAATTGCTGGAAACGCTCATTGAACGTCCGCAGTCATTTGATGACGGTTTTACAACACAAGCAGGCATGTTTTCGAATGGACGCATTGACCAAGGTTCGCAAATGTTGGTCAAATATATGGATAGAGTTGTCTTCGGCAAGACGGCCGATTTTGGTGCCGGCTGGGGCTATCTTTCCTATAAAGCGATAAAGGAGGCTAAAAAGCTCGGCGAGCTTGATCTTTATGAGGCCGACTACAATTCCCTTGCTGCTGCAAAAATGCATCTGGGCAGGCTCTCTACTCGAATCACGATTGATTATCTGTGGCAGGATATTACACGCGAGCCGATTGACAGAATTTATGATACAGTTTTGTCAAATCCGCCATTTCATGACGGACGCGCGGCAGATGTCTCGCTCGGACAAAAATTCATCAAAACTGCTGCTCGACGGTTAAAATCGGGAGGGTGTTTTCTCATGGTGGCCAATCGGCAATTACCCTATGAAGCGACTTTGCAAAAATGTTTCCGAAAAGTTTTGGTTCTGGAAGAGCAGAACGGATTTAAAGTGATTGAAGCGCGTAAATAACGTTTTAAAGGAAGGCGCAGGGAAGAGTAAAAAAATACATCCCTAATTGCCCGAACGCTCGTCGGAGTTGTCGTGACTGGCTATTTAGCGCCAAGTCAAGAAAAAGAAAATCCAATCGATCAAAAGACAAAATAGTGAATAAAACACGAATTTTAAAACGCCAATTCGCTAACAGTGAGAGATTTCAAAAATCCGACCAAACGAAATTCACTAATTGCTCTGGCAACAAATACAATTGCCAATAGCGTTCCGACCGACTTTAGCGCCCGAGGCTGTACTTTTATTTATAAACGGATGTCAGAGCACGAGGGTAAATGCAGCAATCAATGCCGGCATAACAATGACAATGTCCGCCCGTCGTGTTGGTGTGAAGGCCGGTTTATTCACGATATGGGAATAATTTTTAGAAGCGGAGTTGCCGGGACAGAAAGCCTGTTAAGAATGGCAAATTGAAAGGAAGAGCACCAGTAGAGCAATGAACGTGTTCAAAGCATATGCCACCAATCCCGAAAATAGAACGCGGCGAAAATTACTCGCCGCGTGATTCTTCGCTCTCTTTGAGTTCCTCCAATATCGGCGTAGACATAATATTATAGCCGCAATCGACATAATGAATGTCACCGGTAACGCCGGAAGCAAGATCAGAGAGAAGATAAAGAGCCGATTTTCCGATTTCCTCGATATCGACTGTGCGCCGCAAAGGTGCATTGCGTTTCTGATAGGAGAAGATAGCTCGTGCCGCACCGATACCATTACCGGCGAGCGTGCGAACAGGACCCGCAGAAATTGCATTGACGCGAATATTCTGTGGCCCGAAATCGGCTGCCAGATAACGCACCATCGATTCAAGTGCAGCTTTTGCAACGCCCATGACATTGTAATTTGGCACGACATGCTGTGACGCACCATAGGTCAAGGTCAACAATGCACCGCCGTTAGGCATCAGTCTTCCTGCACGTTGGGCAATTTCAGTGAAGGAAAAAGCCGAAATAACCATTGTCCGGCTGAAGTTTTCACGTGTTGTTACATCGACATAGCGTCCTTTGAGCTGCGATTTGTCCGAAAAACCGATCGCATGGACGACAAAGTCGAGTGTACCCCATTCTTTTTCCAGTCGATCGAAAACGGCATCGACTGAATCGATATTTTCGACATCGCATTCAAGCAGAAGCTTGGATCCGAGTTTTTCTGCCAAGGGGCGGACACGCTTTCCAAATGCATCTCCTTGATAGGTAAAAGCCAGTTCAGCCCCCGCTTGTGCGAGCTGACATGCTATTCCCCAGGCGATTGAATGGTCGTTCGCGACGCCCATTATGAGGCCGCGCTTGCCCTTCATCAAACCTTCCATCATATTCTCCGTAAGCCTGTGGCACTTTCTCAACGAAAGTGTCCGGTTTATTCGTAACGCTGGAAAACCAGCGTTGCATTGGTTCCGCCAAAGCCGAAAGTATTTGACAGGACTGTGTTCAGTTTTTGGTTATCAAGACGTTTGCGTACAATCGGCATATCCGCAAACGCCGGATCAAGCTCATCAATATGAGCACTTTCACAGATGAAATTATTTTTCATCATAAGAAGGGAATAAATTGCTTCCTGCACGCCGGCAGCTCCGAGTGAATGGCCGGTCAGCGATTTCGTTGCCGAAATTGGCGGACATGAATCACCCGAACCAAAGACCTTGCGGATGGCTTCTATTTCGGGCGGATCACCGACGGGAGTCGATGTGGCATGTGGATTGATATAATCAATTTTATTTTTGACTGTTGATAAAGCCATGCGCATGCAGCGCTCGGCCCCTTCACCTGAGGGGGCCACCATATCGTAACCATCGGATGTAGCGCCATATCCGACGATCTCGGCATATATTTTTGCACCACGTGCTTTGGCAACTTCCAGCTCTTCAAGCACCAGAACGCCGGCACCTCCGGCGATGACAAAGCCGTCACGACCGACATCATAAGCACGTGAAGCACTTTCAGGCGTTGCATTGCGTTTACTCGACATGGCGCCCATAGCGTCAAAGAGGACCGACAGCGTCCAATCAAGATCCTCGCAACCACCGGCAAAAACGCGATCCTGCTTGCCGAACTGGATCAGTTCGTAAGCATTGCCGATACAATGATTGGATGTCGCACAGGCGGAGGAAATCGAATAATTAACGCCTTTTATCTTGAAAAAGGTGGCCAATGTTGCCGAAGCAGTCGAGCTCATAGCTTTCGGCACTGCGAAGGGACCAACGCGTTTGGGCCCCTTTTGACGTGCAATATCGGCCGAGTCGACGATTGTCCGTGTTGAAGGCCCGCCAGAGCCCATAATGATACCGGTTTTCGGATTTGAAACTTCCTCGGATGACAAGCCTGCATCGGCAATTGCCTGATCCATTGCAATATGGTTCCAGGCAGTTCCCCGCCCGTGAAAACGCATAGCACGACGATCAACCAATGCTTCAATGTCGATATGCGGCATGCCGTAAACCTGACTGCGGAACCCCAGATCTGCGTATTCCTGCGAAAAACTGATACCGGATTTCGCTTCGCGCAAACTGTTAAGGACTGCTTCAGGGTTATTCCCGATTGATGAGACAATTCCCATACCGGTTACAACTACTCGACGCATCAGTGTCTCCTTGGGTTTCCGTAAACAAAGGCTTGCAACCTTTGTTTATCTGAAAGAATGCTTGCTATTCCTTGAATAAGGCTACGCGCAAATCGGCAGCCTTATAAATTATTTCACCATCGGCTTTGACAAAACCATCGGCAATACCGAGCACAAGCCGGCCACGCATGACACGCTTGAAATCAATTCCATATTCGACAAGTTTTGTTTTCGGGGTAACCATTCCGGAAAATTTTACTTCCCCCGTCGAGATAGCGCGTCCCTTACCGGGCTCCCCCAACCAACCGAGGAAAAAACCTGTAAGTTGCCACAAGGCATCAAGCCCCAAACAGCCAGGCATGACCGGATCGCCAATAAAATGACAGGCAAAAAACCATAGATCCGGATTGATATCGAATTCGGCACGAATCAAACCTTTGTCGTGTTCACCACCATTTTCGCTGATTTTTGTAATACGGTTGAACATCAACATTGGTGGAGCCGGCAATTGTGCGTTGCCTTTTCCGAACATTTCGCCGCGTGCGCAGCTTAAAAGCTCTTCATACGTGTAGCTAGACTTTTGTTCAGCCATTGTTACTCCATCCGTCAGCACTTTATAACTCTTAGCGCTTTTTACGACATACTCTTAGAGCATATTCAACAATGTTGGAACCGTTTTTCGACAGTTTTTGATGACAAAATACCTTCTTCATCCATTTTATTTTTGAAATTTGCGACAAAACGCGCGTATAAGTTGAAAAACCATTTGTTAAAAGATGATGATAACAATCAAGTATACTTGATTGCAAATGCTTTTCAATATATACAAGCTGTGGTAAAGATGGTGGGCATTACCAGATAACACGGGGAAAATAGTGATTTATCATTCGCTTGTGGAATTGGAAAAACGCTTACGTGAAAAGGGTTTGCGGCCGACACGACAACGCTTGGCCTTGGCGGATTTGTTGTTTTCCAAAGGTAACCGCCATATTGCCGCCGAAGAATTGCATGACGAAGCGGTCAAAGCGTCGGTACCAGTCTCACTTGCAACCGTCTATAATACTTTGCACCAATTCACCGATGCCGGACTTTTGAGGATTATTGCCGTCGAAGGTTCGAAAACCTGGTTTGACACCAATATATCCGACCACCATCATTTTTTTCTTGAAGGCGAAAATGAAATTGTCGATATCCCTTCCGGTCCTGAAGGAAAGCCGATTGTCGGCAATTTGCCCGAACCGCCGGAAGGCATGGAAATTTCGCACGTCGATCTCATTGTAAGATTGCGCCCGAAAGATTAAGTACGACAGTAAAATACGGACTATCTTTTCAAACCATATTTATGAACGGGATTCCGGTGGCATGAACCGGAACTTTTGTTGCGCTGTAAGCGAATTTATGCAGCACTTGCAGCATAAAGCATAGCCGGTTTTGTTAAAAATGGACAACAGCGTTTTTCACTATTTTACAGATTACCTGTATCTTGTTCGGCTTCATAGTTGAGTATGTCGGAGACATGAAGGTTATTATGTTACCAAAATAACAGTATATTTTTAAAATTTTATTTTGTTGAATTAAAAACGGTAAAATCAGCAGTTTGTAGATACTGCCCGACTATTTTTTACTCTTCATCACTATCATTATTGTCTTCGTGATTTGCTTCAATTTTTTCCCGTCGTCTTGCCCAGATTCCGGCCGTCTGCGGTTTTACGAAAAATCCGACAATTTCCGGTCTTGCCGCAGCGAGATTTCTTTCGATGCGCAGCACACATTCTTCTATCTTCGGAGCAGTCAGTTTGTCCTCGAATTCGAGGCTGACATTGACAACCACTTGATTGGGGCCCATCTGTTGGGTGATAATTCCGTTGACTTTCTGCACATCTGGATCTGCAGATACAATGTTGAAAATTGCCTTTTGCACTTCGGGAAGGGCAGCCTCGCCGAGAAGTAGTCCTTTACATTCCCTTGCAAGAAAAATCGCAGTAACGGCAAGAATAACAGAAATTCCAAGTGATGCGATACCATCAAAAATAAAATTGCCGGTAAGAATCGAGGCAGTAATGCCGCTTAAAGCAATTGCAATTCCCAAAAGTGCAGCACTATCCTCGAAAAGAATGGAAAACACGGTTGGATCTTTGGAACGGTGAACAGCCGCCAGATAGCCGAGTTTACCTTTAGTGCGGCGAAAATGTCTCAAAGCCAAAAGCCATGACGTTCCTTCAAAGAATACCGATAGACCCAGTACAATGTAGTTGACGGTTACATTGCGAATTTCCGCAGGGTTTAGAACGTGTAAAACTCCTTCAAAAAACGATACGCCGGCACCCAACGCAAAGACCAGCAAGGCAACAATAAAACTCCAGAAATAAAGCTCCCGTCCATGGCCGAATGGATGGACCCGATCGGGGGGAATGGATGCACGTCTCAAACCATGCAGTAATAATAATTCATTGCCGGTGTCGACAATCGAATGCACACCTTCTGACAACATCGCCGACGAACCGGTGAAAGAAGCGGCTACAAATTTAGTAAGCGCTATGAGAAGATTGCCTGCGAGTGCTGCATAGATGACTGTCTTGGAACCGGAATGTGATGCCATTTAGCGAATATCCGCAATTAAAGAACGACTCGGAAAACAGGTCGGTTTCTGTCCTTGCTTTTGCTGCCATAAGCCAATGGAACGGCGGGTTTTGAAGCCCGCAAACCCATCAGCTTTGCCGATATCATATCCTTGGGATTGCAATTTTGTTTGCAAGTTCAAAACGTCCGACTGGTAAAGCTCGTCGATTTTTTGCCATGGCTCGATAAAGCCACCTTTCCCTTCAATTCCGTCCGAGACCGTGGCGATAAAAAGCGCATAAAGGTCACTCATATTATAGGATTTCAACACATAGAAATTTTCGGTTACAAGAAAGGCTGGTCCCAGACGCCCCTCAGGCATAAGGAGATAAAGTGGACGGCTTTTATCAAGCGCGGGGACATTTTTATCAGATTGCGGTAATACGCCAAGCTTTTGCCATTCACTTAACATTTTGCCTTGATCGGGCCCTTCCAGAAAACAGCCGACAGTTTCAGGAACTTTGACTTCATAGCCCCAGCCGGCATTCGCCTTGTAACCGTTAAGCTTCAAGTAGTTTGCAATAGATGCGAGAGTATCCGGTGTTGATGTCCAGATATTGCGATGGCCATCACCATCAAAATCGACAGCATATTTCAAATAGGACGTCGGCATGAATTGCGGTTGACCTAAAGCACCAGCCCACGAACTTTTCATGGAAGCCGCATCCATGTAATGGTCCTGCACAATGGTCAATGCAGCAATAAGCTCGGTTTTGAACATGTCTTTTCGTGTGCTCATAAACGCTTTGGTCGCGAGAACTTCAAAAGCATTATAGGGAATTTTGACATTACCATAATTGGTTTCCCGTCCCCATATGGCAAGTGCAATCGAGGCCGGAACGCCATATTGTTTTTCTATTTTTTTTAAGGCTCCGCGGTTTTCAGACAATCGTGTTTTGCCATCGCTAATAAGGTGGGCAAGTGTTTTTGCCGAAAAATAATTGGCCGGTGCGCTGAATTCGGCCTGATTCTGGCGTTTTTGCGCTTTCGGTTTTTCTCCTGGAATCACAAGGTCGGGTAATGCGAGATTGGGTGTGACTGTGGAAAGGGCTTCCGAAAATGTTCCTGCCGAAATTCTCGATTTGAGAGCGTCGTTATAAAAATCCTTGTTAAGCCAATTGTTAAATTGCCCATTGATCGCCTCCCGATCGATAGCCGGGGCATTTGCCACCAAAGCGGCAAACAGAACGATAAATGCTGTAAAAAAAACGAACGTTTTCAACATTCTTCAAAGACTCGTCCTTGCTCGTAACGCCGCAGCCAAAGTGCCGTCGTCAAGATAATCAAGTTCTCCGCCTACAGGAACACCATGTGCCAGACGGGTAATTTTTACAGGATAGGAATGAAGCTGGTCAGTAAGATAATGGGCTGTTGTCTGGCCTTCAATCGTCGCATTGACCGCGAGAATCACTTCCTTGACATTGCCTTCTGCCACACGGTTGACAAGGCTTGCTATGTTGAGATCATCCGGTCCGATGCCATCAAGAGGCGAAAGGTGCCCGCCCAGAACATGATATTTGACCTGCATGGTGCCCGCCCGTTCCAACGCCCACAGATCGGAGACATCTTCGACAACAATAATTGTAGATTGATCGCGTCTCGGGTCGGTGCAAACTGAACATGGGTCGGACGTATCGACATTACCGCAGACCGAACAGATGCGTATTTTTTCGGCAGCGTCCTGCATGGCAAGGCCTAGCGGCTTCAATAAAGCTTCTTTTTTCTTGATCAGGAAAAGAGCAGCCCGTCTTGCCGAACGTGGCCCAAGGCCGGGAACACGTGCAAGAAGTTGGATAAGTTTTTCTATTTCTGGACCCGCAAGATGCTTTGACATGGATAAACTCTTTTAAAAATATATATGTAAATTTCCGGAAAATGCCAGTTGTTCACTGAAACGGATAAGAGGGGCACTTTCCTGACCGGTAGATTGGAGCAGATCATTCAAAACAAAGAATGTTTAATTAAACTGATTGCTTCAAGCAATTCTTCTTTACAGTGTTTTTCTTTATCTTCCGACAGCGTAATTTTCTGCCTCAATAACTATTTTTTGCAAAAGAAAAAAACATTTTCGGCAAGATGGAAACATTCACCTATCACGCCGCAAGATTTAAGTTACATCCGGTTTTGAAGAAAGAATTGAACTTTCGCGCTAACTTCAATAGGCTGGCTATTGGTAATTGTTATTCAAGACAAACAAAAGCCGTTGTGCCCTCACACAACGAAGCTTTTGTAATATCTTTTATTTTTCATCCATTATCCCTCTTTTTTAAGGGTAACAATTGATGGGAATTCATATCAGAATGGCAGTTTGAAACCGGGAGGGATCGGTAGACCGGCAGTAATTTCTTTAGTTTTTTCAGCCATTGTGTTTTCAATTTTCGCTTTGGCTTCGTTATGGGCAGCCATAATCAAGTCTTCAAGAATTTCAACTTCATCGGGTTTTACCAGTGAAGGGTCAATTTTGATTGCAGAAACGGTTCCCTGACCGGTCAAAGTTACGCTGACCAAGCCACCACCTGACGTTCCTGTTTCCTGAATATTTGCCATTTCATCCTGCATGGCTTGCATTTTTGCCTGCATTTCTTTGGCTTTTTTCATCATGCCCATCATGTCACGCATGGGGTTTATTCTCCTTGATCGTTTTCGTCGTCTTCACCCGTCATATCGCCGTTGTCCATCAAATCAAGACCATCGTCGGATCTGTTGACACGTACATCGACAATTTTTGAACCGGGAAAATATTTTAAAATCTTGGCAATATCGGGGTCGGCTTCGGCATCCGAAAGCAGTGCCTGATGGGCCTTTTCGTCCTCTTCACGCAAAGTCAATCCGCCGCCTTCGTTGACGACAGTCACCGTCCAGCGTTCGCCTGTCCATTCGCGGAGCATTTTGGCTATGTCATGGGCAAAAAAGCGCGGCATTCCCTCGGCAGGTTCAAATTCTATACGGCCTTGGCGGAATGAAACCGGACGCACAAATTCCTTGACCAGAAGTTTGAATTGCATGTCATTATGTTTGTCGGCAAGATCGACAACATCCTGCAAGGAATGAAGGATAACCTTGTTTACTTCCGGTTCGCTGTTCTTTTCGGCTGTTTCGTTATTTTTTGCGGGGTCTTGCAAAACCTGTTCGTCCGGCTCCAACGCGGCAGAAGATGTGCTCACCAATTGCATGGTTGGTGCTTTTTGCGGGGAAGAGGTCTGAAAATTCTTACGTTCCGCCGAGGCGTTGTTGCGAGCGCTATTGTCAACCTCTGCACGGGCAGTCTCATGACTTCCCGTCGAAAAACTATTGCCACTACTTGCCGGATTATCCGTCAACGCATTTTTTTGCGCAGATTTTTGTTCAGAAATGTTTTTTCCGGAATTGGCACTCGGACCGTTTGAATCATCCGCGGCTTTTTCTGTATTGGAACTTTGTGGAAGTTTAATTGCAGGCTTTCCCTCGCCAAGGGATTTCAGCGCCTCGTCAAGCGTCGGCAAGTCGGCAGCATGTGTGAGCCTGATCAGAAGCATTTCTGCAGCGTCAATCGGGCTTGCAGCCGAATCGACCTCTTGTGTGCCTTTGAGAAGCATTTGCCAAGTGCTCGAGAGAACGCGCACGGATAGTTTTTTGGAAAAATCAAGTCCGCGTTCCCGCTCTTCTTCGACAAGAGAAATATCATCGGCAATTTCGGGGGTAAAACGCAGTCTGGTCACCAGATGATTGAAATCGGCAAGCTCGTTCAAAATGACAAGCGGGTCGGCGCCACCGTCATATTGATCGCGAAATTCTTTCAAAGCGCCGGCAACATCGCCTTTCATAATCATTTCAAAAAGGTCGATAATGCGGGTGCGATCGGCAAGCCCCAACATAGTGCGGACCGATTCGGCATCGACCTTGCCACCACCATGGGCAATGGCCTGATCAAGAATCGAAAGCGCATCGCGAACCGAACCTTCTCCGGCGCGAGCTATCATGGCAAGGGCGCTATCTTCCGCTTCGATTTTTTCAAGATCGGAGATTTTTCTTAAATGTGCGGCCAGAACATTCGAATCAACCCGTCGCAAATTATAACGTTGGCAACGCGACAGGACAGTCACCGGAACTTTGCGAATTTCTGTTGTGGCAAAAATAAATTTTACATGCGGAGGTGGTTCTTCCAGCGTTTTTAGCAGACCATTGAAAGCCTGCGTCGAAAGCATGTGAACTTCGTCGATGATGTAAACTTTGAAACGTGCGGCAACCGGACGATAGCGTACTTGTTCGATGATTTCTCTTATGTCGTCAATACCGGTATGGGAAGCCGCATCCATTTCGATCACGTCGACGTGTCGACCTTCCATAATGGCTTTGCAGTGCTCGCCAAGTTTGTCCATATGGATTGTCGGTTTATCGATTGTATCGGTCTTGTAATTGAGTGCACGCGCAAGAATGCGGGCCGTTGTCGTTTTTCCTACGCCACGAACGCCCGTCAACATCCACGCTTGCGGTATCCGTCCACTATCGAATGCGTTTGTGAGTGTGCGCACCATCGGCTCCTGACCGATAAGGTCGGAAAAATTTTGTGGCCGATATTTTCGGGCGAGGACGCGATAGCCTGTCTCTGCCTCAGTGCTTTCCATGTGTTCTTCCAGTTTCCGAAATGTGATTTTCCTGAATGTGAACTTTGGCGACGTCTGCGTCAACCAGTTGTGTGAAATATAGGATTTCAGGTGGCGATTTTCGACTGTTCAGGCAATTTTTCAAAATACCACTGCCCGAATTTTCCAATAAACAAGACGTGACCTGAATAAGATTTGATTGGTATAATGAGTGGGAGGCTGGCACTGTGACCCGTGCCGAAGCTCGTTAGGGCTGCTTCCTTCCGGACCTGACCCGGTTGGCGAGTGGCTCGTCCACCACCAACCTCCCGGCGTTCATATCGCTAATTTAGAACAAAAAAGCAAGTCGTGAAACGAAAAACATGGAGATAAATACATTGCAACAGCCATTCAAACTTGATCCACGTTTGGAAAAAGACAGTTTTTTCATTGTCGAGCTTGCCTTATCCGATGTCCGACTCATGAATGATTCACGCTGGCCGTGGCTCATTGTTGTGCCTCGCATTGCCGGAGCGGAAGAAATACATCATCTTTCCGTTGATGATGAACAGGTCCTTGTTGCCGAAATGAACGAGGTTGCCGTAGCACTTGAAGCCATCACCGGATGCGATAAAGTCAACATAGCCGCTATCGGAAATATCGTGAGACAACTCCATGTGCACATTATTGCGCGTAACGAAGGCGACGCAAATTGGCCAAAAACGGTCTGGGGATACGGAGAATCTGTACTTTATAGCGATGAAGCGGCTCATAAGCTTATTCGTAAGCTGCAACTGAGGCTCGATTGAATTAAAGCTGGATTGAATATGACATCTTCTGCAATTGCATTTATCGGAAACCCTATCAACCGGCAGCTTGAAAAGCGCACGGATACCATCGTTGCCGAGCAGAGAAACCATCATGCGCATTTTATTGTGCTCAACGGTTTTTCAATCGTCTATCGCAATGTTAACGGGATTGCCGATCTCTATCTTGATGAAAAATCGCTGGAACTCTTCAGGCCGCAATGGGAAGAAGCCTGCCTGCTTGGCTGGGAAGACGAAAATCCGGTTATTGCTTTGCCGGTTGAAGAATTTGCCGGTCAGCCTCCTTCACCATTCAATCAGGTTGGGCTAAGAGAAGCTTATAGCCGCGCACTTTTCAGCCAGACCCAATCGGGCGTCCTGGCGCAAGCCTATTCATTGCTCATGTGGCACAAAAATAACCGCTTTTGTTCGCGCTGCGGCAAACCGAGCCGGATTGCGGCAGGTGGAGCAAAGCGCATCTGTACCGCTTGCGGGACCGAACATTTTCCGAGAACAGATCCGGCAGCTATCATGCTCGTCCATTTTGAGGATAAATGCCTGCTTGCTCGCACACCGAGTTTTGAAAAGGGACGTTATTCCTGCCTTGCCGGTTTCGTAGAACAGGGCGAGACATTGGAAATGGCAGTGCGTCGGGAAACACGAGAGGAAATGGGAATACCGGTTGGCAAGGTGGTTTATATCGCTTCCCAACCTTGGCCTTTTCCGCATTCATTAATGCTCGGTTGTCATGCCGAAGCGCTCGACGACAAAATTACGATCGGTCATGACGAGATGGAAGACGGGCGCTGGTTTAGCCGTCAGGAAGTAGCGCTGATGATGGCCGGTCGCCATGAACAAGGCCTGCATTTGCCTCCTCGTGCAGCAATAGCCAATTTTTTGATCAGGCAGTGGCTCGAAAAGAAATTTGTCGATTAGGATACCGTTTTAATGCCGGTGCGTTTTCCCAATTTGTGAAAACGTACCAGACTGTAGACTAATGAATGGCCTTCGCAAACTATCTGCCTATGGTTTTTTGTTTAAAGCCGGTCAGCTTCTTTCGTTCAAGAATGGCGTGGCATGGAATGTTTTTCTGATAATCAACGCATAATATCATTCGGGATGAAGTTTTTTATCCATCATTGATCGTCGATTGCAGAAGAAGTGGATCTCGGCCCTAGACAAGAATGCGGGTGAAACCTGAAATGCGGAAAACTTGCTTGTTAATCGCGTGCACGGGTGACCATTTGATAGCCGTGATAACCGATAACCATAATGATTACGGCTGGAATTTTTATCCCGATTGGTTGAAACGATTATCGGTTTTTAAAATAACATAATTACTCTTACGCAAAACTCATGCGCGAAGCGCACATATAGCATTCGACAGCTTTCCGTAAATTCCGGTTATTGTGATCGGGTTTTAGATGAGCCGTTAAACCTTAACCATATATTTTCGTTTCGCGGGCGGGACTTGCCGGATAGACACCGACTATTCTGACCTTGGTCGAGAAAAAGCCCAGTTCTTCCAAAGCAAGGCGCACCATCGGCTGATCGGGATGGCCTTCAATATCGGCAAAAAATTGTGTTGCATTGAATGTGCCGCCAACCTGATAACTTTCAAGCTTGGTCATGTTGACGCCATTGGTCGCAAAACCTCCCATGGCTTTATAAAGTGCGGCCGGAACGTTGCGCACACGGAAAAGAAAACTGGTCATAACCTTTTCCCCGTTTTCGGGTTTTGGCGCACGTATCTCTTCCCGCGAGAGGACAACAAAACGCGTTACATTATTTTCCGAGTCTTCGACATTTTCTTCGATAATATCCAAACCGTAGAGTTTGGCGGCAAGTTTTGGAGCAAGGGCTGCCTGTGTGCGGTCGCCAGCCTGTTTGATGAATTTTGCAGCACCTGCTGTATCGGATGAAACGACAGCCTGCCAATGGTTGTCGCGGATAATTTTGCGGCATTGTCCCAGTGCATGGATGTGGCTATGAACCGATTTTATCTCTTCACGTTTGACACCCGGCTGCACCATCAATTCAAAATGGATGGGTAAAAAATATTCACCAATGATGAAAAGTTTTGTTTGCGGCAACAAATGGTGAATATCGGCAACACGTCCGGCAAGCGTATTTTCAATCGGAATCATGCCAAGGTCGGCTTCTCCGCTTTCGACCACGTGCAAAGCATCTTCAAATGTCGTGCAGGGCAACGGCTCCATATCCGGAAATACGTTCCGGCAAGCCGTGTCGGAATTGGCGCCGTAATCACCTTGGAACGCTATTTTATTGGTTTTTGTCATTTTCCCGCCCTGATCATTTCGCGTGCATGTTCGAGATCTTCGATTGTATCAACGCCTAAAGGCACAGTTTCGATAATTTCCGCATCAATACGCATACCTGCTTCAAGCGCGCGCAATTGTTCAAGGCTTTCCCGCTTTTCAAGATAGGAAGGCTGTAGCGAGACAAAACGTTCAAGTGCTCTACGTTTATAGGCATAAAGGCCGATATGGTGGTAAAGTGGCCCCTTGCCATAAGGAGCTGTCGCGCGGGTGAAATAAAGTGCGCGCAATCTGGTTTGTCCAATCGGCGAACCGACAATTTTTACGACATTCGGATTGACTTTTTCATCTTCAACCGAAATCTCAGCGCCCAAAGTGGCAATATCCGTTTCAGGGTTTTCAAGTGGTTCCAGTGCTGCAGCAATTTCATGCGGCGCAATTGTTGGCAAATCACCTTGCACATTGACGATGACATCAAAACGGTTATCCGGATCAAGAAGCGTTAATGCTTCATAGATACGGTCGGAACCCGATTGGTGGTCGGGACGTGTCATGACAGCTTCCATTCCATGCGCCTTGACAGCATTGGCAACGTCTTCATGGTCGGTTGCAACAACCACCCTGCCGAGATTTGCCTTATTGGCGCGTTCGGCAACATGAACAATCATCGGCTTTCCGGCAATATCGGCCAGAGGCTTTCCGGGAAGTCGTGTTGAAGACATGCGGGCAGGAATAAGTATAAGAGTAGAAAAAGCCATCATCATTGTCCTGAAGATTATTATCCCAGTTTATTCTATCCGATTTATAGATATTGCGTTGATGACGCAAAAGACTTAAATTTTCAACATCTATAAAATTTAAGCGACCGAATTTTTTATGAAGGTATCCACTGTCAACGACCTTATTGCCGCCTGTCTTCTCTGGGCTGTTTTTATTTTTGCAATCGTTTATGGCAGTGACATTGTTTATGACCACCAGAAACCGGCAAAAATTGTTTATTCAATCAACGGTGAAGACGCACCGGTTACCGAAAAGGTAGAGCCGAAACAACAAATATCGCTGGCGGCAAGGCTTCAACAGGCCGATATAGAAAATGGCCGCAAAGTATTCGGCCAATGTGGATTGTGCCATACGCCTGCAAAAAATGGTCCCGCGCGTGTCGGCCCCCCTTTGTATGGAATAGTGGGAAGGTCATTTGCTTCCGCTTCCGAATACACCTATTCGCGCGCCATGCGGGCAGAAAATGGCAAGAGATGGGACTTTGCAACACTTGACGCCTATCTTGCTTCTCCACGCAAATATATTCCCGGAACTGCCATGGCTTTCAACGGTGTGAAAGATGAAAAGGATAGAGCCGATCTTATTCTATATCTACGTAGTCTTTCCGATGAGCCTGTTGAATTGCCACATTTAACCCCTTAAGAATAACAATCAATAAAATCTGTTTTCTATTGGCTATCTTGAAATCGATTGGGGATTTGATGAAATTCGGATTGGCTTTTTGTCTCTTTTTCGCCCTTAGTCGTATGGCTAGCGCTGATCCCGAGTGGCGCACGAGCCTGTCTCTTGGAGTTGAACCCAAATATGGCGACAATTTTACCCATTATGATTATGTCAATGTGAATGCGCCCAAAGGTGGCACTTTTAATGATAGTCGCACCGGCACATTCAACAGCTTCAACCCCTATATTGTTACAGGTACACCTGCAGCGGGTTTTTCTTCCCGCGGTGGTGGGGAACAATATGACACACTGATGGCACCTTCCACCGAAGAAACGTCGGTCAACTATCCCCTTATTGCCGAGGCCGCACAATATCCCGACGATTTTTCGTGGGTAAAATTCCGCTTGAATAAAAAAGCCCGATGGCATGACGGTCGCCCCATTACTGCCGAGGATGTGGTGTGGAGCTTCAATGTTTTGAAAAGCAATTCGCCATTTTTCAACAATTATTATCATTCGGTCAAAAAAGCCGAAAAAACCGGTGAAAATGAAGTCACCTTTGTGTTTGAAGAAAAAGGCAATCGCGAACTCCCTTATGTGATGGGGCAGATGCCGGTTCTGCCTCAACATTGGTGGGAAGGAACCGATGCAACAGGTAAAAAACGGGATATCACTGCCCCAACTCTCGAAATACCTTTGGGATCAGGGCCTTACGAGGTTGAAAGTTTTATAGCCGGAAAATCGATTACCTGGAAAAGGGTTAAAAATTATTGGGCAGCCGATCTACCGGTCAATCGTGGACGGTTCAATTTCGATAAAGAGCATTATAGCTATTTTCTTGATCCGAACGCTGCGTGGGAAGCTTTCAAAAAAGGTAATCTCGTCGACTGGAATTTGGAAAACCGTATCCAGCGCTGGAACCAGAGCTATGATTTTCCTGCGGTCAAAAACGGGCAAGTTATCCGGCGCAGTTTTGCCTTTCATGGCTCGGGACGTATGCAAGGATTCTTTATCAATACCCGCCGCCCGCAATTTGCCGACCGGCGCGTGCGTCAGGCACTCAGCCTCGCTTTTGACTTCGAGTCTCTCAATAAATCGTTGTTTTTTAATGATTATCATCGGATCTCAAGCTATTTTGACGGGCTTGATCTGGCGGCAAAAGGTTTGCCTCAGGGAAAGGAACTTGAAATTCTTGAAACGGTCAAAGATGAAGTACCGGCCGAAGTCTTTACCACACCCTTTTCCAACCCCGTTTATGACAAGCCCGATTCATCAAGGCGCTATCTCACAGAAGCCATGCGTTTGTTGAATGAAGCCGGTTGGCATCTGGAAGAGAACCGGCTTGTCAATAAAAAAGGGGAAGCTTTCACATTGGAAGTGATGCTGAGTGATATGGCATTCGAGCGTGCAACGGCACCTTTTATAGCCAATCTTCAACGTTTGGGTATCAATGCATCCATGCGCGTCGTTGACACTTCACAATATCAAAATCGCGAAGCAAATTTCGATTTCGATCTTGTCATCAAGGTCATCGGACAAAGCGATTCACCCGGCAATGAACAATTGGAATACTGGGGCTCGAAAGCCGCTGACCGGCCGGGAAGCTATAATGTCGCGGGGATAAAAAATCCGGCCGTCGACAAACTTATCGAACGTGTCATCTATGCAAAAGATCGTGATGAACTCGTTGCTGCAACCCGTGCTCTCGACCGGGTATTGTTATGGAATTATTATGTTATCCCGCAATGGTATGCCGAACATCTTAATATTGCCTATTGGGACAAATTCGGTATCCCCGAACCGCAACCGGAAGCAAGCGGCGTTGATATTCCCTCATGGTGGGTCAAGAAAGACAAAAACTAGAGCTGCGGTGGACTAGAACGCCCAAGAACCGGAATTGCTGAAAAATCAGCCGTTTGTCATTTGTTTACCATAAATGTTCCAGAATAGGGGTTCAATTGAACGCACCGGTTTGATTCGCATGTTGCGGGCGTAACAAAACTCATACCGGAAAAAGGATGAAAGAGAGATATGGCGGCCTATATAGCGCGGCGTTTGCTGCTGATTATACCGACATTGATCGGCATTTTGACGGTGACATTTGTCATTGTGCAATTTACTCCCGGTGGTCCTATCGAGAATATTATTGCACAATTGCAAGGAACCGGTGGCGATGCCATGGGGCGGGTTGCCGGCAGTGGCGGTGACCTCGGGCTTTCATCAGAGGTAACGTTACAGGGTAGCGACGCGAGTGCAAAATATCGTGGTGCACGCGGCCTTGATCCGGAATTTATTGCAAAACTCGAAAAGCAGTTCGGTTTTGATAAACCGCCGCTTGAACGTTATTTCACAATGTTGTGGAATTATATCCGGTTCGATTTCGGCGATTCCTATACGCAAGGGCGTTCTGTCGTCGATCTTATCAAAGGTGCCTTGCCGGTTTCGATTTCTTTAGGGCTATGGCAATTGTTGATTTCTTACGCAATTTCCATTCCCCTCGGTATCCGGAAGGCCGTCAAGGATGGCTCCACATTCGATATATGGACAAGTGCCGTTATCATTATCGGCTATGCAATACCGAGTTTCCTTTTCGGTATTCTGTTAATGGTCCTTTTTGCCGGAGGGTCATTCTTCGACTGGTTTCCATTAAGCCATTTGACATCGGAAAATTTTGATGAATTGTCGCTTGGTGGCAAAATTCTGGATTATTTCCACCATCTTGCTTTGCCACTCACAGCCATGGTTATTTCCGCTTTCGCCACCACAACATTGCTGACCAAAAACTGTTTTCTGGAAGAAATCAGAAAGCAATATGTGGTGACGGCACGGGCAAAAGGTTTAAGCGAACACGCGGTTCTTTACGGGCATGTTTTCCGCAACGCCATGCTTGTTGTCATTGCAAGTTTTCCGGCAGCTTTCATCGCTTCATTTTTCACCGGTTCACTGCTTATCGAAATGCTATATTCGTTAAACGGAATGGGGCTTTTAAGCTATACATCCATTGTCAATCGTGATTATCCGGTCGTGTTCGGCTCGCTCTATATTTTCTCGTTGATCGGGCTTGTTGTCAGCCTTATTTCCGACCTCACATATATGCTTGTCGATCCGCGTATCGATTTCGAGAAGAGGGACGTTTGATGAGCAAGCAACCTTCCGGACTGATAATCGACGTGGCAAAGCCGGCAAAACCCCGTCGCAACAAAAGGCCGTTTTTGTCGCCGCTTAATGAACGGCGGTGGAGAAACTTCAAGAAAAACCGTCGCGGCTGGTGGTCGTTGTGGATTTTCCTAATTCTTTGCCTCTTTTCTTTCGGTGCCAATTTTATTGCAAATGACCGACCGATTATTGCATCCTATAAAGGCGAGCTGCTTTTTCCGGTGCTTTTCGATTATCCCGATTCCAAGTTTGGCGGTGTCCTTGCAACGGTCGATTTCCGTGAAGATTATATCAAGAAAGAAATCAACGAACATGGCTGGGCGATATGGCCGCCGGTGCATTATTCCTATGATACAACAGTCGGCAACAAGCCTGTTGCGCTGGCTCCGCCATTCTGGCTTCAAAGTAAAGACGAGCGGTGCAAAAATTACGCTCTCGGTGCAAAGGATCCCGAATGCACAATCGGGAATTGGAACTGGCTTGGTACAGATGACCAGACACGTGATGTTTTTGCGCGTGTGCTTTACGGCTTTCGTGTTTCCATATTGTTTACGGTTATCTTGACGGCGGTTTCTTCGATTATCGGGATTGCTGCCGGTGCAGTGCAGGGGTATTTCGGCGGTTGGGTCGATCTCATTTTCCAGCGTTTCATCGAAATCTGGTCTTCGGTTCCCGCGCTTTATCTCATCATCATTATGGCGGCGGTTCTCGCCCAGGGCTTCTGGGTTCTGTTGGGCATTATGTTGTTATTCCAGTGGGTGGCGCTGGTGGGCGTGGTGCGTGCAGAATTTTTGCGAGCAAGAAATTTTGAATATGTCAATGCAGCAAGGGCGCTGGGTGTGCCGAATATCACAATCATGATACGCCATCTTCTCCCCAATGCCATGGTTGCAGCACTTACCTATTTGCCGTTTCTGTTGACAGCCGGTATCTCGACCTTGACCGCCCTTGACTATCTCGGTTTCGGTTTGCCTCCGGGGTCTGCCTCGCTTGGAGAACTCATGCGGCAGGCGGCGACCAATCTCAATGCTCCGTGGATTGGCATTACCGGCTTTGTTGCTATTGCGGTCATGTTGTCGCTTCTGGCTTTTATCGGTGAAGCCGCCCGTGATGCTTTCGATCCGAGGAAGACGTTCCAATGACAGCTTTGCTCAGTGTTCGCGATCTTTCAGTGATGTTTCGTCAGGATGGCAAGGAAACACTTGCCGTCGATCACATCTCGTTTGACATCAATTCAGGTGAAACACTCGCGCTTGTCGGCGAGTCGGGTTCGGGAAAGTCTGTGACCGCGCTTTCTATTCTGAAGCTTTTATCCTATCCGATGGCGAGCCACCCTTCAGGCGAAATCCTTTTTGACAATAAGGATTTAATGAAGCTTGATGAAAAATCTTTACAGAAAGTTCGTGGTAAAGACATTGCAATGATTTTTCAGGAACCGATGACTTCGCTCAATCCCCTTCACACAGTCGAGCGGCAGGTAAGCGAGGTGATGAAAGTTCACGAGGGCATGTCGGATAAAGACGCTCGCCAACGCACGATCGAGCTTCTCACTCAAGTAGGAATACGCGAGCCTGAAAAACGCTTGTCGTCATTTCCCCATCAATTATCGGGCGGTCAGCGGCAGCGCGTTATGATTGCAATGGCGCTTGCCAATAATCCGCAACTTCTTATCGCCGACGAGCCGACAACAGCACTTGATGTGACGGTGCAGGCGCAAATTCTCGAGCTACTTGAAAAGCTCAAGCAAGAGCGTTCGATGTCTATGCTCTTTATTACCCATAATCTCGGTATTGTGAGGAAATTTGCCGACCGCGTTTGTGTGATGACCGGCGGAAAAATTGTCGAGACAGGAAAAACCGCCGACATATTCAATCATCCGCAACATGACTATACCAAAAAACTGTTGGCAGCCGAACCGAAAGGAAACCCGCCGAAAGCCGATAAAAATGCTCCTGTTGTCATGGAAGGGGAAAAGGTCAGGGTCTGGTTTCCGGTTAAAAAAGGTTTTTTCCGCCGTACGGTCGATTACATCAAGGCGGTCAATGATATTGACGTGACCATACGTGAAGGACAGACATTGGGCGTTGTCGGCGAATCCGGTTCGGGAAAAACCACACTGGGGCTCGCGCTCACACGTATGATTTCCTCACAAGGCCATATCCGTTTTGACGGAAAAGATATTGAACATTTTTCCTTCAAACAGATGCGACCTTTGCGTCGTCATATCCAGATTGTTTTTCAGGATCCGTTCGGCTCGTTGTCGCCAAGAATGTCGGTCGGTGAAATTATCGCCGAAGGGCTGCTCATTCACGAGAAAAACCTGAATTACGAAGAACGCGATGAACGTGTTGTCCGCGCGTTAGAAGAAGTCGATCTTGATCCTGAAACGCGCAATCGCTATCCGCACGAGTTTTCCGGTGGTCAACGCCAACGCATCGCGATAGCCCGTGCCATGGTTCTCAATCCACGTTTTGTTATGCTCGATGAACCGACATCGGCTCTTGATATGAGCGTTCAGGCACAGGTTGTCGATTTGTTGCGCACTCTTCAACAAAAACACAATCTCGCCTATCTCTTCATCAGCCATGATCTGAAAGTTGTCAAAGCATTGGCCAATGATCTTATTGTCATGAGAAATGGTCAAATGGTTGAACACGGACCGGCAGAAGAGGTATTTTCATCACCGAAAACCGAATATACCAGAGCTTTGATGAATGCCGCTTTCGATTTGAGCGTTGATAAAAATGACGTTGATGAAGCTTGATATTTATCAAGCTTGAACGCGGGCAAGTAGAGCAAAACTGCAATTTCTGCTTATAAAAATTGATTAGCCAGTTTTTGATCGAACAAGTTTTTCGCTGTCCGGTTTTTAGGTCATCCAGTTTTTCGAATGGCAAAGTTATCTGATTGGTCGAAGTTCTGCTTTCAAAAATTTTGAAATTTTCTTGTGCTTTCTTTGCGTGAAATAAAAAATGGGGCAATAAAACCTCAGCAGAAACGTTCAGGCGATATTATTGCATCACATGGCTAAAATAGCCTCGTGAAATAACAATTCTCGAAATTACTTTTTTGTTCAACAATGCGCATAAGAGAGGATTTGCAGGTTTCAAAACCGGCAATCGTCGGAGGTGTTTTGCGGAAGTTATGAAAGAGCGATAGAGCCTTTCAACGAAATAAAGCCTGAAGTCTTGAAAAGTTTTATCTGCGCTCAATGTCTTTTAGCTGTGAGACTTTCAGGAGAAAGACATTATGACAAAAGCACATAAAGATGGGCATAAGTCACCCGATCATAAGAACAGGCCAGAAAATAGACATGAGCGCCGTCACGACACCATGCCGGATGGTACTGCCTATAAAACCAATGAAACGCTTCTCGATGCGGGTAATCTTGAAGATTATAACGGTCCATTATCAGATTCCGACAGTCCATTATTGGAAAAGAACATTGCTTCCGACAATTTGTCGACCGATAAACAGAAATAGTTCTTTCAGTATAGTTGATTCCGTTATTCAAAGTCGTCCGGCTTTATTAGAAAGACGGTGCTAGAAAGACAGAATTGGAAAGACGCGGCTAAAAATACTTGCTTCAAGAGGCATTGTTTTAAAATAAAAACAGCGTTTTTATTTTTGTTTTTGCGTTCTTTTTTTATAGCGGATTGTCTCGAAACGGGCTGATAACCCGTCGTAAAGGAGCAGTCTTCCGACAAGCGGTTCACCGCAACCGGTAATGATTTTTATAGCTTCCATGGCTTCTAACGAACCGATAACACCGGGAAGAGCACCGATGACGCCTGCTTCTGCACATGTCGGTACAACACCTTTGGGCGGCGGGGTCGGAAAGAGATCGCGATAGGAGGGGTGTTCACCGCCAAGATAAGGCATGAGGACCGTTAAAGAGCCGTCAAAACGACCGATTGCACCGCTTACAAGCGGTTTTTTCAAATTTTTGCAACTATCGGCGAGAAGATAACGGGTGGTAAAATTATCCGAACCATCAATGACAAGATCGAATTTGCCGATAATTTCGGCAGCATTTTCTTCCGTTAGTCTTAAAGGGTAAAGATCGAGTTTCACGTACGGGTTGATCGCTTTGAGCGTTTCGGCAGCACTTTCAGTCTTTTTTTCTCCGATTGCCGAAGTTTTGTGGATAACCTGCCGTTGCAGGTTTGAAAGCGAAACCACATCATCGTCAATAATGCCGAGAGTGCCGACACCGGCGGCTGCAAGATAGGTTAAGACCGGCGCTCCAAGCCCGCCCGCTCCGACAACCAGCACTTTTGCAGCTTTAAGTTTCTGTTGACCGGCACCACCGATTTCCGGCAAAAGAATGTGGCGTGCATAGCGCTCTATTTCTTCCTTGTTTAATTTTTCGTCTGGTGCTTGCGTCATGCCTTAACCCTTGTCATATTTCATTCCTATCTAGTGACTCATGGTACGATTGACCAGCCCGCTTTGATTATATGAGGCAAATCTTATGAAAATAGCTATCCAGATGGATCATATCTCGACCATCCATATCAAGGGAGATACAACATTTGCTCTGGCATTGGAGGCGCAAAGGCGGGGACACGAACTGTTCCATTATACACCCGACCGGCTTTCGATGCTCAATGGCGAAGTGACTGCCCGTATCGAAGCGTTGAAAGTGCGTGACGAGGAAAACAATTATTACGAATTGGGTGAGGCTAAGCGCACACCACTTCAACAGATGGATGTTGTGCTGCTCAGGCAGGATCCTCCGTTCGACATGAATTATATCACGACCACGCATATTCTTGAACGGATAATGGATAAGACTTTGGTCGTCAATGATCCTAATTGGGTACGCAATAGTCCTGAAAAACTCTTTGTTACAGAATTCCCCGACTTGATGCCGGAAACGCTCATCACCCGCGATGCAAAAGAGGTTTATGATTTTCGCTCCGAATTCGGCGATATTATTATCAAACCACTTTATGGAAATGGTGGGGCAGGGGTTTTCCTTTTGAAAAAAGACGACAAAAATCTCGGTTCGCTCCTTGAAATGTTCAACGAGCTTTATCCGGAAGCTTTTGTCGTGCAACGTTATCTGAAAGATGTAAGCGCCGGTGACAAGCGCATCATATTGATTGACGGGGTGGCTGTAGGGGCCATCAATCGCGTTGCCGCCTCGACCGATGCCCGTTCCAATATGCATATTGGTGGCCGTGCGGAGAAAACGGAATTAACCCGCCGCGACGTTGAAATTTGCGAACGGATTGGCCCGTCTTTGAAAAAGCGCGGTCTTATTCTTGTGGGGATCGACGTTATCGGTAACTATATGACCGAAATCAACGTTACTTCGCCAACAGGGGTGCGCGAACTGAAACGTTTTGGTGGTGCCGATGCCGCAAAAATCTTCTGGGATAGTGTGGAAAACAAATTAAAAGGTTGAAAAAGCCGAGATAAAGATAGTCAACAATAGCTTTAGACTGTATGAGGTTTTTATCAGACATTGTAACAAGCATTATGAGAGAAATAACAATCCATTGTTAGCCTTGTTAGAAAAAGCTGCCGGTTGTCCAGGAGTGCATGGATGAACAGATTGCTTGCAACGGTTGTGGGAGTGGTATTGGCCACTACGTGTTTGTCCAAAACCGCCTTGGCTCGCGACTATATCCAGATATCCGGTTCGTCGACTGTTTTACCCTATGCCAAAATAGTTGCAGAAACATTCGGTGAAATTTTTACCAATTATCGTACACCTGTTATCGAATCGGGCGGTTCAGGTGCAGGTATAAAAGAATTTTGTCGTGGTATCAGTGAAAATACGATAGATATTGCCAATGCTTCGCGACCGATGAAAAATACCGAATTGAAAGCCTGCTTTGATGCCGGCGTCACGGAAGTTGAAGAAATCCGCATCGGCTATGACGGGATAGTTTTTGCAAGCGATATTCACGGGCCAAATCTCGATCTGACGCCTGTCGATGTTTATAAAGCATTGGCAGCTCAAATTGTTGTTGACGGGAAGCTTGTTGCAAATAAATATAAAAAATGGAGCGAGATTGACCCGAAATTACCTGATTGGGAGATCAACGCATATATCCCTGGCGAAAAACATGGCACGAGAGAAGTCTTCGAAGAAAAATTGATGACTGAAGGCTGCAAACAAAGTGGTGCAGCCGAAAGCATGAAAACTCTTTCGATGGATGATAAGGCGGTATCAGCAGCCTGCATAAGCATTCGCAAGGATGGCAAGGCTATTGATATAGATGGCGATTATTCGGAAACTCTCGCGCGTGTCATGTCAAATAAAACGGGGATAGGAGTTTTCGGGTTGGCATTTTATGAAAATAATGCCGACAAGCTACGACTTGCTACCGTTAATGGTGTTACCCCCAATGTTGACACGATTTCAAGCGGAAAGTATCTGGTTTCCCGTCCGCTGTTTTTCTATGTCAAAAAAGCCCATTTGGGGGTCATTCCGGGTATGAAAGACTATGTCGAATTTTTCTTGTCTGACCAGATGATCGGACCGGATGGTCCACTTGCCGATTATGGCCTCATTCCTGCTCCTGATAGCGAACGGGAAGCGCAAAGAGCCGCATTCGAGAGTGGAACTGTCATGTCAATTGATAAATGAAGTGAGCAGACGCGGGAAATTCCCGCGTTATTTTTGAAATAAAACCGGAAAATGGAATGTCCATATCACTATTAATCTTGGTTGTTTTTGCTCTTGGCATTATCGGTTTCGTGCTATCGGGAAAACGTGCCGTTACAATCGAGAAAATGGGTAAAAAAATGCATTCCCGACCATATTATTATGGTTGGTGGACATTTTTATTGACGGTTGTTCCCGCTGTTCTTTTTCTTTTTCTCTGGCAATTGGGAAGCACAATCTATCTTGAAGCACACGCTTCTTCCCGACTGACAGACATCATAAAAAGTGGAGAGTCGTTAAACCATAATTTGGCATTAAGTACCGTTGATAGTCTTGGCCATGCTTTTTCAGTCGCTCGAACCGACATTGCCGATCTTGATCGTGATAATTCTTTTTCTTCACTCATTTATGAAAAAATACGCAGCGATATGGCAAAAAAAGGAATTATGCTACCAAGTGGAGGTGCGGATAGTCTCATTCCTGTTGCCGTTGAATGGTATAAAGGGGCAACGAAGTCCCATTTCTATTGTTTGATTATCACATTGGCTATTTCAATTGTTGGCCTGTTTTGTGGAATTCATGGTGTGGGAGAAAAAAAACGCGCCCGCAACAAAGTCGAAAAGATGATCTTTGCCGGTCTCGTTATTGCCTCTATCGTGGCCATTCTTGCAACCATCGGCATTTTCTTTTCGATGCTTTTCCAGACAATCAGTTTTTTTAAAGTTGTGCCGTTATCGAATTTCTTTTTCGGTACTGTTTGGGACCCGCGTTTTAGTGCAAGTGGCTCGGCGGCTACTGTTGGACAATTCGGTTTGCTGCCGCTTTTGGCCGGTACGCTCTATATTGCATTGGTTTCGATGATTTTTGCGGTTCCTGTCGGGCTTTTTGCCGCAATTTATATGTCGGAATATGCTTCCCGTCGTATGCGGGCAATTATCAAACCGTTATTGGAAGTTCTGGCCGGTATTCCGACAATTGTTTACGGGTTTTTCGCTCTGGTTACTGTCGGGCCGTTTTTACGTGATCTTTCAATTGCTATTGCAGGCGGGCAAGGCTTCATCATGTCACAGAGCGTTTTGACAGCCGGCCTTGTTATGGGCATTATGCTGATACCTTTTGTTTCTTCACTTTCCGACGATATTATTTCGGCGGTACCACAGGCTTTGCGTGACGGTTCATACGGGCTTGGAGCCACACAGTCGGAAACCATCAAAAAGGTTGTTCTTCCGGCGGCATTGCCGGGGATTGTGGGTGCAGTATTGCTCACCGCGTCACGGGCTATCGGCGAGACGATGATTGTCGTCCTTGCAGCCGGTGTTGCCGCAAATCTGACCCTTGATCCGTTCGAGGCAATGACAACAATAACAGTAAAAATCGTCAACCAGCTCACTGGTGACCTTGAATTCAATTCGCCGCAAACACTGGTTGCTTTTGCTCTCGGTATGACGCTTTTTGTACTGACACTTTTGATGAATGTTTTTGCGCTTTATGTCGTGCGTAAATATAGGGAACAATATGAATGAGTAACGTTGTTCAAACGCCAAGACGTGACATCGGGTTAAAGCGCCGTTATCGGGCGGAACGACGTTTCCGTGCATATGGAATTTCAGCAATCGGGGTGGGGCTTTTATTCCTCGTTATTCTTTTGTGGTCGATTATCTCTCAAGGGGTGAGCGCGTTTCAGCAGACAACAATGACCTTGCCGGTCTATCTGGACGAACACATTATCGACCCGAAAGGCGAGCGGCTCACAAATCCCAAAATTCTCATTACTGCAAATTATCCGCTTCTTGTGCGCAACGCTCTTGCTGAAAAACTCGGTATCGATAAAAATGATCATCCTGCAATGCGCGAACTCAATCGTATGATTTCTGGCGGCGTGCGTGTCGAAATACGTGAGCTTCTTTCCGAACATCCCGATTATATCGGTAAAACCCGTACTATTGATGTGTTGGCTGCCGCCGATATTGATTCAGCTTTTAAAGGGCAAATCGACCTATCTGTTCCCGAACAAAATCGTAAAGTCACCAATCGCCAGATTGGGTGGATGGAAAAACTCGCTTCCGACGGCACACTTCATAAAGCCTTCAATAAAGGGCTTTTTACATTCGGGGCCTCGAGCCGTCCGGAAACATCCGGACTTGGTGTTGCAATTATCGGTTCGGCCTATATGATGGCAATTGTATTGATATTGTCTTTGCCGATTGGGGTTGCAACAGCCATTTATCTCGAGGAGTTTGCCCGCCGCAGCAAATTCAATGATATAATTGAGGTCAACATCAATAATCTTGCGGCTGTTCCCTCTATTGTTTTCGGCTTGTTGGGGCTTTCCATCTTTATCAATTTTCTGCATCTGCCGCGCGCTTCGTCAATCGTCGGAGGTCTCGTATTAACGCTTATGACGCTGCCAACCATCATCATTGCAACGCGGGCTGCTTTGCGGGCTGTTCCGCCTTCAATCCGCGATGGGGCATTGGGATTAGGAGCATCAAAAACGCAAACGATTTTTGGTCATGTTTTGCCACTTGCTTTTCCCGGGATTCTCACCGGTACAATCCTCGGTCTTGCAAGGGCTTTGGGGGAGACAGCGCCACTTTTATTAATCGGCATGGTCGCGTTTGTTGCAAATTATCCTGCAACGCCGATGGAACCGGCAACAGCTTTGCCAGTGCAAATTTATATGTGGGCAAACGAACCGGAACGTGCCTTTAATGAACGTACATTTGGTGCGATCATCATTTTGATGGCGTTTCTTGCTATTATGAATATAGCGGCGGTGTTGTTGCGTCGTAAGTTTGAACGGCGCTGGTAGAATTATGGTTTTATAGAGTGATTTAGCAAACTTGTTCTGGCTTTGAACAAAATAGGATTAGGTTGATAATGAAAATCAAGATGCGTGGTCAGGATGTCAAAGTGTTTTATGGCGCCAAAGAAGCGTTGCATGGTGTCAACCTTGATATTCCCGAACATCAGGTTATGGCACTGATTGGTCCGTCCGGTTGCGGTAAGTCAACTTTCCTGCGTTGTCTCAATCGCATGAATGATACAATTGACGGGGCAAAAGTCACCGGTCTTATTACTCTTGACGGGCAGAATATTTATGATCCCGACATTGACGTTGTCGAATTGCGTGCCCGTGTCGGTATGGTCTTTCAAAAGCCCAATCCTTTTCCGAAGTCCATATATGAGAATGTCGCCTACGGGCCACGTATTCACGGGCTTGCCAAATCACGAAAGGAACTTGATACGATTGTTGAACAAAGCCTTATCAAGGCCGGTTTATTTGACGAGGTGAAAGACCGTTTGAATGATGCCGGTACCGGTCTTTCAGGTGGACAACAGCAACGCTTGTGCATTGCACGCGCCATTGCGGTCAGTCCGGAAGTTATCTTGATGGATGAACCCTGTTCCGCACTCGACCCGATTGCAACGGCGCGCATTGAAGAATTGATTGATGATTTGCGCGAGAATTTTACGATTGTTATCGTCACCCATTCAATGCAGCAAGCTGCACGCGTTTCGCAATTTACAGCGATGTTCCATTTGGGAGATCTGGTTGAAGTGGGAGAAACAGAGATGATGTTCACATCGCCAAAAGAGCAACGTACGCAAGATTATATCACCGGTCGTTTCGGCTAAATTCAGGGAGCACGCTTATGCCAATCAATCATACTGTCCGTTCATTCGATGAGGAATTGGGCTACCTTGAAGCAAAAATTGCCAAAATGGGAACTTTTGCCAGTGAGATGATCGAGGAAGCAGTCAATGCTGTGATCAATAACGATCTTGATCTCGCTAAAAAAGTTATTTCCGATGATATGTTTCTTGATGAAACTGAACGCGAAATTGACGAAAAATCGGTAGCAATTATCGCCAAACGCCAGCCAATGGCGGTGGATTTGCGCGAAATTATCGGTGCTATGCGCATTGCAGCCGATCTGGAACGTGTTGGCGATATGGGTAAAAATATCGCAAAAAGGGCGGCTGCAATTGTCGAAAGCCGGCAACCGGCGAGTTTATATCATGGCCTGCAATCATTCGCGACACTGACGCTCAATCAGCTCAAGGAAGTGTTGGACGCTTATGCGAGCCGCTCGCTTGAACGGATTGATGCTGTGCGTAACAGGGATGAAGAGATTGACGCCATGTACACATCGCTGTTTCGCGAGCTCCTCACTTATATGATGGAAGATCCGCGCAATATTACGGCTTGCACACATTTGCTATTTTGCGCCAAAAATATCGAACGTATCGGTGATCACGCAACCAATATTGCCGAGGCATTGCACTATATTATGACCGGTACTTATTTGAGCACTGACCGTCCGCGTGATGACACCACCTATAAGGTTGGAGCTGACGGAAAAACCGCAGAATAATATCTGGCATAACAGGGCCTTTCGTTTGGGAAACGTGACCTAGTGACACCCTTAAAACGCTTGCGACCTATCCAAATAAAATTTCAGTGCTATGACGCTTTATTGTTTGATGTCGCAGGAACGCGCTTTTTTCAGTAACAATAATAGCTAGCCCTTATTTTGCATGTGCATTCTGCCAGTGAGATGTTCATTTTCTTAACTGGCAGGCAGAGCGCTTCGACACTTGTCCGCGCGTTCGACAGTCAAAATATGCCTGCGTGTTTGCAGAAATAAACACAGCTTTTCATGTCTTTCATTTAAAAATATGTTTTTCTCACTCCGCAATCGAAGTTTTTTCAAACGCCCGGATCAGGCAATAAACGCGCTTCAATAACACATCGGATAACGTAGTTTGCCGGTGGCAAATAGGGGAATAAAAAGCGTAAATGCCTGCTTAAAACAGGGAACGCAAATAAAAAATAACAGCGAGAATGCGTAGAACGCCAATAAAGGGAAAGTAGGAAAAGTCGAAAAATCTAAAGAAAAAATGAAAAGCAATAGCCACGTGGAGGGCTCTAAAACCTTGCTAAAGCAATCGGTAAAATTGCTGTCTGACATTATCGTTTGAGGAATTCTGTGGCCGCTTTTTGAGAAAAAATCAGACGTTTTGAATAATTTGTCGGTTTAGCGTTAACAATTGGTGAAGAACCGCAGTGACAAACTCGCAGGAAATGACCTTCAAGCAGATGATGTGAACGTATGTCACCGTTAAAACAGTAATAAAATAACAAACAAAAACAATATGTTAATTTGAAAATCCAGATAGATTTCGGTTGTTTTGAATTTCCCGTTTTAATGGGTGTCTTTGCGGTTGTTCATGGGGTGCAAAAACGCGGTTAATTAATTTTAAAAGGTTTAAAGCGATAGTCATTTTCAGGGATTTTGGTTCAATAAACCGGATCGCAATGGGGGCTCAAAAAGGATTGCCTTCATTTGGCCTTTTTTTGCCCTTGTTTTTATAGGCGAGAAAGAAAACGAAACTTAAGAATGGTATTTGATAAGATGAAAAAACTCCGTTGGGCAAGTACCGCTGCAATCATGCTTGCACCGTTCATCGTTACAGGCTGTGCGTCGACCCATTTCGGTTTCGGGCATAAAAATAATAAACAGGCTTCCTTTCCCCTGACAGAGCGCACTTGTCTGATGCGGGCAATGTATTTTGAATCAAACCGTTCAAGCCGCGATGGTATGATTGCAGTTGGTACCGTCGTCATGAATCGCGTGAATTCGACTGCTTATCCGAAGACAATTTGCGGCGTTGTCGGCCAGCCCAATCAATTTGCTCCCGGTGTTTTGACCAAACCGATGACCGAGCCTGCTGCAATGGCAAGAGCCGGTGAAGCGGCTGACGCGGTATTACGTGGCGAGCGGGCCAAAAAAAGCAAGAATGCCATGTTTTTTCACACTGCCGGTTTGACATTCCCATATAAAAATATCCATTATGTTCAGGTCGCCGGTGGCAATGCCTTTTATGAAAAGCGCGGGCGTGATGGCGAATTGCAAGTCCCGACCAATGACGCACCTTATGATGTCGCTTTTGCTTTCGCACAGGAAAAGAGCGGAAAAGCGCCTCAATTTACAACGCCGGGTCGGGGGGCCCAGCCGGTAGCGCCAAAAGCGGTTTCGGAACCGGCACCTGCACTTCCGGTCAAGACAGCGCCGGCAAGCGAACCGGTAATGATTGCACAGGCTCAACCTGTACCGGTTGAAGCCAAACCTTTTTCATCACAGAAAAGCGCTTCTACCCACCAAACCAATACGGTTGTAGCAGATGCAAAGCCGGCAGTATCCCATGCAAAGCCGGTTGAAAAGGCTCCAGAACCTTATCTACCATTCCAAACGGCTCCTACTCCTGCACCAAAACAGGTTATGGTCGCCGATGCGCATTATAATTATGCCCCGAAGCCTGCTGCCCGTACAGTTGACCATACTCAAACCGGTTCAACAACCGTTGGCTATCCCACACCATCAAAGGAAAAAGTCGATGAAATTGGCGCTATTTTACAAAAACAGGATAAGAACAAAAGGTTCTGATGAATTTTTGTGAAATAGCCTGATTGAAAGGGCATTTTTACAAGCTACTTTATGCCTCAAGCCCGCAATATTCTGCGGGCTTTTTATTAGGATTTTTTCGTTTTCCGACAATTTTTACCGATTTGATTTCTAACTGCTGCTACGTTTTAAGGCCGTTAGAATCTATTCAAAGTGTTTTCAACTTGGCGATGAATTTGAAGAATATTGTTTTTCCAAGAGAAAATAAGCCAGAAACATTCATCTTGATGTTTCTTCCAAATGAATTTTTAAAATAAAATAAATGAAAATTGAAACATAATATATATAAGAAAGATGTTATTTTTAATAAAATTAAGTTTTGTTTTTTAATAGTTTTATTTTTAACTTTAAAAAAATTATTGGATAAACATTAAAAACGACCCGCCACATGAAAGTGGCAGATCCGATTTTAGCTCATTCCAACGTTGCCGATATTTCAAACATTCGGGAAACAGGAGTTTTTGCTTCTATTAAAGCCTAGTCCTTCAAAGCATAGGCAATGACATAATCACCCCGTTTCGGGTTTTGGCGTGCGCCACCCGCAGTAATGACAATATATTGTTTGCCGGTTTTTGGTGAAATATAAGTCATCGGACCACCTTGGCTGCCGACAGGCAAACGCGACTTCCAGATTTCTTTGCCTGTGCGGCTATCAAAAGCACGCAAATAAAAATCCTGCGTTCCGGCAAAGAACACAAGGCCGGATTGTGTCGCTAAAGAGGGACCCAGTGTTGGCATTCCGATCGGAACAGGCACTCCGAGTGCGATATTGAGCGGCCCCGTGTCCCTGACAGTGCCAACCGGAACCTGCCAAACAATTTTACGGGTTTTGAGATCAATTGCCGACATTGTGCCAAAAGGTGGCTTCTGACAGGGGACGCCAAGCGGCGAAAGGAAGCGCATGCGCATAGCACCGAAAGGTGTTCCGGCCATGGGGACAATGCCCATTTCAATGCCGGACGCGCTTTCAGGAATATCTTTGCGCTTGACAAGATAATTGGCAAGGCCAAGGCGCATATCATTGACGAAAACATAGTTCAATGTCGGATCAATCGAGACAGATCCCCAATTCATACCGCCGAGTGAACCCGGCATTTGTAATGAATAATCAAGCCCCGGCGGGGTGAACACACCCTGATGACGCATTTTGGCAAATTCGATCCGGCATAGAAGCTTGTCGAATGGTGTCGTACCCCACATATCGGCTTCTGTTAAAGTTGCATTGCCGAATGACGGCATCCCGACAGAGAAGCGCTGTGTTGGCGAATAACGTTCACCAGCAACGTTACCCTGCGGTACCGGTTTTTCTTCAACATCCGCAATCGGTTCTCCGGTTTCACGGTTGAGCAGGAAGACCTCTCCCTGTTTGGTGACCTGAACGAGTGCCGGTACGATATTTCCATCATTATCGGGTGCGTCAAGCAGAACAGGTTGTGCGGGCGTATCAAAATCCCAAATGTCATGATGCACAAATTGGTAATGCCAACGCACTTCGCCGGTCTTCACATCGACAGCCACAACGGAAGACGAGTATTTATCGTCTTCGGCTGTGCGATAGCCTGCCCAGAAATCGGGTGTCGAATTGCCTGTCGGCAAATAGACAAGTCCGAGTTTTTCGTCATATGACATTGCCGCCCAGACATTCGGTGTTCCGCGTGTATAGGTTTGTCCTTCCGGCGGAAGTCCGTGAATATCAGGATTGCCGGGATCCCAAGCCCAGACAAGATGACCATCTTTCACGTCATAGGCTCTGACAACCCCCGGCGGTTCATCAGTCGAGAAATTGTCGGCCACGCGCCCGCCGACAATGACAACATCGCCGGCAACAAGTGGTGTCGATGTTTGCTGGTAATAACCGGGTTTGACCTCACCCATACCGGCTTTAAGATCAACAGTGCCTTTATCTCCGAATTCTTCGCAAGGTTTTCCGGTTGCCGCATCAAGTGCAATGAGTCTTGCGTCTCCCGTTGGTAAAAACAGCCGTGCCTGACAAGCCGCATCAGCTTTCAAACCTTTGATTGGCTGAGCTTCGTGATAACCCAAGCCGCGGCAACGTTGCCAGTTCGGCCCTGTTCCATGAGGGTCGTACATCCAGTTCTGTTTGCCGCTATCGACGTCGAATGAAAGCACCTTGCCATAGGCTGTACAAACATAAAGATTGGAGCCGATCTGTAGCGGGGTATTCTGGTCTTCTGCCCCCGAGCCGTTACTTTGGGGAATGTCACCGGTATGGGCAATCCAGGCAACATCAAGTTTTTTGATATTGGCAGGCGTTATCTGGTCTAGGGCTGCAAAGCGGCTACCATAATCGTCATTGCCCCAGTTTTTCCAGTCTTTTTGTTCATTAGCCGGTTGCACCGGTAATGCAGCTTTGGCTTTTTCTGTCGCGTGGATGACATTTTTCGGTATAAACGAACTGGCAATTGTTGCCGCCATGCCGATAAACACCAAACCGGCCAAAACGAGCGACGCCGAGCCGACAATTTTCCCTTGTTTTTTTGCCATTGGTCTATAGGCAAGCAAGACTAGAAAAAAGGCTACAGACAAAGCAAAGAGGTTGGAAAATTGTTGCCAGTAATCAAACCCCGCCTCATGATAAGACCATAGTGCACTCATCACATAAATAAAAGCGAAGATCCACACACTCAGACGATTGAGCCGGATCATGAATAAACCCGACAGGAGTAACAGGATGCCGAGCGCCAGATAATACCATGTCCGGCTCCCGAGATAGAGGAGATACCCCCCGAGAAGAGTAAAATATAGTCCCGCTAATAATACCAACAAGCTTAGAAGAATAACCAGACAAACAGTCATTCTTGAAGGGCCATTTTTAAACCTGATCATTTGAACATCTCACTGATTGAAAATATTTTCGGGGTTTTTTCAGATTGTTATTTTTGCCAATCCTTTGCATAAAGTCAAAACAGCGTCAATTCAGTACCCGTTCATATGAGTGTGATGAGTGATAGTTTTTATAATAAGAATGATAACAATATTTCATATATAAGATTTTTTCTTTAATTATTATTTTAATTCAATTTAAAAATAATTTTTGATTCGGTAATCAAATAGCAGATATATAACTTTTACAATTTTAAAAATAAGTAAATCTGTTTTTTTATGTTTAAATTATTCAATGGAACATATCCACATAAACAAAATATAATTAGTGAACGGATAAATATTGGAAGAAGAGAAAGAGGCAACAGTCAAAGAGCTGGAGCGGGTAGCGGGAATCGAACCCGCGCGTTCAGCTTGGGAAGCTGACAGGCTACCATTACATCATACCCGCAAAATGCGTGACACACGGATGCAATCTTTAATGCTTTTTGTCAAGCACCCTCTCATCAAAGTGGTTTAAAATGTTTTGACAGTTTCAAGCCCTGTGCTTGGTAATTCGAGCCGAGATCACGCCCGTAAAGAGATTTCGGATGCCTCAACATGTGTTCATAAACGAGATGTCCGACAATTTGTCCGTGTTCGAGGATGAAGGGAACTTCATGGCTGCGCACTTCAAGAACAGCGCGCGAGCCTTTGCCACCGGCTTCATTATTGCCGAAACCGGGGTCGAAAAATCCGGCATAGTGAACGCGAAACTCTCCAATCAACGGGTCAAATGGTGTCATTTCAGCAGCAAAGAGCGGCGGGACATGAACTGCTTCGCGTGAGACGAGAATATAAAATTCGTCCGGATCGAGGATGAGCGAATGCGAACCCCGATCATAAATCGGTTCCCAAAAATCGAGCACATCTGCCACGCCCCGCTTATCCACGTCGATAACGCCGGTATGATGTTTGCCGCGATAGCCGACAAGTCCCTTGGAATTACCTGTAAGATCAATCGAAAGCCCGACGCCGCTTGCAGTAATATTGGGATGCTCATCGGAAACCAGCATTTCTTTTTTGTGAAGGGCAAGAAGCTCACTTTCATTCAAGCCGCTTTTACCTTTACGAAAACGGATTTGAGAAAGTCTTGAACCGGTGCGAACAATAATAGGAAATGTACGCGGGCTTATTTCGAGATATAGTTTTCCGTGATAACCACTCGTGACTTTATCAAATTCTTGTGCATAATCTGTTATGATACGGGTGAAAATATCCAGTCGTCCGGTTGAACTTTTCGGATTGGCAGATGCACAAAGCTCATCGGAAAGTGCGAGCGTTTCGATAAGAGGTACAATGTAGACGCAACCCGTTTCAAGCACCGCACCATTTTCGAGCTCGAATTCGTGTAGCTTGAATTGTTCAAGTTTATCAATAACTTGTTTTTCAGGTCCGGGGAGAAAAGAAGCACGGACACGATAGGCTTTTTTGCCCAACCGCAAATCGAGACTGGCCGGCTGTATCTGATCTTTGTCCAACGGCCGATCCGATTTCAAAATATTATTTTCAAATAAACTTTGAATATCGCTATCTGCCAGAATGCCGCTTGAGCGTGCCATGATGACTACCTTTTACTATTTACTATTATCTCTTTAACGCGTTCACGGATTGACGCAAGCTTTTGAAGAGCATAAGGAAGGTTTATCCCGTGGTGATTTGGGCCGGCCGGCTTGCAGCCACGCTTGGGTTTATGGAATTTAAACGCATTCCGATGGCAGCGTAAAGTCATCAGTTCCAATTCCATAAAACCCTGATAAAATGCTAAAAGGCCGTAAGACCAAGCGGACTTTTGGCATCTTCTTTTTCAATCTTTACCATGACGGCAAAGGTTTTTTGACGAAAGCAGGTGACTTATGACACTTAATCCGCATCGTAAATACCGTACCGCTACAGAAATGGTTCATGCGGGGACTCAACGCTCTCCTTATGGAGAAGTCTGTGAAGCAATTTATTTAACACAGGGCTTTACCTATCCGAGTGCCGAAGCAGCCGAAAGGCGTTTCGACGGAGAGGATCCGGGCTTTGTCTATTCACGTTATGCCAATCCGACCAACGATATGTTTGAAAAACGTATGTGTGCGTTGGAAGGTGCAGAAAGTGCACGCGCACTTGCTTCGGGAATGGCCGCTGTCTCGACAGCTATTTTATGTTTTGTGAAAGCGGGCGACCATTTTGTTGCGGCCCGTTCCATGTTTGGTTCCTGCCGTTATATCATTGAAAAAGTTTTGCCCCGTTATGGTGTTGAAGTTTCAATCATTGACGGGCGCAAAATCGAAAATTGGGAAAAGGCGATCCGACCCAATACACGCGGGATATTTTTTGAAACACCGGCCAATCCGACTTTGGAAATAGTCGACATTAAAGCGGTTTCGGAACTTGCCCACAAAGTTGGTGCAACTGTCATTGTCGATAATGTATTCGCAACACCACTTTATCAAAAGCCGCTCGAACTTGGTGCTGATGTGGTCGTCTATTCTACCACCAAACATATTGACGGGCATGGGCGTTGTCTTGGCGGAATGGTTTTATCGAGTGAAGAATGGATGACAGAAAATTTTCAGGACTTCTTCCGTCATACAGGACCCGGAATGAGCCCCTATGTCGCATGGCTCATGTTGAAAAGTCTCGAAACGCTTCCGCTGCGTGTTGAGGAAATGACACGCTCGGCAGCAAAACTTGCCGATTTTATCAGCGGGCATAAGGCGGTTGCAAAATGTGTTTATCCCGGACGTGACGACCACCCGCAAAGAGATATTATAAAAAAGCAGATGACGGGCGGTTCGACAATGATTGCCTTTGAATTGAAGGGTGGCAAAAAAGCTGCTTTTTCATTCTGTAATCATCTGACAATTCCGCTTATTTCCAATAACCTTGGCGACACACGTTCCATCATGACGCATCCCGCAACCACAACCCACCAGAGCATCGGCCCCGAAGCACGTGCCGAACTTGGCATCAGTGACGGATTGTTGCGTTTTTCGGTTGGTCTCGAAGATGTTGACGATTTGTTGGAAGATGTCGAACAGGCATTGAACGCAACACTCTGATAAATAGATTATCCGGATCGTTCAAAATATTTACGGCGCGAGCTTTTTTAAAAGGCTTGCGCTTTTTTTAATATGGCCTCAATCAGGATAATTCATTCAAGAGGGATAATGCCGGAGCACAAATGTGCTTTTGCTATACGCCGATTTATGAATCGGTTATAACGGCTTCATGACAATACATCATCTCAGTGAAACCGTAATTAACCAGATTGCAGCGGGCGAAGTGATCGAACGTCCGGCAAGTGTGGTTAAAGAACTCGTCGAAAATGCTATTGATGCCGGCGCGACACGGATAGAAATTGTGACGGCCGGCGGCGGAAAAAGCCTGATCCGCGTGTCCGATAACGGATGCGGTATTGCGGAGGACGAACTTGAACTCGCAATATCACGCCATTGCACATCCAAACTTGACGATAATGTTCACGACATCCATTCACTTGGATTTCGTGGTGAAGCTTTGCCGTCAATCGGTTCGGTTTCAAAGTTGAAAATGCTGTCACGCACAGCTTCTTCGGAACATGCGGCTGAAATTGTTGTCAATGCCGGACATGTTGATGGGCCGCGTCCCGCAGCCGGTAATGCGGGAACAATTGTTGAGGTGCGCGATCTTTTTTACGTCACACCGGCGCGTCTCAAATTCATGAAGACAGATCGTGCCGAAGCCAATGCGATAACCGATGTTGTCAAACGGATTGCCATTGCATTTCCAAATGTCCGCTTTTCGCTTTCCGGTACAGATCGCTCGATGCTTGATTTTCCTGCAACCGGTACAGGCGAAGAAGCACAGTTACAGCGGATAACCCAAATTCTGGGAAAAGATTTTGCTCCTAACAGTATTACTCTTGATGCAATGCGGGAAGGAGTGGAGCTTAAAGGCTTTGCAGGCATACCATCTTTCAATCGGGGCAATAGTTTACACCAGTTTGCTTATGTGAACGGGCGACCGGTGCGTGATAAATTGATATTAGGTGCCATTCGCGGGGCTTATGCCGATGCAATGGCGCGTGACCGTTATTCGGTTTGTGTGCTTTTCATCAATCTTCCTGCATCCGATGTCGATGTGAATGTCCATCCGGCAAAGGCGGATGTGCGCTTTCGCGATCAGGGGTTAGTGCGCGGGCTTATTGTCGGCGGTATCCGTGAGGCTTTAAGTCATGCTGGCATTCACCCCGCAACGACGGGGGCGGACGCCATGCTTAAAAGCTTTCGTCCCGATGGTGTTCCACCTTCATCATCTGTTCCGCCGCACCCGACCTATTATAATAACGGAGCTTTTTCCTATAATTCATATTCAAGAGCGCCGGTGCCGCCAGCAGCGCAAATGGTCAACCAACCGCTTTATAATGCGCCTTCATCAGGCTTCAATGAAGACTATGGAAATGTGCTAGGCGATCTTGATCAACCGACAACAGATAGCCGTCCGGCAATGGAAATTCCAACAGTCGAGGAACAGCGTTTTCCCCTTGGTGCAGCACGCGCACAAATCCATAAAAACTATATCATTGCCCAAACTGAAGACAGCCTCATTATCGTCGATCAACATGCAGCACATGAGCGGCTGGTTTACGAGGCTTTGAAAAAGGCACTCTATTCCAAGCCTTTGCCATCCCAGATGTTGCTTATTCCCGAAATTGTGGAATTGCCGGAAGAAGATGCAACTCGCCTATTGACGCATGCAGAAACGCTGCAAAAGTTCGGTTTGAAAATTGAACCCTTCGGCCCCGGTGCCGTCGCAGTTCGCGAAACACCTGCCATGCTTGGCGAAGTGGATGTCAAAGGCCTTATTGCCGATTTGGCAGATGAAGCCGCCGATTATGATACAACAAACGGGCTTAAAGCCATGCTCGATTATGTTGCGGCAACCATGGCCTGCCACGGTTCGGTGCGTTCCGGCCGCCTATTGCGTGCGGAAGAAATGAATGCGCTTTTACGCCAGATGGAGGCAACCCCGGGTTCGGGAACCTGTAATCACGGACGCCCGACCTATGTCGAGCTGAAGCTTACCGATATTGAAAGATTGTTCGGCCGCCGTTGATTGTTTTAGTTGAAAGGCTGCGGGCGTCTGTTCGTAACTGTTGCTTAAAAACAGATAGTTTTGAATGAACAAAGCCGGTGTGCAGGTTTGTGTGTCAATTTTATGCGCCGGAAAAACGCTTAGCGCACGGAATTATGCGGCTGAATTAAACCGGAAATGCTTCGGTTGATCGATTTCCGGTGCTTTTCCTGAAAAACAGGTTTGCTTTTCGGTTTACCGTGAAGTCATTTAATTCATTGATATGTTTTTCCTCTCGTAACAAAAACCGTCCAGTCTTCAGTTTTGAAAGTTTGTGCCGGATAGGTGCGAAAAGCTTGAACGAGAAAAAATTCGAACGAAAACAAAAAGCTTTTAGATCGGGTAATGGATGGAGAAGATAAAAAGTGAACTTTTTCAAAAGTACGATATGTTTGAACGACTATCAATAGTTTCGTGAGCAAAGGATTTAAGGCTTTTATAGTTTTCTCTAACGCTTTATAATCATCGCCGATAAGCAATCTGAAAGGTTTAGAATAATGATGTTTCCCGGTGGTGAACGCGAGGCGCAACTCCATTATCTGAGTGGCGATTATGAGGTTTTAACACACGGAACCTATGTTTTATGTGCAATTACAGGCGAGAAAATTCCGCTGGACGAGCTAAGATATTGGAGTGCACCACGTCAGGAAGCTTATGCAAGTTGCGAAATTTCCTATCGCCGCGAACTTGAATGCGATCCCCGTTTACGTAAGCTTTTAGGTACAACGCTTAAAAAATAAGCGTTATTTATAGTTTATGAATTCAGTTTAAAGAAAAGCGCCCATATAAGGCGCTTTTTGATTTTTATTCTTTGTTGGAGCGGTTTTTGAACGCCTCAAGTGTTTCATTTATCCGTTGCTCACAAAAATCCGGATCATCAAATTGAACTTCGACATCAAACACAACAAGATTTTCAAGCTTCTTGTCTTGTCCATCGGTTTTTAAACGGGCAAAATCTTTTGCGGTGGTTGCAATAAAAAGGTGTTTTGCCTTTGCCGAGCCGATAATGTCATCAAGGTCGAAATCTGTATAAAAATGATGGTCGGCAAAAACCCGTGTTTGTTCAACTTTCCCATCCAATTCTCCAATCGAACGGAAAAATTTTTGCGGATTTCCTATGCCTGCAAATGCCAGAAACTTTTTGCCTGAAACAGCATCGGTGGCAGAAGGCACAAGATGGGCAAAGTTTAAAGGTTTTGCTGCACGGGCGGCCATATGGATAACTTCGTTACCTTTGTCACCATTGCCAATCATCAGCACACTATCGGTATAAGCCAGTTGGGTTACAAGCGGTGCACGAAGTGGACCTGCCGGAAACACAGCATTGTTACCCAAACCGCGCAAACCATCCACCACCATCAGGGCATAATCGACGAATAAACGACGACTTTGAAAACCATCGTCCATCAGGATGAGATTGCATCCTTGTTGTTGTAAAAGTTTTGCCGCTTCAAATCTGTCGGTTGCTACAGCAACCGGTGCATGTCGGGCAAGAAGCAATGGTTCATCACCGACTTCCCGGGCCTTGTCAAATTCGAGGTCGATGAGATGGGCACTGCGTATTTCGCCACCATAGCCACGCGAAACAATTCCCGGATTAAGACCAAGTTTTTTGGCCGCATCCGCAAGACTGATAACAACCGGAGTTTTTCCCGTTCCACCAAGCGTAAAATTGCCGACACACAAAACCGGAAGATCAATCACCGGAATATTTTCGCGTTCCATTCTACGGCGGGCAAAATAACCGTAAATCCACGAAACCGGCAATAAAAGCCAACGCATGAGTTTTTGTTCATTCCACCAGAAGTCAGGTGCCTCACCAACCATGATTGGTATCCTGATGATGAAGCTTGGCCTGCATGATCAATGGATCAATGAACGGCCGTAGCACTTTTAACGTGCGTTCGAGCGCTCCACTCATATTTGTGGCTGTATCGTAAGCCGCTTCGATCATTTCATAACGTGTCGGCTCGTGAGTCAAAAGTGTGTTGAGCTGGACGGCCAATTGCGTGGCATCTTCAACGATTCTTGCTGCATTATTTGCAAAAAATACATCGAATGTATCTTTGAAATTTTCCACATGTGGACCTGTCAGAATAGCCGATCCGAGAAGCGCCGGTTCAAGCGGATTGTGTCCACCGGTTTCTGTTAGTGACTTGCCGATAAACGAAACTTTTGCAAGTTGTAAAAATACCCCCATTTCTCCGATAGTATCAACGAGTATAATATCGGTATTCTCATCGGGCATCCGTTTTTCACTGTGTCGAATAACGTGAAGGGATTTCTTTTCAAGTTCTTCCATAATTGCGTCAGCCCGTTCGGGATGACGGGGCACAATGATCGTCAAAAGATTAGGCAGCCGTGTTTTTAATGCAAGATGAACTTCGGCAGCGATATTCTCTTCCCCCTCATGGGTGGAGATAGCCGCCCAAACCAGCCGGTTATGCAGTCTTGCACGATATTGCATTAACAGATTTTTATCGGCAGACGGTGCAATGTCGGCTTTCAGATTCCCCGAGACTGCGACCGTTTTGACACCGAGTGCATGATATTGTTCGGCATCGCTTTCGCTTTGTCCGATGGCTGCATCAATCTGCCTGAAAATGTGCGAAGCGAGAGCAGGCCGCTTTTGCCATGAATGGAATGAACGGCCGGACATATGTGCGTTCACCATGACTTGCGGGATGTGACGGCGCGCAAGCCCGTTGATTCGTAATGGCCAGATTTCTGATTCGCAAACAAGTGCCAGATCAGGTTTCCAGTGATCGAGAAACCTTCTTATCGCCGGTTTAACGTCAAGCGGCGCAAATTGGTGAATAACGCGGCTGCCGAAACGGTTTTCGACGAGGCTTGCAGATGTAACGGTGCCGGTTGTTAAAAGGACATTGATATGAAGTTGTAAAATACGGTCAATGAGCGGAACAAGCGCCAGTGTTTCTCCCACACTTGCGGCATGAAGCCAGATAAGTGGCCCTTCCGGCCGCTTCTTGTTTGTGCGCCCCATGCGTTCGCGTTTGCGGTGCGGGTCTTCCTTGCCGCGTGCTGCCCTCATGGAGAGATAGAAGGGAAGAAGTGGACTGATCAAGCCGCCTGCCATGCGATAGAGATAGAGTGCCGTGCGAGCCTTGAATTCCTTCATAGTGCTCCCCCTATTTTCTTTCTTTGAGGCGTTTTTCCGCCTCGTCCGTCAGACGGTTCATAATGTCGGAAAGTTCGATACGTTTTTGTTCCATAAGGTCGTCATCGGCATCTTCCGGTACATAAAACGCATCTCCCATGAGAAAGATAGAATGTCCGAATGGCAGCGGAATTACGGTTTTGTCCCAGGTTTTTTCCAAAATTTTTACATGGGAAAATGAATAGATATAGGGAACAATAGGGCGTCCGGATATTTTTGCGAGTAATATAATACCTTTGCCGGCTTCGCGCGCTTTTCCATGCGCAATATCGGCAATCATTGCGGCTGTTTTGCCTTCTTGTAATGCCCGTTTGAGAGTAAGCAATGCCCGTGCACCGCCTTTATCGGTATTTTGATGTTTTGTCCGTCCGCCCGAGCCGCGCACTGTTTCAAGACCCAGCTTTTCGCCGACCCGTGCATTGATCTCGGCATCAGCAGAGCGCGAAAACATGGCAATGATATGTTCTTTCTTGGGGCGCAAGAACGGCCCCATAATATGACGCCCATGCCAGAATGTAATAATAAACGGGTTATAGGCATCATGGGCGTTTTGCGGGTTATCCGAACCTTCAAGTCGTGGATTGGTCCAATAAACCAGACGCAGATAATTTGCCATGAGCGATACAACGATCGCTTTTGTTATGCGGGCGTTCATCAATGGATAACGGATTTTACGCCACAGGCGGTTTAAAAAGTCCGATTTTTTTTGTTTTTTCTTTTCAGTCATTCAAGTGTCGAACCAATCACTTTTAACGAAGCGGGCCGCAATCCCGTTATTGAAAATAACATGAGCCCGCGAAGGCATTTGAAAAGCCAATCCGTGACACGGACTGTCATTGTCATAATCTCCTTACAAGATCAAGGCATGGCAATCAAATGCCGAGCAAAGAATGCAAAAATGCTTCAAAAAGTGTTAAAACTGTACCGGTTCGTTTCAGAATAAGCAAATATCTATTATTTGCTTTCGGTATGTTCAGGGTCGAGCAGACGGTGCAGGTGGACAATGAAATAGCGCTGCAGTGCATTATCGACACTTGATTGGGCCTTTGCCCGCCATGCGGCTTCAGCCGACTTGTAATCCGGAAAAATTCCTACGATATCAAGGTTATCAAGATCACGGAATTCGTTGCTATCAAGGTTCTTCAATTCTCCTCCGAAAACCAGATGCAATAGTTGTTTCGGTTCACCTGTCGCGCTCATATATACCTCCTATGATTACTCTACCCATTTTAATTCGTTAGCAGATTAACGAAATCGTATTTTACGGACAATATCTATCACGTTATCAAGCTCGCGGTTTAAGCCAGCAATCAAAAAATCGTGTTCAAATGGTGCTTTTCCATAAAGCGGTGTCTTATTGTCGATATCCCTTATCAAACCGCCACATTCCTGTAAGATCAGATCAGCTGCGGCGATATCCCAATCATGGCTCTCGGGCTTTATCAAGACGATGTTTATTTTTCCTTCGGCAGCAAGTGCGATGCGATAGGCAAGCGAAGGAAGATAATGTGCGAATGTGACATTGGACTTGAAGGCTTCCGGCAATTTCGCTTCAAATTTTCCGGTTGCAGAAACCACAAGTTTGCCTTCATGACCTTCAAGAAGTGGAAGTTTATTGCCATTAAGACTGGCACCTTTACCACGTTCAGCCTTGTAAACGGATCGGGTTGCAGGACAATCTAGAACGCCAACTTGGGAAATTCCGTCTTCGACAACGGCAACCGATACACACCAATGTTTTGAACCGGAAAGAAAACCGCGCGTTCCATCAATCGGATCAACTACAAAATATCGTTTATAGTCGTTATGCGGGCGTTCATCTCTGGTTTCTTCCGAAATCCATCCATAATTAGGCCGCGCGGTCAATAGAAGCTCTTTCAGAACTTTGTCGGCTGCAAAATCTCCTTCACTTACCGGTGAATTTCCCGGTTTGATCCACACTTTCGGGTCGTGGCCAAAAAAACTTAATGCTGTTTTTCCTGCTTGTTGAGCAGCATTGGCGATGAGTACGAGATCTTCGGAATTATGAACGTTATTTTCCAGCAAGGGTCATTCCTTCAATCAAAAGCGTTGGTGCTGCTGTACCATAGCGGCGGTCAATGTCGCTCGCCGGTGTGAGATGTGACAACATATCAATGAGATTGGAACCGAGAGTAACTTCACTAACCGGATAGGCAAGTTCGCCATTTTCAATCCAGAACCCCGATGCGCCGCGGCTATATTGACCGGTCACAAGATCAACACCATGGCCGAAGAGCTCGGTGACATAAAAGCCTTTTTTGATTGCTTTCATCATCTCATCTGGCGATTTTTCCCCGGGTTCGATTGCAAAATTGGTGCTTGCCGGTTGTACAGAAGAAGCCGAGCGCACGCCGTGACCATTGGTTTCAAGATGAAGTTCGCGGGCAACCGATGAAGATAAAAACCAGTGCCTGAGAACGCCATTTTCAATCACGTTGAGAGGCACACCTTCCACCCCTTCACCATCAAACGGGCGGGAGGAATTCCCTCGTTTTTTTAATGGCTGATCGGTAACCGTTATTGTCGGTTTCATAATCTGTTCGCCCATTCTGTTTTGCAACAGGCTGGTTTTGCGGGCGACTGCTGCTCCATTCACCATTGAAGCAATATGGCTTGCAATCGTGCGTGCCATCCGTGGCTCGAAAATAACATTGACAGTTCCGGTTTTTGCTTTCTGCGCATTCAACCTTCTAACGGCGCGCTCACCGGCGTTTTTCCCGATTGTCGTTGTCTTGTCGAGATCTTCGTGGTGAAGAGCGGTTGTATAATCATAGTCACGTTCCATTGCCGTTCCTTCGCCTGCAAGCGCACTGCACGAGAAGGAAAAACGGCTTGATTGATAGCTGCCGCAAAAACCGTCACTGGTTACGAGGACCAATCCACCACTTCCATAACCGGCAGAAGCGCCATCAGAGTTGGTGACACCTTTGACCGATAAAGCGGAATTTTCAGTTTCCAGAGCCTTTTCGGTGAGATATTTACTATCCGGAACAAATGGATCGAACAGATCAAGGTCTTTAGGGGCTTTCACAAGACGGGTGCGATCAGCCAAACCTTCAAAAGGATTTTCAGGTGAAACTTTGGCCATGGCAACCGCCCGTTCGGCAAGGCTTATCGGGTCGGCCGAAAGGTTTGCCGAAATACTCGCTACCCTTTTGCCGACAAATACCCGTAACGAGAAATCATCATTTTCCGAGGCTTCGGTTGCTTCCACTTTGCCAAGACGCACCGACACACTGACCGAGCGCGAGCGGACGATAACAGCATCCGAGCTATCGGCACCGGCTTTGCGTGCAGCTTCTACCAATGCAGAAGCTTTATCAATTTGGCTATCATGGACCATTACAGATTCCTCTCGATCATTTTGTTCAAGATTTTATAAAAACTTACGCTATAAAACTCAATTCTTTTCGTTGAATGTCGATATTATGTGAACGGGCAACAAGGATCTCGAGTGAGGAAAATTAGAAACTCGAAAATTATAGGAGTGTGTCGAGTAATTGCATCGATTGATTTTAAAAAAGTGAATGTTCGATCTGAAATTACCACAATTTTGGAAAAGATTTTGTTGCGCTGGTAAAGCCGGTTTAACGATCAAAATTCGAATAATAGCAACTATAACGATGACTTGGCGCTTTTACTTCGAAATGTGTGGCATCACGATTTTAAAGGCAGGAATTCGAAACGCCTTTTTCAGGTTCTTTTCATACTTTTTTCAAAAAGCAGGACGAAGGATAAGGATAGGTCAGCCCTTTTGTAAACAGAGTTGATGTCGGCTTTTTTAAAAAACCGGCATCAACTAATTTATTTTAACCTTTCGATGGGCCGATAATCAGCAAAGCAGGTTCCGGACGAAGCAGCTTTTCAGCAACTGCCTTGACCTGATCACGGGTAACCGCTTCAATCAGTGCACGGCGCTTTTCTATGTAGTCGATCGGCAGGTTCTCGTCCTGCAAGCCCACCAGTGTTGCTGCAATATCGGAAGAGGAACCCATATTCTGCACAGCATAGGAACCAATGACATAACTTTTTGCCTCATCAAGTTCCTGTTCGCTTACACCTTCATCAGCCATTTTTTTCACTTCGCTACGAATGGTAGAAAGAGATTTTTGTGCTTCGCTTGAACGGGTACCTGTTGATACAGCCAATGTTGCAGAATGGTCGTAAAGCATCAGGGATGAACCGACAGTGTAAGCAAGGCCGCGTTTTTCACGGACTTCCGAAAACAGACGTGATGTAAGCCCCGGCCCCCCCAGAACGTAGTTCATGAGATAAGCAGCAAAGAAATCGGGATCATTGCGTTTGACACCGGGGTAAACGAGCATCAGTGATGTTTGCGGCAAATCATAGTTAACATTAGCCATGCCGCCGAGATTGAGTTTTGCTTCTTCTATTTTCTTTAGTTCTGCTTTCTCCGGCAGGGCACCGAATATCTTGTCGATAATTGTTGCTGCTTCGTTTGCACTGACCGGTCCGACAATGCCGATATGGATATTGTCACGGGCAAACATGGTATGATGTGCTTTGACAAGATCATCACGGTTTATTGTGGCGAGTGTCTCCGGCGTACCTTCTCCGCGTCTTGCATAAGGATGTTTGCCATAAATCAACGTCAAAAGACGGTTTTGGGCGATGGTTTTCGGATCTTTTTCGGAAGCTTTGAGTTCGGCAACCAATTGTTCGCGGATGCGGTCAATAGCCTCGTCATCAAAACGGGGCTTCTGGACGGCAAGGGCAAGCAAGTTGAGAGCTTCGTCTCGTTTTTCGGCAAGCATTTTCATGTTTCCGCGCATTCTGTCACGTGTGACCGAAAATGCCATTTCTGCACCAAGCTCGTCAAGGCGGCTTTGGAACGCTTGCGAGTCCAAATCACCGGCACCTTCATCAAAAAGGCCGGTCATCAGGTTTGCCAAACCTTCTTTCCCTTCAGGATCCTGTGTTGTTCCGCCACCAATGGAAAATTGTATGGAAACAACCGGAACTGTGTTGTCTTCCACAAGCCACCCAGTAATGCCTTTTTTTGATGTTACATTTTCAATATTCAATGCATTGGCAAGCGAAACACCCAACCCGAAACTCAAAATCAACGAAAAAACAAGGATTGAAGCACGATGGAAAATAAGCGGTTTCTTGTTCATGGTGACCCTCATTTGCTTTTCTTTTGCTGGTTGGCACCTAGCGGTGATGCTTCGTGAACAGGGGGCAACAAATAACTGGTCACACTTTTATCCGTATCAAGATAGCGGTTGGCTACATCTTTGATATCGTCTGTTGTAACTTCCTTCAATCGATCCGGCCAATGGGTAACATCATCAATATTCATACCGACCGAAAGGGAACTACCGTAAATTTGTGCAAGACCGGCCGGACTATCGAGTGAAAATATCATATTTTTGATAAAACGGTTCCGCGCCTGATCAAGTTCGGCTTTTGTCACACCATTCTTGCGAATATCTTCAATTTCACTGGCAATCTGGTGTTGCACATCCTCGAGACTTGCCTCTCCGCGAGGCATTCCATAAAGATAAAATATACCGTCATCAACGGCATTGCCACTATAATTGGCACCGACAGATGCTGCCGATCCGTTTTTGACAACCAGTGTCTGGTATAACCGTCCGCGTGGTGCACCGCCTAAAATTTCGCCAAGCAAATCAAGTGCTTCAGCTTCTTTTTTGGCTTTCGCATTGTGATAGGAAGGAACGACCCACATTTTCTGGAAACTTGGCTCGCTCACTCGCGGATCATGCATTGTCACGGTGCGAAGTGTTTTCTTTTCCGGCTCTTGCGGGCGGATACGTGGGCCTATTTCAGAACGCACCGGCAGTTTGCCATAAATGTCGGAAGTCATTTCGCGCACTTTTTCCGCAGTAACGTCGCCCGAAATAATAAGTGTCGCATTATTCGGAGTGTAATATTTATTGTAGAAGGAAATCGCATCATCACGCGTCAGTTTTTCCATTTCCTGTTTCCAGCCGATAACAGGATTATGGTAAGGACTGTTCATGAACAATGTTGCCCTAGTGTCTTCAGCAAGCATTGCATCGGGACTGTTGTCGGTGCGCATGCGCCGTTCTTCAATGATAACATTTCTTTCCGGCGCGATCACTTCATCTGTCAAAACCAGATTTTCCATTCGGTCTGCTTCGAATTTCATAATTGTTTCGAGATATTCCGAGGCAACGCTCTGATAGTAACCGGTATAGTCATATGACGTGAAAGCATTTTCCTCACCGCCGATTTTGGCAATGAATTTCGAAAATTCGCCATCTTTATGGGTAGAAGTGCCTTTAAACATCAAATGTTCAAGGAAATGGGCAATGCCGGTATGCCCTTTCGGCTCGTCGGCAGAACCGACATGATACCAGATCATTTGTGTCACAACCGGTGCCCGATGATTTTCGATCACAACAACTTGCAGGCCATTTTTCAGGGTAAAACTTTGCGTTGGACCGGATTTGGTAATTTCAGGAAGATCAGGAGTGGTTGAAGTTGTCATTTGTGACTCTGTCGGGGTTTTCTCGCTTGTCTCCTCTGCATAAAGAGGAAAAAGCGCGCTCGTAGACAAAAGAACGCCAAACGTCGCTTTCAAAAACGTTTTTCTCATCAATTCAGGCACAGGCAAAACCTTTCTCGACTGTTTAATCACAATTGTAACATATAGAAATAAATAATTGTGCCACCATAATGGCGCTTGTCGTCAAGCTTAAAATTTTCCGGTAAACGAATTGTGGCCTCTTTGGTCTCTTCAAGCACAAAAAGCGCATTATTTTTTACCCAATGGCCTTCAACAGCGGCCGAAAACGCTTGTTCCCCCAGGCCATGGCCATAAGGTGGGTCGGCAAAAACAACGTCGAATGGTTGCATTGTTCCTATCTGCCCCAAACGTGTTGCATCACGGCGCAACAGCCGAGTAACCCCCTGTAATCCAAAGGTTTCGATATTTTTATGGATTAATCCACGCCCTTCAACCGACTGTTCGACAAAAGTGCAGGTTTCGGCACCACGCGAAAGCGCTTCAATGCCGAGTGCGCCGGTTCCTGAAAAAAGATCAAGCACGCGTTTTCCGTTCCAGAAATTCACTTGCCGTGATCCCAGAATATTGAACAGACTTTCACGCGTGCGATCGGTTGTCGGACGGATTTCCTGTCCTGCGGGCGTTGCAAGATGACGTCCGGAAAATTTACCGCCGACGACCCGCACTCGAGCCTCCGTCCGGCCGGCCGGAGCGATGGCCTCCGCTACGCCTGTTTCCTTTTGCATCGCCTTTACGATTTAGGAATTTGCTTGCTTTTTCGGGCTTACCCGCAAAAGCTTTTTTCCTGACGCGGTCATCTCTTGAAGAAAATGGTTTTTCGGAACGGTTGCCGGAAAAACGGGATGATCTTTTCCGGTTCTGCTCATCCGGATTTTGCTTCCCGTAATGACGGCGTGGAAAGTCAAATCCACCTTCGCGGCTTTCCGAAGAACCGCGATATTTTTTTTGAGGGCGATCAAAATCCTGTTTTTCGGAAAATTTCCGCTCTGTATTATATTTACTTGGCGGCTTTCCGGTGGCTAAACGTGGCTTATGGGAAAATTGTTTGTTTTCACCCTCAAAATTGCGATCGGGCTCACGATCACGCCAATGACCGGGTCCATCGTTTACCGAGCGGTTATAATTTTCGTTTTTCTTATAATCTCTGTTTTTTCTACCGCCCCTTGACGCATCATAGTCGTCTAACGTGCGGTCTTTCCGGAACTTTTGGCTGAAATCGGGCTTGCGGCTCGATTTGTCAAAATGTTTTTCACGACGATTGAAATGTGTTTCGCTTTCGCCCTGTGAAGCGCGATGAGGATGACGGCCGGCTGATCTTTCATCAAAGCCGTTGTCGCTTCTCTCTTCTTCGTCTCTTATGCGCCAGAATTTCTTATGAGCGGTTTGAGGGCGGGCACCGGGAGCCATCCAGACATTGGCACTACGCAATCGTTGAGGTTCAGCTTCAGGTTTCTTTTCGAAAGCTTTTTTAAGGGGGGCAGCATTTCTAGCAAATTTACTGCCTCGTGTATTGAAACTGTCCGGTCTCGTTGAAAGCTGGTCGCGGCCACGTTCGGCAAAATCGGCCTTTTTCCAACGCCTGTTAAAGCGGGGAGCTTCCGGCGTTGAAGAGATCCAGCCGTCATCCGAACCCGTCGGTTTTTCACGCGGTTTTTGTTCTCCGACAACAGGGGCATTGGAAAACGGCTTCAAAATCGGCAAATCGAAATCGGCATTGGCTTCTTCAATAAGACGCTCACCCAACTGGTCGCGCAGCGTACGGCCTTTGAGCTCGCGCACAGCGCCTTCTTCAAGATCGGCAAGTTGGAAGGGACCGAACGAGATGCGAATAAGACGTGTGACAGTAAGCCCTAATGCTCCAAGAATATTTTTGACTTCACGGTTCTTGCCTTCTCTTAAAGCGAGCGTAAGCCAGACATTCGTTCCTTGTTCGCGTTCAAGAGTTGCTTCCACAGCACCGTAAAAAATACCGTCTATGGCAATACCATCTTTTAAAGCATCAAGATCGGCTTGCGTTACTTTGCCGTGAGCTCGAACACGATATTTACGCACCCAGCCGGTTGACGGTAATTCAAGAACGCGGGCAAGGCCTCCATCATTGGTAAGAAGCAGCAAACCTTCCGTATTGATATCGAGTCTGCCAACGGAAAGTACGCGTGGCATTCCTTCTGGCAAGCTATCAAAAACAGTAGGCCGACCTTCCGGATCGCGGTTGGTTGTCACAAGTCCGGCGCGTTTGTGGTAAAGCCAGACGCGGGTGCGCTCAATGGGGGGCAAAGGTTTGCCATCAACAGTAATTGCATCTGTGCGTTTGACATTGAATGCGGGTGTATCAAGAACCTTGCCATTAACCGCAATGCGTCCGGCGGCAATCATGGTTTCTGCGTCCCGTCGCGATGCTATTCCGGCGCGCGCCAATCTTTTGGCAATGCGTTCACTGCCGTCGCTTTCTTCACTGGTTTTTACCCTCGGCGATTTTGCGTCGTTCTTCCCACGCGGGTCGAAATTGTTTCTGGTATCCCCCCTGTTATTTTGCGGTTTCTTATTGCCGCGATCATATGTCATCTCACATTATCCTTTAGAAGCACCGGGGGCGCATTGTTAATTTTTAACCGCTCTAGCTTATTTTTTTCCGATATGGAATCTCTTTCGTCAGGTGTTTTCTGATAAACTGCCATAAATGACATAAACGGCGGATAAAATCCAATTGTTCCGGTTTTTCAAAATGCTGGCTCTTCAAAATGATTGAAAGGTAAAAATGAAAAAAACCCCGATGGAAATAGCGCTTGAAGAGGCAATTTCGGCAAATGCGAATGATGAAGTGCCGGTTGGCGCCGTGATTGTCAAGGACGGTAAAGTGATCGCCAAGGCTTGCAATCTTACGCATAAAAAATTCGACCCGACAGGTCACGCTGAAATGCGGGCTATTCGTATGGCATGCGAGATGCTTCAAAGTGAACGATTGGTCGATTGCGACCTTTATGTGACTTTGGAGCCCTGTACAATGTGCGCGGCTGCCATATCTTTTGCACGTATCAGGCGACTTTATTTTGCCACAGGCGACGAAAAAGGTGGCGCAGTTGAACACGGTGTCCACTTTTTTAACCAACCCACGTGTCATCATCGGCCGGAGGTTTATTCCGGCCTGGGTGAAAGACGGGCATCCCAGTTGCTCAAAACTTTTTTTGCAGGAAAAAGGGAAGAATGATGAAAACAGTAAAATTCCCGAATGATTCGATTGTACCTGTTTTAGGACAAGGTACATGGGGTATGGGGGAGGGGATATCCTCCGTTGAAGACGAAGCCAATTCTTTGCGTGCCGGCCTCGATCTCGGATTGAAACTCATTGATACGGCCGAAATGTATGGAAATGGTGGATCCGAAAGAGTGGTTGGTGAAGCCCTTGTCGGGCGGCGTGACGATGCCTTCGTTGTGTCGAAAGTTTTGCCAAGCCACGCGTCACGGCAAGGCACGATTGAAGCGTGCGAACGCAGCCTTAAAAATTTAAAAATTGAAAAAATCGACCTTTATCTTCTTCATTGGCAAAGCAGCGTTCCTTTAACCGAAACAGTTGAAGCTTTGGAAAAACTTGTCACACAGGGCAAAATTGATGCGTGGGGTGTCAGCAATTTCGATACCGCACTCATGCAGAAACTTGAAGGCATTTCGCCAAAAGGTCATATCGCAACGGATCAGATACTTTACAATCTGTCTCGTCGCGGGCCAGAATTCGACCTCATTCCATGGTGTGAAAAACGGCATATTCCGGTGATGGCCTATGCACCGATCGAGCAGGGGCGCATCATGAAAAACCGTGATCTTATCAAGATTGCAGAAAAGCTTGGTGTTGCACCATCGGTGCTTGCTCTGGCATGGGTTATCCGCAATCCGCTGATGATTGCTATTCCAAAAACCTCGTCACTCAAACATTTGCGCGAAAACGTCAAAGCACTTGATCTTGAGCTCGACAGTAATGTTCTTCAGGCACTTGATGAAATATTCCTGCCACCGTCACACAAACAGCCGCTCGAGGTTATTTGAAAAAAGCAGAAACCTTATTCAGTAAAGGGAAATTGCTCGGAAATAGTGTTTGGACAACATTCAAAAATATTTGGCAAAAAAATTTGCCGGTTATGAGCCCTGTTAAACAAAGAAGTTTTAAAACTTCGGAACTTCAAGAGGGGGGCAAAACCTCTATTCTATGGAGTTTAAGCTATTCCCGAGTAGTCTGTTTATTCAATTCTCGGTTTGGAGTTTCTGCCGGAAAACCTTATTGATTGAAGATTGGCTGAAACGGCATTTGCAACAAGCGACTGTATTGAACAAAGGGCGCTATTTTTATTGTTCGTTTCTTGAATGAAGATAAAGGCGACGAACTCTCCACCAAGGCCGGTTTTAAGGTTGAAAGACTGCTGCATCCGGTCAGCTGAATAGGCGCCAATCGGTATATCCATTTGAGAGGCCGGAAAGTTTCATTAAGAAACCGGCTGGAAATGGCGTCACGAATTTGGATGTTGTTTATCTGTCACTCAAACACGTGATGAAAGAGTAAAACGTTATCAAACAAAAACTTGAACGAAGTTATTGCCAGCTCACAGAGCCGAACAAATGTTCTTTCCTCCTTTTAACCAAACAAAAAGGAACCTCTCCCGCCATCAAGAAAGACCGGAATGCGTCGAAGAAGGGATAAACATTCTAACAATAAGACGTTGCTTTCAATATTAGAAAGGCCACCAGCTCTTCTTGCCGGATGATTCTTTCAACGCTTTCTTTCTCTCGCGTTCTTTTTTGGCTTCATCTTCACCTTGATCACCGATTGGCGCTGATGCTGCCGGCTGGCGATAGCTTAACGGAGGTTCACTCAGATATTTGCGTGTTGTGGAAGAACCACCTTGTGTTTCTCTCTTACGGCGCAAAAATTCCGCACGCTGTTCTTTGTCATTATTAACCTGCTCGTTGCGGTGTATACCGTTGAGCCAGTCACTTGAACCGGTTGATTTTGTTTCTTTGCCACTATCGGGCACAATGGGTGAAACATAATTCGGGTTATTCTGGTTGGCCGTTGCTTCATCACGCAATCTTTGGCGTTTCTGCTCGGGTGATTCTGGCCAATCAGGTGTACCGGTCTGGGCAACATTTGTCTGCGGTTGCGGAAGAACGCCTTTTGTACCGGGGGCAGGACGAACAAGTTCCGGACGCGGCTTGGTATCAATCTGATTCCTGTTATTATTCGATCTGATGGATGCAATATTGGAAAAATCATCAACCAGCTGTTTTCCGGTTGATTTATCGGTACCATAAGTCGGACTGGAAACGCCACATCCTGTCAGCATAAGACCGGCCGTGACCATACCCGTTACAATAATTGTTACTTCGCGTTTCTTCACTGCTAATCCGTTCCCGGCTCCGCCGCCAAAAATTGCTTTTACTACTCCACCCCGCGGGCAGATAACGACACCTTTTTGTGCCAGAAATTGGCACTTATAGACCAAACCCTTAGCATGAGATGTGCCTTGACGGCAATCCCCCCGGCAATAAGGAAGGATGATGACGTCGTATGACGTGTTGGCTACTGGCAAAGCAATAGCTCTGCCAGTGCTTTTTATTTATCAGATCTTTCCAAGTGCATGAAGCTCATGCAACGCTGCTGCATCACGTGCCGATACATCCGGATATTCGGGATCACTCCCGACATCCTGGGTATAGCGCCATGAACGGGCACATTTCTTACCGTCAGCTTTATGAAATTCCACAGCAACGCCTTTGACATCATCAAGCCGGAAAGCATCTTTCGGTGCTTCAGCATTGGTAATGACAATATCACTTGTGATCGATATTTCTGCCATATCCATACCTTCGACAGCTTTCAACAAATCAAGGTCGGAAATATAGACGACGGGGGCTGCTTCCAATGAAGAACCGATATGTTTTTCAGCTCTTTCAAGTTCAAGAGCACCTGTCACGACTTTACGGACCTGACGAATTTTGCGCCAGCGCTCGTTCAATTCGTTATCACACCAGCTATCGGGCGTTTTACGGAACTGTTCGAAGTGAACCGATTTGCTTTCCGGATGCCGCTCCAGCCAGGCTTCTTCCATTGTGAATGGAAGCATCGGGGCAAGCCATGTGACCATGCGTTCAAATATCTCGCGCACAACATGGATCGCGGATTTGCGCTTTATTGAAGAAGGCGCATCGCAATAAAGCGAATCTTTCCGGATATCGAAATAGAAAGCAGAAAGGTCGACGATTGAAAAATCAAGCAATGCACGGGTGATGCGTTTGAAATCGAACCCGTCATAAGCCTCGTTGACAAGCCCGTCCAATTCATAAAGGCGATGCAACATGAACTTTTCAAGATCAGGCATATCTTGATAGGCAATGTTTTCACCCTCGTCATAGGCGAGAGTACCAAGCATCCAGCGGATGACATTGCGGAGTTTCCGATAGGAATCGACATTGGTCCGGATGATATTTCTTCCCAGACGCTGATCTTCCCAATAATCGGTTGTCATTACCCAAAGGCGCAAAATATCGGCGCCGGAAGTATTGATAACGTCTTGCGGAGCCACAGTATTGCCCAACGATTTCGACATTTTCTTGCCTTGCTCGTCGAGTGTGAAACCGTGCGTCAATATGGCGTTATAAGGTGCTCTTCCGCGGGTACCGCAGCTTTCCAACATGGATGAATGGAACCATCCACGGTGTTGGTCGGATCCTTCAAGATAAAGATCGGCCGGCCATTTCAAATCGGGCCGATCCTCAAGGGTAAAGACATGTGTGCAGCCCGAATCGAACCAGACATCAAGAATGTCATGAACCGGTTGCCAATCTTCTTTCGCATGTTCACCCAGAAAACGTTCTCTCGCGCCTTCCTTGAACCAGGCGTCGGCACCTTCTTTTTCAAAAGCATCGACAATGCGCTTGTTGACGGCCGCGTCTTTGAGGATTTCGCCGTTTTCCTTGACGAAAATTGCAATGGGAACACCCCATGCACGTTGGCGGGATAATACCCAATCGGGACGATCTTCCATCATGGCTCCGATACGGTTTTGTCCTGCCGGTGGCACAAAACGTGTATCTTGCACCGCTTTGAGGGCACGTTCGCGCAATGTGGTGCCGTCAGCAAGTTTTTTGTCCATATAGACAAACCATTGAGGTGTGTTCCGGAAGATAACAGGCTTCTTGGAACGCCAGCTATGCGGATAAGAGTGCTTGATACGCCCGCGGGCAAAGAGCATATCTTTTTCAATCAAGAGGGCGATAACGGTTTTATTGGCATCGCCATATTTACCATTATCATCAATGACACGTGAAGCACCGCCTTCGCGATCGGGGCCGAAACCCGGCGCGTCCTTGGTGTAGTAACCGGCATCATCAACAGGAAATGGAATTGATGAATCAACGCCGAGTTCCTCTATCTTTGCTTTATTGGCAACCCATACTTCAAAGTCTTCGCGCCCATGACTGGGAGCCGTGTGAACAAAACCCGTACCGGAATCAGCCGTTACATGGTCACCGTCAAGCAGAGGAACTTTGAATGCATAATCATTTGCGAAGCCTTTGAGCGGATGGGAAAGCAGCATCGTCTCAAGCTCTGAAGGGTTCAAAGAGCGAAGTTTTCTGAAAGCCAGTTTTGCTTTTTTGGCACTTTCTTCTGCCAGTGTATCAGCAAATATAAGTTTTTCACCAGGCTTCGGGCCATAATCATTTTCAGCGTCCACAACCTGATAAAGCCCGTAAGGAATGCGGGAAGAATAAGCAACAGCACGGTTACCGGGAATTGTCCAAGGTGTCGTTGTCCAGATGACGACGAAGGCTCCTGACAAATCATCGGCTTTTGCTTTTAGCACAGGAAATTTGACCCAAATTGTATCGGATTCAACATCGTGATATTCGACTTCGGCTTCCGCCAAAGCGGTGCGTTCCACCACCGACCACATGACGGGCTTGGAGCCTCGATAAAGCTGGTCGGACATGGCAAATTTCATCAATTCACCGGCAATCCGTGCCTCCGAATGGAAAGCCATCGTTGTGTAAGGATTCTTGAAATCTCCGATAATGCCGAGACGTTTGAATTCATCTGATTGGGTTTTAACCCAATGTTTGGCAAATTCCCGACATTCCTGACGGAATTCGTTAATCGGAATATCGTCTTTATTCTTGCCTTTTGCACGATATTTTTCTTCGATCTTCCATTCGATAGGCAGCCCATGGCAATCCCAGCCGGGTACATAATTGGCATTATAGCCCCGCATCTGGAAAGAACGGACGATTGTATCCTTTAAAATTTTATTCAAAGCATGCCCGATATGGATATCTCCATTGGCGTAAGGAGGGCCATCATGCAAAACGTATAGCGGCCGGTCGACAGCCTGTTTGCGCAGTGCGCTGTAGAGATCCATCTCTTCCCAACGTTTGACAATTTCCGGCTCTTTTTGCGGTAATCCGGCACGCATCGGAAAGTCGGTTTTGGGCAGGTAAAGGGTTTTTGAATAATCCATGGCTTGGTCTTTATTTGACATGTTTAAAAATTCCTGTCGAACGTCATTTAATCGAAATGATTATCTCTCCCGATCTTTCGAACCTTTGCACTTATCAGGCAAGAGTGAAGATCGGGCTAATAATTCGTAACGTCAACAGTTCAGAAAAATGTGCACTCATGATGCATGGCTTTATCATGAGATGAAACAGAAAGAAAACTGAAAAATCGACAAAAAGAAAAGGCCCCGTAAAATACGGAGCCTTTCCAAAACAAAGTTCGCTTGAATTAGAACTTGTAAGCAACACCAACGCGGAAATCGTTGGTCTTGTAGTCAACATTGTACTTGATGTTGTTCTTGCTGTAGTCTTCGTCACCGAAGTCTGTGTAACGATATTCAGCACGAAGGATGATGTGGTCTGTCATAGCATAGTCGAAACCAGCGCCGATTGTCCAACCGACGAGTGTATCGCTATCGCTAGCTGAATAACCGGGGATTGTATTGCCGCTAGCATCTTTCATGCGGAAGTGTGAATCAACCTTGGCGTAAGCAACACCACCGGCGATGTAAGGCATCCAGCGGTCAACTGCATAACCAACGCGAGCACGTGTTGAACCGGCCCACTGTTCCTTCAACTTACCGTTAAGGCTGAATTCCGAACCATCAGAAAACTGGTAAGAACGCTTGTCGCTCTCGTCCATGTCGCCCCATACCCAGTCGGTATCAGCACCGATAACAATGTTGTTGCCGAGGTCATAGTTATAACCGGCATAAATGCCACCGATGAAGCCTGACGGATCAGGAGAGAAGCCTTGTCTACGGCTCCAGTCGCCATTTGCACCCTGGTATTTGCCCTTAAGGTCTGTATCAGACCAGGAACCGCCGATCTGGGCACCAGCATAGAAGCCGGTCCAAGAGAAAGCAGGTGCTGCAACAACAGGAGCTGGCTCCTGATTTGCTACAACGTCAGCAGCTTGTGCTGCAGAAGCTGCTGTAAGAGCAGCTGCGGAAGCAGCAATAAGATATCTAATTTTCATTTTTATTCTCCAATGCAATAAAATGCCGTCTGAACTTATATAGTTTATCCGGATAAGAATTGCTGTAGCACGAAAGACACACCTCGCAAAAACTGAAACAAAAACCTCAATAAAATGCGAGGAGGGTTGAAAAATATAGAAAAAATGCAGGTCGTTTCTTTAAAAAAGTGTCGAAAACGCTTTTTGACCAGAATCAAAACCGGGCTTTACGACGTCGATTCGCAAATTTTCCGTTAATTTTTCAAGACGGCGACTTATATGCCAAATCGATTTTTGTGTCAAAGAGAAGAGACCGTGTCCGTTTCCCATGTTCCATTTTTATGGAATAGCCATGCATTTAATCCGGTTTTGTGACGAACTTTCCATTGAATGCAGGTCTTCCGGTTCTATCAATAGTCAAAACAAGAGATAAAAAGGTTGAACAAGATGATAAAAAAAGCCCCGCAGTTTCCTGCAGGGCTTCTTTTTCAATTCTTTGAAAAGAATTAGAACTTGTAAGCAACACCAACGCGTACGTCGTTGGTCTTGTAATCTACGTTATATTTGAAGTCTTTGTTGCCGAAGTCCTTGTCGCCGAAATCGGTGTAACGATATTCAGCACGAAGGATGATGTGGTCGGTCATGGCATAATCAACGCCGGCACCCAAAGTGTAACCGGTCAAAGTCTTGTTGCCACTGGCTTTGCTGTAAACACCATCAGCATCCGAGAACTTGGCATCGGAATCGATCTTGGCATAAGCAACACCACCAGCAAAATAAGGCATCCAGCGATCCATCGAGTAACCGATGCGAGCACGGGTTGATCCAGCCCATTTCTCTTTGATCTTGCCGCTAACTTTGAATTCGTCTTCTGTGCCTTTGAGGTAGGACTTGCTATCGCTTTCGTCCATGTCACCCCAGATCCAGTCTGTGTCGGCACCGAGAACGATGTTGTTGCCAAGATCATAGTTGTAACCGGCATAAAGACCGCCGATGAAACCTGATGGATCCGGTGAGAAGGATTTACCGAAGCCGGCAAAGTCTTTTGCATCGCTACGGCCTTTGATCTTCTGGTCTGTATCAGACCATGAACCACCGATTTGACCACCAGCATAGAAGCCGGTCCAAGAGAAAGCAGGAGCGGCAACAACCGGAGCCGGTTCCTGATTCATGACAACGTCAGCAGCTTGTGCGCTGGAAGCAGCGGTCAAAGCCAAAGCCGAAGCAGCAACGAGATATTTTATTTTCATTTGTTAACTCCACGCGAAATGTATTGCGATTGAGGCCACTATAGTTTGTGCGACTATAAAGTCTGTAGCAAAAATGCCACAGCAAGTGGAATGAGCCTTTTTTTGAGCTATTTAGGCGAGAAGCTCTTCAATATGGTAAACAAAGTATAAAAAAACGCCGGAAAACCGGCGTTTTGTAATTTAAAAATGTGTTTTGCGAATCAACTATGGGCGAAAATATCGACTTCGGGAAAGCCGATAAGATCAAGCTCCGACCTTGACGGCAGGAATTCGAAACACGATTTCGCCACACTCTCGCGGCCATCTCTGATGAGCCTGGCTGCAAGAATCGCTTTCAACCGGTGAAGATAAAGAACATCCGTTGCTGCATATTCGACTTGTGCGGGAGACAGTTCGTCAGCACCCCAGTCGGATGACTGCTGTTGTTTGGAAATATTGATTTCAAGAAGTTCGGCGACAAGATCCTTTAAACCATGCCGGTCAGTATATGTGCGGGTGAGCTTCGAGGCAATTTTTGTGCAGAAAACCGGTCTTGCCATGACACCGAATGTCAGAGCCAATACGGCGAGGTCGAAACGACCGAAATGGAAGATTTTGGTGATGTCAGGATCTTTCAGAATCTTTACAAGATTTGGTGCCGTCTTTTGCCCCTTGGCAATCTGGATAACATCGGCAGTGCCGTCTCCCGGTGAAATCTGGACGACGCAGAGCCGGTCGCGATGGGGCTGAAGCCCCAGAGTTTCAGTGTCAATGGCAACTTCCTTGACATTATAATTTTTCAAGTCAGGCAAATCACCTTTGTGAACGCGTATTTTAGCCATTCTTATTGTCCTATTTGTTTCCCAAAGCAGCTAGAATTCTTGCCCAGGAGCGTTGGCCTTTATGGAATGATTTGAGATTGTATTTTTCATTTGGAGAATGGATGCGATCGTCGTCGAGCCCGAAACCGACAAGCAATGATTCCATACCGAGAAGAGATTGGAAATCACCGACAATCGGAATAGAGCCGCCCATGGCTGCAAGAATAGCCGGTTTGTTCCATTCTTCTGTTAAAGCTTTCTTGGCAAGTTGAACAAGGGCCGAATCATAGGCAAGGTTGATTGCCGGAGAAGCACCGTGATCTTTAAATTCAACCGAACAGTCGGCCGGAATTTGGGAACGAACATAATCACGGAATGATTTTCTGATTTTTGCCGGATCTTGTTTGTGAACAAGTCTGAAGGAAATTTTTGCACTGGCTTTGGCGGCAATAACGGTTTTGAAGCCTTCTCCCTCGTAACCGCCGCTAATGCCATTGACCTCGGCGGTCGGTCTTGCCCATGTCATTTCAAGTACGGTGCGTCCCTTTTCACCTGCCGGAATCGACAAGCCTACGGGTCCGAGAAATTCTTTAGGACCACGATTAAGTGCGTTCCACGATTTCAAAACAGCTTCCGGTGTTTCTTGGACCCCGTCATAGAATCCTTTAAGGGTTACATGGCCGTTTTCATCGTGCAGGCCGGCAATAATTTTTGCGAGAATTTGAATGGGATTTGCCGCAGCACCGCCAAAGTGGCCGGAATGCAGATCGCGATCGGCACCTTTGATGATGATTTCCTCACCGACCATGCCTCTCAGCGCTATAGAAATAGAAGGCGTATTAGCGTCCCACATGGTTGTGTCGCAGACAAGTGCGTAATCGGCCTTCAATTCGTCTTTGTGGGCATGCAAAAATGGTTGTAGCGAAGGAGAGCCGGATTCCTCTTCCCCCTCGAACAGGATCGTAACTGCAACCGGAAGGTTGCCGGTTTCCTTTTTAAAGGCGCGGCATGCTTCGACAAAGGTCATAAGCTGTCCCTTGTCGTCACCGGCACCGCGCGCGGCAATGACCTTTTCACCATTGAGCTCTTTTATTTTCGGATCGAAAGGATCATCTTCCCAAAGGTTGAGGGGATCAACCGGCTGCACATCATAGTGGCCATAAAACAAAACATGGGGAGCATCTTTTGTCGGTCCCGGATGATGGGCAACTACCATGGAATTGCCGGTGGTATCGCGGCGCGAGGCTTCAAAACCGATCGATTTCAAATCATCGACCAGCCAATCGGCAGCTTTGCGACAATCATCCTTATATTTCGGGTCGGTCGAAATGGAAGGGATGCGCAACAGTTCAAAGATATGTTGCAGACTATTATCGAGATTTGCATCAAGACGGGATAAAACTTTGTCAAGCATGGAATGCACCTGCAGTTAGTAAATTGAAAAACAACTTTAAGCCTCTTAAGCTGTTTTGCAAGCCGTTCGCATCATTTTTGACTTGTTAGCAGTTGTTACATCATATCCGGTACAAAGTTTCCGGTTTTGCATTACTGTAAATTTCTCACGTCTCTTCCCCGATATTACCTTTGACAATGCGTGCAATAAAAACTCGAACGACCGGATTGGACAATTCGTTTTATAGCCTTTCCACATTCGGGGCATGGTTCCCCTTCACGGTCATAAACAGAAAACCGGTATTGGAAATAGCCGAGCGAACCATCTGCATGAACGTAATCGCGTAGGGAAGAGCCACCCGCTTCGATGGCTTCGTTGATAACATCGCGGATATTTTGTGCAAGGATTGCCGATTTTTTTTGCGCTGCCGCAGATTTTGCCCCTAATGTTGATGATTTGCGTTTTGGAGAAAGATGACTTCGCCATAAAGCCTCGCAAACATAAATATTACCAAGACCGGCAATGATGGACTGATTGAGAAGTGCGGCTTTAAGGGGGGCTTTCCTGTTATGCAAAACCTCGTTGAGATAGGCACCTGAAAGACCGTTTCCTGTTGGTTCGGGGCCTAAATGGGCCAACAATTTATGGTGTTCCAGCTCTGTGGTTTTTGTCAAAAGCATAAAGCCGAAACGGCGCGGGTCATTATAGACGGCATGTAAAAACTCACCGTTCGTCGTTCTGATATCCATTTCAAAATGGTCATGTGCCGCAAGCTTGTTTGTTTCATGATAATAGGAACCAAGTGTCGTGTTTTCAATTCGCCACGAACCGGACATGCCCAAATGGCTTATAATGGTTTCATCATTATCAAGATGGATAAGCAGATATTTTGCCCGCCGTCCGAGGCCAATAATTTCACGACCGGTAAGACGGGACTGAAAATTTTCCGGAAATGGAAAACGTAAATCCGGCCGGTTCTGCTTGACGCTTATTATCTTCGCATGGGTGAAGCTTGGTTCGAGACCACGTTTTACAGTTTCAACTTCAGGAAGCTCAGGCATATACGATTGCTTTGATTATAAGCGGAAGTTTATTTCAACCGCTCCGGTTCAGACATATAACATTGACTTACTAAAAATAATGGTTACGCGAGCGGATTTTAAGGTCGGGGAAAAGTTTTTCTCTTGGAAAAATGAGTTTTGTAGATAGTGGAATAGTATTTTTTACCGAACAATAAGTCGCAAAAAAATTTTAAAATTGTCATCAAATAAAGTGATACGAAACGTTCTTTAACCACACTGGATTATAAAAACATTTTTAATATATAATGTCGTGAAAATAGGACTGTATGGGGTAAAAATTAACGGATTGTTAACCCTGAACTGTTATCTATCGAACACAATTAAATGTTATCTACTTGAAAAAGTACGATAACACACCTAAATTAGGTTCAATACAGCGGTGATTGACCACGGATGTACTGGCAGTCATTGCATAACGGAAGGTCGGGTTATTCCCCGGCCTTTTTGTTGTTTTTAGTCATGTTAAAACGGATTTCGAATTTTTAATAAATAACGAAATCCGTATTTTTAAATCGGGTTGTTCAAAAAAATGGGCGTAATTAAGCCCATTCGCCTTTTCTGAAGACCGGAACTTTTTTCCCGTCAGCGGTGATACCGTCAATATCGATTTCTCCCGACCCGATCATCCAGTCGATATGGATAAGGCTTTTATTGCCTCCCTGTTTTTCAATTTGTTCTTTCGATAGTGCGGCTCCGCGCAAGAAGCATTTTGAATAGCATTGTCCAAGGGCGATGTGGCAGGCCGCATTTTCATCAAATAATGTATTATAGAACAACAGGCCGCTTGCAGAAATCGGCGATGAATTGGGAACGAGAGCAACTTCGCCCAAATGACGGGCACCTTCATCGGTATCCAGTATCTGTTGCAATACTTTTTCGCCTTTCGAAGCGTGCGCTTCAACAATACGCCCTTTTTCAAAACGCACTTTGATGTTGTCAATCAATGTGCCTTGATAGGATAGGGGCTTTGTCGAGCTTACATGACCTTCAACCCGATGGGCGTGAGGTGTCGTGAAAACTTCTTCGGTCGGAATATTGGGATTGCAGATAACGCCATTTTTTGCTTTTGAGGCACCGCCTTGCCATTCATGACCATCAGCAAGACCGATTGTGAGATCTGTTCCGGGGCCACTATAATGAAGGGCAGAAAAGCGTTGGTCATTCAACCATTTTGCATGTTTTTTCAGATTGGCATTGTGATCTTTCCATGCGCCGATTGCATCCGGCTTATCAACACGGGAAGCAGAAAATATTGCATCTGCAAGTTTTTTTGTCGCCTCGATGATTGGCAAATCCGGAAAAACCACGGCCGCCCATGACGGATTGGGATAGGAAACGATATTCCAGTTGATATCAAAACCGGCAATTTTTTCCAATGCCGGTTGATAGGCAAGTGATGTAGCCTTGTTTACGCGTGATACTTTGGCTGGATCTTCGTTAGCAAGAAGTGACGGATTATCACCGGCGATAGCAAGACGGGCCGCCCCGTTTGCATAGGCTCTTGCCATACCTTCATAAAGCCAGCTTGCTGCCTTATCGAAACTCTTCTCATGAGCATCTTTGAAACGACAAAGCGTCATTTCTTCATCGCTGAAAATAGGGGTAACAACACCGGCACCGGCTTTATAAGCGTGATAGGCAATCCGGCGCACCAGTGGAAGTGCCGCGAGCGGGCTTGTGAGAACGAGATCTTGACCTTTCTGCAGGTTGAGACCGACCTTGACGGCGACTTCTGCGAGCCGGTCAAGCTTTTGAGGATCGATAACAGATTGGTCTTCATTCATTGCGGGTGTTTCCTTTTGAAATTAAAAATCGCCAAATGACATCTACTGAACAAATAATAATGTTTTTGACAGCAATATTAAAGGCACTTCGGAATAACGGCGGAGAAAAACGGGAACGAGACGGGACCGGCATTGGAAACAGAATTTAAAACTTTAGTGGAGTTTAAAAATTTCGATAGACAGTAAGGTTCTATTCATTAATATCTTTTGTTGGAGAATAATTTAATAAAACCAGAGGGAGAATAATGTGAAACAGGATATATTGGTACTAAGTCCACTTGAAGAGCGTCAAATGGGAGACCTCGACAAACGTTATCATTTATTACGCGCGGATTTGGTCAAGGATAATGACGGTTTTATTGAAAAAAATGCAAAAGATTGTCGTGCAGTTATCAGTACCGGCAATATTGTTTTTGACAAAAATCTGATTTCGAAACTGCCACAAGTCGGGCTTGTTGCCTGTGTGACAGCCGGTTTTGATCAGGTTAATCTGAAAGACCTGAAGGATCATAAAATCCGTTTAACCAATACGCCGGATGTGTTGACCGATGACGTTGCCGATGTGGCATTGATGTTGATGCTCGCCGCCCGTCGCAGGCTTGTTTTCGGTGATCATTATGTGCGCTCCGGTGAGTGGGCCAAAAAAGGGCCGATGGCTCTCACAGAAACAACTGCCGGAAAACGCGCCGGTGTCGTCGGACTAGGGCGGATTGGACATGCTATTGCCAAACGGTTTGAAAGTTGCGGGCTCGCAATCGGCTATTTCGGCCGCCATAAAAAACCGGATGTCGCTTATCAGTTTTTCCCCTCGCTCGTCGAACTTGCCAAGTGGTCGGATATTCTGGTTGTTGCAGTAACGGGCGGCAAGGAAACTGAAAAACTGATTTCCAAAGAAGTGATTGCAGCACTTGGAAACCGCGGTTCTCTTATTAATATCTCTCGCGGCACGGTTATTGATGAAGATGCCATGATTAAAGCCTTGCAAAGCAAAGAATTGGAAACGGCCGGTCTTGATGTCTATCTTAACGAGCCGAACATCAATCCGGCATTCTATAAGCTCGAGAATGTGGTTCTCTATCCCCACCATGGCAGTGGCACTGTTGAAACACGCGACAGAATGTCCGATCTTGTGGTGGAAAATATTGACGCCTTTTTCGCCGACAAACCTTTGCCTTCGGAAGTTAAACTTTGAGGTTGAATATCTGTCGGGAAAGAGAAATGCGTTCTCTTGGCGGATAGTTGGGGAATGCTTTTCAAAAAGCGCATTCTTTACGATGTTTATCACCGAAAAAGTTGGTAAACGGGAATATAAGCACTGTAGCCCGATACAGTGCTTATTTTATTTGATGGAAAGATGGATTGCGCGATTTTTGTGCCTGTCCAAAGCCGCTGGAAAGAGGTTTTGAAACTTTCCTGTTTGATCAGATAAAAGACAAAAAAATCTGGTTTGATCGTCTAACTCACACCGCAGAGGATGCGCTTGAAAACGGGCGCTGGTAATTCCGACCATCACCAAGAAAACGAACGCATTATAGAGTTGGTGCCCGACGACCAATTCCGGTTACAAATAATGATGTTTTCCGTTTTGTTTAAGCAGTTCGGCAGCTTTTATGTTGAAAGTGGATTGCGGTCAGCCGCCAAGCTCCGACATATGACGGCTTAGCCCGCAAATGCCATCTTTTTCGATTGAAAATTCATGCCCCTTCGGCTTGCTGTCGATTGCTTTCAGGATAAGTTCTGTCAGCTTTTCATCACTTTCGGAGCTTCTGATAGCTTCACGCAATTCGACCATGCCGGATTGCCCCATGCAAGGGTAAAGTTTACCGGTCGAACCGATGCGCACACGATTGCACGAAGCACAAAAATCGCATGAAAGCGGGGTAATAAACCCAAGTCTACCACCCGTTTCCTTGACTGTTACATAACGGGCAGGGCCGCCTGAACAATGCGCATCCGGAACCAATGTCCAGCGTTGTTCAAGACTTTTCCGTAAAGCGCCGAGTGACAGGAAGGTTTCATAACGGTCGTGACCGGTATAGCCCATCGGCATTTCTTCAATGACTGTAAGATCCATACCGCGCCCATGGGCAAAACGGATGAGATCGTCAACTTCACCAAGAAAGCCGCCACGCATGGCAACAGCGTTCAATTTAACTTTCAATCCGGCTTTTTGTGCCGCGTCAATGCCGGAAAGCACATGGGCAATGTCACCGCGACGGGTCAATTGGTGATAGCGGACAGGGTCAAGTGTATCAAGAGAAACGTTGACACGTTTGACACCATTTTGAACAAGTGCCTCGGCGTAACGGGCAAGCAATGTTCCATTGGTTGTCAACGTTAATTCTTCAAGACCATGTCCGAGATGCTTCCCCAGCATTTCGAACAAAACCATAATGTTGCGGCGTACCAGTGGTTCACCACCGGTAAGACGGATTTTGGTGACACCAAGGTCGATCATCCGGCTCGCAACACGGTAAAGTTCCTCTATCGTCAGAAGCTCTTTTTTAGGTAAAAACACCATCTCTTCCGCCATGCAGTATACACAGCGTAAATCACAACGATCGGTTACAGAAAGTCGCAGATAGCTGATCTTTCTGCCGAAAGGATCAACCAACTTTGAATCTGGTGTTTTTTGCACTCTCTAAACTCCTTACTGGACAAGAGGTCCCTCACCGGATTTCAAATCAATACCCGTGATATGGGATTTTCCAGCCAAAATTGCTATATATTGTTGAACAGCTTTTGACCAGCTTGATGCCTCGAGCCAGGCAGCAATTTTTTCTTTTACCAGCTCCAGAGGAAGAATCTTCCCCGGAATAATCTGGTTTATTTCGACAATATGATAACCATAACGGCTTTCGACCGGTTGCATTAATAATCCGGTTTTTTTTGTTTTTTTCAAAGCATTTTCAAATTCCGGCACAGTCGACCCCCGAGTAATCTGACCAAGATTGCCACCTTGAGCTGCTGAAGGGCAGGAAGAAATATCTTTCGCAATTGTGGCAAATTCATGTGGATTTTTTTTCACCTGTTCCAAAATGGCATAAGCTTTCTCGCGTGCTTGATCGAAGGCTTTTTTGTCTTTCGGGTTGGCACCGATAAGAATGTGTCTGACCTGCCAGATCGTTTCGGTTGAAAAGCGTGATGGATCGCGATTATAGAATGCTTTGCAATCTTCTTCACTCGCTTCAGGGGTTTTTATTTCACTTTCAAGAAGGGCTGAGATTGCCGCGTCAAGCTTTGTTTGCCGGGAATTATCTTCACCCGCATTATCTTCCCCGACACTCTCTTCCCGTGTGCTATCCTCATTATCGGGAACAAGATTTTTATTTTTTGCTTCCTGCCATAAAAGTTCACGGATTACCAATGAACGCGCTGCCTCAAGAAGCGCTTCACCCGGCGTTTGAGCTGGATGATTTTGTGCTTCTTGAAGAATATCGACTTCGGGAATGACAATGCCATTGACGCTGACTTCTTTGAATAACGGCTTTGCTTTTGGCGGAATTCTTGTGTCGATTTCCTGCTTTGTGGGCGAGGCGGGAACCACTATTTTTTTTAAGCCCGAATGCTCGACTTTTACCGTTGTCGCCATAGACAATTACTCCTTTACCCGAAGTCTTAATCGGTTACTTCACCACGGATGCGAACGGGCAGGCGATCTTTTTTACGAACAACCTGATATCCCGTACGCCAGATATAACGTACCGGCGCACTCAGCATATGAACAAGACGGGTAAACGGGAACAAAAGCAAAATAGTGAGACCGAGGAAAAGGTGCAGCTTGAATACAAAAGCCACATCGGTGATATAGCTTGAAGCTGCAAGGTTGAAGGTGAATATTCCCTGTGCCCAATCCATGAGCTTGACCATTTCATGTCCGTCGAGATGCTGCATCGAAAAAGGTATGGTTGCAAGGCCGAGGAAGAGCTGTGCCCACAACAGAAGGATAATCAATGTGTCTGTTGTGCTTGAGGTTGCCCTGACACGCGGGTCGAACAAACGCCGGTGGGCAAGCATTGTTGCTCCGATAATGGCCATGGCTCCGGCAATGCCACCGGCTGTCATGGCAACAACCTGTTTGAAGCTATGGCTGACGCCCAAAGCATCCCAAACGTCAATAGGTGTGAGAAGCCCGACAAAATGGCCTAAAAAGATAAACAACACACCGACATGGAAAAGAACAGACCCCCACATCAATTGTTTGCGACGCAACAACTGGCTGGAACTTGCCCGCCATGTATAAGGCTCGCGATCGTAACGGATAATCGAGCCAAGTGCCAGAACAGTCAAAGCAATATAGGGATAGACCCCGAATATGAGTGTATGGAAAAAGTGCAACATTGTCTATCTATCCTTAAATTTGCGCAGAAGCATCGCGGTGCTGGGCACGGATGCGACGTTGTAACCGGTCAGGCCCGCAATCGTTTTCACCCTGGTTGCCACCGAAAGTAATGGCTTCCTCTTCCCAGATGCGGTCGAGAGCCTCAAGGTCATTCGGGTCATCTTCTTTTCGGTTGACGATTTCGGCTGTTAGTGCCTCGTCGGCTCGTTTGCCGGACAGACTTTCAAGTGCTAAAAAAGCGGCAGCATAAACCGACCCGCGTTTTTGCAATCTCTGCCGGATTGCGGAAATGATGTGCAGGGTTTCGCCGAGAAGATGGCGTGCTTCCTCGTCACTTCTTGTTGACAGAAATTCCAGAAACATCGGCAGATAATCCGGCATTTCGTGAACGTCGATTTCAAAACCGGCCTGGTCATACATGTCCTTGAGATCAACCATAGCCTGTCCACGATCACGGTTTTCGCCGTAAACATGTTCAAAAAGATGGAGCGACAAAGACCGCGTTCTGTCAAAAAGCAAAACGTAGTCTTCTTGCACTTCGTAAATGTCGCGATCGGAAATTGCCGAGACCAGACTTTTCAGGCCGACAATTTCTGACGCATCAAGATCGGAAAGCTGATCGAGCGTTGCCCGGATGAGATTTCCCGATTGTTGCAATTCTTCTTCCGGATAGCTTAAAAGTAAGGAAATGATTTTGAGATCGGAATTCATTACGCGCTCTCCTTCAACAGATCTGTCGGTGTTGTAACGACTTTCTTACCCTTTGAACCGAAAAGATCACCTTTTGAATTGCCGCCCGAACATCCGTTGCCAAATGAAAAGCCACAAGACCCACGCAGATCATAGGCATCTTCACTCACTTCACGGTGGGATGTCGGAATGACAAAACGGTCTTCATAATTGGCTATCGCCATGACTTGATACATGTGTTCGATCATTTCAGGTGTCATGCCGACTTTTTCCGCATATTCCGGACGATATTCACCATCGACAGATTTCGCACGCATATAAGCACGCATGGCAAGCATACGTTCAAGTGCCGAAACGATCGGTGCTTCTTTTCCGGCCGTCAACAAATTGGCAAGGTAACGCACGGGTATGCGCAACGAACGAACATTGGGAATAAAATCGTCCATTGCAAGCTTGCCGGCTTCGGCAGCCGATTGCAGCGGAGAAAGCGGCGGAATATACCAGACCATCGGCAAAGTGCGATATTCAGGGTGAAGCGGAAAGGCTACTTTCCATTTCATCGCCATTTGATAGACAGGCGAATGTTGGGCGGCTTCAATCCACTCGTCACTTACACCGTCTTTACGTGCTTGTTCGATCACAGCAGGGTCATTCGGATCAAGGAAAATCTTCAATTGTTCTTCATAAAGATCCTGTTCACCTTCTGCAGCGGCAGCATCGGAAATCTTGTCGGCATCATAAAGCATCACACCAAGATAACGGATACGACCGACGCAAGTTTCCGAACAAATTGTCGGCATACCGCTTTCAATGCGCGGATAGCAGAAAATGCATTTTTCCGATTTTCCGGAAGACCAGTTGAAATAGATCTTCTTATACGGACAGCCGGAAACGCACATACGCCAGCCGCGGCATTTTTCCTGATCAATGAGAACAATACCGTCATCCTCGCGCTTATAAATCGCACCTGAAGGGCAAACCGCTACGCAGGCAGGATTGAGGCAGTGTTCGCAAAGGCGCGGCAAATACATCATGAATGTATTTTCAAATTCGCCGTAAATTTCTTTTTCGACATTGGCAAAATTGTAATCTTCGGAGCGCTTGGAAAATTCGCCACCAAGGACATCTTCCCAGTTCGGGCCCCATTTGATTTTTTCCATGCGCTCGCCGGTAATCTTGGAGCGCGGACGGGCAACCGGCATGGTTTTTGACTCTTTTGCCGTTTGCAAATGCTCATAGTCGAAATCGAATGGTTCATAATAATCGTCAATTTCCGGCAAATCGGGATTGGCAAAAATTTTGGAAAGAACACGCCACTTTGCACCCATGCGCGGACGTATCTTGCCATTCGATTTTCTGATCCAGCCGCCATTCCAGCGTTTCTGGTTTTCCCAATCTTTGGGAAAACCGATGCCGGGTTTGGTCTCGACATTGTTGAACCAGGCATATTCAACGCCTTCACGGTTCGTCCAGACGTTTTTGCAGGTGACAGAGCAGGTATGGCAACCGATGCATTTATCGAGGTTCAGAACCATACCTATTTGCGCGCGAACCTTCATTCTGCGGCCTCCTTCATTGCTGAATTTTCTTCACCATCCATCCAATCGACATGGTCAAGTTTGCGCACCACCACAAACTCGTCGCGATTGGCGCCGACAGTGCCGTAATAATTGAAACCGTATGATTGCTGGACATAGCCGCCGATCATATGGGTCGGTTTGGTAATAACGCGGGTAACCGAGTTATGGATCCCTCCGCGTTGTTTGGTTAAAGGCGAGCCTGGAACATTCACGATTTTTTCCTGGGCGTGATACATGAAGACCGTTCCGTCTTTCATGCGCTGTGAAACGATGACACGGGCAACAAGCGAACCGTTGGCATTGAAAGCTTCCACCCAGTCATTATCCACAATACCGGCCTTTTGAGCGTCGTTTTCCGAAATCCAGACGACCGGTCCGCCTCTGTTCAAAGTCAACATCAACAGATTGTCGGAATAGGTCGAATGGATACCCCATTTCTGGTGCGGGGTTATGAAGTTCAAAATCAGATGCGGCTTGTCACCGGCCTTGGCTTCAATCGCTGTTGTCACCGTTTTGGTGTCGATCGGCGGGCGATAAACGCAGAAACCTTCGCCAAAGGCACGCATCCACAAATGATCCTGATAAAGTTGTTGACGACCGGTTATAGTGCGCCACGGGATCAATTCGTGAACATTGGTATAGCCGGCATTGTAACAGACTTTTTCTGATTCAAGACCGGACCAAGTAGGTGACGAAATGATTTTACGCGGCTGGGCAACAATGTCGCGATAACGGATCTTCTCGTCTTCCTTGGGCAGTGCCAGATGCGTATGGTCGCGTCCCGTATGTTCACCCAAAGCTTCCCATGCCTTGACAGCAACTTCACCATTGGTTTCCGGTGCAAGGGTCAAAATGACTTCGGTTGCATCAATATCGGTTGCAATGCTTGGCATGCCTTTTGTGGCACCCTCATCTTCAACAACGCCATTGATACGGCCGACGAGATCGACTTCCTCTTCGGTTTTCCAGTTGATACCTTTGCCACCATTGCCGACCTTTTTCATCAACGGCCCAAGGGCGGTAAAACGCTTGTAGATATTCGGATAGTCGCGTTCAACCACTGCGATGGCCGGCATTGTCTTGCCGGGAATAGGTTCGATTTCGCCTTTTTTCCAATCCTTGACATCGAATGGCTGACCAAGCTCGCCCGCGGTATCGTGCTGGCTCGGTGTCAAAACGACATCTTTTTCAACACCCAGAACTTCTTTCGATACTTCGGAGAATTTCTCGGCAAGGCCTTTGAAAATATCCCAGTCGCATCTTGCCTCCCAAGCCGGATCAACCGCGCTTGAAAGCGGGTGGATGAAGGGGTGCATGTCCGACGTGTTAAGGTCATTCTTTTCATACCATGTTGCAGTCGGCAACACGATATCGGAATAGACACAGGTTGTAGACATACGGAAATCGAGTGTGACGAGAAGATCAAGTTTGCCTTCCGGCGCTTCGTCATGCCAGACAGCTTCTTTGGTCTCGACCCGACCCTGATCCCCCAAATCCTTGCCTAACACGCCATTGGCTGTGCCGAGGAAGTGCTTGAGGAAATATTCGTGCCCTTTACCCGATGAACCGAGAATGTTCGAGCGCCAGACAAACATATTGCGTGGCCAGTTGACCGGATCATCCGGATCTTCGCACGACATTTGCAGGCTGCCCGATTTTAAGCCGTCGACGATATAATCCGTCGGGTCTTTACCGGCAGCTTCAGCTTCTCTAGCAAGGTTGATCGGATTTGCTTTCAATTGCGGTGCCGATGGCAACCATCCCATGCGTTCGGCACGGATATTATAGTCGATCAACGCACCATCCCACGGCCCTTCGGGAGCGGTTGGCGACAACAATTCGCTCACTTTCACAGTTTCATAGCGCCATTGGTCGGTATGGGCATAGAAAAACGACGTACCATTCATCTGGCGCGGTGGGCGCGACCAGTCAAGACCGAAAGCAAGTGGAGCCCAACCGGTTTGCGGGCGCAATTTTTCCTGTCCGACATAGTGGCTCCAACCACCGCCGGATTGGCCGATACAACCGCACATAACGAGCATATTGATAATGCCGCGATAGTTCATATCCATATGATACCAGTGATTGATACCGGCACCGAGAATAACCATCGAGCGACCTTTGGTCTTTTCGGCATTACGGGCAAATTCCCGTGCAACTGTTATGATTTTGTCGCGTGAAACGCCCGTGATCTTTTCTGCCCATGCGGGAGTATAAGGGATGTTGTCATCATAGGAACTCGCACAGTTTTTGTCTTTGAAACCGCGTTCCAAGCCGTAATTGGCAACGAACAGGTCAAAAACGGTAGCGACAACAACCTCGCCTTCCGGCAATTTCAATTTGCGGGCAGGGACTTTGCGCGTCAAAACACTATTATGATCGGTGCCGTCGTCGAAACTATGTTCGCGACTTGCAAAATAGGGGAAATCGACATCGGCAACGGTGTCATGCTCGCCTTCAAGCATGAAGCTCATTTCCAATGTGACATCACGGCCCTTGCCATCTTTCGATTCTAGGTTCCATTTGCCTTTTTCACCCCAACGGAAACCGGAAGAGCCGAGCGGTGCAACATATTCACCGCTTTTCATATCAACGGCGACAGTTTTCCATTCAGGATTATTCGTTTCACCGAGCTTGTCGGCAAAGTCCGAAGCGCGCAGCAACCGGTCGGGAATGAAGTGGCCATTTTTGCTAGCCAGTCTGACGAGCATCGGCATATCGGTGTAGCGCTGGCAATAATCTTCAAAATATTCGGCCTGACGTTCCAGATGGAATTCGCGCAAAATAACGTGGCCGAGCGCCATAGCAAGAGCAGCGTCGGTTCCTTGCTTGGGATGGAGCCAGAGATCGGCGAATTTGCTTGCTTCCGAATAATCGGGTGAAACAACCACCGATTTTGTGCCTTTGTAGCGCGCTTCCGAATAAAAATGCGCGTCCGGTGTGCGTGTTTGCGGCACGTTGGAACCCCAAAGCATAAGGAAACCGGCATTATACCAGTCGGCAGATTCAGGCACATCCGTCTGTTCACCCCATGTCATGGGTGAAGCAGGCGGCAAATCGCAATACCAGTCATAGAAAGACATGCACACGCCGCCCAGAAGTGACAGGTAACGCGAACCGGAAGCATAGGAGACCATGGACATTGCCGGAATCGGCGAAAAGCCGATAATCCGGTCGGGGCCATATTTCTTGATTGTGTAAGAATTGGCAGCAGCGATAATCTCGTTGACTTCGTCCCATGTAGAGCGAACAAAGCCGCCAAGCCCGCGTACTTTCTGGTATTCGGCCCGCTTTTCGGGATTTTCCTGAATAGCAGCCCATGCACCGACCGGTGTTTTTACCACGCGTTCCTTGCGCCACAATTTGATAAGACGCGAACGGATCAGCGGATATTTTACGCGGTTTGCCGAATACATATACCAGCTATAGCTTGCGCCCCGCGGACATCCACGTGGTTCATGGTTGGGGAGATCGGGGCGGGTACGCGGATAATCGGTCTGCTGGGTTTCCCAAGTGACAATGCCACCCTTGACATAGATTTTCCAAGAGCACGAGCCGGTGCAATTGACACCGTGGGTCGAGCGCACGATTTTGTCATATTGCCAGCGTTTGCGATAAGCGTCTTCCCATGAGCGGTTTTCATCAGTTGTAACACCATGTCCATGAGAAAACGGTTGTTTTTTTCGTGCCAGAAAATTCAGGCGGTCGAGTAGTAGACTCATCAATGGTCTCCTTAACTTGCAGCGTTATTTTTGTGTCCGACGACCTTCGACATGGAGAATTGCACCGTTACGGATGTAACAGAACCATGTGATGGCGAGGCAAATAACGTAAAAAATCATAAATCCCCAAAGTGCGGCTTGCGGGCCACCCGTTGCATCTTTGGAAAGTGCAAAACTTACGGGAATAAGAAAGAAAGCATAGGCAGCAATCGCGGCGGTAAAGCCGGTAATTGCAGCCGATTCACGGTCGCTTTGATGGCGTTTTTGTTCTTCCGTGGCGTTTGGCATGGACTTGTCGATAACACGGCTCATAATAACCGGTATCATCTGGAAGGTCGAAGCATTGCCGACACCGGTTGCAAAGAACAAAACCATGAATGCAGCAAAGAAACCGGGAAAAGCGATGGCACTACCGGGATTTGCAACAAAATAAAGTGCAGCACCCAGAGCAAGCATCATCAGGATAAATGCCCAGAAGGTTACACGGCCACCGCCGATTTTGTCGCTTACGCCACCAAATCCCGCACGTGCAAGTGCTGAAATCAGTGGTCCCAAGAATACATAGTGCAACACGTTCACATCCGGAAAAGTCAACCGCATCAAAAGTGGAAATGCAGCAGAAAAACCGATGAACGAGCCAAAAGTTCCCATGTAGAGAACGCACATCAACCAGTTATCTTTGCGTTTGAAAATAATGGCCTGATCGGAAAATGAAGCCTTGGCATCGGCAATGTCGTTCATTCCGAACCAGCAGCATATCGCTGATAAAGCAATGAAGGGAACGAACACGAAAGCACCGTTCTGTAACCAGAGCTCGGAAGTTGAACCGTCCGCTTGCGTCACTGTAAGCGGGTGACCGCCCAACCAGCCGAAGGCATTGGTGGCAATAACGAGCGGGACAACAAATTGCACAACCGAAACACCGAGATTGCCCAAACCGGCATTAAGGCCGCTGGCTTTACCCTTTTCGGCTTTCGGGTAAAAAAACGAAATATTCGACATGGAAGAAGAAAAGTTTCCTCCACCAAAGCCGCATAACAGTGCGAGAAGCGCCATCACCCAATAGGGGGTATTGACGTCCTGAACAGCAAAACCGATTCCAAGTGCCGGTATCAACAATGAAGCGGTGGTTAGTGCCGTCCAGCGACGGCCACCGAATATCGGCACCATAAAGGAATAGAAAATACGAAGTGTTGCGCCTGAAAGTCCCGGTAAAGCAGTAAGCCAGAACAATTGTGTCGAACTGAATTTGAAACCGGCACGCGGCAATTCGGCCACAACTACCGACCAAACCTGCCACACGGCAAAAGCCAAAAGCAGAGCCGGAATAGACAACCAAAGATTCTTGTTGGCAATTTTGCGCCCGTAATTATTCCAGAAACTGCTATCTTCGGGATTCCATTCGGTTAACACGTAACCTTTATTGATTTGATTGGACATGCGAATTACTCCTGAAATTCAGGCGTTTTTTGCCCGAGCTCTACCAATTTGCGGTGGTTCATCAGTAGGATCGAAACATGCATCCAGATGAGTGCCGCAAGTGAAATGACAAATAGGATCATGAAGCAGGTTGAATAGATTCCGGTGATGTCGAGGACTTCACCAAAAAGGATCGGCAGGATAAATCCGCCAAGTCCGCCCATCATGCCGACGAGACCGCCAACAGCACCGACGCTTTTCGGGTAATAAACGGGAATATGCTTATAAACGGCAGCTTTCCCGAGAGCCATGAAGAAACCGAGTATGGCAACAATCAGGGCAAAACCGACGAGGCTGATCGCAAATGTAAAGGTGAATGGACCTTTGGCCGTTTCAACCGTGTATTGTGTCGGAGGGTAAGAGAGAATGAAACATGTAATGGTACACATTGTGAGTGTCCAATACATGACACGGCGTGCTCCATATTTATCGGAAAGATAACCGCCATAGGCACGGAAGAGCGATGCGGGTATCGAATAGAGTGCAGCAATGACGCCTGCAAGCCACAGATCGATGGAATAAACATCCTGCAAATAATGCGGCAACCACGTTGCCAAAGCGATATATCCACCGAATACGAAGAAATAATAGAAGGAAAAACGCCAAACTTGCAGTTTCTTCAAAGGTGCAAGTTCAAGCAAAGCGCTTTGCGGCTTGATGCCCAACCGGCGCTGTTCGACAAGCACGGGATCGTCGGAGGTAAAGAGCCAGAAGATCACAGCCGTGATAACGAGAACGAGCGCCCATATATAGGCCACGCCTTCCCAGCTTCCCCACCAGCTCATCACCCATGGAGCGCCAAGTTTCGTAACGGCTGCACCGACATTGCCTGCACCGAAAATACCAAGTGCAAGGCCTTGCTTTTTCGCACTGAACCAGCGCGAAACATAAGCAACGCCAACCGAGAATGTGCCGCCGGCAATACCGATGCCAAGGGCTGCTATCAACATCCATGTATAGGTGTGGGCAAAAGTGAGCAGAAACGTCGATAAAGCCGAAGCCAACATCGATAATACGAAAATAATGCGCCCACCGATCTGTTCAGTCCAGATGCCAAGTGGAATACGCACGAGCGAGCCGGTGAGGACGGGAGTGGCTATGAGAAGTCCAAGTTCGGATTGGCTCAAACCCAATTTTTTCTGGATTGCAATGCCGATAATCGAAAAAATTGTCCATACCGCAAAACATACAGTAAAGGCTAAAGAGCTCAGCCACAACGCTTCTGAAGAGCCTTTGATCGGGGTGTCAGTTTGTTCCATTTTTACCACCAGATAAATTCTTCCTTTTTGTCGAGGGGGTATGTAGTAATGAGTGAAATAGGGCACCTTGATCAAAATCAAATGAGTTTTATTTAAAATAAAAGAAAAGCTTATTTTAAAATAATGATGATGACGCCTTGAAATATTGCTTTGCTACACTTGATAGATGCTAAGGCAAAAAATAAAAATGTTAATTAGAGGAACAATATGAGATCAGAAGATCGTTTAAAAATTCAAAATCTCGATATTTTTTCGCAAGCAAGTGACAAAACATTCGATTCTTTAATTGGCCCGGGTTTTTTCCAACGCTTTCCTCCGGGAGTGGTTCTCGTCAACGAAAACGCCATGCAGGATTTTCTCTATATCCTTGTTGATGGTCAGGTTGAAATGTATGCGACGAGCTTCGGACGAGAGACAATTCTCGACATTATCCAACCGGTAAGTCTGTTCATTCTGGCGGCCATTTTGAACGATGATGTGTGTTTGCAATCAGCCCGGACATTGACCGAAGCACAGGTTTTGATGATCCCTTCAGCCCGCTTCAGAGAGGCAATCGACAATGACACAGCTTTCATGCATGCAGTTGTTCGCGAACTTTCACGTCGCTATCGTATGACCATCAAGGAGTTGAAAAACCAGAAATTGAGAAATGGGAGCGAGAGATTGGCTAATTGGATTCTGGCGGAAGCCGATACACAGATTGAAGCCAATTATATCGATATTCCGTACGAGAAAAAACTGCTTGCCTACAAGCTTGGCATGACACCGGAAAACCTGTCACGGGCATTTGCAACTGTCGCAAAACATGGCGTTAATGTCGACGGGTCGCGAATTGTTTTCACCGACCGACAAAGGCTCATCAATTTTGCCCATCCCGATAAGCTTATCGACAAACGCGAGCCTGTTTGATTATAAATAAACGAGCCATATGGGGTGTGTTTTTTTAAGACTGTATCCGATTTCAAGCAGCAGGCCTGAAATCGTTATCAATAAGGAATTGTTCTTGTGCGTTTGATCCGCCGGTTATTTCGCTTCATTTCTTATCTGTTTCTTGTTCTAACGATTATAACTCTCGTCATTGATGCTGCCCATTCGGTCGGCGCTTCCGAAGTCTTGTTTCTCCCCATCGGCTCTACAATATCGTTTGTTTTTTCAATGGGTACGCAGGAATTTGACAACTTTATTTCGCATCTTTCATCTCCATATTTACCTGTAGCAGCAAAAATTGTCGGCCTTTGCCCGACATGGATCGTTTTTGCCGTTTTCGCGTTGGTCTTTTATGTTTTCGGCTATGATCGCGAAGCCCATTTTGATAATGCAAACTATGGTGAAGGAAATGTTTGATCTTTTGTCACTTTCAGAAAAACTCAAAATGCCGAAAAAAGAAGATGCACTCGTTGGCAGGAGTGGACCGATTGCAACCGCTAAAACCCACTATGTCAATGGACACAACCTCAAGGGGCCATATCCTGAAAATATGCATCATATTATTGTTGCAATGGGCTGTTTCTGGGGCGTTGAACGGCTATTCTGGAAAATTCCGGGCGTTTACGTGACGGCAGCCGGTTACACAGGCGGCTTTACACCCAATCCAACCTATGAAGAAGTTTGTACCGGTAAAACAGGTCATACAGAAGCGGTACTTGTTGTCTATGATCCGACGATACTTCATCTTGATGAAATATTGAAAACTTTTTGGGAACAACATGATCCCACGCAAGGAATGCGGCAGGGAAACGACATAGGTAACAATTACCGTTCTGCTCTCTATCTTTCCAATGAACGTGATTTGGAAATAGCAAAAAAGAGCAAACAACAATTTGAAAAAGCACTTCAATCAAAAGGATTGGGGCCGATTACAACCGAAATTGCGTTAGAAGGGCCGTTCTATTTCGCTGAAGATTATCACCAGCAATATCTCGCCAAAAACCCGAATGGTTATTGCGGATTGAAGGGGACCGGTGTTTCTTGCCCTATTCTATGAGAGCAACCGACATTTAAAACCAAACTTCAAAACTCTATTAAAAATCAGCCTTCCCTTAAAGGGCGGGATGGCATTATTTTGGTCTATACTTTACCAATGCGCAGAAAACTATTTCACAAAAATTTGGATCCTATTCGGGTGTTTGAACTTTGTAAGAAACGTGAAATACTTTCAAAAATCGCCAACGAACGGAATTTTAACGTACGACATGCTTTCCGATTGGTCGCAGTTGAACAAATTGTGCACGTTATTTTCCCGGAAAAATTTTTTAAAAAATTCATGGCCGACCTTCCCAATCACAGGGAAAATAGCGTCGATTTCAGATGAGATTTAGTCAAAAACAAAATTTGAATTCAGAGTAATCAATAATTTTTGCATATATTATTTGTGCTTTTGATAGGCTGAATGTTATTGAATCTTGACGGACTAAAGATGCGTAACACAGTTGACGTTATATTATTTTTTATATGGAACTCGTTCACATTCCTGCTCGGGACGCATGTCGTAGAAGCGCTATGGCACGATAACGTCATACTCGCGATTGTGGGCTTAATCTTTTTCCCTGGAGGTGTCTGTCGCGGTTTCAATCTTTGGGTCGGCTGGCTTTCCGCAATATTTTAAGATGTTTGGAAAACATTTTCCGCCTGCACCGATTGGTCATCAGCAAATAAGGTTAAACAAATTTTCAAACCCGTTATTGCCGACGAAAAAGATGGCGAGTGGCATTTTTCCCGATGCATGTGGATAACAGATGTCGTTCAAGCGGCGCTCGGCTTCAATAATTTCAGGCAAATTTTACCCGATGATTTACCAATGGGGTGGCCGGGTAACAGGAATGTCGGGCTGGCTTTGTTCTTCAAGTTCAAGAAAACGTTTGGTCAGGGCTGTTAATTTTTTATCCATTTGGTCGATTGTTTTCCATTGTTCAGCAAGAACAGAGGAAAGCTCGTCGACGAGCCGCTCCTGTTCGGCAAGTTTTATTTCCACTTCGGTAAGACGATCTTTTTCAATCACAATGTGTGATCCTTATTTCTGATGAAACGTTCGCCGGGTTTTAAAAGAACTTTATTGTTTGAGGCAAGACCCAGTTCAAGGCTATGAGCAATCTGGGTTGCTTTTTTCATGAACAATTCGGCATCTTCCTTCAGGCAAAGTTCATCAACGGTTTTTTTAAAAATTTCCAGCCAATGGTCAAAATGCATAGCGTCAATAGGTAAAACGACATGCTTGGGCATAGGGCGGCCGTTATACCGGTTGGTATGCAGCATAACCGATGACCAGAAGGCGAACATATTTTGTAAATGGCGCTCCCAATCACCGATATGTTCTTCAAAAATAGGACCGAGTATATGATCTTTTCTTACCCGTCCATAAAATGTACGCACCACGGATTCGATGAGTGCTTCATCTACTGCAATCGGTTCTTGTGCCATAAATCTCAGTCCGCTGCTTTGATCTTCATTCCGTAAATATCAATACCGCTGCCTTCGCCCAGAAGGTCGCTTGTCAGATATATTTTAGCCGGACCGTTACCTTCTGCCGGAATTGTCACCTCGAACAGAAGGTCATTACGGTTAACAGGAACTTCAAAACGACGTCTACCACAATCGGCGTTATTTCCAAGGTCGCAAGTTATACTCATCTGGCCCGGCTTTGTGCCATCACCCCTTGCATTGATATCGATCATAGCCTTTTTGCCGCGCAAATTCGATAATGCTCCGGCTCCGATCTCAACGACAACAACATCTTCATCACTGTTTGCAGTAATATGGGTGTAAGGGATGCCCCCGTCATCTTTTATCGAAACAGATGCTTGTCCATAGGTTGTGATGGCTGTTGCATCTCCGGGGTAGAAAAATTTTATCCAGCTGCCGTCGTTATCTGCTTCCTTGCGAAAAGGAACGACCGTCTTGGTGCGCTGGTTCTGTTCGATTGCCTCTTTACGATGTTCGATAATAGCACGTCCCGAAAGACTGTTGAAAAACGACCATCCGGTAAAGCCGATTATCATGATAATCGCAAGAATACTCGGGGCGACAATAAGGAGAATTTTTGAACGCCGCCTTGCCGATGCACGGTGCAAGGTCGTGTCTTCAAGATTGGTTGCACCATTGACTTCAATTTTTATCTGGTCTTCAGGGCCTTCAGAAGCTAGATCGTGAGTTTCTTCATCGGCTTTATTTATCTCCGTGGCAACGTAATCACTTTCAATTGCACGGATAATCTGCATCAATGCATCACGCCGCTTTGTGCGGGTGACGTCATTTAAACCGTGGCTGGAAAGCAATGCACGTTCATGTGCATTCCACGCAGATTCATAGACGCGGCGCCGTTGAGCAACATTGCTTGAATCGATCTTTAGCAATGCGTTGCGGATGGCTTGCTCGGCATTAGCCAATGAATAATTCTCCTTCTTGTCCATTTATCGGGTGGCAGAATAAGCAACAGCCGGGTAATTGGCAAACCAAATCTATTGTTGATTTTTTTAAAAATTGCTTGTGTTATAACTGCGCTTTGTGAGTTAATTATGAAAAACATCGAAAGACAGAATTGCATGCTTGCTTTCGGTCAAGCTTTTAGCTATCACCCGTTACCGGTTCTGTTATAAGAACAAGACTCTGTGCCGCATTAGCTCAGTTGGTAGAGCACGTCATTCGTAATGATGGGGTCGCTGGTTCGATTCCGGCATGCGGCACCACCTTGATTTTATGATCTTTTGATTTTGTTATTTCATTTTCTTTTTTGTCGTCTGTCGTTGGTTTCCAAAAATAAAGGTGAGAGAAAAACTAATCATAACAGCAGGTGAGTTTTACTTTTATATCAGTAGAAAAATTCAAAAAACTGTCCTGTCGTCAATTGACTGAAAAACGGAAAAACTTGAGCTTAAATAAACCTTCAAGGTCTTGCAGCACGATTTTTAAGCGAAAATTTTCGCCATCTATCCTTCCAGTTAATTGGCTTTATAACGTGATGAAATTTCAGAATAAACTGTGATGAAAAACGGCTTGATGAACTTAAAGTTTTACCGGATTTTTTAAGAAGGGCAGGTATCCCCATAGCCAGAGGAGGAAAGCCAAAGACCAGAAAATCGCGGCCCATGCATAATGGTGACTGCCAAAAGCGGTGAGATCGGTTATTTCTGGCAAAACACGCACGGCGGCGGAGAATATAATAAATGCGATAGCCGCTTTTGATTGCCACGGTATGGCTATCAATTTTCGTCCTGAATGACGTAAACCGGCGATCGTAAACACACCCATCACGCCAAGCCCCAATGTCGCAATGGTTAATATATGTAAGCCCGCATAAATCGGTATGCGCTCATTAAAGCCGGAAAGACCGATAAGAAAAAAACCGATTGCAGCACTGACATTGGCAAGCGCAAGGCATAAGACTTCTGTTTTTAATGCAGCCTTGCCGATAAACCATTCTGCAGTTTTGTCCATAAAACCGGCACTGGCAGCAAAAGCGAGATAATATTGCATTTGTGAAGACGGCAGAAAAAGCATTGATAGGGCATATAAGACTGTCAAAAATGCAGATAGATTGCGTCTGCCCGGATGCGGGCGATATGGGCTTGTTTCACCAGAAGGATCCAATGAAAGATTGGTGACCACAGTGTTAATGCGCGAGATAGCCAAGGAAAACAGAACAACAAAAACAGCGATAATCGACCACAATATGTGGGACGATAGTTCCGTTTCTTCGCGCCACCACGAGATTTTCAAAACAATTTCGAGTGCAAAAAGAACGATAAGCCATAGCAAAAATGACAAGCTTTTCCATTTTCTTTTCGAAATAATCGGCAAACCGACATATAAGATCATAAGTGCCAGAAAGGCGAAATCGAACACACTGCCGACGACCATCAGGTAATCCGAACCCAAAAAACCGACAATGCGACCGGGAAGACATAATAAAAGCAGAAAGAAAAGTCTCATGCCATTTAACGGCTTTGTTTCTGTCCATTCGGCAACGGCGGAACATAAAAATCCAGCAAGGGCAGCCGAATAAAAGCCGAAAATCATTTCATGCGCATGCCATTGTTGGGGAAAAATATAGCGTGTACCGGGATAGTCGAGTTGATAGGCAATTACCCAGATAAACGGCATGAGCACAGCATAACCGGCCGATACCGGAAAGAAAAGGAAAACGCCTTCGGTAAAAAAGGGATTATGAGCAATGACTGCTTTTAGCTTTTTGATAAGCCCCATTGCGTTAGTCCCTGTCTCTATAAAGAAGGTCGTAAAAATCCCGATCTTTGGCGAATTGTTCGCTCATATCGAATATCTCACGTTCGCTTCGCTTTCCCGGTTCACCTTCGACATGTCTTTCAGCGACAATTGTTGCAGGATCGCCACTAACCAGTAACAGACGGTGAGCAATGCGCAGCGCTTCGTGAAGATCATGAGTAACAAACAATGATGAAAAACCCTGACCTTTTGCCTCTTCAATAACAATGTCCTGAAGGTTACGCCTGAGGCCGATATCGACAGCAGAAAACGGCTCGTCGAAAAATATGATATCGGGATTAACGGCAAGTGCGCGCGCGACAGCTGCGCGCTGGCGCATGCCACCCGATAATGCAGCCGGATATTTTTCAAGATCAGTTATTTTTAAACCGACCTTTTTTGCGCAATCGGAAATGAAATCTTTTTTTCCGGATGGTCGGTGTGAATTCATCAAACCATAAGCAATATTTTCATAAGTTGTTTTCCAAGGGAGCAATCTCGGTTCCTGAAAAACAATTGCTTGCTGGCGATAAGTTTTCCTGATTTCCCCTTTGTTAGGCGTTAACAGGCCTGCGGCAATCTGTAATATTGTGGTTTTTCCTGCACCGGACGCACCAAGAATAACCAGCGTTTCGTGGTCATTGACGCGGATATTGACGTTTTCAAGAATGCGTCTTCCGAGATAAGAAAACGCGATATCCTGCATTTCAATTCTCATTTTTTAACGCCCCACGGCTCGGATGCATGTCGCCAGCTTTCAAAAAATTCCCGTATCGGATGAATAATACCGAATTCGGTTATCAGAGCAAAACACACAATGATCATGATAATGGCCGTTACTTCAGGAACATCAAAAGTGCTGCGTGCTTCAAAAAGAAGGCCCCCAAGCCCGCCGGAATAGCTTAAAAGTTCGGCCATTACGGCTACTTTCCAGGCACTTCCGGCCGAAAGCGACAAGGCCGGAAAAATATAGGACACCATTTGCGGAAATGTGATTGTCCGAAATCTTTTGAATATGCCAATGTTGAAAGCACGCGCCATATCGTCGAGTGACCGGTCACGCGTGGCAATTGCCTGAACGCTATTGATAAAAATGAGCGGAAAGGACGCAACAGCAATCGTCATGATAACCGAGCCGCTACCGTTTTCAAACCAGATGAGCGCAAGCACAATCCAGCCTATTGGCGGTACACCGAGAAGAATGATAATGATCGGCCGCATCAGACGTATTGCAGCAAATGAATAACCGCACAATACGCCACTGACAATTCCGACCGAAGCGGCAATGACAAAACCTGCAAATGAACGTTCGGCCGTCACTTTCGCCATCTCGACAAATTTGTCCGTTTGGACAAGCAAGACCATAGCTTGCAAAGTTTGTTGCGGAGAGGGGAGCACATAACTCCCATAAAGTTCATGGGCCAATTGCCAGACGGCAAAAAAACAGAAGCAACCGGCAAGCCCTGCAAAGCCTCCCCAAAAATAGTTTCCAAGCGACACAAGATGGGAAATGGTTTTATGTAAATGCATCAGGCATAAAATCCGTCATCTGGCAGTTTTCCGCCCAGAATTGCAGAATTTTGTTCAATAAGAACATTGAAAAATGTTTCCAGCGTCGGTTTGACTTCGCTTGCATTATGAACAACGAGATGACTGAAAGCGACGGATGCTGCGATCAGGTGTGGCGGAAAATCAAGGAGACCGCTGATCTCGTCGGCTGCTTTTTCGGGGTCAGCTTTAATTTTTTCAAGTGCAGTTGAAAAACATGCATTGAGCGCTTCTATTTTCTTTTTTCCCTCATCGCCTTCGAAACCTTTGCCTACAACAAGGCCGGCTTGCGGAATGGCATCGGTTTTAGAAACTTTTTCCCAAAGCTTTTGAATATCAAGGGCACGAACAATTTTTTTCGGGGATACAGAGCTCATGGAAATCACAGTAGAGGCAGCTGGCTCCACAATGACTGCTGCATCAACCCGTCCGATCATGAGAAGCGGCATAGCTTCGGGGAGGCTCCCCGTATATTGTATGTCGATTGCGTCCGGCTTGATGTCATAGGCCTTTAAAATCGCCTGCATAATATAGTCGGGCATATCGTTTTTGAATGGTACAGCAAGTTTTTTGCCGATAAGATCCTGAAGCGTTTTGATGTTCGATGCTTCCGGTGCGACGATATAAAGAAGCCCGTCTGTAAGAATATTCGCCAATCTTACACCAAGACCTTTATTATATAGATTCGCGCCGCTGTAACTTGGCAAAATGGCCATATTGATTGAGCCGGAACCGAGCCCGGCCCGGATCTGATCGGGATTGTTCCAAACTTTGAATTGGCAACCGGGTAAGAGTTGATCAAGCATGCCGCTTTTTACTGCATAAGCAGCAACGAGGGATGGACCCGCCGGAGGCCCCCATATTATCGGTTTTTTGTCTTCGGCCGCGGCAATAGTAGGAAATGCGCAAACAACGGGAAGGAGTGAAGCACCGATTAAAAAATGACGGCGTGTTTGAGTGAGCATCATCTACCTCCGGTAAAAATTATTCGTTAGCAATGGCCATATGAATTGGTCATGGGGGTTTGATTATGACATAGAATTTAAGATGAGTTTATTCCTCAATTTTAAAAAATCAAAATGCGGCTTTCATTTCAGGCTAAAAACTCTGCCTTCCTTGGGCCGAAATTGAGCCAGATCAGGGCTTTCCGAAACGGAAATAATGGTGGATGAAGCTGCTTTTCATGAAACATATTCGTTATTTCACCAAATATACTAAAATTTTTGTCAAGGCTATATTTGCTCTTCAAATCAACAACAATGTCATCATCCGAACAACGTGTGATCATACTATCAACGGGTGTTGTAATTGGTATCCAATGAATATGACTCTATCCTTTCCAAGGGAAGGTCGGATGATATTGAATTAAACCTATGAAACCTTTCTATAGATCGAAGCAGATAATCTGTCTCGGCTGGCAGAGATAAAAATAGCGAACAAATTGGCTACGGGAAGAGTGAGTTACTCAGTAATTTGTATGCAGTTATTTGAACAACAAAAATTTAGATAATGGCGTGTCAGATGTTTATAATAATAATTTAGCTTAAATATAAAAAATTTGTGACCGATAAAGCCGATGTTTAGTCAATTAAATTCTGGGAAAATGGGGCATTGTCGTTTTCGTTTTTCGCCATATCGGAAATGTGTCAGGGCATTAATAGTGATACTACATGATAAATATTCATGAAAAAGAGGCAGAGAAATATTTCATGCCGATATGATCAATATATCGCTCTAAAAGCTTCAAATTTGTCTATTTCTCTTCTATCCGAAAAATCAATTTCAGATAGACCGAAAATGGATTTTGCTTCTCCCGCTTCGGGTTCAATCGTCTGGCAATTGCTTCATTAGCCCCAAGTGCCATTAACCCTTCTGCAACAATCGAGCAATCAAAGGGAGGTTCGATATTTCTCATAACAAACAGATGTTGTACGAGCTTCGTATAGAACGATTTTTGTTCCTCTATAAGATTATTATAAGTTTTTACAAATTCCGGATGGCGCAAAGCGTGAAGTTGCATTTCAAGAAACAGAATTGTGTAGGAAATATTTTGATCATTGCGTTCAAACCATAAGGTCATATCATTCAGGGCCTTTTCAAAATTCCCCCCTGCATCATCAATGAGTTGTTTTCGTGAATTTGCCTCAAATGATTTATATTGCTCGAGAAGCTCTAAAAAAACTTCACCCTTGTTATTGAAATTGGAATAAAAGGCTCCTTGTGAATAGCCTGCTTTATCACAGATTCCTCTGATGGAGGTTGCCTCGTAGCCCAATTCTGTGAATAGCATGCGTGCAGCTTCCAACAGGTTCTGGCGTGTCTCTTGCTGGCTTTCCAATCTTGTTTTACGCGGTTTTATCTGTTTGACCATAAATTTAAGATATCATCCGACATTTCATTTAATAAGTTATCAAATGAAACATAAATATCAGTTGATATATGAATTTCATTTGTTATTTGGAATCGTTGATGAAGAAAACTGTTTTCGTAGCCGGTGCTACCGGACTATCAGGCAATAATCTGGTTCGCCAATTGATCGCCGAAGGTTATCATGTCAAAGCACTGGTCCGGTCGCGACAAAAGGCAAACAAGCAATTCGCCCCTCATGATGAACTTGAAATTATTGAAGGCGATATGACCAATGCCGCAAGCTTTAAAAGCCATCTCAAAGGCTGCGAAAGTGTTTTTCACACAGCTGCTTTTTTCCGCGACAATTATAAAGGCGGCAGCCATTGGGCCGATCTGGAAAAGATCAACATTAATAGTACAAAATGTTTATTGGAAGCAGCCTTAAAAGCGGGTGTCAAACAGTTTGTTCATGTCTCATTGATCGCAGTTCTCGATTGTGGAGCCGGTACATTGATTAATGAGACATGTGATAGGGACATAGAAAATTCGGATGATTACTATCGCTGCAAAGTCATCAGTGAAAAAACAGTCGGAGAATTTGCTGCTCACAATCCGATAATGAAATGTTATTATATTTTACCGGGGTAGATGTGGGGCCCTGATGATCCAGAGCCCACCTCGGCAGGACAACTTTCACTTGATGTCATGAACGGAAAGTTGCCGGCCATTGTTCCAATGACGTTTTCGGTTGTTGATACAAGAGATGTTGCCGCAGCCCTGATCATGGTCACCTTCAAGGGCAAGCCTGGAGAACGTGATCTCGTTGCCGGCTGTCACATCCATATGAAAGACCTTGTATTCATGATGGGTCATTATGCCAATGTCAAAACGCCAACGAAGACCATACCAATGCCACTATTGTACTGCATCGCAGTTTTTCAGGAAATTTATGGCAAGCTTACAGGCAAGCCCATTTTATTATCATTGGCTTCAGTCCGTTTGATGGCAAGACAATATGATAGAACGCGTTTCAGCAGTGAAAGATATGAGAAAATTCTAGGGCTTCAATTCAGCCCTTTAGAGCAAACTCTGTCAGATACACTGTCTGATCTGAAAAATAATTAACCTGATAAATTGGAAGTTTGCCCGCGATAACGGATTTCCTCTCTAAAATTTCAAAATATTGTTTGCTATTTACCACAAAACGCTGTTTCCGATTGTCGAAGAAATTAATCAAGTCAGGTTTTTAATGACCGAAAATAAAGGCTTATGTTTCCCGCCGCTATACGAGTTTTCCCATTCCGGCTGTTGCCACATGCTGCACGATAATTATCGGACTATCTCGGACGTGATCTTTCTATTTTGATAACCGTTTTAATGTCACTGATTAACTGTCACAGTTTTAGAGGCATTCTATCGAGTTTTCGAGAAAGATAGTGGGATATCTTCTTATAACGATGCCGAGGTGATGGATTCGACTATTTCAAAACAATCACACTGTTGCGCGAGCCATAGGCACTTGCTCGCTTAACGGAAAAGAGACGGTTTTTTAACGATTAATTCTGAACGACTTCGTGGGGTAAAGCGCAAATAACTATTAAAGCCAGTGAGTCAAACGATAGGAATCAGGCTGTCAATGAATCAGGGTAGACGATAAAAATCCTTACCTTTTTCGTATGCATGCTGGAAATCTTTTGTTTCTCGAATATTGCCTTTAAAGGGAAGAAAATCGGAAAAGTTGCATTTTTCTGATGTTTCCCAAGAAAAACATGGCGAATTATCCGGTGCATATTGTGCAATATATTTCAGCATAAAAAGCCGTGTTGTTACGGCCTCGCCTCTATTGCTGGCAATATAGGAAGAGATATCTTTTCCGGAAAGAAAGGCTTTGGTTATCGGGGCTGCCTGATTTTCTTCGATGATGAGCGAACCAACCTCGGGTGCACATCTTTTGGCATAAACCGTTCCGTCGAATGTGGCTTCTCTACAAGTCAATGAAAAATATTTACCGGTTTTAAGAGGCTGATTAAAGCCGTTATATTCTTTTCCCAAAACGCCGATAACCTGCGTCGCGTTTGATTTGCTTGAACGTAAGCCGATTTCATAGCCCTCTGTCGTTTGCTTCAAGCTTGTAATGAGTCCATCGACAGAAAACGGCGTGCTATATTTTTTTTGAGCAGTAATTCTATTAGCTTTGAAATCTTTTTCTATTTTGTCGGCATTATATGACGGCAATTGAAATACTTTCAGATTTTCAAATGTCATCAGATGGTCTGCATCCTTGATTTGCGACATATAAATTTGTAATGCAAGGAAGGTATTGATTATCCGGAATTCTTTTTCTTTGACATTCATTTTTGCCGAAGCAGAAGAAAGAATTATGATCAATATAGTAACTGCCGCCAAGACGCGCTTGAGCATTACTCTCTCCTTTTTCCGATATGTGATGGATACCCAAGCCTTGTTGATCAAATTTTTCCAAGGAAACATATCGAATTGTTACAGTCTCAAACTCGAACTATAACCTGTTTTAACGTTCAGTGTGTAAGGATAGTTAGTATATTTAACAATATTTCCCCATATTTTATCATGAATTGCCGACCTTTGATCGAGAAATAAGTATCTTCACTTGTGCAGGTGTAATTGGGGCTTGTAACTTAAACTTAAGTGTTTCCAATATGGGTTTTTCCAAATCTCGTTCTCGGTAAAATTCAAATGAACCCATTTCATTTATCCCAAGGCTTCACACCATGTTTTTGTTGGCTTCGGTTTCATGATTTTTTGACTATTCGATCAATAGAACTCAAGAAGAATGCGTCATATAAAGATGGAACAAAATTCTCCATCAAGATACATGCCCGAAGGATTGTTCGGATTTATGCTAACTGCATTTTTTCAAAGTTGTAATCGCGTTCTACTTTCGCGATACGGATGACGTAATGGGAATAAAATACCTCCCGTCCAAGTTTCTGGGCAAGCTGATGGTCAACATTTGCTTTCCAGGCCTTCATACTCGCTTCGTCTTTCCAGAACGAATTGGTAATGCCAAAACCGTCAGCACCACGGGCACTTTCAGCACCAAGACAACCGGGTTGCTGAAACGCCAGTTCTTCCATTGCCTTCGCCATTTCAGCATAACCATTGTCTCCTTCTGTTCTTTGGGAAGAAAAAGCAACAATGTAATAAGGAGGAAAGGGTGTCTTTGAAAAAAGTTTGTTCATCAGGTTCTCCTCCAGAAGGTCGTTTCAAGCTGAATAAAATTTTGTAGTCGCTTCACTAGCATCTTTTCTCTAGCTGGTTAAGACAATATTATAGATAAAAATTGTTGGTTCCTCATTTTTGAGATGCTTTGAAAGTGATTGCTGCTGTTATCAAAACGCAAAATGAACATAGACGGAGCCGATAATTTCTATTCAGAAAGTTTTCTACAAGTTTAGTTTCAGTTTAAAAAATTTTGAAAGTTAAAGATTTCCAATACGTTCAACCTATATGAAACATGTTCTGAGTTCTTTTTTAAAAAAGCGGATTATTGTGGCAGGGACAACGGCGATTTTGTTGGTTGCAAATGCTTGGCAATCCGCATGCTTGCTGGTGATATTGTAGTTTAGAAGTTAATGATAAATCCGGCTTTATGAATGATCCTGTTATCTTATCTAAAAAATACAGTTTTGTGTTTGTTTAACGTATTCGGAGGAACTTTGTTGATTGCATGCATTTCGTGGTTTTGATTTGAGTGAATACAATGTACGGTACTTGCTGAGGCGTTTTAACGGTCGTCTTATACTTTTGAATTGACACATCAAAGTCCTTGATGGAAGCTTCCAAACGTGATTTTTTGGGGAGGCGCGTTAAGGAAAAAACAAACTACAAAAATAGACTAACTTATAGTGTTATATATATATTTTTCATCAATATGTGTGAATTTCTGTAACCGCGACATAGTTTTAAAGCGTGCATTGCTCGTTCTTGTCACCGGAAGGTTAGATGAGAATTCTTACATCAATTATTAAGACGGCGGTCTGTTTCTTGAAGATCTTCTATGTCAATATTCCGGAATGCTGCTTTATATGATGTAGGCATATTTGTATTATAACTTCTGTTACCCCGTTTTCTTTCATAGTTTTTTGATAAATTCCAACGGTATTTTTATTATTTCGACGCCTGAAAACATAACATTCAAGAACTTCGCCTCCATGATCAGCTGTTTGCTATAGATAATGTTGAACACCATTGATGTTGACGAAAACTTCATCCGAACGCCATCGCCAATTCGAGCGTTGGTTCTCACATTTCTTTCATATTTAACGAGCTATTCATCTGGCAAAAGAGATACCTGATAACGCCCAGTTTTAAGGAAAATATCTATACCTAAAGCATGCAATATATCTTCAACTTGGCGAAATCGCAGTTGATATAGGCTGTTGTTTAAAAAAGTAAAAATAGTCATTTTTATGAAGTTTTTAAATATTCTAATGTAATAAAATATATAAATTTCTAAAAATATATCATATTATAAAAAAATAATGTATATATGTGATTCTGTAAGTAAAAAATATAATCATTTATTAGATCAAAAAGTTAACCGGTTAATTAAATATCATTGAAACACGATTAAAATACAATTTTAATATTAATAATATTATAGAATCACTTGATTATTAAAAAATGATATTGTAGAAGCCGAAAAAATTAACAAATGAATTCTTTTATTTTTTAGGGGTGTAAAATGAAGAACTTGACCTTAACGGGCTTACTGTTATGTGGAGTT